>CAWHWH010000045.1:0-91912 GCA_963832865.1 uncultured Pseudomonadota bacterium
TGGGGGTCGCCCGGACGTGAAGACCGAATGCCCCGTCGTGTCGCATATCTCCTGAAGACGGACCACAGCCGATGCAGACACGGTTCGAGCAGTTTGCGGTTACCAGCATGCTGGGCAGCGCCGACCTCCGCCTTGACTCTTGACGGTCGCGGAGACGGGCTACTTACCCACAGCTCCTACACCACTTGATGGGACACGACCGGTTTCGATACTTATCGCTGGCAGGGCCTCCCGTCCCGATCGCAACTCGGAAGCTTGTCCGAATCAATACACTAATGTCTTTGCCCATCTTCTCGGACACCGCGTATTCCAGCTTCTGCTTCAGAGTTCGTTCACGCATTTGACTTGCGCACACAACACTACGCTCTGGATGTAGGTTCGAACATTGTCCAAGCCGAGGTCGACACAAATAGCTTGCAACTCCTTCATCGGGCGCATTCCTGTTCCGCCAGCGTTGATGGCACGCAACAGCGACACGCAAGCCGTCATGCGAACGTTCCAAATTGCTGGCAAATGGGAAAGGCAGCACGCCTGACAAAGGCTCTGCATTGGCTTGATTTAATTCGGCTGTTGCCTCACACAGCACAGCCCAATTGCAGGTCGATACCGTCAGTTGGCCGCACCCCACGAAACCCTTCGGGAGGACACCGCTTGCATAATTATGGGCACGCAATTTGATCGGTCTCCGCGGCCCGACGATCTCGACTGTTGCGGTCTATCACGGGTCGCGGGCCAAGGTTTTCCCGCAAGGCGGTCACTCAGGATCCGACGCAAGGTCGCCGGCTGGGATGGTGGTTACCTCGCCGACCTTCTAGTTGCGTAATCGTTACATCAGATTCCCCTGCGATGGTGGGACGACGGCGCTCTTCTGGTTGGTATTTCGACGAAGCGCAGATGCATGTGCTCAATCATCAGGGGCGGTTCTTCAAACCCAACTTTCCCACCAGACAAAAAAATATGACTTGAAATCAAAGCATTGTGGGGCGCAGAGCGATTTAGGCACCACACGTGCCAAGGTGGTGGAAGCTCTGACTGAAGTGCGCCGAGCGAAAATCGATGGTCCAGCCTTGATTTTCGACGACCAACTGTGCGAACTGCATTCCTCGAACACCGACGCCAGCACATCAGCGTCGAGCCGGTCAATGCCAAATGTCCTCGGAAAGGGCAGTGACTTTTAGCACCACAAATCGACATTGGCCTCGGAACCCCGCAGTTTTCTGGGGCATTCCGGGTGTCGGATGCGTAACGGTGGGAAAGTTGGGTCAAAGTGCGAGGCCCATTGAATTTGGCGTGCATGCCGCAGGGGCATCCGGTGATTGTGCAGGCCGGCGCTTCCGAACAAGGGCGAGAGTTGGGCGCGGCGACCGCCGAGGTTATCTACCGATGCAGGCTCACTCGATAGCGCGCGCGGCTACTATCCAGAGCACGAAATTGCCAAAGAGAAGGATTTGCGGGAGGTCTAGGAACGGGTCCAGCTGCCTCCTCCGGTTGTACACAGCCCGTGGGATTAGCTCCCAGTGTTGCCGCAAACCGGGATGCTGGTTGTAACGGCAACGAGATGTTTTGCGAGCCCTCGGCCACAATCAACTCATCCAGTTGCCGCCGTCGATGTTGTAGGTCTGCGCAACGATATAATCGGCATCCGCGCTCGCCAGGAACGTCGCCAGCCCGCCTATTTCCTCCGGCCGAGCCATGCGCCCGATCGGGACGCTAGCGCCGACTAGACGTTTCTTTTCACCAGCAGCGAGTCCCTCCTGTCGTGCAAATAGCGAATCCACGTTGTCCCAGTGCTCGTTATCCACCACGCCGGGCGCGATTGCGTTGACGTTGATGCCGTGCTTGATCAAATCGAGGCCCGCGCTCTGCGTCAGGCTGATCACAGCGGCTTTGGACGCGCAATACACAGCCACCAGAGCCTCGCCCCGCCGCCCGGCCTGGGAGGCAAAGTTGATGATTTTGCCGCCGCCACCCTGGGCGATCATTTGCTTTGCAGCCGCCTGCAAGGTGAACAACAGGCCTTCAACGTTGACAGCGAACACGCGGTAGTAGCTCGCCCGGGAGATCTCGACGATCGGTGCCAGATCGAAGATAGCGGCATTGTTGACCAGGATGTCCAGCCGACTGCGCTGGGCGACCACCGCAGCGATCATGCCGTCGATCGACTCCTGGCTGGTAACATCCAGTCGCAGGGCGGCGGCATGCTGACCCAGTTCAGTTGCGACGCTCCGTGCCTTTGCCTCGTCGATGTCCGTGACAAAGACGAACGCGCCTTCCTCGATATAGCGTGCGCAAATGGCTCGACCGATCCCGCGTCCGGCGCCGGTCACCACTGCAATCTTGTCCCGCAGGTTCATCTCAGCCCTCCCGCACTACGCCGGCGACGCCTCTGTTCAAGGAACGGTAGACGGCCAGCCGCTCCGCGTAGGCCGAGGTTAGCGCCGGATCGGGCGGAATGGTCTCGGCGCGGACCGGCGGCGTGCACACTGCGTCCGGAGCCTCTCCGGTCACCGCCATTCGGGCGAGCCTGGCCGCCCCGAAGGCGCCTCCGGTCTCGCCGGCAGCCAGACGGGATAGCGGGATCCCAAGAACAGACGCTATGATGCCGATCCAGACGGGCGAGCGGGAGCCGCCGCCGATCACGTCGGCCGTCTCGATCCGCGTTCCGGAGGACACCAGGGCGTCCAGGCAGTCCCGCAATGAGAAGGCCACGCCCTCCAGGACCGCCTGCGTCAGCAGACGCCGATCGGTGGCGTGCGACAAGCCGGCGAAGGCGCCGCGGAGCGTGCCATCGTTGTGCGGTGTCCGCTCGCCGCCAAGGTAGGGCAGGAAGAGTGCGGGGCTCGGGGACCCGGGCTGGCCAACTTCGGTAAGAAGCTCCGACTCGGAACGTCCGGTGACGCCGGCCCACCAGGCCAATGAGGCGGCCGCGGAGAGTGTCACGCCCATCTGGTGCCAAGTGGCGGGAAGTGCATGACAGAACGCGTGAACAGCGGCTTGCGGGTACGGCCGGAACCGGTCGGTCGCGGCGAACAACACGCCGGACGTGCCCAGGGAGACGAATGCGTCACCTGGCTGGATGGCCGCCAACCCTACCGCGCCTGCGGCGTTGTCCCCCGCCCCTCCGGCCAGAATGGGCCTTCCCGTCATGCGCCATCGAGAAGCAAGTTCCGGGCGGAGGGCTCCTGCCGGGGCATTGCCCTCGACCAGGCGCGGCATCGCCTCACGGGACAAGCCGGTAGCCGCGAGCATGGCGCCGGACCAGTCACGTGCGCCGACGTCGAGCCACAGCGTGCCGGAGGCATCCGACATCTCCTCGATCATGTCACCGGTCATGCGGTAGCGAATATAGGCTTTCGGCAACAGAACGGTGCGCACCTTCGCGAAGACGGCCGGCTCGTGTTTGCGCACCCACAGCAGCTTTGGCGCGGTGAAGCCGGGCATTGCGATATTGCCGGTCACCTGCCGGAGGGTGGGAACAGCCTTCTCCAACTCGGTGCATTCGGCGGCTGAACGGACATCGTTCCACAGGATGGCGGGGCGAAGAACGCTGCCGGCGCCGTCCAACAGCACCGCGCCGTGCATCTGACCCGAGAGGCCGATACCAGCGACCGCGGACAACGCGGCGGCATGATCGCGGCCGAGCGAATCGACGGCGTCCAGCATCGCCTGCCACCAGGCCTCCGGATCCTGCTCGCTGTGGCCTACCGCCGGACGCTGCACGGACAGTGGCATATTGGAGGAGGCAACCGCGGCTTGCTCGCCGTCCACCAGCAGCGCCTTGACCGCCGAGGTGCCGAAATCGAGGCCGAGGAACATGCAGCCGCCGGTCAGGCGGCCAGCGGATGCCGAACCAGTTGCGGCAGGGCCTGACCGGATTTGTCGAACAGGTGGCAGGCGGCGGGATCGACCGCGAGCCGGATCTGGTCGTGCGGGCGGGTCGCGTCGCTGCCCTCGATCTGCACGATCATCGGTTGGTTGCCTGCTGCGGTTATATGCAGCAGGGTCAGGCCGCCGAGCCGCTCCACAAGGGCCACGGTGGCGGCGATCGGACCGGCGGGATCGAGATGCAAGCCTTCAGGGCGGATACCGAGGGTGACCGCATCGCCAGTCCGAACCGCGCCGGATTCAACCGGAACCGCAATCCGCGAGCCGTAGGGCGTCGACACCGATGCTCCACCGGCATCAGCCTGGACAACCTTGGCCTCCATCAGGTTCATGCGCGGAGAACCGATGAAGCCCGCGACAAATAGGTTCGCCGGATGATGATACAGTTCGAGCGGTGAGCCGACCTGCTCCACGCGCCCGGCCTGCAGGACCACGATCTTGTCGGCCATCGTCATCGCCTCGACTTGGTCGTGGGTGACGTAGATCATGGTCGCATTCAATTCATCGTGCAGGCGCAAAAGCTCGATCCGCATCTGGCCGCGCAAGGCGGCATCGAGGTTCGATAGGGGCTCGTCGAACAGGAAGACCTTGGGCTGGCGCACGATCGCCCGCCCGATGGCGACACGCTGGCGCTGCCCGCCGGACAGATCCTTTGGCCGCCGCTCCAGATAGGGTTCCAGTTGCAGGATCCGGGCGGCCTCATCCACCTTGCGGTCGCGTTCGGCCTTGGCGACACCGGCCAGGCGCAAGGCGAACGCCATGTTCTGCCGCACCGTCATGTGGGGATACAAAGCGTATGACTGGAACACCATCGCCAGACCGCGATCCGCCGGGCCGACCCGGTTCACCTTCTTGCTGTCGATCATCAGATCGCCGCCGGTGATTTCCTCCAGGCCGGCGATCATGCGCAGCAGCGTGGACTTGCCGCATCCGGACGGCCCGACGAAGACCACGAACTCGCGGTCGGAGATATCGAGGTTGACGCCCTTGATGACTTCGACCGGTCCGTAACTTTTGCGCAGATTGCGTAGTTGTAGTGTGGCCATTGCGCGAGCTCCTTTACTTTACGGCACCGAAGGTCAGCCCTTGCACCAGTTGCCGTTGACTGAACCAGCCGAACACCAAAATCGGCGCGACAGCCATCGTCGATGCGGCGGACAGCTTGGCGAAGAACAGACCCTCGGGACTGGAGAACGAAGCGATAAACGCGGTCAGCGGCGCGGCGCCGGCTGACGTCAGGTTCAGGCTCCAGAACGCCTCGTTCCAGCACAGGATCAACGACAGCAGGCCGGTGGAGGCGACGCCGGGCAAGGTCAGCGGCAACAGCAGATACCAGACCTCGCCCGCGGTTTGCGCGCCGTCCATGCGGCCGGCCTCCAGTATCTCGTTCGGCACTTCCTTGTAGAAGGTGAACAGCATCCAGACGACGATCGGTAGGTTCATCAGCGCGTAGATCATGACCAGGCCGCTGCGGGTATCGAGCAAACCGGCGGTGCGAAACAGCAAATAAATTGGCACCAGGACGCCGACCGGCGGCAGCATTTTGGTCGACAACATCCACAGCAGGGTGCCGCGGGTCCGCTGCGTCGGGTGGAACGCCATGGCGTAAGCGGCCGGGATCGCGAATAGCAGGGCCAGGACGGTGCCGCCGACCGAGATTACGATGCTGTTCAACGCGAACGTCAGGTAGTCGGCCCGAGCGAAGACCTCGTGGTAGGATTCGAGGGTCGGGGAGAACAGCAGTTGCGGCGAGACGGCGTCCCGCTCCGACTTGAAGCTTGTCAGGACCATCCAGGCGATCGGGAAGAACAGCAGCAGCGCGACAAGCCAGCCGAACACGGTGGCAAGCAGACGTTGCAGGGGGGTTTCTTTCATCCCTAGACCTCCAGCCGGCGAGCGATGCTGCGCACCAGGAAGAAGGCGACGATATTGGCCAGGACGATCGCTACGACACCGCCGGCCGAGGCGCCACCGATATCATATTGCAGCAACGCTCGGGCATAGATCAGGAACGCGAGATTGGTGGTCGCGTTGCCGGGTCCGCCCGAGGTGGTGACGAAGATCTCAGCGAACACCGTCAGCAGGAAGATCGTTTCGATCATAATCACCACACCGATGGCGCGGGACAGATGCGGCAAGGTGATGAAGAAGAACTGCGCGAACACGCCGGCACCATCCATGCGCGCGGCTTCCTTCTGCTCGTGGTCCAGCGACTGAACGGCGGTAAGCAGGATCAGCAGCGCGAACGGCAGCCACTCCCAGGATACGATGGCGATGATAGACGCGAGCGGGAGTTGCGCGAACCAGTCGACGGGCTGCAGACCCAAAGTGCTCGCAACGGCTCCGAACACCCCGTAGATCGGGTGCATCAGCAGGTTCTTCCAGATCAGCGCGCTGACCGTGGGCATGACGAAGAACGGGGAAATCGCCAGCACACGAGCGATGTTTCGTCCAGGAAACGGTTGGTTGAACAACACAGCCAGCAAGGTTCCGAAGCCGACCGTGATAACCAGGACGGCAGCCAGCAGTATCAGGGTATTCTCCAGCGAAACCCAGAAGTCCGGATCGGTCACCAGATACTGGTAATTGTCGATGCCGGCGAACCCGTGAGTCGTGGGGTCGACGAGGTTATAGTATTGGAAAGAGAACCACAGCGTAAGCACCAGCGGGACGATCATCCAGGCCAGCAGGACGATAACCGATGGCATCAGCAGCAGGCCGCCAACCTTGCGGGCCGGCGACGCTTCGGTGTCTGGCCCTGGCAGCGACGCCGCCGCGCCCGGGGTTGTTGCCGACATGGCCGGCCTCGCTACTTTTTCGGATAGCCCGCTTGTCGCATCGTGCGTTCGGTGGCGGCCTGCGCAGTCTTGAGCGCTTGGTCGACTGTGCTTTGCCCCGTCAAGGTCCCGGCGATGGTTTGGCCGACCTGGGTCCCGATACCCTGGAATTCGGGAATGGCGACGAACTGAGCGCCCTGGTACGGCCGAGGCTGCTCCGTCTGGCCGTCCGGATTGGCGACCTCGATCGCCTTACGCACGAAGCCCGCAAACGGGGCCGCCTTCTGATAGTCAGCGCTTTCATAGGTGGACACGCGGGTTCCCGGCGGGACCGACACCCAGCCATTTTCCTTGGCCACGAGCTCGATGTATTCCTTGGAGGTGGCCCAGCTTATGAATGTCCGAGCCGCGTCCTGCTGTTTGGAGGAAACCGGGATGGCGAGATTCCAGCTCCAAAGCCAGGTTGGTGCACCCTTGAAGCTGCCGGTCGGCATCGGCGCGAAGCCCACCTTGTCGGCGACTTGCGATTGTTTCTTGTCGTACAGCAAGCCGCCCGCGACCGTGGCGTCGATCCACATGCCGCAATGCCCGCTGGCGAACAGCGCAAGGTTCTCGTTGAAGCCGTTCGAGGTCGCGCCCGGCGGCCCATCAGCCTTCAGTATGTCGTCATAGAAGCTGATCGCTTTGTGCCACGCGGGCGTTTCAAGCGCCGGCTTCCACTTCATGTCGAACCATTGACCGCCCTCGGCATTCACCAGCGAGGTGACGTAGGCCATGTTCTCACCCCAACCGGGCTTGCCGCGCAGGCACATGCCATAGATCTGGTTCGGCTTGTCGGTGATCTTGTCGGCAAAACCGCGGATCTGCTCGTAGGTAGGATCGTCCGGCATCTTGATGCCGGCCTTCTCGAACAAATCCGTGCGGTAGTAGGTCATCGCGCTCTCGCCGTAGAACGGCAGGCCGTAGATCTTACCGTCATAGGTCAGCCCAGCACGCACGGGCTTCAACAGGTCGTCGACGTCATAGCTCGCCGGCAGGTTGTCCATCGGCGTCAGCCAGCCCTGCTTCGCCCAGATCGGCACTTCATAGTTACCGATCGTCAGCACGTCGAACTGCCCGGCCTTGGTCGCGATATCCGTGGTAACGCGCTGGCGCAGCACGTTTTCCTCCAGCACGACCCAGCGCAGGTGGATGTCGGGATGCTGCTTTTCAAATTCCGAAGACAGCTTCTGCATCACCACCATGTCACCGTTGTTCACGGTGGCGATGGTGATGGTCGCATCCGCGCGGGCGTTGCTGGCGCCGGCGAGCAGCATCGCGGTGGCGGAAACGACAGCGGTCAGGCTGTCCCGGAGAATGTGGATCACGGCGTGCCTCCCTTTGCTTGACCTTCCACCTTGGACTGGCGGGTTGAATAAACGGTCTCACGGACACGCGACGCGGTCAACGTCTCACTTCGGATTTGTGCTGGACCAGAGGTGGCTGATGCGGGGGCGTGAGGTTCGAGCGTTACGTGGGGTCTTGGGTCCATCACCTCGAGCAAGGGGATATCGGGCTCGGCGAGCGAGATTTGCTTTTCTGCATGCGGTGGCTCTGGTGCATCGCGGTCGGTCCCTGGCGGCGTTGGAGCGCGCGAACGCGATGGGATTTCCCTTCGGTCTAAAGGCCTGGGTGGTTTCTGCGGTGCCGAACGCGCTAATCCGACCCCTCCCGTCCCTACGATGCTGGCCGACGCTGATCGATCGGCGGGACAACTACCGGCTGGGCTTGCACATCTGATGGAGACCTAACGTATTGATGACGCAACGTAGATCAGGCATGTCCAGGCTGAAAAAACTTCGGCTGAGCGGCGCTCTGCAGTTAGCGAGCGGGATGGTCGTGCGACAGCGGAACGATACTACAATCGATCGGATCGCACTTGCTCGACTTCAGGACGCTTAATTGTTCGGGTTGCGCTCTGCAACAAGGCTTTCCCAGCTCCTGCGCAGTACGGCCCCACAAACGGAGCCGTGATCTGTCGGCTCCGATCTACCAGCGATTGAAGGAAGGGTTCGATACGCCCGATCTCCACCACGCTAAGCCATCGCTGGATGAGCTGGCATAAGCTGCGAAATCATCCTCGCCAGGCTCGTCTTCATCGCAGACGGTCCCTACGTGCAGCGCTAGCTAGCAGCAGCACCACACCCGCGACAACAAACATCATAACCGTTTCCTCCTTAAACTTTGGTTAACTGGCGCGCGGCACAAAGCTAAGGGTCCGAGCCCAAACGATCGAGTCGCAAGAAAAGGAACTTGAACCGCAGCAAAAAAACGCAACGAACAAATCCGGAAAATTCGAGCGAATCGGCTGAGGGTGACGTCTAGCCTGGCGGAGTGATCGACCAAGATGCCATCCAGGCCCGCTTCGAGGCCCTCAACGAGCGAGACCGACGCCTGTTCGCTGCGAGTGAAGCACGCGCGGCCGGCCGCGGCGGAATAACCGCAGTGTCGCGGGCCACCGGAGTGGCGCGCAGCACCATCGGCCGCGGCCCAGCGGATCTTCGCTCCGGGGCGCTGCGGGGCAGCGAGCGGGTTCGCTGGAAGGGTGGCGGACAGAAGCCCGCGACTGGGATGCAGCCTGGGATTTTGCAAGCCTTGAATGACTTGGTGGAGCCGTCGATCCGCGGTGATCCCGAAGCTCCTTTGCGGTGGGTCAGCCTGAGCCAGCGCCATCTCTCTGCGGCGCTGGCCAAGCGGGGCTTCATCGCCGGTCAGAAGCTGGTCGGGCTGATCGAGCTTCGTGGAGAAGCAGGTTTCGATGCGCCTGCGCTTGATGAGGTCGTTGGTCTGAAGATCGATGCCGAAGCGGTGCCCCTCAGGGCCACAACTCAAGGTAGTGCCGAGGGCAGTCCAACCCAGCGCGGAGGAGTTCTCCTTCCTTGCGTGTGGTGCCTAAAAATCCCAATGTGTGAAAACCTGATACGCGGCACTCTCGCCGCTCTCGGGCAGATTTTTCACTGATCGGCCTGTTCGAATTTCCCCGGCCACGTCTTACTTCGGTGTCAGCGACAGTTCCTTACGCCAACGGACCGGCATATCCAACGCTCTGGGGTGGCGATTTCCTCCGACTTGAGGTGGCGATCTCACGGCCCCGTTAGCCAACAATCACGGGCAAGGCTGGCGACCGTCGGCCAGTCGACCATTGTATTGTTCCGACGCTTGCACAGGTCTCGCATTTGGGGTGCCATACCGTATGATCCGCACGGCAACCCGTGCATTGCCAGTGCGGGTCAGGTTCCGCAGTGGCCGCATGACGCAGAGCGTCACGCTGGGCCACACGGCCGGCTTCGGTAGTGCCCCGCTCCTGTTCCTCGATCTCGGCTAGCAGAAGGCAAAGGCGACGATGTCGTATGCCCTCGCCCTGCGCGGCCTCGATCTGATGCCGGGCTTCGCCTGTCAATCCGGCCTCAAGCGCGACTTGCGCCAGCAAAATCCGACTCTCGGGGTGCGTCGCGTTGGTTGCAACGAGACGCTTGGCTGCCTGGACACGCGCTAGCTTGTCCGGTTCAAGTGCCATGGCGAACGCCGCGAGGTCGGGATGTGGTGCCCGCCGCCAAGCGTCCACGATACAAGATTGAGCATGCTTTTCATAGCCGGCCGCCCTTAGCCGGCTAGCATACGCGAGAGCGGCTGGTGAAAACCCAGGATCTTGCTTGCAGGCCAGTTTGGCAAATCTGAGCGCTCGCTTGGGATCGGGTTCGGCGTCCGCGGCCGCCACATAATAGGTCGTTCGACGAGGGTCCGGGCCCGTCAATTCAAGTGCCTCAGCCCAATTCTCGGTCTGCAAAGCCAATTCGGCACGCTGCCGGCGGAGCCAAAGGGTCCCCGGATGAGCGGCCTCGGCTTGCTTTGCAATAACAAGCGCCTCAGGCCAATCGCGGCGATCCACGGCTTGACTAAGCAGGCCACTGAGACCCAGGAACTTTGCGTCCGTTTGCTTGGCCAAGGCACGAAAGGCCTCCTCGGCCTCATCCTCGCGCCCGGAGAGCCGGCCTGCCTCAGCGGCTAGGAGTAACGTTTGAGGAGAATCTCCCAGGAGGTTACGCGCCCGGCGGGCCTCTCTCCGGGCTGCGGCCTGCTCCCCAGCGGCCAAGGCGACCAGCACGCGCGTGACGGTTCTTTCCCCCAGGGTGAGGCGATGGCGGCGGCGCCAATCCGCGCCGGATCGGGGGATTGCCAGGATCCCACGCAGGATACGCATCAAAATGAACGTCACTACGAACAGTGCGACCAGCATTAAGATCGCCATGGGCGTGGAGGTTTCGATTGTGAATGCACCGATCGAAGCGACCACATGCCCGGGAATGCTGGCCAATACCCACGCCAGCACGATGACGACCGCCCCAGCCAGTAGAAAGAGAATGACTTTTAGCATCAATCTTGCGCTGCCAACTGAGCGAGAGCAGAGCGCGCATCCACGAGTGCCTTTGCATCCGCAACCCATTTTGCCATCGCTTGTCCAGGTTGCCCGCTCAACGTTTCAACCGCGGTTACCGCGCCAGCGATATCTCCGGCATCAAGGGCGATTCGGGCACGGTTTAAAATGACCTCGGAAGAATTGCCGACCATGACCTCGTCGCCCCGGCGAATGGTGATCAGCCCTTGGGCCCTTTCCCAAACTCGACCAACGAATGGTTGATCGCGCTCGTGGGACTGATTGGCTGCAAGAGCCTCTCGCTCCGCTTGGGGGAAGCGCAAACGTAGGTCTGCCTCGGTGGGAGGGGCGGCGTGGGAATAGCGCGCAAGAACTTCCGGTGCATCGGGCAGGTCACCTATTGGCCGGCCGGACGCGAGAGCAAAGAACGCTTCCTGAAGTCGGGCAAGGCGGGTTAACCGTTTTGTAATGGTCTCGAGACTGCCGGCGTTTGCCTCCAGTGCGGTGAGACGGGTTGTTAGCGCGCTGATCTGCTCCCGTGTCGCGTCGATGTTCGTTTGATCATGGCCGGAGAGAGATTCGATCCTGCCCGACAATCGGTCTAGCCGGCTTGCCAGCTGCGCCTGATCCGTGACCCGGGCGTCAAGGGCGTCTACTTGAGCTGTAATTTTGCCAACGTCGGGTGAAGGGCGCTGCTCAAGGGCGTCTATCCTAGCGGTGATTTTGCCAAGATCGGGCGGTGGTCGCTGCTCGAGGGCGTCTACTCGAGCTATGATTTTGCCGAGATCCGGCGGCGGTTGTTGCTCAAGTCGATCAAGCCGAGCGCCGATGTCACCGAGACGTTGGTCAAGCTCATTGAGGGCGGATGCCTCGCGGGTGTTCTCACCTAGCGTGCTGGGATACTGCCATAAATAGATTATCGCAGCGGCTAGTATGAGAAAACCCAGAGCGTAGAACCACTGGACGACATTGCGGCGAGCGGGCGTTGGTGACGTGACAGAGGCTGTTGGCGGCGGGTCGGGAGGTGGAAGAAGGGACTGTTCGGTCATCGCAGTATCGCCAGCATAGCATCCTGATTTGGCAACGGGGCGACGCTGAGGCGGCGCCAGGGGAGGGGTCTTAATGCCATGGCGGCCCGCTCGCTGATAGACACCGCTTCGATATCTCGAACGGCTCCGACCAACCCGGCTGCTCGGAGGAGACTTACGAAGTGACGCGAGGTCTCGCCCGAAAAGAACATCGCCGCCGCGACTTGGCGCTGACGCAAGTGGAGGGCGGCAATTTCGGGTAGGCTGCCGACCGAAGAAGCTCGATAGGCAACGCGGCGAAGCACACGAAAGCCGTGATGCCGGAGAGAGGCCGCCAACTCGATCCCTTGCCCTTGCGCTGTCGGAAAGAAGAGAATTCCTTCGGCTGGAGACATGGTGTTCGCGATCAAAACGGCGAGTGCGCCAGCATCTCCGTCGGCGTCGAATACGCGCTCGAAGCCAGCCGCGGTGGCTAGGGCGGCGGTTGCCGTTCCGACGGCAAAGACCGGACGATTATACATGAATGGTGAGCAGGCCGATAGGGCGTTCCGGCTGGTCAACACGGTCGCTGCGAGGCGATTCGGAAGACGAACGGTGCGGGCGGTGATCGAAAGGACAGGAGCCACGATGGGGAAGAAGCCTAGTGCAGCCACGCGGGCGGCGGTTTGAGTGGCGCCTGGCTCTGGCCTCGTGATCAAAACACGCTTCAAGGGCAGCTCTTTTCGAAATAGCCTCAGGCGATGATGTGCGGCAAATCCAAACGCGTAGTTATCCCAATTCTCGGCACATCGCCACCGAGATACGCGACAAGTTAGCCGGTGTCCGAGCCAGGACAAGGCTTGAAAGGTGTAATGAGACCGGTTTTAGGGATTGAGACATCCTGCGATGAAACCGCTACCGCGGTGGTGGAGGGCGAAGGGCGGGTTCTGGCGGACACTGTGCTCAGCCAACTCTCCGAGCACTCGCCGTTTGGTGGCGTGGTGCCGGAAATCGCGGCGAGGTCGCATCTCCGATACCTTCCCGAACAAGTCCGGCTGACGCTGGCGAAAGCCGGCGTCGCATGTTCCGATCTCGGTGGAGTCGCTGCCACATCTGGACCGGGATTGATCGGCGGGTTGATCGTTGGGTGTCAGTTCAGCAAGGGCATTGCGATCGCTAACGGGTTGCCATTTATCGCCGTGAATCACCTGGAAGCTCATGCGCTCACCGCCCGATTGCCTGGGTTGGTTGAGGGGGGAGCGCCATTTCCGTACCTACTGTTCCTGCTGTCAGGGGGACACTCGCAATGCATCGCCGTAAGCGGCGTTGGGCACTATACTCGGCTAGGCGGGACGGTGGACGATGCGGCTGGAGAGGCATTTGATAAGGTTGCGAAGCTGTTAGATCTCAGCTGGCCGGGGGGACCGGCTCTGGAAAAAATCAGCACCGAGGGGAATCCATCAAGTCACCCATTTCCTCGTCCGATGATACGACGGCCAGGGTGTGACCTGAGCTTCTCGGGACTGAAGACAGCAGTGGCGCAAACGGTGCTACGCATGTCGCCGAATCTAACCCGTGAGCAGCGCGCGGATGTTGCGGCAAGCTTTCAGCAAGCGGTAGTAGATGTTCTCGCTGACCGGGCGCTTCACGCAATGGAGATGATGCGCGAGCATTTTTCCGCGGCTGATCTGTTGGTCGTAGCCGGGGGGGTAGCGGCTAACGCGTCGGTGCGGGCCGGCTTGGCCAAAGCAGCTGTGTCAAAGGGGTTTCGTTTGGTCGCTCCGCCAGTCAGGCTTTGTAGCGACAATGCGGTAATGGTTGCCTGGGCTGGCGTGGAACGGCTGCGACTTGGTTGGAGTGACGGAATTGAGGTCAACGCGCGGCCGCGGTGGCCACTCGAGGCGCTGGAAGCGGTTGTAGTATGAACTACCGTCATGCCTATCACGCAGGCAATTTCGCAGACTGCTTCAAGCACGCGTTGCTGATTGCTCTCCTCGATTCTTTCGCGCGTAAGCCCAACCCGTGTTTCGTGCTCGATACGCATGCGGGCGCCGGATGGTATGACCTTGATGCCGCGGCGGCGCGACGCGTTGCCGAGGCGGAAACCGGGATACGGCGTTTGCTGGGGTCGCGGTCGCCAGTTTTGGAGCGCTATCTTGAGTTTGTGACTAGGCTTGGACTCTACCCCGGATCGCCGGCATTGATCCGGGCTGTTTTGCGCAAGAACGATCGTCTCGTTTGCTGCGAGGTCCATCCGGAGGATGCGATGATCCTGCGGCGAAGATTTCGAAATGACCCACAAGTGGAGGTTCACAGGCGGTCCGGGTGGGAGGCTCTGGCCGCGTTGCTGCCGCCGAAAGAAAAGCGAGGGTTGGTGTTTGTTGATCCGCCGTTCGAGGCTCGGGATGAATTCTCCATTCTCTCTGATGGACTTCGAACCGGCTATGACCGCTTCGGTCAAGGGATTTTCGCTGCCTGGTATCCAATCAAAAAAATGGCCGCCGTTCGGAGTTTCCACAGTGGCTTGGCGTGTTTCGGCATACGCGACATCGTTGCGGTTGAGCTTCATCTGAGATCCCCCGCCGACCCCGACCGGCTCAGCGGTTGCGGTATGGTGATCGTCAATCCGCCCTATGGGTTCGAAAGGCATGCTCGTGTGATCGCTGATGCCATCCTAGGAGGGCTTGGCGACAGCGAGATCGGCGCAGGTACCGCGGTGCTCAGGTTGATAGATGAGTAGCGTCGCGGTCGTCGGCGCAGGGGCCTGGGGGACCGCGTTGGCCCTTCAGGCGGAGAGAGCCGGCAATCGCGTGGCCCTAGTCGCACGCGACGCAACTGCCGCTTGCACCATGAAAGCCAGGAAGCAAAGCCATCGGCTTCCTGGATACCTATTTCCTGAGCAACTCGACGTGCGAGATGACATTCCGGGTGATGTCGATCTGTTGCTTTGGGTTGTTCCTACTCAATATCTTCGTTCCTCACTCTTGCGGCTGCGGCCCGCCCATTGCCCCATCGTTGTGTGCGCCAAGGGCGTTGAAACGGACACGCATCTGCTGCCGCTGGAAGTTGTCTTCGACGTACTCCCAGGCCGCCCGCTTGCGGCTTTAACCGGCCCCAACTTCGCCCTCGAGGTGGCGGCGGGTCTTCCGACCGCAACGGTCGTGGCCAGCGACGATTCAGGATTCCGCGAGCAAGTGAGGATCATACTGGGGACTTCGACCTTCCGGATTTACGGCAACGACGATCCCGTAGGCTCCCAGCTTGGTGGCGCCGGAAAGAATGTAATTGCAATCGCAGCGGGTGCGGTCATCGGTGCGGGGTTGGGAGAAAATGCGCGGGCTGCGCTGGTAACGCGCGGCTTAAGCGAGCTGCGACGGCTGACCGTCGCGCTTGGCGGACGAGCTGAAACTATGATGGGCTTATCCGGTCTGGGTGACTTGTTGCTGACCTGCACCGGGACCTCCAGCCGGAATTTCAGCCTGGGCTATGCGCTGGGTCAAGGTGAGCGTCTATCTAATGTGCTTGCCGGCCGGTCAGGCGTGACCGAAGGCGTTCCTACGGCCGCCGCTCTTGTTGCCCGTGCAGGTGAGGTCGATCTGCCGATCTGCCGAGCAGTGGCCGACCTGCTGACTGGCGCCAAAACGCTGGACCAGACGATAGCAGAACTCCTGTCGCGTCCGCAGCGGGACGAATAAGGACTTTATGCCCGACCAGGAGCGGCCATGCTGAGAGGCATACTGACGGTCGGCGGATGGACTCTCATCAGTCGAATTCTAGGGTTTGCACGCGACATGCTGATCGCCGCGCTAATCGGAACCGGCCCGATCGCGGATGCGTTTTTCGTTGCTTTGAAGCTCCCGAACCTGTTTCGACGGCTGTTTGGGGAAGGCGCGTTCAACGCTGCGTTCATCCCCGCATTTTCCGGGTTGTTGCATACAGAAGGCGCCGCCGCCGCGAGGCAGTTCGCTCAGGAGACGTTCGCGGTTATGGCCTTCTGGCTGGGAATCATGACCATCCTGGGCGAGATTTTCATGCCCGAACTCATGGTCGTCCTGGCGCCGGGATTTGCTGAAGACCATGGAAAGTTTGCGCTGGCTATCAGCCTGTCTAGGATAACATTTCCTTACCTTGTTTTAATCTGCCTCGCGGCCCTGGTTTCAGGCGTATTGAACGGGCTGGAGAGGTTTACCGCCGCATCAGCCTCGTACGTCCTGTTCAACATTGTCTCGATCGCCTGCATGCTGTGGATGACACCGTATGTTCCTACGGTGGGGCATGCGCTTTCTTGGGGTGTGACGATTTCGGGTGTCGCTCAGCTTGGCTTGCTGATGATGGCTGTTCGCCGCGCCGGGATGGCGCTCAGGATACCCCGGCCACGGTTGACCCCACAGATGCGGCTGCTGATGCGCCGAATGGCGCCCGGTTTGGTGGGGGCGGGAGTTACTCAGCTAAATCTAACCGTAGATGTGATTATCGCGAGCCTTCTGCCGGCTGGCACCGTGTCGGTGCTATATTTTGCGGATCGGGTGCAGCAATTGCCACTTGGAGTTATCGGAACCGCTGTCGGGACGGCGCTATTGCCTCTGCTGTCGCGGCAAGTTCGAGCCGGGGAGGCAGCGTCAGCAATCGGAACGCTGAACCGTGCAACTGAGTACGGCCTATTTCTCACTCTGCCGGCTGCTTTGGCACTTATCGTGTGTGCAGAGCCGATCATGCTCACGTTATTCGGCCGCGGGGCATTCGATCTCGAGAGCGTGCGGCTATCCTCGCAATCGTTGGCGGCCTACGCGCTAGGATTGCCGGCCTTCGTTTTAGTCAAGGTTCTTGCTCCTGCATTCTTTGCCCGCGGTGACACCAGCACGCCAGTCAAGATTGGGGTTGGAAGCGTGGGATTAAATCTGCTTTTGAACCTCATCTTTATGGTGCCTCTCGCCCATATCGGGCCGGCGCTGGCGACTAGCCTGGCCGCCATCTGCAATGTCGGCGGACTAGCGTTTGTCCTGCTTCAGCGTGGGCATTTTCTGCCCGATCATCAACTTCAGAGACGGTGTCGCGGCATGATTGGGGCATCAATCATCATGGCCGCCGCGTTGTGGGGATTGCGGGTCCTCATGTTTGAGTCGCCACCGCACGGATGGCTGCGCATGGCGTTCCTAGGCGGGTTAGTTGGCGGGGGAATGCTCGCCTACGCCACCGCGGCATCGCTGCTGGGAGCCTGCGATCGTCGGGAGATCAGGCGCATGATTTCCCGTCGTCGCTTGCGCGGTGATGGTGGATCGGCCATCAATTCATCGCCAACAACAGAGACTTGAACGGTATGCAGCGCGTTTTCTCAGGCATTCAGCCGTCTGGCATTCCGACCCTTGGGAATTACCTGGGAGCGATCCGTAATTGGGTCAGGCTACAGGACGATCACGACTGCCTTTGGTGCGTTGTGGACCTGCATTCCATCACGGTTTGGCAGGATCCGACAGCGCTGCATAAGCAGACGCTGGAAATGACGGCAGTCTTGCTGGCCTGCGGCGTCGATCCAGTAAAGCATATCCTGTTTCTTCAATCGAGCGTTCGGGGACATGCCCAGCTAGCCTGGATCTTCAACTGCGTCGCGCGGCTTGGATGGCTCAATCGCATGACGCAGTTCAAAGACAAGGCGGGAAAGGATCGGGAAAATGCATCGTCCGGGCTTTATGTCTATCCCAACCTCATGGCAGCGGACATCCTTGCTTATCACGCGACCAGGGTGCCCGTCGGGGACGATCAGCGGCAGCATTTAGAGCTCGCGAACGATATCGCCCAGAAGTTCAACCACGATTATGGTATTGATTTCTTTCCCAATATCGAGCCGGTAGTTCTTGGTCCAGCGGCCCGTGTCATGAGCTTGCGGGACGGCACGAGAAAGATGTCGAAGTCCGATCCCTCGGATCAGAGCCGTATCAACCTGAACGACGACGCCGACACAATCGCGTTGAAGATCCGACGAGCGAAAACCGACACGATGGCCTTACCATCCGAGGTTGGGGGCCTCGCGGATCGTCCTGAAGCGCGGAACCTAGTGGGCATATATGCGGCCTTGGCCGATACTGATCACGCCTCGGTGCTTAGAGAGCATGGCGGTCAAGGATTTGGACCGTTCAAGACCGCATTGACGGAGTTGCTAGTCGAGAAGCTGGCGCCGATCGCTTCGGCGACAAGCCGGCTTCTGCGCGAGCCGGCGGACCTAGTCGATCTACTTCGATCTGGGGCGGAACAGGCGGCCACCATCGCAGAACCCATCGTCAAAGAGGTCGAGCGCTTGGTCGGGTTCGTCGGTCTACACCAAATCTGACAAAGGGCGTTTCACGTGCCTGGACCTGCCGCAGACTGCGGCGCGGGATCAATCAGTTCTGGGCCGGCGCGTTCAACTCGGAACACAGCTAACCCGCGCCGTACTTGACCGTCCGGCGGCAGGACAAACCAGCCGTCGGTTCCGACAAATCCGCCGGGCTGCGTGAGGATTGCCAGGTCGCTCCCTGCAGGCCCGACAACCACCTTGGCGACAGAAGCCGCATCAAATGCCAAATCGGCCAACGGCGGTGGGCGCGCGCCGAATTTGGCGGCATAGTCCCGCTCAAGGTCGCTTCGGGTGGTGTTGTCGGGCGCCGCATACCAAGCGCCCCGGACCGCGCCCGAACCGCTCGCTGGATCAGCCCAGAGAGCTGGCCCAATTATCTGAACCGCTGAACGATCGACATCGTAATATGGCAGGATGGCAGCGATTTCTTGGAGGTTATCGCCGGTATCCGCAAGCAGCAGAACGTCGAATGGCGGTGGTGGGATTGGCATTTTCACAAGTTCCTGCGCTTCGCGGCGACCTTCCGGAGTTCCGAGCGCCCGGGCGGCCTTAACCTTGGCGTCGATTGGGCCGCGGCGGTTAGCGTAGTCGGACAAGTCTCGCGCGGTTGCGGTTATAGCTGCCATGCCTGCGGCATGCATCCGTATGTTCGGCGGTTGCAGGCCGGAGGTCTGGGTTGCCTTCTTGAGCGCGGCGGCCACCGCTCGGCCGAAATCGGAATCGGGCAGCAGTCCGGCAATCTGGGTTTTCCCCTGTGCCTGTGCCGCCGCGACGAGACGTTGTATTTGCTGATCGGCCGAGATGCCAAGTGGCCAAACACCTGGCTGGGACTGCGATGCGTCATTGGTGAACGCCAAAACTGGTATTCCCGCGCCCCGGGCGATCGGAGCGGCTGACGCAGTTTCGGCCGATGTCAACGGACCAAGTATCAGGCTGTCGCCGTTGGAGACCGCCGCCTGGGCGGCCGTTGCAGAGCCTGCTGGGGTCCCTCCGGTGTCCAAGACATCCAACGACGGGCCGCTGTTGTCCTGCAGCGCGAGTTGAGCGGCCTGCAGCAGGACCTGACCGAGGTCAGCGCGCGGTCCGGTCAAAGGGAGCAAAATTGCGGCTGCATGCCGTGTTCCCCCTGAAGTAGATGTATTCGGACCCAACGAGGTTGGGGAGTACGATCCAGACTGGTATCCGGTGCCGTATCGTCCAGCGATTGGTTGACCGCAGCCTGAGAGTGTCAGTGCGCAAATAAGGAGAAGGAATGCCCGTTGCCGCCCCATCGGCTGCGCCCCCCGATCGCCCGCGAGACGGCCAACCCGTCCCGCTGCATTGCCTTGTGCTTGTTTCCACCCCGATCGGCAACCTGGGCGATGTCTCAACTCGTGCGCGCGCCGTTCTGGCCACTTGCGATCTAATTCTTTGCGAGGACACACGCCGTACGGGCCGGCTGCTGGCGGCGATGGATATTCACACCCGAACGGAGACCCTGCACGAGCATAACGAGGACGACAGAATAGAGTCCGTTTTGATACGTCTGAAGGCCAAGGAGACGATCGCTTTGGTTTCCGATGCGGGGACACCTTTGGTTTCGGACCCAGGCTATCGGCTTGTACGGGCGGCGATAGCGGCCGATCTACCGGTCACCTCGGTCCCTGGACCAAATGCGGCAGTCACTGCGCTGATCCTGTCTGGATTACCACCATTACCCTTCATGTTCCTGGGTTTTCCGCCATCGAAGCACGCAGCGCGACGGACGGCGTTTAGCGGGTTGCGGGCGGCCGAACGCGCCGGATTGTCCAGCACCCTAGTTTGGCATGAGGCACCTCATCGACTTCTGGAAACCCTCAGGGATGCGCTGGATGTGTTCGGGGACCGAAGCGCCGCGGTCGCGCGCGAACTGACAAAGCGATTCGAAACGGTGGAACGCGGTAAAGTGAGTATCCTCGCGGATAAATTTGTCCGGGAACCAGCGCGTGGCGAGATCACACTTTTGATCGGACCACCTGAGATGGACGATCCGGAAGACCTCGACGGGCGATTACGAGCCGCACTAGCAACGCAGACGGTAAAAGACGCGGCGGCGCTCGTCAGCACGGCGACTGGATTGCCTCGGAAGCTCGTGTATGCGCGCGCGCTGCAAATTCACGTGGAAAGTTGACGCAGTTGCCGGGAGGCCCAGTTGGCGGCTTCGGCCACAATGAAGTCAGGATCTTGCTGCAAAGTTTCTGCGGAGGGAAGCAGCGTCGGATCGCGGGAATTGCCGATTGCAGTCAGCACGTTTCGAACGAAGCGGCTTCGTCCTATCCTTTTGATCGGCGAGCCGGCAAACATCGCTCGAAACTCGCTATCGTTCAAAGCGGATAACGCTGCGAGGTCGGGCGCGATAAGATCTTCCCGGCTAATGAGTTGCGAATGCGTAGTGGGCTGAGCGAACTTGTTCCACGGACACACCGCGAGGCAGTCATCGCAGCCGTAGATTCGGTTGCCTATCGCCTTGCGAAACTCGTTAGGTATTGGACCTTTGTGCTCGATCGTCAGATAGGAAATGCAGCGGGTTGCGTCGAGGCGATATGGTGCCGGGAAGGCGTTAGTGGGGCAGACATTGATGCATCGCGAACACGATCCGCAACGGTCGCCAGTCATTTCGTCCGTCTCCAGCTCCATCGTCGTATAAATTTCTCCGAGTAGAAGCCACGATCCGTGAGATCGGGAAACGACGTTGGTATGCTTTCCCTGCCATCCTAGACCTCCGCCTTGCGCGAGTGGTTTTTCCATAACCGGCGCGGTATCGACGAAGACCTTCACGTCGCACGCAAAATGAGAAACCAAGAACTGAGCAAGCTGCTTTAGTCGTCCTTTAATAATTTTATGATAATCTTGATTTCGGGCATAGACTGAAATGGCCCCTTTGCTTAGCTGACTAGCGACGGCAAGAGGGTTGTCCTTGGGCGCGTAAGAGAGGCCAACGACGATCACACTTCTCGCTTCGGGCCAAAGACATTGGGGGTGACTTCTTTGCTCCGGTCTAGCCGCGAGCCAACCCATGTCGCCGTGAAAGCCCGACTGAATAAAATCGCTCAGTCGTTCCCGGACTTCGGGGCCAAGGCTGGCCTTGCTGAAGCCAACGGCATCAAATCCCATCCGCAGTGCATTCTCGCGGATTTGGCTTCGGGTATCATCTGCGCGAGGTTCGGGCGCTGCATCACCTGACTGCGCTGCTAATGATTGTGGCGGTCCAACCATAGAACGTCTCAGCCGCGGCCTCGGTAGGGGGATACATCCTGTTCGGGAATCCAGACATCAGCGGGCGGTGTGCTGGACTGCCAAAACACATCGATAGGGATGCCACCTCTCGGGTACCAGTATGCTCCGATTCTTAGCCACACTGGGTCCAGAAGTGCTACTAATTTGCTAGCGATCTCCATGGTACAGGCCTCGTGAAAGGCGCCATGATTGCGATATGATTGCATGAGCAGTTTGAATGATTTACTTTCCACTATCCAGCTTCTAGGAACATAGTCCACCATGATATGAGCGAAGTCCGGCTGCCCGGTAAGCGGACAGAGGGAGGTGAACTCTGGGCAAGTCAGGCGAACAATGTAGTGTCGGCCAGTGGCCGGGTTTTGAACACGCTCCAATATCGCATCGTCCGGCCGGGTGGGTTGGGGCGCATGATGGCCCAGTAGGGTGAGGTGACCAAGTGGGGGCGTGTCGGTCATCGAAGCGTCCCCGGCGTCATCCAACTCCCCCGTAGATCGAGAGCGAGGTTGGAAAGTCGTCCGGCCTTGATCGCAGAACGTATATCTCGCATAAGAGATTGGTAATAGGTCAAATTGTGCCAAGTCAGGAGCATCGGGCCGAGCATTTCCCCTGCACGGAACAGATGATGGAGATAGGCTCGACTGTGTTTTGTGCAAGCCGGACACTCGCACTCCAGGTCTAGGGGACCAGAGTCGTCCGCGAAACGGGCGTTACGCAGGTTCTGGACACCTGAAGGAGTGTAGGCGCGCGCAGTTCGGCCTGCCCGGGTTGGGATCACGCAATCAAACATGTCAATCCCGCGCTCCACTGCCTTAAGCATGTCATCTGGCGTCCCGACGCCCATAAGATATCGCGGAATCTCCTTTGGTAGGTGGGGCACAGTGATCTCAAGCGTTTCCAGCATCACCTGCTGGCCTTCTCCGACCGCCAGACCGCCGACAGCAAAGCCATCAAATCCGATGTCTTTCAGAATGTTGACCGACCTCAGGCGGAGATCGGGGTAGGTGCTCCCCTGGATGATGCCGAAGACGCCGTATCCCGGGCGGGGACGAAATGCCCGCTTCGACAACTCAGCCCAGCGCATCGACAGGTCCATTGAAGACATAGCTGCGGCATGGGTGGCCGGGAAAGCGACGCACTCGTCCAATACCATACTGATAGTAGAGTCGAACTTGTCCTGAAGGTCCATGCAGATAGCTGGGGTTAGGCGATGCCGGCTGCCATCGATGTGGGATTGAAAGGTCACTCCGTCCGCGTCGATTGCCCGGAGGGCGAACAGCGACATGATCTGGAATCCGCCCGAATCGGTGAGGATTGGTCCTGGCCAATCCATGAAGCGATGGAGACCGCCTTGGCCCGCAATCCGGTCGGCGCCGGGCCGCAACATCAGGTGGTATGTATTTCCCAAGATGCATTGGCATCCCGTCGCTCGAACCGCATCGGCGGTCATCGCCTTGACGGTTCCCGCTGTGCCCACGGGCATAAATGCAGGTGTGTCGAGCGGGCCATGGGCTGTATGCAGGACTCCCGCCCGCGCGCTACCGTCGGTAGCCAGAATCTGGAAGTGGAGATGCGCGATCCTCCTGGGCGTCATGTTCATGGAGATTGGGTAGAGCGGGGTGTAGGTGCTTGACAAGGTCAATCGTCATGGGCTGGCGGCCTGCTCTTTGCAAGGCGGCCCGTTGATCGAGATGATAGGAAAAAAGGCTTGACCAAACACCCCAAAATATCGTAAGATGTTTCCTATGATAAAGGTTGTGTGACGGCGTGAGCCTCTCCGTAAGACATTGAGGACGCGAGATCCACGGCCCCGCGGGTAATTCTAGCTAGAATGACAGTGATCCCATCGAAAAGCTCATCTATTTAAAGGGACGCATCCGGGGTAGCCTTCGGACTTGGGCAGAAGAGGCGCTGAGAGAGTCGGGGTATCGCCCGGCTGCCCATCATCTTCATCTTGTCTCGGAGCTGGAGGCTTTATCGAACGGCTTATACGACCGCTTGATGATACTGATGCCGCCAGGGTCAGCGAAGTCGACTTACGCATCGGTTATCTTTCCGGCTTGGTGGTTTACTCAGCATCCGCGCACTTCGGTCATCAGTGCCTCTCATTCTCATAGCCTTGCCGAACATTTTAGTCGGCGCGTTCGTAGACTGATAACGTCTAAGCAACTATGGCTTGGAATTAGCATAACCTCGGACCAGCGAGCTATAGATTCATGGACTACTAATGAAGGTGGCGAATATTTCTGCATAGGCGCTCGGGGCGCGATAACGGGACGACGGGCGGATCTTGTGATCATCGATGATCCGATTAAATCACAAGCAGATGCCGAAAGTGGCCGACAGCGAGATCATATTTGGGAATGGTATAAGTCCGACATAACAACACGACTGAAGCCTGGCGGCAGGGTCGTTTTGATAATGACACGTTGGCATCCAGATGATTTGGGGGGCCAGTTGCTAGAGCAGGCGCGCGCAGAGTGGCGCGTAGTTCGTCTTCCCGCAATTGCGGAGTCGGACGATCCTCTCGGTCGACCGGTCGGAACGCCGCTGTGGCCAGAGTGGGAGGACAGCGCGGCCCTCATGCGCAAGCGCGACCTTATCGGCGAGCGCGCATGGTCGGCCCTGTTCCAACAAACGCCGTTGCCGTCTGGTGGACGGCTATTTTCCATTGATCGCATTACAGTAGTGCTGCTTCAATCGGAGCGCGATTCTGAGGCAACGGTCCGGGCGTGGGACCTCGCGGCGACTGGACAAACGGGAGGGAACGATCCAGACTGGACCGTCGGCATCAAATTATCTCGGGATAGAACCGGACGATATCTCATTCTGGACGCCGCCCGCATCCGCGGAACGCCACGTCAGGTGGAAGAATTAATTGTCAACACCGCGCAAAGAGACGGTCCCAAAGTCATCATCGCAATTCCCGAGGATCCGGGCCAGGCAGGGAAGAGCCAAATGTCCTATCTGACGCGTCAACTTGCTGGCTTTTACGTGACCTCCTCTAGGGAAACCGGATCGAAGGCCACCCGAGCCATGCCACTTGCGTCTCAAGTTGAGGGCGGCAACGTCTCGATCCTCCGCGCTGATTGGACTCGAACGCTGCTTGACGAGATGCGCGATTTTCCGTGGGGACGGAAAGACGATCAGGTGGATGCTCTCGTCCGGGCCTTTACGACCCTGACCACTCGCCCGCATCCGTTTCGTTCGGTCTCAATATCGATCGTCGACCGCTGACATCTATCGAAACTAAAGTCTGGAAGATTATGTTCGATACACTTTGCGATCTGGTTCCGCGCGACAATGCCTATCCTAACAGAGTGCGAAAGCTGGCCATTCTCAATCGCGTACTAGATGGTACAATTTACGATATCTTGCCCTACTACTTTCACGAAGAGAGGAATGAAGCAGGGGAATACATTCCGCTGCGCCAGCGCCGTCCGAGTGTCAGATACCCGCTCTGTCGCATCGTCGTGGAGGACAGCGTGTCCCTGCTGTTCAGCGAAGGCCACTTCCCAACAATCGAAAGTCCCGATCCGACAGTTCGCGCTACGTTTACCAGTATCGTCAAGGAAACGCGCCTTAATCTCGTCATGATTGAAGCCGCGATGCGAGGGGCCACCGGATCTATTGCTCTGCTTCTGCGAGTATTGAAAGGCCGGATCTTCGTCAATGTCCTGGACACAACCTACCTCACGCCAACATGGGATCCTGCCGAACCCGACACGTTGTCACGGGTTGATGAGCGATACAAGGTCTCTGGCAGTGATCTTATCGGGAATGGGTACGCTATAGACGATCCTGATGAGGAGTATTGGTTCTCCCGATGCTGGGACAGGAATGGCGAAACATGGTTCGAACCAGTGCCCGTCGCCAAACCATCCCAACCGATCATCGACACCACCCGCTCGGTCTCGCATAAGCTTGGAGCGGTCCCTATCGTTTGGATCAAGAACCTGCCGGGACTACCTACGACTGGAGATAGCGCCGATGGGGCGTGCACGTTCGCGGCTGCAATGCACACCCAAGTGGAGATTGATTATCAACTGAGTCAGGTTGGCCGAGGTCTCAAGTATAGCAGTGACCCAACTCTTCTCCTTAAGGACCCAACCCTTCCGGACGGTGAATTAATCAGAGGAGCAGGGAATGCACTTATTGTCTCCGAGAAGGGAGACGCGCGCCTGCTGGAGATCGGCGGGACCGCATCAGCCGCTGTCATCGAATACGTCAGGGCGCTGCGCGAGCTTGCTCTGGAGAGCATCCACGGAAATCGGGCCAGCCCCGATAAGATCGCCGCCGCGCAGTCGGGTCGAGCGCTTGAACTATTAAATCAAGGATTGATATGGTTAGCAGACAATCTGCGGACCAGCTATGGCGAAGTAGGACTTCTACAACTCGCCCGACTAATCGTGCGCGCATCTCAGATATACACGCTTGTCGTTTTCGGCGAGGAGATCGGCCCACTGAACACTAGCTCCCGGCTAAGTCTCAAATGGCCGAGATGGTACCCATCGACAGCGGATGACCGTCAAAAAGACGTTCAATCGTTAACATCTTTGGTCGCAGCCGGTTGCATTAGCAGAGAGACTGCGCTGAAGGCTATCGTGGCTTGTTACGACATGGAATATGTTGAAGGTCAAACAACGTCCGAAGCTCCTGATGATATGCAATGAGATACAGATGGATGACAATGTGCCAGAAACCCGATCGGACCTTGCGGATGGTGAAGAACCGGACGAGCAGCAGTCCGTAAGCGAAGAGATCGCCGCGCTGCAAACCAACTTTCAGTCTCGGCTGATAACGGCAAACTTGCAAACCGAGGCCGTTCGCGCAGGCATGATCGATCTCGACGGTCTAAAGTTGTTGGATTTATCGGGGGTTCGCCTCGACGAGAATGACAAGGTCGTGGGCGGCCGCAAGATAATGGCTGACCTACGACGAGATAAACCCTGGCTGTTTGGGGTGGCATCTACTTCCAGCGCCGCCACCGCCCCGGCATCGCAGCCTGTTCGACAGAAGACTGCGATGGACATGACGGAAGCAGAGTACACCGCTGCCCGAACCGCTGTCACAAAATACCGACCCTGACAGTTCATTGCTTCCGACAACGACGTAGATTCTAGATAGGACGATTGATGGGTATTCAGAATTTTCCGGTTTCACTCCAGCCTATCATCCAGCAGGGCTTTCTCGAGCGCGAGTTCTCG
This sequence comes from uncultured Pseudomonadota bacterium, assembly GCA_963832865.1. GTDB lineage: Bacteria > Pseudomonadota > Alphaproteobacteria > Acetobacterales > Acetobacteraceae > Rhodopila. The sequence goes on from CAWHWH010000045.1 coordinate 26,874, forward strand.
CAGGCTCTTGGCTCGCGCCTCGGATATCGGGCATGCGCCGATCGAGTTGACGTCGCAGTTGGTATCGGTGAAACCCTTACAAAAACCCGCGCAGGGCTTAAACCGTCGGTTACAACACCACTGGCACCGGCAACGAATACCAACTTCGACAATGGCCTAAGCCCCACCTCCTGGGGAGTTGAGCAGTACACTATCAGTATCAATCTCTATGCTGCTACAACAGATTTGAACGTCGTCACGGAGCGGGTAGGAATTGCATCGCAGTTTCTTCAAAATGCCTACGTGAACGGAGAACAGGCTGCTCGAAGCCTCGACGAGCTCAGTCGCAACGCGCTGTTCGGTGCCTATCTGGGTGGCAACACTCGTATACGGACGACGTTAACCAGCGCAGCTCCCACGGTAACGGTCGACGACGTGCGCGGTTTTCTGACGATCTTCGTCAATGGAGTTCAGCAACCGGTCAGCAGCAGCAGCCCCATGACGGTTACCATTGGTTCCAACGTCTATTCGCTCATTTCTATCGCGGCTGATATGACCAACGTGTCGACTGCGCCGAACGGAATATCCGGCACTCTAACGCTCTCCGGCAACGTCTCCGTATCCGATGGGACGACCGCAAATACCGTCACTGCCGCCAGCAGCTCGACGATCGTACGCCCCTCTCAGCGCGGGAACACCTCGTTGATTACGGCTTCTGATACGTTGACAATGTCGAATCTTCTGGATGCGGTCGCAAAGCTGCGGCTAAACGCGGTACCAGAGATTGAAGGGGCCTACAATTGTTATCTGGACCCGGTGTCCTCTCGGCAGCTTTTCGCTGATCCGGACTTCAAGCAGCTCTTCCAGGGCGCGACCTCGGCGAACCAAACTTTTAAGAAGGGGATGACCAACGATTTTCTCGGGCTCCGATTTGTTCCCACAACCGAAGCGTTTGTGCAGCCTCACCCGACACTGCCGGGACTGATGATCCGCCGCCCAGTGATATGCGGGCAAGGAGCGCTGATTGAGGGCGATTTCGCCGGCCTAGCGGCTACGGACGTTGCCCCTGCGGATTCCATCATTACCATCGTCGATGGCATTGCTATGGTGACCCGCGAGGCGATCGACCGGCTGCAGCAGATCATCGCCCAATCTTGGTATTGGATCGGCGGCTTTTGTGCGCCTTCCGACACGACCACCAATCCGACAACCGTCCCAACCGCGACCAACGCCGCGTACAAACGTGCCGTTATTGTCGAACACATCGGCTAAGGCGGCAGAGGAGCAAATACTGCAATGCCTCTCGGTTCTGTAAGTCCATTCCGCCCTACTGGTACAGTCAGTGTATCCGCGGGCAACGTGTCGTCTAACACGCCTTTATCCGGTGGTGGTGATTCGGTTGTGGTTACTAATGCCACGACCGCCTTAGCGTATGTCCGATTTGGTTCAGATACAACCGTCAATGCCTCAACCACCGACATGCCAGTACTTGCCGGGAACCGGGTAATTCTATCGATTAACAGCCTCATATCCTATGCTGCCGCAATCTCACCCTCGGGATCAGGAAGCATTCTGTTCAGCCGTGGCGACGGATCAATCATTTGAGCCCTTTCACCGACGCCGAAAGAGTGGATATCCGTCGCTTTTGCGGATATCCAGCCTATGGAGCAGCACCCACCGGAATGCAGTCGTGGCGTTACTTTCAGGTCTATGGACTGTTTGAGTTCCGACTAAGCAATCTCTCGAACTCGGAAATCGCCGTTGCCCGTCGCTATTTGGGGACGTTGACCACGCTTGAGGTAGCCGTTCCCGCAGCCTCCGACAATCTTGACACCGAACAGGCTTCGATGTGGGTACGGAACAAGGATGAACTCCCGGACCGCATACGGCTTCTCGACGAGTGGAGACGACGGCTCTGCGGGTTCCTCGGTGTCGAGCCGGGACCCGCCCTCATCGGCGGCACGATTGCCTTGGTTGTTTGATCGATGAATGGGCGCAAACTACAAGATCGTCTCTACCTGGGTTTGGGGATATCGGCACGGCTTGTCGGGCAGTTCGCGGATGCCTTCCGGCCCGCCGGCGTTGATAATCCACTGAGCAGCCAGAACCGGTTTTTGAGGTTACCCGCAACCTTCATCTCCTCGGGGGGTGACGAGAGCCGGACAAATTCCTATGGAAACGCGCTATGGCAGGGGATCTTCGACGCCAGTTACACGCGAGTTAGTGACTACCTCGTTACTCCCACTGGAACTTTTTTTGTTGCGTCTCAGGACCATTTATTGCCGATCTTATGCGTTCGAACGAACAGAACGATCTGCATCATGCACCCCAGTATGCAAACAAACATTGCGAATAATACATACGGCGGCTATACTTCTGGGCGCTCGACAACCCTGATGAACCATTGGCCTGCTAGCGTGCTCGGCGAGAACAAATCGAGCCACTCGGCCGCGGATCTCCCGACCGATCAGCTGATCCCGTATTGGAACGTGTTGGTTCCTTCAGTTTTAGGAGTCGTGTTGTCAACGGGCGATATCATAACGGATGATCTGGGCCGGACCGGAGTCATTAATGGTTCCGAACTGACGAATCTAGGATGGCGAATAAGCGCCAAGATGGCGACCACCTGAATGGCAGATATATCTGGTGTTGAGCAAGCCGTTGCGGACGCAGTTACCTCCATTTTATATCCTGCGGGAATCTCTCAATCCAGCGTCGTCGGCGCGCTCTGCCGAGTCTACCGTGGCTGGCCGAATTCAGCTACGTTGAATGCCGACCTGGGCTCTGGGGCAGTCAACGTAACGGTTGGAGCGGATAACGCCTCGGGGCGGACAACAACCCGATATCTTCCCAGTTGGAACAACGCGCCGGCGCAACCAGGCGCGACGGCGACCACAAGAGGGCAGGCTATAGCTATCGGTGGTGACCCGGCAACAGGAGACGTCGTAGGCGCGATCATTGACGGGATACCTTATGCTTATCGGGTCGAGCCGGGCGACTCGCCAGATATTGTCGCATCTAATCTCGAGCAATTGATTCAGGCCAACCGGATGGCAAGTGTACATGGCGCTGATATTACTGTCCCTGGCGCTGTGTCTATCACAGTGAGGGTGGTTTGCGACAGTGCGGCATCTTTTGAAAGCCGGCGGCAAGAAAAGGATCTTCGGATCATTTGTTGGTGCTCGACCCCGCCACTTCGAGATGCAGTAGCAGCGGCTATCGATACGGGGTTTGATCAAGTGGACTTCTTGCTATTGCCTGACGCGAGCCAGGCGCGAATCATGTATCACAATACTGCCGGTTATGATCAGTCCCAAAACGCTCTGCTCTACCGGAGAGATTTGATCTACACTGTCGAATATCCTTCTGTGACTATAGCAAAGCAACCGTCGATGCTTTTTGGCGCCTCCGATCTGAATAAAAATATTACATACTATTAGGAAGTATCAGACATGATCAAACAGTTGGTAGTAACTAGGTCATTTTCCACTTTCGTGCGTGGCGACGTCATTGCTGATTCCGCCAAAATTGATGAGATAATGGCTACTGAGCACTCAAAATCCGTCACTAAGGTCATCGCGCCTAACACGTCGAAAGGTTAGCCACGTGCCCATCGCACAGCAAGGCAGTATCAATACGACTTCGCTGATTGTACCTGATCTGTACGTCCAGATCGTCGCGCCTCAAAACTTGGTCTTGAATGGTGTTCCAACCAACATCATTGGGATTGTTGGAACAGCCTCCTGGGGCCCGGTTAATGAGCCATCTATCGTCGGGACAATGGCCGACTACGCGCAACAGTTCGGTTCGATCATTCCACGCAAATATGACATGGGCACGCAAGTCGCGACCGCCATCCAGCAGGGAGCACAGAATTTCCGATGTGTCCGTGTGACCGACGCCACCGATGCGGCCGCCTACTCCATGGTTCCTGGCTCCAACGCAAGCTTTACCGCTCTCTATACCGGTTCTCTCGGCAATAACATCACGCTGGCGCTCGACACTGGCTCCCAGCCAAACTCTTGGAAACTTTCGATTCTCCTTCCTGGCTTCGAGCCCGAAGTTTATGACGGGCTTGTCGGCGACGGTGCTCCCTTTTGGGCGGCTTTGGCGTCGGCGGTTAACTCGGGTTTAGGCGTACAGCGCGGGCCGTCGCAGCTTGTCGTCGCGAGTGCTGGAGGAACCACCGCATCGCCTGCTCCCTTTTCGCTTGGCTTGGGTTCGTCGAGCGCGGGCTCAGACGGCGCGACGCAGGTGAGTAGTAGTCAATTGGTAGGCTCCGACGCACCCGTCCGCAATGGAATGTATGCCCTACGCGGACAAGGTTGTGGTCTTGCAATACTCGCGGATTGCGACGATTCAACGACTTGGACAAATCAGGCAGGGTTTGGACTCGAAGAGGGTAGCTATATGATCCTCACGACACCTGCCGGCGACACCATCTCGGACGCCGTGACGACGATTGGCGCAGCAGGCCTGAACAGCTATGCCGCGAAGCTTATGTTCGGTGATTGGTTATGGTGGTCGGACCAAGTCAACAACACTATTCGGTTAGTGTCACCGCAAGGTTTTGCCGCAGGCCGTTTGGCTAATCTCTCTCCAGAACAGTCCAGTCTAAACAAGCAAATCTACGGGGTAATCGGCAGTCAGCGTACTGGTAGCCCGGGTTCGGGCCAGAGCACCACCTATTCGTCAGCCGATCTGAGCGCGCTCCTCGGCGCCGGTATCGACTTGATTTGCAATCCACAGCCAGGCGGGTCCTATTGGGGTGTTCGAGGTGGCCTGAATACATCATCAAACGCTGCGATCAACGGAGACAACTATACCCGCTTGACAAACTACATCGCCGAAACCCTGGCTGCCGGCATGGGTTTATATGTGGGTCAGGTCATCAACACGACTTTGTTTCAGAACATAAGATCGACGCAGCTGTCATTCTTGAACAACATGTACGGCCAGGGCCTGTTGGGTAGCGCGGATGGCTCCCTTCCTTTCAGTGTCATCTGCGATACGAGTAATAACCCATTATCTCGCACCAGCCTGGGCTACGTTCAGTCGGATACTCAGATCCAATATCAAGCTATCAATGAGCGCTTCATTGTCAATGTTGAGGGCGGCCAAACCGTCCAGGTCTCCCGCCAGACCTTACCAACCGGCCAGGTTGACTAGGAGATCATTCAGTGGCATTGACAGCATTCTCCGTCGGCCGGGACACTCAACTCGTGGTGATGGGCCCGAACGGCCGGGTTGACCTTAGCCACGTCACCGGCTTTGAAAGCCGCCAAATTACGAACCCCATCCGCGTCAGCCGACTTGACGGGACGCAACTCGCGGCGGAACTTCCGAAGGGGTGGGAGGGAACCTTTGAGGTCGAGCGTGGGACGTCAGCACTTGATGATTTCATCTCGGTTTTAGAACAGAACTATTACGACGGTGCCAGCGTACCTTCTGGTACGATGTATCAGTACATTACCGAAGTTGATAGTTCGATCTCTACTTATCAATTCGACGGTGTGGTGTTCAAGCTGGTGGGCGCGGGCGCATGGAAGGGGGACTCTAGCGTGAAGCAGAAACTTGAATTCTACGCGACTAGAAAGCGGCGTATCTGATGACACCCTCGCAAACCATTATTCGTCAGTCGGCCCGCACGTTTACAACGGTCGATACGAACGGGAGACGGCTATCGCTTCGTCGCTTAACAGCGCTCGACACTCTGCGGCTGTTCAAGGCTGCTGGGCCTATGTTAGCCCAAAATGAACCTTGGCTGTCTATGGCTGGCTTGGCCTTCTCAGTCCTAGAGATCGACGGCGTTCCGGTACCCGCACCTATCACCGAAGCACAGATCGAAGGACTAGTCGACCGCCTGGGGGACGACGGGTTAGCAGCAATTGCAAACGTCATTAAAGATGAATGCCCAACCTCTGAATCTCGGGCTGATGTGGGAAACTTGCTCGGCACCCTGTCCTAATCGACTGCCTCTACCTTATTCGGAACGGGGTGCCTTTTGACGTAGCATTCTCACTTTCGCCTGGCGAGAGAGCCGCCTACGTCGTTGTGCTAGGAACCTTGGACGGACACAGCTTCGATTGGTCAGCGTTCGATTGGAGGAGTGCCACTTTGGCCAGAGCATAGCTTACAGGCTGTCCTCCTACTAAGTTATATCCAGGGTGTGACCCATGCATACAGCAAATGCAAGGCGGACTGCCTGGTTCATGCAGCTCCAGCGCATCTTGCAATTCCAAAAACAGCAATTTGCCCCACGGCATGCTACATTGCGCCTGCAAAGACCGACGAAAGATGACTTCTCCGTACGCAGTTCAGGACATATCGTATCCGCCAAGTTAGCGGCGTTTGCCGTAGGACACAACAGCATCTTAGCCCTTGGATATAGACCATCGGCTTTAGTGAACGGGCCGATTAGTAGCTCAGGCATGTTTGCGGCACACATGAAAGTGCTAGCGACGAAGACAGATGTTTTTAGATACTACAAAGTTCCCAGCGGTTCCCTAGCGTCGCCACGGTTAATAAAAGGTCTAGGGCCTGAAGATCAGCTGCCGCAGAGGCGCTACCAGCCGCGCCCCGTGCGTGGGGTGCAACTTCCGAAGCCGGTCAGCGACGAAGGGGATCGTTTCCTAAACCAGACTTTCAAAATGAAACCCCCAAAGCCCCTGACGCTGGCGTTCTCTACGAACGAAATGGCAAACGGCTTTACTGCGACACCAATGCGCTTTCCTGTTAGCAGCATTACTTCCCTTCCCGCCGTTGGAGATGCATGGGCTTCCCGCCTTCCCAGCGCTCGCTCCTCTTTTGTAGATGTAGGGGACGAAGCGTCGCTCAGGACACGGCCTCCGCCAAAAGAAGAACAGTTTGACCTGGACGGCCTTGCAAACAGAGCCTCGCCGATTGGCCAAGAAGAGCAAAAAGGTGATTCAGGTTATCGGCCGCGACAGCGCCAGGCCTCGTCATCTGCTACCACGATCCATATGGACGGCTCGGTTTTAGGAAGATGGGCCATTCAGCACTTGGAACGAACGCTAGGGAAGCCTGCCACGGGTATGACCGGGGTGGACCCAAGGGCCAATCCACCGAGAAGCCGCGTTTCACCGTTTTAACCAGTCGCATTACCTAGCGCAACATACCGGTCACGGAAGCCGAGCAGAACTTGCAGAACTCCCCTATAAGACTTGGGTTAATCGACCTCCAGGACTTCGAAATTCCACAGTCAGTGCGTTTCGGAGGTCGCCATCGACTTAGCGTTCACGCGCTGGCGGGCGGAAGAAGAATTGTTGAGAGGCTTGGTCCTGACGACGATGAGATCGAGTTCCAAGGCACCTTCTCTGGACCAACCGCGGAAGCCCGCGCCCGCGCCTTCGACAATCTGCGCTTGTCGGGAGAAGTTGTCTGGCTCACATGGGAGTCGTTTAGGCGTCAAATTATCGTACGTCGCTTCATCGCGGAGTTTCACAATCCCTGGTGGATCCCCTACAGGATAAGCTGCGTTGTTGCACATCAGACCCACATTGGGCCGGCCGATGGCACAAACACGGCCGCGGTCTTATCCGCCGACCTGAGTAACGCGATGGCTGCCGCCGCCGGCTCCACGATTTCTCTGACCTCCATCGAAACACTTCTCTCGACCTCCAACGCGCTGACACCGGGTACTGCGTATCAAACTTATGCAAGTGCAACGCTGGGATCAACGCTTGCGATTATAAATCAACAGATCGATCAGCAGTCCGCCAGCCTCATTACTCCGACCCCGTCTGGGATGCGCATGTCTGATTTCGGTCGATCGTATATTTCGACAGTGGGCTGTGCGGCCTCACTGGCTACTGCGATCAACGTTCGCTCTTATGTCGGTCGAATTGCCGTAAATATCATCGGATCGGGTGCCTGACATGAACACGGTTACGACCATTGGGGGAAACCTTTTTGAAATTGCCGCGGCCCAACTCGGGAGCGCGCTGCAGTGGATAAACATAGCACGAACCAATAAGCTAACCGACCCGATGCTATCCGGCCAAAATGAAATAATCATTGCTCCCTATTCATCCACCTTTTCAGATGGTATCGGGCCTCAATAAATGCCACTGCAACTGAGTGGCACCACAAACATCCAGGTCTTAGTCAACGGAAATCAGATGCCCGGACTACTCCGTGCCTCTATTGCGACTACCAACTGCTTTGCTGCTGACACATATTCGATCACCTTCGCTATTAATAGCTCCGCCGACATCGCGTTTTGGTCGATGATTTCCTCTGCCTACCTTGAAGTCACCGCTGTTGTGCCCGTCACATCTGGTGGATACCAAAACCTTATTACGGGCATGGCCGATACAATTCATGTTGATCCGATCCAGAGAACGGTCGGAGTTGAGGGAAGAGATCTCTCATCTTCAATGATCGATTCCTACCGGCAGCAGGATTTTGTCAACCAGAGCGCTTCTGAAATCGTGTCTGCCATTGCTCAATATCATAACCTACAGGCAGTCGTAACACCGACAATCGGTAACATTGGACGTTACTACAGCGATGGATATACAAAACTATCGCTGGGGCAGTTTTCTCGCCTCCAGTCAGACTGGGATCTCGTGGTTCAACTCGCCCGCGAGAACGATTTCGACGTCTTCGTCGAAAGCAGGTTGCTCTATTTTCAAGCGTCGGGCGCGTCGGCCAGCAGTCCCACTTACCTGTCGTTGAAAGATGTTCAAACTGCACGTATCGAGAAAAATCTCAGCATCAGCACGAATGTCACGGCGAAAGTCCAATCTTGGAGCTCCCAGAATATGGCGGCCTATCAGAGCGGCGATCCCGGCGAGAACGCACCAGTAAAGCAGGGTTCAGGTGTCACCGGTCTGCCATTCCTGTTTTCAGGTGCAAACTATACCCCCCAACAAGCGACGGACTGGGCAAGACGTTACGAAACAGAGCTCAATCGTCTAGGCACTGTCCTAAATTTGGACATGCCGTGGGATCTGTCGCTCTGTCCGCGAGCCACGATCCTGTTGAACGACACTAAATCCCTGTTCGACACCACTTATCAGATTGATAGCATTGAACGCCACTTCAGCTCCACATCTGGTTCGAGACAACTGGTGCGAGCAGTTCAAGTTTGATGTCCTATTGTCGTGGTGTATCTTGATCGGCAGCGGTCAGTATGACTAATAAGTTGTCCAACATCATAAGATCCCATGCAGCCAGCTTAGACCAGACCGCAGGTCAGGTAAAATTCGGGACGGTCACGTCGGTCAACCCGAACAATGCAACTGCCCGGGTACTCATTCAACCCGAAGGGGTCTTGTCCGGTTGGCTTCCCGTAATTTCGCAGTGGGTCGGAAATGGCTGGGGGCTGGCGTGCCCGCCGAGCCCGGGAGACCAGGTTCTTCTCGTCCCTCAGGAGGGCGATGTCGAACAGGGTATTATTATCGGCAGGGTTTTTTCTATCAATCAGATGTCCCCCGCTGCTCCACCAGGCGAGTTTTGGCTTGTACACAGGAGTGGTAGTTTTCTCAAGTTGTGCAACGACGGAACGATCCGCATCAACGGCGACCTCCATGTCTCAGGCGATGTTTACGATCGGAAGGGATCCCTGTCGGATTTGCGAACGACCTACAATTCACACACCCATACGGTGGAAAGTAACGAAATTACGAGCCTACCTACACCTTTGGATTAGGGCATGTACGATATTTTTCATGAATGGGGTAGTGATCTGGTGGTTGGCAACGGAGGGGACCTCGCGCTTGCCACCGGATCCGCCGTGGTCAGCCAACGCGTTTGCCGGAGGTTACTCACCAATCCAGGGGACTATATCTGGAATCTCGACTACGGAGGAGGATTGGCCCAATTCGTCGGCTTGCCAGCTAAATCAGCAGACATTGAAGCAGTCGTAACAAACCAACTGCTTTTGGAGACCGCCGTCCCCACGACGCCGGCACCCCAGGTGACTACTACGGTTGTTAATACAACAAACGGGTCTGTGGTGGCTAACATCACCTATGCGGATCCGACATCTCAGCAGTCGGTTACACTTAATGTTAGCATGGGGTGACCGACCATGAACTTGAGTCTCAAAGGGTTCACGCAACTTATAGAAGATATGAGTGCCGCACTACAAAGTTCCGCAACGACGCTAGTTGACGTATCTGTCGGCTCGGTTGTTCGCGCCATCTTTGAGGCAAATGCGTCGGTTGTGCTCTGGATACAGTGGCTGATCCTCCAGGTGCTTCAGACCACACGGGCATCGACCTCGACCGGTTCTGATCTTGACTCGTGGATGTTGGACTTCGGGTTAAGCCGCCTACCGCCCGTTGCCTCTACAGGCATTGTCACATTTTCGCGCTTCGCGCCCAGTCTGGCTGCGACAATACCCGTCGGCAGTATCGTCAAGACCAGCGATGGTTCGCTGAGTTTCTCGGTAACGGAGGACGACACGTTATCAATCTGGCAACCCGCCTCGTCAGGATACATTATTCCCGTCGGCGTGCCTTCCGCCGATCTGCCGGTCATGTGTATCACTTACGGGTCGATAGGCAATGTGTTGTCGGACACGATCATTGTCATTTCAGCGTCGCTACCGGGGGTCGATCAAGTTAACAACGCAGACCCGCTGTCAAATGGTGTCGATGCTGAGACCGACCAAGCATTCCGCAGTCGATTCCATGGCTACCTGGCAAGTCGATCACGAGCGACGCTTGGGGCTCTGCAGAACGCGATTGCTAACGTCCGCCAGGGTCTGGATGTTGCCGTAGAGCAAAATACAGGTCCTGGGGGTGGGCCTCTAGTCGGGGCACTTCTGGTGATTGTCGACGATGGAACAGGCTATCCCTCTACCGATCTGCTGTCGAGCGTGGCGAGTGCGGTGGACGCAGTTCGCCCCGTCGGAACCACGTTTGCGGTCGTGCCCCCACAAGTCCTGATCGTTAACGTCCTCTTGGCTGCGGAGTTTGGGTCGGCTGGTGATACGACAATAGGTATACCTGCTATACAAAACTATATAGCCGCTTATCTCAATAGTCTACCTATTGGGAGGATGGCTTCGATCACCAGGGTGGCGCAACACGCTTATCGCGCTGGCTCTGGCCTGCAAAACATTAGGGGCGTCCAACTTAATGGAGGCTCTACCGATGTTGTGCCTCCTGCACTGACGGTGATAAAGGCGGGCCAAGTGGTGGTTTCGACCCAATGACGGGTAGCCTGGCGGACATGGTCTCGCGACTGTGGGCGGTATTACCCAAGCGTTGGTTTGCCGAACAGAGCCCGAACCTTTCTGCGATATTGCAAAGTCTCGCTACGCCGTGGGCTTGGCTGTACGACCTTATCACATACGTGATCATTCAGGCACGCGTGAGCACTGCGACCGATACCTGGCTCGACCTGATCTCATATGACTTCTTCGGCGATGTACTTATCCGAAAGCTCAATGAGTCGGATTTGAGCTATCGAGTTCGTGTCAAAGCGGCGCTACTACGCGAAGCGGCCACTCGCTCGGCCGTGTCGGCGGGCCTCGAGGCTCTCGTCGGCAGTCAGCCACTCATCTTTGAGCCCGCGAACTGCATGGATACCGGGTCATATGGGATGCCGCCAGAGAGCTCAACTATGCCTGGAACCGGCCTGGCGTATGGGCAGGCAGGTGGATGGGGCAATCTGCAGCTACCGTTGCAATTCTTTATCACAGTGGCACGTCCCCCGACTCCTGGCGTTGGCATGTTAGCCGGGTACGGAACGCCAAATGGCGGTTACTGTGAGGGGATGATCAGTTATGTTGACCTCTCTCTGCTCCCCGGGAATGTGACGGACCAAGACATCCAATCGACACTGTGCGGCCTGCTGCCCCTAAATGCAGTTGCATGGCTGCGGATTAGTTAAACCCATCCTAGAAAGTGGCGAACCTCTCACATGGACCGCAATATCGTTTACCCAGGTAGTATCCCACTAGACACTGACCTTCTGTCTGTTAATCGAAATACCATGATCGGCTTGGGCTTTCTCGCCCGCGCGATACTTGGCACAAATACAATCGCCGACGGGCTACAATGCCAACCAACTAGCCCCGCCTCGATGAATGTGATAGTTGGACCGGGCAGCATCACGCAGATGGGGCCTATCGACCTCCTCGCTTACGGATCGATCGCCGCTGACGCTACCGATCAGATGGTCAAGATGGGCATTAATATCACCCCGACCACGTTCAGTCTCACAGCCCCGTCCAGTGTCGGGCAGTCCATCAACTATCTTATCGAGGCCGCCTTTGAAGAGGTAGACGGCAGTCCCATCGTCCTGCCATACTATAATGCCAGTAATCCAGCACAATCGTTTAGCGGTCCGGGAAACTCGGGCACCCCCCAAAATACCGTAAGGGCCCAAAGCGTACAGCTACAACTCAAATCAGGAATTTCGGGCAACACCGGAAGTCAGACTACTCCAGTCGTCGACAGTGGTTGGGTGGCTCTATACCAAATCGCCGTGTCTTACGGTCAGACGCAGGTGACGGCCGGCAATATCGATATTATTCCTACGGCACCATTTTTGACCTGGAAGTTGCCCGCGCTGCGACCCGGCTTTGGTTCGGGCGTCCAGAGTTTCGTAACGACCGGGGAATTTACGGTTCCCGCGGGTGTGACCCAGGTTGAGGTTGAGATCTGGGGGGCCGGCTCCGGCACTTACGCCTCCGTTCCGACAGTGCCGAGCGGCGGTGGGTCAGGAGGAGGATATGCGAAACGGCTAGTCACTGGACTAACGCCCGGCCAAACGATACCCGTTACCGTTGGCGCTGGTGGGGTTGCCGGCACCACAGGCGGCGTGGCTGCCGGCCCCGGTGGCACTTCTACTTTCGGACTATTTATGAGCGCAACCGGAGGAAGTTTGAATTCTCTGGCGACAACATTCGCACCCGAAAATGGAGCTACCCCGCCGGGCGCTGGTGTTGGTGGAGATGTTAACTTCACTGGTTCCGCGGGCCAGGCGGGAGTGTATAACCAAGGCGGTATGGGGGGCGCCTCACCAATCGGCGGTGCCCAGAACAGTGGAGCAAGTGGCAACCCCGGTACTTTTCCAGGTGGAGGCGCTTCTGGTGCTGGAACTGGTGCCACAGGCAACTCGGCGTTCAACGGCGGCGCCGGAGGCGGCGGATTAGTCGTCGTAAGGTGGTAGTTATCACAAAATCTGCTGATTAAGTTGGGGCCCCATGTCGACAACACTGAGTCATGTCTGGAAGCCAAGCCATGCGCGCTTGGTCACGATCGATTCCTTCATTCCTGTGCCCAGAGGTTCAAGCAGCGCGGCACCTCCTCCACTGAACTGGCCCACCAAGGACCCGGGCGATATTCTGGATTATATCTTGGACATCGGCCCTGCAATCGTTGGAAATGACAGCGACGGGATTTCGACAGCGGCGGTAAGCCTCGCCCCCTCCAATCCTGGTGATCTTGAACTACAGAGCACCACGGCAGATGGGAGTCGGATCATCCTATGGCTCTCCGGTGGCCAATCCGGCACCGTCTACACAATCACCTTTGTCATTACCACCATCAATGGCCGCTCCCTTCAAAGAAGTGTACTTCTTCCTGTTCTTTCGCTTTCAGTTCCGGTGTTTCCTGCCACCGCAATCGTTACGGCGGGCGGTGTAGTGTTAACAGATCAGAACGGGAATCCGGTGTTGTCCAGCTAGTTTTGCTGGAAGCATCTCGGTCTTCACCACGCCAGTCGCGCACGCATACCTGTTATTGCGGTCAGCCCCAGCCGCCAAGGCTAGGTGCCCGGAGAATTATTTTTTATGTCTACGATCGACGAGCTTGCACTCGCCTCATCCGCATCCGATTCGGACGAGTTCATTGTTAGCCAGGCGGGCATCGCGCGGAAGATTACACGTGCCCAAGTGCTAAATGGCGTTCAATCACAACTCGCGGTGCCATCCGGTTCATTGCTGGGCAATTCCGGCAGCGGGATCGGGATGCCTGAGGTTATTACGGTTGGTCGAAATCTGAATTTCGACGGCTCGACGCTCTCAGCCACCGCAGCACCTTTTATAATCAGTGCCCTCCCCAATGGAACAGTACCTTCGAGCGGGGACTTGGTTTCGATGTCTCAGGCAGGCACATCGGTTGCTGTCACTTATGGGCAACTGGTGAACGGGATTGCCGGAATTCCGAACATAAATCTGACACAAGCTTTGGTGACACCGACAGGCGCGACTACGGTCCAGACCCTGGGTCAATTGACCGCTGCCATGCTGCCCTTGTCCGGCGGCACTTTGACTGGGGGCCTCACCCTATCTGGCACACCGGCAGGATCGATGCAGGCCGCAAGCAAGGGCTACGTGGATGAACAGTTTGCCGCGGCTTTACCATTGGTCGGCGGATCACTGTTAGGGATGTTAACGCTGTGCGGGACGCCGCAATACCCCCTTCAAGCTGCAACCAAAGATTATGCGGATTCGATTGGGGCGAGCGCTTTGTCATCGACTGGCGGCTCACTTTCGGGATCTTTGTTGCTGAACGCCGATCCCACAATGCCACTACAGGCTTCCACCAAGCACTACGCAGACCTGAAGTTGGCTCGGACTGGCGATACTCTCGCAGGTGCGCTTGTCTTGGCTGCCGATCCGGTATCAACCCTGCAAGCGGCAACCAAAAATTACGTTGACAACCTAATTGCAACCACCTTGCAAAAGTCCGGGGGCACTCTACTGGGAAGCCTCTATCTGGCTTCTGACCCGACAAACAACGCACAAGCGACAACAAAACAATACGCTGATCAAAAGGTATTGCGAGCAGGGGATACTCTAGCCGGCGCTCTTTTTCTCGCTGCGGATCCAGTCTTAGCCGCCCAGGCGGCAACTAAGAATTATGTCGACCGCCAAGTTTCCGTCGGAATTGCTCGATCGGGATCCTCGATGACGGGAGCGTTGCTGTTGGCATCAGATCCGTCAGTGCCATTACAAGCCAGCACGAAGCAATATGTCGATTTGCGGGTGAGCCGAACCGGCGACTCATTGACAGGTGCGCTCTATTTAGCAGCAAATCCAAGCGCGCCGCTACAGGCGGCAACGAAACAATACGTCGATGGCCAGCTTATTGCGGGGTTGCCGAATTCGGGGGGCACGCTCACCGGTCCGCTCACCCTTGCGGGCGTCCCGATGACGCCGTTACAGGCAGCTACTAAGTCATACGTTGATGCCAATCCTAGTTCCGCGGGCATCATCAATGTCAAACTCCCGCCCTATAACGCCAAGATCGACGGCGTCACTGATGATACCGCAGCATTCAAGTCGGCTTATCAGAACGCGACCGCTGGTGGGACCATCTATGTTCCGAGCGGGACGACGGTGCTTCAACAACCTGGTGCATGGGGCATCGCGCTAACAAAACGGGTGAGATGGATTGTAGCCGGAACCGTATTGCCCGACGGCACACCATTAGCAGCCGCGATCCCCACTGGCGGTGGGCCAAGTACACTGACGTTGCCAGGCTTCGTGGCCGGCAACACCCTATCGGGTCTCACAACATCCCAGGGGAGTTCACAATCTACCGACTTTGCGGTCAACCAGTCATCTTACATCGTCAATCACAGTGGCGGCACGAACGGCACTGTCATATCGAACGCCAGGGTCGACACGATCATTTACAGCAGCCCCGGCGACTGCGTTTGGGGCGGTCTCGACCGACTGATCTGGGCGGGAACGCAAACGCCTAGTGCGGCGACCCCGGCGCAACACGTTGGGCGTTACATCCAGACGGTCCGGCAAGCATCGACTATCGGATCCAACGGGTCGTATCTGCCGCAGCCGCAGCTCTGGGGTGCCTGCATTGAATATAGAGACGCCACAGGCCAGCCCTCGAGTGCAACCAATGCATCGCTCACGATCGAGATGGACTGGTTCGGGAACGGTCTCGACGATACGGATAGCAGAACTATTCAAAGCCTTGTCATAGGCCAGAACAACACTTCGGGTCCAGCCGTCGAGGTAGGCACTATCGTTGGGGTATATCTGAGCGAAGGGTCTTCAGGTAGCGCCAAAACGGTATTAACGGTTGGCGTGCCGTTTTCAAACGCGATACTTGATTCGAGCAATGCGCAGGAGTTAAACAGTGCTCCGGTCATAAAAATGTCGGCCGGGCAGGCGATTGCTTTCGAAGCAACGAACACAAATAGATTGCTATTTGATAATATAACGAACACCTTGCGATGGAACCAGGGCAGTCTTTCCTATGCTGTAGGTAAGGGTATCACGGTCGGGTGGATGAATATCTATTTTCGCTCTGCGACGTTACCAAGTGATGTTTCCGGAAACATAATTTTTTTGGCTGGAACCACTGCCTATACGATAACGTTGCCGCCCGCCAGGACGGTGGCGGCAGGAACCGGGTACACATTTTCCGTGACCGGCGTTGGCTCGGTCAGTATTTTGCCAAGTGGAGCCGACGGCCTCGATTCCGGTCCGATCACTCTGCACATCAATGATCGCTATCATATCGTTTCTGACGGTAGCTCGTTCTGGCACGAGATCTTCTGGGGAAACGCAGTCTCACCGCGGTTTCTCGGGCCAATTGTATTGCCGTCGTATGCCGTGGCCAATCTGCCGACCGGAGTGGTAGCGGGCGCAAAAGTCTTCGCATCGAACGGGCGGAAACCGAACGAGACGGCGGGCGCAGGAAGCGGAGTGGATGTTTTCTTCGATGGTCAACGGTGGATTTCTTCATGTAGTGGGTCCCCTGTTGCTAGCTAATCGGCCCGGCTACCTGCTTGCATGCGAATTGAGATTTTAAATGCCAACGATATCCCAACTTCCTCCAGCCAACGCCGTTTCAGCCACCGACGAGGTGCCGATCAGTCAAGCGGGCACGACGCGCTCTGCGTCGGTAGGCGAGCTTTTGGCGTCGGTACAACCCGTGATTACCGTAGACTCTCCTTCCCTTCTAGGGCGAACGAGTCTGGGATCGGGTAGCCCCGAGCAGGTGGACCTGGGGTTAGGCCTCAGCCTGTCCAATGGCACATTGATCGCAGATGGGCTGGACCACGCGGCTTTTGCCCTGGTATCCAGTCTATCGCTCGGATCGGATCTGGTAATCTCCAACGAGGGTGTTCCAATGCTGATGCAAGCATCCTTGTTGCGCGGGCTGTTTGCGGCGGGCCAAAATGTTGCCATCGATTCAAACGGGGTAATATCCGCGATCGAGGGGCCAACCGGGCCGACAAGCTCGTTTGGCGCTTTAAATGTAGTCACGGAATTGTCTTCTCAGGATTTGGTTGCGGTCAGTCAATCCGGGACCGATTGCGCGATAACCTACAGCGACCTCCTCGATGGTATCACGATCGATCAGGCTCAGTCAGCCGTGGCCTCAGGCGACTTAGACACGACTTGGGTTGCTCAAGGCAGCAACGTCATGGCCCGCCAGACGTTCGCGGCGATCTGGGTCTGGATCGCCGGCAAACTGCCAACCTATAAGGCTCCGGTTGTCGAAATAGAGGTCAATACGAACCTTGACACTACTATACATAATGGGCGGCTGCTGATTTGCAGTCAACCGCTCACGCTGACACCTCTGACACCCAATATGGGCACCGGATTTCAGTGCACGGTGATCAACGCAAGTGCCGGCAATGTAACGTTAGCCTCTGGGTTTATTAGTTCGAACGGTAGCCTCGTGCTCGCGCCCTGGCAGTCCGCGACGCTGTCCTGTGCTACATACTCTGCCGGTACAGTCGCGTTTGCGGCCATGCCAGCGGCGACTACCGCGGCGACATCAGTGCCAGGTTAGGTCATTGCTACTTCCAGTTCAACTCCGACCTCGTCAATAATCACACTGTCTTGGCAAGCACCGTCGGGCGGCGGGGCTGTTTCATCCTATATTGTGCAGTATCGCCCAGCCAGGACGACTACCTGGACCGGCATTAATCAATCTGAACAGGGGCCAATAACTTGCTCCCCTCTTACAATCCAACAAGCTCCAATCTTCCGCAAGGATCGCCGCATCTCTCGGGCTTACCGGGAGGTGCCGGATTCCCCGTAACAACCCCTCGGTTGCTTCAACCTGCTCTTATGGATGGTGACACGCCAGGCAATGCGGGAACCATTGTGTGCTCTCGACTCCCCGCCAGAGGTAGATCCAACACACTGCAAATTGTGCTAAGTACAGGTTCTCCAAGACGTCCCCAGCGTATGCCAATTATTTTGTCCATGCGGGCCAGTGCAAATCGGTCGCGGCAAACGCGGTCATCGATGATTTTCCTCAATACCAGTGCCTGCGGGGTGGAGTGTGAGCGCCGATCTGGGCACCAGTTGGGATATGGACTCTCCTCTATCGGCGACCTTTTCCGACGTTCCCCTCTCGGACTCGACTTTCATAACACTCTCCGGATCAATCCATACTATTACTACCGACAAACGGACAAGAGACTTTGGTATTACTGTCGCTTGATGGCGCTGCCTACTCATGGCGTCACATTCGATCTAAGGGCCTTCTAGGGATTTCAGCGTCTTACTGCTAGTTGGAGAGCACATCGATGTCTGTTACAACCTCCGTCAGCACGGCGATGCTGCCCGTTGTTACCGCTGCAACCTCAGCAGCCGCAATGACCGCGCTTGGCATTTCGCCTGCTATGCAATCGGTTGTGGGCGCCGTCACGCTCTCGGGTGCCCGGGCGGCATTCGGCGGACCCGAAATCAATATCAGCTGGTTTGGGGCGGCATTGGACAATGTCACCGACGACAGCGCGGCTTGGGTTGCAGCCATCGCGGATGGCCGTCCCATCTTCCATCCCGGCGGCACATCTGTGGTCACGGGCAACCTCGCACTTGCAGACACTACGACAATTCGTGGGGTCAGCGGTTTCCGCGCCACCCCTGGCCAGCCGCTAGCCCAGACGAGCATGATCCGGTTCGTAGGCAACAATGCCGGCGTAACAGTGCAGCACGCCACGGGCGGTGGATTTACTTTAGAGAAGATCGGCTTCGTCGGAGATGCGGCGAGGTATACCGGACAGACCGGCCTGTTGCTGTCAGACACACTGCGCCCAAAAGGACTGAATGAAGGCTGGCCGACATTACGTGATGTCCTTTTCAGTGGATTTTCGACCGGTTGTCTCGTCGGCAACACCTATCAGTCCGGCTACATGTACAACGTCTTTTTCCAAAATTCGGCGCAAATCGGATACCAAAACAAAAGCACCGATTGGTATCACTATGGTGTCTTCGGCGGAAATGGATCAAACGTTGCCAGTATAGCGCAGCTTATTCTTGGAAGCACGAGTGGTGCGATGACCTACTCTGCCGGCTATCATCAATTCCATGGCGGGGCATGGTTCGGCGGAAACAACACCGTCATCATTGCCAACACTTCGGGAAATAAATTCGTCGGTTGTGACATTCAGAACGGCAACCAGAACGGTGTGCTGTTGACCGGCACCTACGCCAACGATAATCGTTTTACGTCCTGTTACTTCAGCGGGAACAACGGTTCCGGGGGCTCACGCAACGTCAAGGGCCTATCATTCTATGACGTTTATATAGGTAACGGCTGCCGGGCGAATACGTTTGTCGGAAACCGGTTTGCCGATGCGGGCGTGGCCAGCGGATGCGTCGCGGCTGGTATATTCCTTGCGCCCAACACGGATATCACGTTGATCCAAGGCAATACTTTCAACATGGATTTGATCGTGTCTCCAGGATTTCCAGGCACACCACAGGCCGTTGTGCTCGATCCAGCAGTACGGGCGTTTTCGTTGGATCATAACCTCATCGAGGGTAATCTGGCATCGTGTGGCGAGCAAGGCATACTGAAGTTCAGTCAGTTACCGGTGAATATGGCGTCAGTCGCGCAGCCATACACAGTCGCCTCCGCTTTGTCGATCCTAGCCGGAGCCGCGGTTCTGGCCTCATCCACGGCGATCGGCTGCATTCTTGGTAATCCGGGTTTTGCCGGACGGATGATGTGCATTACGTCAGAAAGCCCGGGTAGGGGGAACACAGTAACATGTATGACCGCAGGCGCTTTGGGCGGTGGCCACCACGCGATCCTGTTCACTGCCGCAGGTGCATACATTCAATTGATATCCGTTTCGGCGACAACATGGCAAATTCTCAACTTTGCCAATGTTATCATATCTTGATCAGGCATGTCGTTAGCTTGCCGAGTATCTGAGGGCCCTACTCGGAGCAAAATTTAAGCTATCGCCGGTAGGGGATCGGTAAAAGCGTCCGGATCGGAAGTTTCATTAGAATGTCGGTGTCCTTGACGATGATCATCGCTCCGGGAGCATGGTCCAGAATCATCTCCCGGCAAGCGCCGCATGGTGGAACGACTGCAAGTTCGCGGTCTGCCTCTTCCGGCTTTGGATGCCTCACCGCAACTACCGTTTGGATCGTGCCATCCCCATCCAAGAGAACACGGCCAAACGCAATAGCCTCCGCGCAGACAGACAGGCGGCCAACCGTTGCCCCAATATGCAACCCCGTCCAAATCCGGCCATCCTGAGAACGGATAGCGGCCGCGACCATGTGCCAAAATGGCCGGTAGTGCTTCCCAAGCACCGCATTCGCGGCTGCGATCAGTTCATGGTCGCCGTCTTTCAGCGAGACATCCGGCAGAATCGAGTCATTCAGCCGCTTCGGCTTCCTCGGTATCATCAACGGCCGCCAGCATCGTATTCGCTATGACGCCGGACTGCTCCCGCACCTTCGCCTCGATGGCATCCGCAAGATCGCGATGTTCGCGGAGGAACTGCTTCGCGTTCTCCCGCCCTTGCCCAATGCGCTGACTGTCGTAGCTGAACCATGCGCCGGATTTTTCCACAACAGCAGCCTTTACGCCAAGATCGAGCAATTCGCCGACCTTGCTGATGCCTTCGCCGTACATGATGTCGAATTCGACCTGACGGAACGGAGGCGCAAGCTTGTTCTTAACGACCTTGACGCGGGTCTGATTGCCGACGACCTCGTCGCGCTCTTTAATCTGGCCAATACGGCGGATTTCCAACCGAAGGGACGCATAGAATTTCAGCGCATTACCACCTGTCGTGGTCTCCGGATTCCCGAACATCACACCGATCTTCATACGGATCTGATTCAGAAAGATCAGCATGCAGTTGCTACGGCTTACGCTACCCGTAATCTTGCGCAGCGCTTGACTCATGAGCCTGGCGTGCAAGCCCATGTGGCTGTCGCCCATTTCACCTTCCAACTCCGCCCGTGGTACCAGCGCTGCGACACTATCTACGACAAGGACATCGACCGCGCCTGAACGGACCAGGGTATCGGCTATCTCCAACGCCTGCTCACCTGCATCCGGCTGGCTGATCAGCAGGTTGTCTACGTCGACGCCAAGCTTGCGTGCGTAGGTGGGGTCCAGCGCATGTTCTGCATCGATAAAAGCGCACGTTCCTCCGCGCCGCTGTGCTTCGGCGATGGCATGAAGTGCCAAGGTTGTCTTGCCGGAGCTCTCCGGACCATAAATCTCGATGATGCGCCCGCGCGGCAAACCACCGATACCGACTGCTAGGTCAAGACCAAGTGAGCCCGATGGAATAACTTCAATCTGCTCGTCTCCAGCCCGTGCCCCCATACGCATGATCGAGCCCTTTCCAAAGGCCCGTTCTATCTGCGCCATCGCGGCGTCGAGCGCCTTGTTCTTTTCCATTCCGCAAATCCCTAATCCAATGACAGCGCAGGTTCGGTTCGAGGTTTTACACGTAAAAGGTATCTACTTGCAACCAACACGTGTAAAAATCCCCTCGAGATTTTTCGTCCGGTTGGGTTCGTGCTTATTATGTTCTGTCACCACATCTCAAGCAAGGGCCTTGAACGACCAAGGATCGCCTGTTGTAACCAATTCGGGAAAGCATAAAGCAGAGGACAATCGTCCCTGAGAATTATAGCCCTTTGTTAGCTACGGTCATGACACCCCCTGACCCGAACGCCGGAGGCGCCAAACGTATGCGATGATCTCGGCCACAGCCTTGTAGTACTCCGCCGGAAGCTCGGTATCGAGATCAAGGCTGTAGAGCGCTCGTGCAAGCGGGGGATTGGCGACGACAGGCACGCCGTTCGCCTCAGCAATCTCACGTATCCGAGCAGCAACCGAATCAGAACCTTTCGCAACGATACGAGGCGCAGGATTGGTGGCTCGGTCATACGAAAGAGCAACCGCGTAATGCGTCGGGTTGGTGATCACAACGGTCGCCGTCGGTACCTTCGCCATCATACGCCTGCGGGCCCGCATCATCCGAATACGGCGTACCCGCGCTTTGACATGCGGATTTCCGTCTGTGTCCTTTAGTTCGTCGCGAATGTCCCGCTTGCTCATGCGCATGTCTCGCGCGTGATGGAAACGCACCCACCCCAGATCAGCACCCGCGACGATCCCTTGTGTAACGAGAACTCGCTATAAACAAGTGCAACGCTGGCCGGACAATGGCAGCTAGCAAACCCCGCGGGCTTTCCCACGGCAAACGCACCAATCCAGCCCAATCGCCTCTGATCCCGATCCACATGGCGGTTCCGAGCAGCGCAAGTTTGCTCAGGGATTTGATCATCTCCACTAAACCATTGAAGCCAAACACGCGCTTGATCCCGGCCATCGGATTGACGCGTGAGACCTTCGGCTGAAGACTGCCCGGATGCAGCAGGAACTTGGTCTGAACCAATATCGCGGCGGCACCAGCAAGTGTGGAAGCAATGAGGGCGGGTGTAATCGCCTCCAATACCCCAAAAAACGATACTTAAATCCGGGCGGACCCCAGCATCGATAGATCTCCCGTGCGGGATAGGAATGCGATTATGTCCGGCAGCAGACGCCGCATCATCGCTTGCGATTGAAAGCCGAGAACCAGCACTACGGCAGCAAGGCTGGCGAATGTTGCCACCTCTCGTGACACGGGAACCTGCCCCTGATCACGGGCCTGGTCCAAATGTCTCGCGGTCGCCGTCTCAGTCCGGTCCTCGCCTTGGTCGCCCTCGGCCACGGATCAGTCCCCAGTTGGCAGCGCGCTGAAGAATGCTTGCACGCCACCACTCCACGCGAAGGTCATGGCACTCGCCGTAACTGTCAGTAAAGCGAGCCCCAAAACGATCTGTCCCGGCATAGAAACGAAGTAGATCTGCATGCGTGATACAATCCGAGAGACCAGCCCCATCGCGACATGCCAGGCTATCGCGATCACGACGAAAGGCGACGCCAGTTGAAGGGCCAGGCTGAACCCGGTCCCCACGGCCCGAACCGCGACCTCGGCGCTCTCCGCGGGCGGTAGGATATGGCCAGGCGGGATCAACTGGAACAACCCATCGAGCGCGGTAAGCGGAAGCCTGTACAGTCCAGTCACCAGTAAAATCACCGGCGCCGCCATTTCAAAAAGTTTACCTAATGCGCCGGATTGGGCCCCCAGTTCCGCGTCGGGCTGCAGCACCGAGGATAGCCCAATGAAATAGCCAATAAGCTGCGCTCCGGTGGGAAGTGCCAACACGATCATCCGGGCGACCCAACCAAACCAGAGCCCGGTGATCACCTCAGATGCAATCATCAACCCCATGCTCAGACCAGTCGCTGGTATTGGCGGGATCATCGGCTGAAGTTCGGGCATCAGGAGGATCGTTATGCTCAACGCCAAACCAATTCTCACGATCGCCGGAGCGACCGCTTCCCCAACGCCCGGCAGCAACGCCATAGCCGCCCCAACCCTTGCCAATATCAATGCAAAGGCAGGCGCCCAATCCAACAGCGCGCCCTGACCAAAATTCATGACCCACCGATGGCCACGATCCTGTCGAAAACTCGGTGAGCAAAGCCCGTCAAAGTCTCAGACATGAACGATCCCAGCATCATAAGCGCTAAGCCGATCGCCAGAATTTTTGGCAGAAACGCCAAGCTTGCCTCGTTGATCTGCGTGATTGCTTGAATGAACGAGATAAACAGGCCAACAACAAGCGCAACCCCAAGTATCGGGAGGCAAAGCTTCATCGTCACGACCATGCAATCGTGCATCAACGCGCCGACATCGGTCTCGTTCATGGCTCAGATTGGCATCTTCATGATATCCTGGTACGCTTGCACCACTCGGTCTCGAATGGCAGTCGCGGTTTGCAAGGTCATTTCCGCGTGCGAAAGCGCGGTCACTACCTCTGTGAGATTGCCCCCACCGCTGATCGCTTTCATCGCCTGATCATCGGCGTTGTGACCGGTTTGGACGGCCTCTCCGAGCGCCTTGGTGATCTCATTGCCGAAGCTGCCTGGTCCACCGGCCGGCGTGTTGACGAAGGCATTACGAGTGTATGCCTCGGCTGCCGTCGACGGCTTAATCACTACCGTCGGGATCGTGGTCATTTCAGGAGATCGATTGTTTTATTCAGCATGCTGCGCGTCGTCTGCATCACTGAAAGATTGGCGCTGTAAGAATGCTCGGCCTCCCGCATGTCCATCACTTCGATGAAGCTGTTGACGTTTGGCAGCTTCACATATCCTTGCGGATTTGCGGCCGGGTTGGCGGGATCGTAACGCAGGGGCAAATCGCTGCCATCGAGGCCAATGGTTTTGACTTTAACCGTCTCAACCCCTGCCGCCTGATCCACTGCGCTTTCGAATGTGATTGTCTTCCGCCGGTAGGGATCGGCGCCCGGCGACGATCCCGTCGTATCCTGGTTGGCGATATTCTCGGCGATCACGCGCAGGCGCGTTGTTTGAGCATCCATTCCCGTCGCGGATACGTTAAGCGCCTGGTTTAGATCGCCGGCCACCGTCTAACTCGACCTGCCAAGAGCCATGCTGAACATCCCCATGTACTTCTTCCAAATGCTGGTCACTAGCGACTGGGTGGTTTCCGTGTCAGCCACTTTCGTCAACTGTTGATCCAGCGCCACCGTATTGCCATCGAGCCCGCGTGCTTTCGGCGGATCCGACGCGAGGGACGCGAGGCCCGTCTGAACCGTTCCCGCGAGATGACTAGGCTGCGTCCTAACAGGCCCCACTGACTCGCTTCCCGACAATATACTTGCAAACAATTCGACGTCCCGTGACTGGAAGCCCGGAGTGTTGGCATTGGCGATGTTTGCCGCCAGCACACTTTGCCGCTGTGCGGTCCATACAAGCCGCTTCTCGGCGAGATCGAACAAGCCAATTTTAGTCGGGTCCATGTACATAATCTGCCAGAGAAAAATGAACAATACGTTAACGAGTCCGTTAAGGACTCCTTAATTTGCCTGCCCGCAAATGGATGCATGCGCAGGAATGCACACGTTCCGATTATTGCCCCTGGTCTGGCGGCGCCAGGGCGCATAGGCGGCCTGTCTGAGCCGCTTACCATACCCGCACAACGGTCGCACGCTATCGACCCTCCCTATCGAGCGAACGTTGCCTGCCAGTATCTCGATGTGCCGCCTGCCGGGCTCTTCGGATGACCCCTCATTCTGCTTTCGTGGTCATAGCCGTGCTGGTCGGTGTTCTCGCGTTGATCGTGGTCGCGACCCGCTTGTTCCAGTTTGGGCTATGGCGCTCGCAGCCCCGAACAGCGCGAACGTTGGTCCTGCGCGAGTCTATCGCCCTCGATCCTCGCCGTCGCATTCACCTCGTCCAATGCGGACAGCGTCAGGTTGTGCTGCTGACCGGCGGAGGCCACGACCTGATAATTGGCTGGTTGCCGGAGCAATGAAGTGCGGCCGTTGGATCTTCCTGGCCCTTCTGCTACTAATCCCCTCCTTCGGGCATAGCCAGTCGGTCAATATTGACCTCGGTGCCGCCGGCCAAGCCGGCGCCACCGCCCGGCTTGTCCAGCTCACCGCTCTCGTCACCGTCCTGTCGTTGGCCCCGAGTCTCGTGGTGATGACCACGGCGTTCACCCGAATCGTGATTGTGCTGTCGCTGCTACGTAACGCCCTGAGCACTCAAGGAACCCCGCCAAACGTCGTCCTGATCGGGCTGGCCCTGTTCCTCTCCTTCTTCGTTATGGAACCGGCCATGACTCGGGCCTGGGACGAGGGTATTCAACCAATGACCGAAGGTCGCATCTCCGAAGTCGATGGTTTGCGGCTAGCCACCGAACCGTTCCACGCGTTCATGACGGATAATGTCAGAGATGAGGATCTGCGTTTCTTCATCGACATGGGCCACCTGCCTCCGGTCCAGGACGCGGAGGCCACTCCGTGGCGGGCTCTCGTTCCGGCATTCATCGTCGGCGAACTGCGCCGAGCCTTTGAGATGGGCTTTCTGCTTTTTCTGCCGTTTCTGATCATCGACATCGTAGTTGCCAGCATACTCATGAGCCTCGGCATGATGATGCTTCCCCCAAGCGCCGTCTCTTTACCGTTCAAACTCATATTTTTCGTCATGATCGACGGTTGGCGGCTCGTCGCGGGTAGCCTCATCCAAAGTTTCGTCAGCGGCGGCTCCTGACCAAGGCAGAGTGGCAGAAGCAACTGGCAAGATGATTCGATTCTCCCCAGATCGGGATGCGCCTATTGTCCGCCATCCGAGTTCATTCGCGGCCGTTGACCTGGCGGTCCGTTAGCGGCGGCCCCGTTTGTGGGCAAAGGAGCTTGCCGAATAGCAGCAAAGCATCATTTTCCTCACCCCGCAATCCGAAGTTTCCAAGGTGAGGTCAGGATCCGCTCAAAGCCAAGCCGTAAAGATCGACCCCGATGGGTGCTCCAACCCACCGGGCCTCCGACAGCAATTTTAATGGACCGAAACTGCAAGCATTTCATGCTGCATAACCGCCGCAACGGCAACGTCCCGGTCGCCCGCGACCGCCATAGGCGTTCCATCGGCAGCGTGGATCGCAAAGCCCCGCACACCATTGACCATAACTGGCTTGACGTATGCGATATGGGATACTCCTAGAGCCGCTAGTTGCTGCTCCGACAGATGGCGGACGTCAAACGACACAATGTCTTGCGTAGAGGCCGGCGTCGTGTCGGATTGGTCACCTGAATTCATATTCATCGAGTTTGGTCCCTTCTCGTGCGGCAGCCTTCCAAAGCGCTGCCCATTGCTTTCATCCAAGCGGGTCCAAAAGACCCCGCGCACTCAATGCTCCGCTTTACTCTCCACCACAGGAGCGAGATCGGCTCCGTTAGGGCGCAACGCGGTACCGGCCGAATTCCGAGTGATCGGAATGGTCTTGACCCGTACCTCGGGTTGCGGCTTGGCCAAGTCGATATGCAACAGACCGTTATCCAGCCACGCACCTTTAACCTCGATCCCCTCGGCCAACACGAACGACCTTTGAAACTGTCGCGCCGCGATACCCCGATGAAGGAAAATCCGGCCCTGACTATCGTCTGTCTGTCGACCTCTGATCACCAGTTGGTTGTCTTCCTGGGTGATCTGAAGATCATCCATGGTGAAGCCGGCAACCGCAAGTGTAATGCGGAGCCCGGTCGGGCTGATCTGCTCGATGTTATAGGGCGGATATCCGTCGGACGAAGTTTTTGACGCGCGCTCGAGCATCTGCTCGAGATGGTCGAAGCCCAAAAACAGCGGCGAAGTGAACAGTCGAGTGGTCAAAGCCCCCTCCTACGAGCGAAGCAAACGCCGGAGCCCAGATTTGGCATCCCCGGCTATCGCGACATTTTGGCACCCGCATACGTGCTTGCAAGGGGCATATGATCATCTGCTCGGACATCGGACTGAACTGGCGTTGATTGCCAACCACGGCGCCGCTAGATGTTTTGAGACAATGAGCACAACAACCACCGCCTCAAACTTAATCGGGACGCTGCCGATCCTGATCGCGCCGAGTCCATTTCTCAAAGCGCGCGCCCGTCCGGTCAAGCCGGCCGACGCCGATCTTGTGCGCGACCTGATCCCCCGCATGTTCGCCGCCATGTACCAAGCCCCAGGGATCGGCTTGGCAGCGCCGCAGGTCAGTCAAAGTCTTCGCCTGATCGTCATTGACCTGATGCCGGACGAGAAGAGGCAGCCGTTCAGCCTCATCAACCCGGAGGTCGTCGCGGTCAGTGAGGAACTCGCCACGCGGGAGGAAGGCTGCCTGTCCCTTCCCGGCCAGTATGCCGACATCACCCGGCCGGCGCGGGTGAAAGTCCGCTACCTCGACGAAACCGGCGCAAAGCGCGACCTGGAGGGCGACGGCCTGCTGGCCGCCTGTCTGCAACACGAGATCGATCATCTGGATGGCGTCCTGTTCGTCGATCACCTATCAGCGCTTAAGCGGAACATGATCATGCGCAGACTTGCCAAGGAGCAACGGCAGAAGCGCGACGAACAGAAACGATAGCGCCATGCGCATCGCCTTCATGGGAAGCCCGGATTTCGCGGCTCCCGCGCTACGGGCGCTTTATCAGGACGGGCACATTGTTGCAGCGGTCTACTGCCAGCCAGCCCGACCCGCGGGTCGAGGCCAAACCGTACGCCGCTGCCCGGTGCATGTCCTCGCGGATGAACTGGGATTGCCGGTTCGCACCCCTGCCCGCCTGCGCGGCGACACAGGAACGCAGGCCGAATTCGCCGCGCTCGATCTGGATGCCGCCGTCGTCGCCGCCTATGGCCTGATTCTGCCAGAGTCGATGCTGAATTCCCCCGAGCGCGGCTGCCTCAATATCCATGCCAGCCTGTTGCCCCGGTGGCGCGGCGCGGCGCCGATCCAGGCAGCCATCCTCGCCGGCGATTCAGAAACCGGCATCACTATCATGCAAATGGACGCAGGGCTGGACACCGGCCCGGTGCTGCTGCGGCAAAGTGTCCCGATCTCGCAAACGACCACCGCTGCCAGCCTTCACGATATCCTTGCGCCATTAGGGGCGACCCTGATTCTGGATGCCCTTGCCTCCCCCCCGACGCCGGTCGCCCAATCGGATTTCGGCGCAACTTACGCGCCTAAACTAACTCGCGAGGACGGCCGGATCGATTGGAGCCGGTCTGCTCTGGCGATCGACCGGCGAATAAGGGCCTTCGAACCCTGGCCCGGCACGTTCACTACCCTCGGGGGTTATCCCCTCAAAGTTATCTCTGCCGCGCCGGTTGAAGCAATCGGGTCACCCGGCACGGTGCTAGATTTCGCGCTGACCGTAGCTTGCGGAACTCAAGCCATCAGGCTGACCAAAGTTCAGCTTCCCGGCCGCGCCGCGCTGGATGCGGGCGCCTTTTTGCGCGGCCACCCCGTGCCGCCCGGCACCATCCTAGGGCAATGACTCGTTGGGCGTTGCTGCTTGAATACGACGGCACTCCGTTTGTGGGATGGCAGCGACAGATCAACGGATTGTCGGTGCAACAGGTATTGGAACAAGCGGCGTCTCGCCTCAGTGCGGGCGAACCCGTCGCCAGCACTGTCGCCGGCCGCACCGATGCCGGCGTTCACGCCGAGGGCCAGGTCGCGCATATCGACCTCCCAGACGGGCATCACCCCCAGACAATCCGCAATGCCCTTAACTACCACATGAAGCCGCATCCTATCGTGGTGCTCAAGGCCGCGCCGGTGTCCCACGACTGGAACGCGCGCTTTTCCGCCAATCGTCGCGCCTATCGGTTCCGCATTCTGAGCCGCGGCAGCCGTCCGGCATTGCTCGCCGGTAGGGTCTGGCACGTTCCCAGTCAACTAGACGCCAGTGCCATGCACGAAGCGGCCCAGTGCCTCCTCGGACGGCACGACTTCACCTCCTTTCGGGCCACTTCCTGCCAGGCCAAATCGCCTCTGCGAACGCTCGATCGGCTGGATGTAACCCGCTGCGGCGACATCATAGAAATTGTCGCAGAGGCGCGCAGCTTTCTGCACCATCAGGTCCGCAACTTCGTCGGCACGTTGAAATTGGTCGGCGAGGGTCGATGGCCCATCGAGCGCGTTGCGATTGCCTTGGAAGCCAAGGATCGGGCGGCGGCGGGACCGACTGCGCCACCGAATGGGCTAACCTTGATCGGCGTAGGCTACCCTGTCAGTCCCTTCATCGATCCGGCGGTCAGGACGTGATCGCAAGAGCCAGCGATGCCAGGAAAATCCCGATCGATTGGTCGAGCAGAACCAGCCAGGTGGCCGTCACCCGCCCCACCCCAAACGCCAGCCGCGTCGCATACCACTCCATCCAGAGCGCCCAGCCGATCGTAATCAACTCGCAAGCCTGGCCAATAATGGCCGGCGCCCCAAGTGTGCCAGGTATCGCTCCTACGACGACGAGTATACCCTCGACAACGTTGCACCAGTTCCAAACCGCTATGAACCGCCCCCACCGCTCTGCCCGGCCAATCAGGGGCGCCAACCGGTGCGTCACTTCGACAAAAATCAGCCATCCCAGCCCGAAGACGACCACCTCTCTGCCGACCGAATGGAGCGCATCGTCGGGAACGCCCGAAACCGCCCACGACATCAGAAGCCGGCAAACCACTGATGGTAGACACAGCGCGATCGCCCAGAAGCTGCGAACAATGCTCACGCGGTCGGCCGGCATCAGCACCACGCCATCGGGCCGGCCGCCCGCCAGACGCAAGGCCGCAGACAGACCAGATGCGACCGTGGACACAGAACTCATCCGGCGTCATGGACCAGCAGGCGAGGTCCTAGCACAACAGCGGCCGTTCCGAGGTTCACCAAAAATACCAACACGACGGCACGAAAACGCGACAAAGCCAGAGCGTTACGCGCCAGAAACCAGTGCAGCCACAGGCCATATATTCCCAGGCATCCCAGCAGCAAAGGGCTCGCGACGTCCTCGGTCAATCCCAGACTGATCGCCACGCCGAGCGGCAACATGATCAGGCAGGCGAGAACCGGCAAGATCCACTCGCACCAGTTGAAGGCGGTCGCGAACCGAAGCCATTCATCTGCTCGTTTCCAGATGCGCGCCAATTCGTACGACACGACCGCCGGAGTTAGCAGCGCGCACAACGTCATCGCTAGATCTGTCAGCGCTCGCCGTGGTCCATCGGTAAATGCGCCCAACACCGCACCGACCAAGGGAAATGCAATCAGCGGCGCCAGGCTTGACAGGAACGTCTGCGTACTGGAGCCGAAACACGCGAGCCCGTCGGGGCGCCCCCGGGCGATCTGAAGTATTCCTACCAGGATGCTTTTCCTTGGAACCACACCACGGGTCATGCCAGGAACGCCGCGACGATGTCCCCGTAAATCCGAGCCAGATCGCGCAATTCCGCAACGGGGACACATTCGTCCGCCTGATGCATCGTCGCGCCGACTAGACCAAATTCTGCTACGGGGCAGTAATTCGCTATGAAGCGGGCGTCAGATGTACCACCGCCAGTATCCAGTTTCGGATCGATATCGGTCGCCTTTAAGATCGCTCCGCGAAGCATGTCCACCCACCGGCCGGGTTTCGTCAGGAACGACTCGCCGCTGATGGAGGACTCCAGGTCAAAACGCTCCGCATAACGCGACAACGTCTCTCGCACCCAGGCGGTTAGCGATGCACCGCTGTGCTCGTCACTGAACCGGATGTTCAGAGCCGCGCGTGCCGATGCCGGGATCAGGTTCGTCGCGCTATTGCCAACATCGATACTGGTGACCTGCAACGAGGATGCCTCGAACCAGTCCGTTCCGGCGTCGACCGGCGCCGAGGTCAATGCATCCAGCACCTGGATCAGTCGATGGACCGGGTTATCTGCGCGATGCGGGTAAGCGACGTGGCCTTGCGTGCCTTGCACCTCAATCTTCATATTGACGCTGCCACGCCGGCCGATCTTCACCATATCGCCCAGCTTCAATCGGCAGGTAGGTTCCCCTACTAAGCAGAAGTCGGGAATCTGTTTGTTGGCCCGCATCCACTCTAGCACTTTCACTGTGCCATCGGTCGCGGGTCCTTCCTCATCGCCCGTAATCAGGAAGCTGAGCGAGCCGTTCGGCAACCTCTGTTCCAGATGCTGCGCGACACCCGCAACAAATGCCGCAATCGCTCCTTTCATGTCGCACGCACCACGGCCATAAAGCACTCCATCACGTACCTCACCGCCAAATGGATCGCTGCGCCAGTTTGCAGCGCCAACAGGCACGACGTCGGTGTGCCCGGCGAAGCATATATTTGGGCTTCCCGTACCAAGACGGGCAAAGATATTCTCGATCTCGCCATATCGGAGGCGATGGATCGCGAACCCCAGCGCGCTGAGCGAGTCGGATAGAACAGTCTGCGCGCCGCCATCGGCCGGCGTCACCGAGGCACAGCGGATCAGCGACTGTGCCAGCGGCAGAGGATCGGAGAGCCCTGCGGCCGGCCCTTCTACGGCCATCAATCTCTCAGCAACTCGTTGATGGATGTTTTTGCCCGCGTCTGAGCGTCGACGATCTTCACGATGACCGCACAATATAGCGACGGGCCTAGCGACCCATCCGGCAGCGTTCTGCCCGGCAAAGAACCTGGCACGACCACCGAGTAGGCCGGCACCCGGCCGACGAAAATCTCACCCGTTGCCCGATCGATAATCTTGGTGGACGCCCCAATGAAAACGCCCATGGACAGTACGCTGCCGCGTTCCACAACCACACCTTCCGCGACTTCGGACCTGGCGCCCACGAAGCAATCATCCTCTATGATTACCGGGTTGGCTTGCAATGGCTCCAGTACGCCACCAATGCCGACACCGCCCGACAGATGACAACTCTCGCCGATTTGCGCGCAGCTTCCCACTGTCGCCCAGGTATCCACCATCGTATTGCGACCTACTCGAGCGCCGACATTGACGAAGCTTGGCATCAAGACCGCTCCCGGCGCGATAAACGCCGATCTCCGGATTATTGCCCCGGGAACCGCCCGAAATCCGGCTTGCTTGAACCGATCCTCTCCCCAACCAGCGAATTTCATCGGCACCTTGTCCCACACCGGCGCCCCAGCGTGGCCTTCCATCGGCGCCGAATCTGTCAAACGGAAGGACATCAGCACCGCTTTCTTCAGCCACTGATTGACCTGCCAACCGGCGTCACCTTTCTCCGCGACTCGGACTTCCCCACTGTCTAGAGCATCGAGCGCGGCCTCAACCGCTTCCCGAGCTTCTCCCTTGGTCGATGAGGATAGGGTGTCTCGCCGCTCCCAAGTATCCTCGATAGATTGTTGCAACGCATGATGAGACATCGCGCGATCGTCTCCTGGTCCAAAGGCGGCGGACGATGCGTTCGGCGCCAGATCCTGTCAACGCAGGATGAAGCAGAGGCCGCGTCGCTGTGATTGGGAGCCACCTGGCGTTAGCAAGACCGGCAACGCAAAAAGGCGCGGGATGGCGAAGGCGAGTTATTTGAGCGGCAGGCAATGATGCTCAAAGGTGAATCATAACTTGATTCATGCCACTCTGGCCGATGCCGGAACTGCAATAGATCCGAACGGCGCGCTACCCATGATGGTGTGGAGCCCAATTAGAGTCCTCACCTGAGAAAGACCACCAATTCGGCGGCGAGGGACTTTTTCGTTCACGAAATGCCCACCTAGCAGTAGGATTGCTGGGCGAATCATGGAGGACGCGTTGTCAATCGGCCGAGAATTGAAGCGACGGGGACGCGTTCTTCTCGCGCCCACGATCTTTCTAACCATTACCGGTTATTTTGGCTGGAACGCCATCCAAGGCAACCGCGGCCTCGTGGCCTACGCCCAGCGGCAGGAACTTCTGCGGCAGGTCGTTGCCGAACAGACCGCCGCGAAAGCCGAGCGCGACGGGTGGGAGACGCGGGTGTCCGGCTTGCGCGCGCGCCATCTCGACCCCGACACGCTTGATGAGCGCGCCCGTGCGATGCTCAATCTCTCCGACCCGACCGAAGTGATCGTTAAGCTCGGGCCTCAGGAAAAGCTGTTCTAACGGTTCATCATTACCGGTAGGGTCGCATGCTCCAGTACATGCCGGGTCACGCCGCCCAGGATCAATTGGCGCAACCGCGAATGAGAGTATGCCCCCATCGACAATAAGTCGCAGCCGTAGTTGGCAGCCGCGGACAATAGTCCTGCCCCCACGGATCCGCCGACCGATTTGAAGGTGACGATGTCCGCATGCACACCGTGGAGCGAGAGATACGCCGCCAGATCCGGTGCCCCGGGACCGCGTCTCTGATAGCCATCCGCAGATAGAATCGCGACTCCCTCGGCGCGTTGCATCCATGGCAGAGCAGCTAACACCGAGGACGCCGATTCGGCCGTGCCATTCCACGCCAGGCACACACGCGTCCCAATGTCCGCCGGCGATTGCTGCGGTGAAATGAGCACGGGGCGCCCAGAATCGAACAACACCGCATGCAGGGCGTCCGATGACGAGACGTCCTCTCCGGCATCCGGATGCGGCACAACCGTCAAGTCAGCAAGCCGCGCTTGCTGCGCGACGATGTCCTCCTCCCGGCCAGTTACCGCCGCGAAACTGGCGGTCGCATGATCCGATCCCCAGTGGGCTTCCTGAACGACAACGTTATGGCGCGCGACGAAACGTTCGAACATTGACCGGACGGCGTGTGCCCGATCGCTGCTTTCCTTCTCGGTCGCGGACATCATCTCCTCGATCATCGCGCCGGACAGTCCCTCACCGGCTAACGGAGCGACGTCCCGGCTGTCCACACGAACGTGTAAAGCCAGAACGTGCGCATCCCACCGACGAGCAACTGTTAAAGCCGTCGCAAGTGCCGCTTCGCCCGCCGCGGTCCCGGTCAGGGGCAGCAGAAGCTTGCGTATTGCCATGGTCAGCTCCTTCCCTTGGTCCTGCGTTCAAACAATGCAGGTTTGCGTTTTCGTTACAAGCACGAACGGCGGCGCATCCCTACGGGAAGAGTTTACTCTGCTCCCACGCTCCGCCGGGCGACCGACGGTAAACCGTCCGGTCATGCAAACGATACGGCATTTCCTGCCAGAACTCGAACATTTCCGGCAAAACCCGATACCCCGACCAATAGTCGGGCCGAGGAATGGCCTCCGGATAGCGCTTCTCCATCTCCGCCAGCCGCTCCTCCAGAACTGTCCGATTGACCAGCGGACGCGACTGCGGCGATGCCCAGGCGCCAAGCTTTGAGTTCCGCGGACGAGACTCAAAGTAGGCGTCGGCCTCCGCCTCCGTGACCTGCTCGACCACGCCCTCGATCCGAATCTGCCGCTTCAACGACTTCCAGTAGAACAGCAGCGCCACCGGGGGGTTAATTGCCAGTTCTCCTCCTTTGCGGCTCTCCTTGTTCGTGTAGAACACGAATCCGCGGTCATCGACGCCCTTAAGAAGAATGGTGCGCACTGATGGATGGCCATTCGGCGTCGCCGTCGCGACGACCATCGCATTCGGATCGTTTGGCTCCCACTTTTCTGCTTCCGTCATCCACTCGTGAAACTGAGCAAACGGCGAAGCCGCCAACGGCCTGTCTGCCGCCATTGGATCAATCCCTTGAAGTGCCATTCCAAGCGCCGATAAGCACTTCCCGTCGATCCGGCAAGCGCACATTCACGCCCGTCGGTCACGCGGCCCTGTACCGTGCAAGTTGCCAGACCGACGGGAAACACAATAAGCAGTGAGGATCGCTCGCGGAGAGACCGCCATGAAGGAAACATTACACGCCGACCCGCACGCTGAAATCCGCGAGGAGGTCCGCAAGCTCTGCAGTCGATTCCCCGGCGAGTACTGGCGCAAGCTCGATCAGGAACGCGGCTACCCTACCGACTTCGTGCGCGCGCTGACCGAGGGCGGCTATCTCGGCGCATTAATCCCCGAGGAGTACGGGGGCGCGGGTTTACCCCTGTCGGCCGCAGCGGCGATCCTGGAAACTGTGCAGGCCGAAGGGTGCAACGGCGCTGCGTGCCACGCCCAAATGTACATCATGGGCACAATCCTGCGTCACGGCACGGACGAGCAAAAGAAGACTTACCTGCCAAAGATCGCGACTGGCGAACTTCGGCTGCAGGCGTTCGGCGTCACCGAACCAACCAGTGGGACAGACACGACTTCATTGCGGACCTTCGCGCGAAAGGAGGGCGACAAATACATTGTGAATGGCCAGAAGGTCTGGACCAGCCGAGCGGAACACTCCGACCTGATGTTGCTGCTGGCGCGCACGACACCGAAGGATCAGACGGCCAAACGCACGGACGGCCTTTCGACCTTCATCGTGGATATGAGAGCCGTCCTCGGCCATGGCCTGACGATCCGCCCTATCCGCACGATGATGAACCATAACACTACCGAGATTTTCTTCGACAACATGTCTATCCCCGCCGAGAACCTCGTGGGCATTGAGGGTCGCGGCTTCCGCTACATCCTGGACGGCATGAATGCCGAACGATTGCTGATCGCCGCGGAGTGCGTCGGCGACGCAAAGTGGTTCCTCCGCAAAGCGGCCGATTACGCTCGGAACCGCCAAGTGTTCGGCCGTCCGATCGGCCAGAATCAGGGCATTCAGTTTCCGTTGGCTCGCGCCTACGCGCAGATGCGCGCCGCCGAGCTTATGGTTCAAGCCGGGTGCGAAAAGTTCGCTGCCGGCGAAACTCCTGGGGAAGAAGCCAACATGGCAAAAATGCTAGCGGCCGATGCGTCATGGGCAGCCGGTGAGGCTTGCATCCAGACCCACGGCGGCTTCGGTTTCGCAGAGGAGTATGACATCGAGCGGAAGTTCCGCGAAGCTCGCCTGTATCAGGTCGCCCCCATCAGCACAAACCTGATCCTGTCATACCTCGCCGAGCACGTACTGGACCTGCCACGCAGCTACTAAGTGCCCCCCAGTCTCAAATCCGTCCCATCGGAGATTGCAACTGACTCGAAGTCTGGTCGGCGCCAACACTTCATGCGCAAGTTGGAAACCTGAGTAGAATCCGGCCCCCACTAGGCCACCTGACGCAGACAGGATCGAGCGACCCGCGATACATTTCGCACCCCAACGACTTGGCGCAGGTTACCCTCAACGAGATGTACGACCTCAACCGGCATCGCCTCCATCGCGATCTCAACATGGATCGTATGGCCGGCTCGGTGTGACCACATGCGGTCGGGGATCAAATCACGCTTGGCATAAGGCTGCAGCAAGCGGGAGAGCAGTCCAGGCGAGGGATCGGCATCTATGAGGAAACGGACGAAAACGGTTGACGGTTGTTCCGGCGTTGTGTCGCTGTACATCGAAAGCAATCTCCAGGCAAAGGTCGAAAAAACGGGAGTAACCCCGGCTGCTAGGCAGCCGGGCCGCTAATTCGAATGCTCTGGATCCCGTATCGCATGATCATCATATAGCACTATCGCCTGGGCCAGTCGAGTTCTGGTAACCGAACCAGGGGTACTTGACGCATAGAAAGTGTGCGATATTGTAGCGTCAGCGGTACATCTACCGCAGAGGGCTCGTCCGACTCCCCGGGCCCCGCCATCAGCGACAACATCGCCTTAGCAGCAGTCGCGGCGGATTTCGTCAACGTCCCCGCCGCCGCCAAGCGATCTAGCGTTGCCGCGTAGCCTACGATACGCCCGCTGCCGCTGCCCATTGGCTGAAGCTGGTCGTCCAGCGCCAGCGTTGCCGAGGAGGTTAGGCCCAATGGCCCCCACCCCAACGCGAGATGGCTGATCGCCAACGACCCGCCGGCGTCGCGCCAGGCTTCGGCCCAACCGGTAACATCCCGAATCTCGGGCAATGGTCCATTCAGCACGCCGTCCAGCGACAGCGACGAAATATTCCCACCCAGCGGCCATTTCATCAGGGTCGGCAGCGCGATCGCCTCGGCACTGACCGAGAAGTACGCTGCGGGTTCTGACCGCCGGGTCTTGACCTCATCAACGACCTTCGCCTGGGCGTCTACCAAACCAGCGGTCGCATGCCAGGCAGCCATCGCCGGCTCGACGCGCAATCCCGTTGCATGCAAGTTGATCGTGCGCGAATCCCCGCCCATCAACGACACCGAAATCCAATCCTCCTCGCTGGTGAGCACCAGATCAGGCGTGTCAGTGACGCGAAGATGAACCGGACCGGACATCGAAATCAGAAGGTTCGCCGGCCTGAACATAGATATTGACAGCGTGACGCCCGCGGCTGCGATCTTAAGGTTTCCGGGGAGCGCAGAACCGGCGTGCTGCAGTTTGAACTCGGGAATGGCGACCGTCGCCGCCCAGGGCCAGCCGCCAATCGCCGCCACTCCCGAAGAGATCTCCCAACCCTGGTCGATCGTGGTGCTAATCCAATTTCGATAAACGGTACGCAAACGCTCGACTGCAATTCGCCAATAAACGACGTCGCCAGCAAGAATAAGCAATGGGATAGCGACGGCGATTATCCAAAAATTGCGGCGCACCATATTTCTTCGGCTTACAGGTTCTGTTCCACGCATTTAAACCTCGATCCGAGTCGTCTTATTTCGACTGAGCACAGATGGTCAATGCAACCATTGGGCGAGTTGATTAATTTTGTCCCCAACCATAAGAGGTCGCCACAAGCAGATCGTATTTCTTAGAGATATAATATTTTTCAATCGGATATGGCTAGAAACTCATGCAGCTCGACAACCGCCATTCAGAACACTGCACAGCTTTCTCCACAGGATTAGATTGCCCCGCCCGGCTTCTCGCGATCGATCGCGACTAGGCCATCTTCCAGCGCTCGCATCAGCGCCTTTCGTTCGATCTGCGGTGGAATCGGCTGCCCGACGACAATACGAACCGTTCCCGGCAGCTTGCGGAAAGCTTTGCGGCCCCAATAAAGCCCCGAGTTCGGTCGAGACCGGGATCACCGGCAGACGAGTATGGGACGCCATCGCGGCGATGCCAGCCTGCAGGACCACCGGGGCGCCCGGCTCACCACGGGTGCCTTCGGGAAAAATCACCATCTGCCGCTGCTCCCGGACCGCCCGATCCGCCTCACGCAACAACTCTCGGATCGCGCTACCACCACCATCGCGATCCACGGCGATCATTCCCGCCGCACCAATCAGCGGCCCAAACAAGGGTATACGGCTTAACTCCCGCTTGAACACGTAGCAACAACGTGGCAGCAAGGTCAGCCAAACGAAAGTATCGAATGCTGACTGGTGGCGGGAGGCTATTAATGCCGCGCCCTGCGGAATGTGCTCCAGCCCCCGTACGTCTAGCCGGATGCCACAGACGATCCGTACGGAGACTACTAGGCAGCGGGCCCAAAGAATGGCCGCGTCGAGGACACGTTCGGGCGCGATAATGCGCACGGCCGTCGCCAGCAGCGTCATGACCAGGCTGATGGCGAAAAAGAGAATATTGAATACAGTCGAACGCAGTAAGATCATCCCCCGGCACCCACACCCCCGCTTGACACCCCATCCGACTCTCGGCGCGGAAGCCACGCGGCCAAGCCTGACGCGGTAAGCAAATATTTTGTGTACTCTGCCGCTTCCAGTCGCAAGGTGACTCCTTTTTCCGCCGCTCCAGGGGCGCCACCCGAACCAACCGGGAGCGGGAAAAGATGCACATTCGGCAAATTCTGACGCAATTCGGTCAACGCACGGGGCATGTGGTACGCGGCGGTGACCACGATCAACGAATCGATCCGATTTCGCTCGGCCCACGCGGCCGTTTCGATGCCGTTGCCGCGGGTCGAGGCAGCATAGCGCCCAACAGTGATTCGGCTCTCGAGTGACGCGGTGTCGATCCCTGCTAGGCGCCCGAGCGTGGCGAGGTCGGTCCCGCCGCCGATGCCGCTGAGCAGCAACCTGTCCGCACGACCGGTGGCAAGCAAATGCAGCGCCAAATCAACCCGCCCCGCCCCACCAGTTAGAGCGACGATCCCGTCGGTATGCCGTGGAGGCGCTTCTGGCGACAGGCGAGTTGCGTGCACGAACCAGATCAAACCGCCAGCCCAGCAAGCACCTGCTGCCGCTGCCAGCACAATCAGCAACCTCGACGCGGACTGCCAACGGCGGCTCATGGCAGCCGCCGCAGCCACCAGCGAACCGTCCCGTAGGCCGTGGCATAGCCGATTGCCGCGGCGCCGGCCGGCACGCTTGGCAACGCCAGCCAAAGCGGGACCGGCAGCGCGCCAAGAGCGTTTGCCAGTTGGTCGCCTTCAATGTGGTTTTCGCCTGAGAAGGGAGCGGCTATGTGGGCCAGCGTCAACAGGATGGGGAGGGCTGCAATGGTCCCGACAGCCGACCCGACAGCCGCCAGAAATGTCGCGCGCTCGGAAAATCGGCTCGTTATATAGCGATCGGTCGCCCCGAGGCCATGGACGATCTCAATCGCCTCCCGCCGAGTCGAAAGCCCGGCCCGAGTCGCCACCCCGATGACCGCTGCCGCTACGCCGGCGACCAGCAGCAGCGCAAGAGCGGCGCACGCCCGCAAGCTTCGGGCAAAGACCGCCAGACGGCTAATCCAGAGTCCGTGATCCTCGACCAGCGTTCCCGGCGCTGCTTCGCTTAAGCGCCGAGAGATCAGATCCAGGTCGGCAGCGGCGTCCTTTAGGCGGACGGCGACCACCGCTGGAATCGGAACCGCCAGTTGTTCCTCCCCCTGCCCCAGCCAAGGCTTTAGAAGCTCGCGTAGTTCATGATCCGACAGTGCGCGGGCCGAGGCAACAACGGGATTACTATCCAGCAGAGCGAGCACGGCTACCAATCGCGTCTGATCGCCCCTCGCCGAGGATTCCGTTGCTCGGGGCACCTGTACCGTCAACGACGCCCCTGCCCCGTGTTGCCAATGCCGCGACAGCGCTGCCGTTCCAAACCAACCCGCCAGCGCAAGCGCCGCAAGGAACGCCATGGCCGCGACCAAGAGAACCAGCATCCGGTCGGACAACGCGCGCCGCAGCCCCATTTCATCAAAGCCTGAGGGACGCAACGATCTCATAGGCCCGTTTCTTCACTGTCAGCCAAGCGGCCGTTGAAGATATGCAATGCCGGCGCGGGATGGCGCCTGACAAGCGACTCATTGTGCGTGGCGACAATCACCGTCGTGCCGATGCGATTCATCTCCTTGAACAACTGCATCAGCCGTTCCGCCTGGCCGTCGTCGAGGTTACCGGTCGGCTCGTCTGCCAGTAGCAACGCCGGCCGGGTTATCACTGCCCTCGCAATGGCAATTCGCTGCTGCTCGCCGCCGGACAGTTCT
Organism: uncultured Pseudomonadota bacterium; assembly: GCA_963832865.1. Lineage (GTDB taxonomy): Bacteria > Pseudomonadota > Alphaproteobacteria > Acetobacterales > Acetobacteraceae > Rhodopila. The sequence goes on from CAWHWH010000045.1 coordinate 67,781, forward strand.
GCGGGGTGCGCTTCCAGATGCCTTAACAGCCCCACCCAGCGCAGTAGCTCCCCGACATCCGCTCGGATTTGTCCCTCCGGCCGCCCGGCAATGCGCAGCGGCAGCGCCACGTTGTCAAATGCTGAAAGCTGGGGCAGCAGACGAAAATCCTGAAACACCACTCCGATTCGGCGGCGAAGCGAGGGCAAGGCCCGCCTTGGCGCCGCCCCGACGTCGGTGCCCAGCAGAATGAGGCGCCCTCGGCTCGGGCGAACCGCAAGGTAAAGCAGGCGCAACAAGCTGGTCTTGCCCGAGCCGGACGGACCCAGCAGCCAGCGAAACGCGCCTGCGTCCATACGAAAGCTGATATCATGCAAAACCTCAGGGCCGGTCGGCCCACCCGCTCGAACGCCGCTTCGCTCATAGCGCAACCCGACCGCCTCGAATTGTAGCATGGTGACTGTTTACCGTTTGCGCCGACCGCTGTCATCGCGAGCAACGGCCTGGTTCGGCCCTCTGAAAAGCCGCGCGCCGCGAACCCCAGTTCTCGATCGCCGCTCCTCCGTTCCAATATTCACCGCGCTGTTTCATAATGCGTTTCATGCGAATCGCCTGCCCGAAATGCGCTGCCGAATATGAGGTGCCTGCGTCTAGGTTGGCGCCGCGCAAGACGGTTCGTTGTGCTCGTTGCGGCGACGAATGGACGGCGGTTGGGGAGGCCGAGGAATTATCGCAAAAGGTGGCCGCCACGCTCTCGGAACAGGAGCTCAATTACCACGCAGAACTGGAAGAGCCCCCCCCACTGATGACCGCGATGGAGCGGCTAGCGGCGACAGGTCTTCGACCACCCCGATCCAGCCGCCTCGTCGCGGCGTGGATCCTAACATTGGTCATCCTGATGGCTGCCGTGGCCGCAACGATCGTATGGCGCGAGCCGGTTGTCCGCGCCTGGCCTCCCAGTGGCCGCGTCCTGGGATCTGCGGCTCATATGACTCCAGCCTCAGCTCAACACCCAGCTAACGCAGTAGCGCCTTTATCTCGATCTCCAAAAGAATGATGCGTCGGAATTCCCGATCGGCCTGGCGTGGGCCTCTTACGAGGAAACAATCGCTCAGACTTCGTCCGCACGAGCGTCTTCGAACCAAATAACCGCTACCGGAATGCGCACATGCCAGAATTTTGGGCCAAGATCGGCGCTCATGGTCCAACGCCAGCTCATAATCCCGGCGATTGAGGCGTCATTCCACTCAGATGGTTGAAGCCGAAGGCCGAAACATGCTTTCGTGCCTTCGACAGACACCGTGGAAAGGCTGAGCGGCGTGGAGCTTGAAAGAGACGTACCTGCCTATCTCGTCGACGATGTGGAATCCCATGACACGGCGCGAAGTGACGAAGACGTGGCCGCGCTACAAGCCGCGATCCTTGAAAAGCTCACTTACGTAGTCGGCAAGCGCAGGTCGATCGCGACGGACCGCGATTGGCTGATGGCGTCTGCTTACGCGTTGCGCGACCAGATTGTCGACCGCTGGCTGGCCGGCATCGACGCCGCGTATCAGAAAGGTTCCAAACGAGTTTATTACATGTCGCTGGAGTTCCTGATCGGTCGCCTGCTGTTTGACAATCTGAACAATCTAAACACGCTAAACACCATGCGAGCCGCACTGGCCGGCCTCGAAATCGATCTCGACAGGCTGCGGGCTCTGGAACCGGACGCAGCGCTGGGCAACGGCGGCCTGGGCCGGCTCGCGGCGTGTTACATGGAGAGCATGGCCACGCTGGACATTCCGGCTCATGGCTACGGCATCCGTTACGAACACGGGCTGTTCCGCCAGGTAATGAAGAACGGCTGGCAGCAGGAATTTCCTGAGGACTGGCTGGCCCTGGGCAATCCCTGGGAATTCCATCGGCCCGAAGTGTGTTATCAGATCGGCTTCGGCGGCTCAATCGAGGCGGTGCCGATCTCAGAAGCGGCGGTGCGGCACGTCTGGCACCCCGCGGAAACCATCGAGGCAGTCGCCTACGACACACCCTCCGTCGGGTGGCGCGGCCGGCGCGTCAATACATTGCGGCTGTGGTCGGCTCGATCCGCCGACCCTCTTCGGTTGGATGCGTTCAACCACGGCGACCATGCCGGGGCGCTGGCCGAACAGGTTAAGGCCGAGTCGATAGCCAAGGTGCTGTATCCTTCTGACGCAACGCCAGCTGGGCAGGAACTTCGGCTGCGGCAGGAGTATTTCTTCGTTTCGGCGTCGTTGCAAGACCTCGTGCGCCGACATATAAAGGCGTTCGGTCAGATCGGTAACCTGGCGGACAAGACCTCAATCCAGCTTAACGACACGCATCCTGCGATTGGCGTGGTCGAGATGATGCGCATCTTGCTTGATGTTCATCAGATCCCCTGGGAAGAAGCCTGGGAGATGACCAGGGCAACCTTCAGCTACACCAACCATACCCTGCTGCCGGAGGCGCTTGAGGTCTGGCCGGTTCCGCTTATGGAGCGCCTGCTGCCGCGCCACATGCAGATCATTTATCTGATCAACGCTCTGCATCTCGGCAACGTTCGACGCGAAAACCCGAGTAACGACTCGCTGCTGTCCGACGTATCGATGATCGACGAAAGCCAGGGCCGCCGCGTACGAATGAGCCATCTCGCGTTCCTGGGCTCGCACCGGGTCAACGGCGTGTCCGCGCTTCACACCGGCCTGATGCGAGACACCGTGTTCCGAGATTTGCACAACCTGTTTCCGGACCGCATCGTCAACGTCACTAATGGTATTGCATTCCGCCGCTGGCTCCATGAGGCCAATCCTCGCCTGACCCGCCTTCTGGTCGATGCGGCAGGACCGGAGGTGCTGGACAACGAGAACGCTCTGATCAGGATTCGTCCGTTCGCCAACGACCGTAGTTTCCAGAGGCGCTTCGCTGCTGCGCGATACGTCAACAAGCTCGCGTTATCGGACCTGGTCCGGCGAGAACTGGAGATCCGCGTTGATCCGTCGGCGCTGTTCGATGTGCATGTGAAACGCATCCATGAATACAAGCGCCAGCTTCTCAACATTCTGGAATCGATCGCGCTGTACAACGCGATCAGGGCTCGTCCGATGGACGACTGGACGCCGCGCGTTAAGCTGTTCGCCGGCAAGGCCGCCGCCAGCTATCACCAGGCGAAATTGATCATCAAGCTGATCCATGACGTGGCAAAGGTGATCAACAGCGACCCTACCGTCCGCAACGTCCTGAAGATTGTCTTCCTACCCAACTACTCGGTCAGCCTGGCCGAGATTATTATTCCGGCGGCCGATGTCTCCGAGCAAATCTCGACCGCCGGCATGGAAGCGTCCGGCACCGGTAACATGAAATTTGCGCTGAACGGCGCGTTGACGATCGGCACGCTCGATGGTGCCAATATCGAGCTCTTGGAGCGTGTGGGTGAAGACAACATGTTCGTCTTCGGACTGACATCCGGCCAGGTGGAGGCTCGCCGCCGTAGCGGCATCGATGCAAGCGATCTCATCGCCGCATCCCCCGTTCTGGCCGAAGTGTTATCCAGCGTCCAGGACGGTGTCTTCTCTCCTGATGAGCCGGGCAGGTATCGAGGTCTCGTCAACTCGCTGCGTTATCATGATCACTTCCTGGTCTGTGCTGATTTCGACGAGTACTTTGCAGCGCAGCGGCGGATCGCCGATAGGTGGCGCAGACCGGACGACTGGTGGCAGGCGTCAATCCTGAATACCGCTAACGTCGGGTGGTTCTCGTCTGATCGCTCGATCCGCGAATATGCTGATCAGATCTGGAACGTGCCGGCCTACATCGGCGAACATTGAGATCAACGACTCCCGGTAAATCGCGGCGTTAAACGGCCCATTGGAACTTGGCGGAGGGCCACGACTGCAGCTACGAATGCGTTATCTGGCAGGCTAATTTCACACCGTTCCTTGATATAGTGTGATCTGGCTGTGTTCTGGTCTTTCTCAAAACCCCGGCTTACGGTGGGAAGTCAACAAGAACCGCGCAATGAGGAGACAGATTGATGGCGCAGCGCCCCGGATTAAACGCCCCGATCGTCCGCGACGCGATGGCCTACGTGTTGGCGGGTGGGCGCGGATCCCGATTGCTGGAACTGACGGACGTTCGGGCCAAGCCAGCGGTATATTTCGGCGGTAAGAGCCGGATTATCGATTTCGCACTGTCGAACGCATTGAACTCCGGCATTCGCCGAATCGGCGTTGCCACGCAATACAAGGCGCACAGCCTCATCCGGCATCTGCAACGCGGCTGGAATTTTTTCCGTCCGGAGCGGAATGAGGGCTTCGACATTCTGCCGGCCTCCCAGCGGTCCGGCGACACGTGGTACGCAGGTACAGCCGACGCGCTGTACCAGAACATCGACATAATCGAGGGCTATAACCCCGAATACATCGTCGTCCTGGCCGGCGACCACGTCTATAAGATGGACTACGCTGGGATGCTCATGCAGCATGCCGAACAAGGCGCAGATGTAACGGTAGGCTGCATTGAGGTCCCCCGGATGGAGGCGACCGGCTTCGGAGTGATGCATGTCGACGATGCCGACCGCATCATCGCCTTCATTGAGAAGCCGGCAAATCCGCCGGCGATGCCCGACAACCCGAATATGGCCCTGGCCAGCATGGGGATCTATGTCTTCAACACGCGGTTCCTCATCGAGCAACTCCACCGCGACGAAGCCGACAAATCGTCGCAGAGAGATTTTGGAAAAGACATTATTCCGTATTTAGTGAAGCACGGCAAGGCCGTCGCCCACCGCTTCACAAGCTCCTGCGTCACCTCCGGTGCCGAGCGGGAGGCCTATTGGCGCGATGTCGGCACGTTGGACGCATACTGGGAGTCCAACATCGACCTGACGGCAATCATCCCGGAGCTCGACCTGTATGACCGCGATTGGCCGATCTGGACCTATGCCGAGATCACACCGCCAGCCAAATTTGTGCACGAGGAGGTAGGCCGGCGCGGCGAGGCAATTTCCTCGCTGGTATCAGGGGGCTGCATCGTCTCAGGAGCCCTCCTTCGGCAGTCGCTGCTATTCACCGGAGTGCATGCCCATTCCTTCTCGCGTGTCGAGCAGGCTGTGATCCTGCCTGATGCCGATATCGGCCGCGGTGCGAGGCTACGGAATGTAATCGTGGAAAGAGGCGTGAAAATACCGCCGGGCCTTGTGGTGGGAGAGGACGCGGTGGAGGACGCGCGACGGTTCCGCCGTACGGAACGCGGGATTTGCCTTATCACGCAACCCATGATCGATCGCCTGGACGCCTAACCTTTGATCCGTGTGCTGTCCGTCGCCTCGGAAATTTTCCCGCTGGTGAAGACCGGTGGTCTAGGCGATGTAACAGGCGCCCTACCAGCGGCCCTGGAGGCGGCCGGCACGGAAACCATCACCTTAGTGCCGGGCTATCCCGCCGTGCTCAGCGCCCTCGCCGATGCCGAGGCGGTGTATGAATTCGCCGACCTGTTCGGCGGTCCGGCGACTGTCCTTCGCGGCACCGCTGCCGCGCTTGATCTACTGGTGGTCGACGCGCCTCACCTTTTCGCACGCGCCGGCAATCCGTATGTCGGCGCGGACGGCGCCGAGTGGCCCGATAACGGGGTCCGCTTCGCTGGCTTGGGCGCGGTGGCGGGGGCGCTAGGGGTCGGCCTGGTCCCAGGTCTGACGTTCGACATCGTTCATGCGCATGACTGGCAGACCGCGATGGCAGCGGTCTACCTCCGGTTCCATGACGGCGTGCGGCCCGCTACCCTGCTGACTGTGCACAATCTCGCGTTCCAGGGACGCTATCCGGCAAGCCTGTTTCCTCGGCTGGGCCTACCCGATTCGGCTTTTGGGCTGGATGGGTTAGAATACCATGGCGATGTCAATTTCCTGAAAGGCGGCCTGACCTCCGCCGACCGGCTGACGACCGTCTCTCCCACTTATGCGCACGAGATCACCGGGCTGGAGAACGGCATGGGCCTGGACGGCGTGTTGCGGCACCGGGCCGGGGTGCTGTCCGGCATCATGAACGGCATCGACGATGCGGTCTGGAATCCAGCGACCGATGCGCTCATCCCGGCCCGGTTCTCGCGCGACGAGCTAAACCAACGCGCCATCAACAAGACCGCACTGCAGCAGCGCTTGGGACTGGACCAAAAGCCCGATGCGCTGCTGATCGGTGTCGTCAGCCGCCTGACCTCGCAAAAGGGATTGGATATACTGTTGAACCGGCTCGACGGCATGATTGCCGACGGCATGCAGCTTGCCCTGTTGGGGTCTGGAGATCTTCACCTCGAATACGCCTTCGTCGCCGCCGCCGGGTCCCGTCTCGGCGGGGTAGGATGCGTCCTAGGCTACAATGAGGCGCTGGCTCACCTTATCCAGGCGGGTAGCGACGCCCTCCTAGCGCCCTCCCGCTTCGAACCCTGCGGATTGACGCAGCTTTGCGCTCTGCACTACGGCTCGATTCCCGTGGTGTCTCGAGTCGGCGGCCTTGCCGATTCGGTGATCGATGCCAACGAGGCCGCGCTAGCCGCCGGCGTCGCGACAGGGATCCAATTCTGGCCAGCGACGTCCCAAGCCCTTCAGGCGGCTTTGGGCCGATTGTCCGCGCTGTGGCGCGATCGCCCGGCGTGGGAGCACATGCAGCGGAACGGAATGGCCGCCGACGTCTCCTGGCGTGGCCCCGCTCGCCGCTACATCGCGCTGTACGAATCCCTCTTGGCGGACCGCTCGTGAAACCAACCGGGCCTGGCGAGGGAGCGGGCGAGCGGGGGTCGCCTGACACCATGGGCGTTACCATCGTCGGCGACGGCATCGACGTCGCGGTGCATGCCCCCGATGCGGACGCCGTCGCAATCTGTCTGTTCGATGCGAGCGACGTGGAAACCAGCCGCATACGCCTTCCCGCTCGGACCGGGCCCGTGCATCACGGCCACGTGGCGGCGGTGCCGGCGGGCTCACGGTACGGGCTGCGCGCCTTCGGTCCCTGGAATCCCGGCAACGGCCACCGGTTCAACCCGTCAAAGCTGCTGGTAGACCCCTGGGCCACAACCGTCGACCGGCCGTTCCGGCTGCATCCGCTGTTGTTCGACCGCGACGGCCCACGCCCGGAAGACACCGCCGCACTGATGCCGAAGGCGATTATCGGCGCGCCCTCCGCTGCACCCGTCCAGAACCGCCCTGCTTTCGATTGGGACCGCCAGATCATTTTCGAAATCCATGTCCGTGGGTTCACGATGACCCATCCGGACGTTCCGCCGCCCATCCGAGGAACTTTCGCGGCCCTAGGTCATCCCGCCGGTATCGCTCATCTGACTCGCCTCGGCGTCACGACAGTGGAGCTGATGCCCAGCGCGGCATGGGTCGACGAGCGGCACTTGCCGGCGCTCAATCTGTCCAATTACTGGGGCTACAATCCAATTGCTTTCCTGGCTCCCGATCCCAGGCTAGCCCCCGGCGGATGGGCAGAGGTGCGTGCCGCCGTCGACGCGCTTCACGCGGCTGGTCTGAGTGTCATCCTGGATGTTGTGCTAAATCACTCCGGGGAGAGCGACGAGCTTGGCCCCACGCTGTCGCTGCGTGGGCTGGACAATGCCGGATACTACCGGCTGGCCAGTGACCGGTCGCTTTATGTCAATGATGCCGGCTGCGGCAATGTTTTGGCTATGGACCGTCCCATAGCGCTACGCCTGGGGATGGATGCGCTGCGGGCTTGGGCGTTGTACGGCGGTATCGATGGATTTCGGCTGGACTTGGCGGTAACGCTTGGGCGCCGGGAAACCGGGTTCGACCGAAACGCTCCGTTCCTGACCGCGGTCGAGCAGGACCCGGTCTTGTCCCACTGCGTAATGATCGCCGAACCTTGGGACGTTGGCGCCGGCGGGTATCAGCTTGGAGGGTTTCCACCGCGATGGGGCGAGTGGAACGACCGCTACCGTGATACTGTTCGCCGCTTTTGGCGCGGCGATCCCGGAATGCTAGGAGACTTCACCACACGTTTCGCCGGCTCGGCCGACGTGTTTCATGAGCGGCCGATCACGCGCGGCATCAACTACATCACCGCCCATGATGGTTTTACCCTCAGCGATCTCGTATCGTACACGGCGAAGCGTAACCATGCGAATGGCGAAGACAACCGCGACGGATCGAACAACAACCTGTCCTGGAATAACGGCTCCGAGGGTCCGTCGACCGATCCTGCGATCAATGCGGCCCGGTCGCGGGACGCGCGCGCTCTGCTGGCGACCCTGCTCCTGTCGCGCGGCACACCGATGTTGTCGATGGGCGACGAGCTTGGCCGGACGCAACACGGCAACAACAATGCTTACGCACAAGACAATGCCGGGTCTTGGGTAGATTGGCCCTCTGCTGACGGCGGGTTGATAAAATTCACCGCTGCGGTGATCGCCCTACGCTGGACATTGGCGCCTCTGTTTAAAGGGCAGTCGTTGCAAGGTCGGCCGGTGGATGGCTCGCTGATTGCTGACGTAACCTGGCTGGCCGCCGACGGGCAGGGGATCAACTGGAATCGCGACCCTGGCGCCACGCTTATCGCCGAATTATTCGCTGACGATGTCAGGGCCGTGCTCATTTTTCACGCCCCATCGGTGCCTGTGGAGATTGCACTCCCGGTCTCTCGTCCGGGATTTAGCTGGCGGCGAGTACTGGAGAGCGCGGAGGCACAAGAGGGCCTGACGATCGCCCCACGATCGGTGACGGTATTCCAGGAGGCGACCCTCGCAGCCGAGACCGAGACGATCATTACTGACTCGGGTGAGAATATCGCTACAGCCACTACGAAGGGTATGGAACGAACCGGCGAAAGTCCTGTTTCGATCGCCGGACGAGCGTTGGCGAGCAACTTCGATGCCGATCTCGACCGTCTGGCCGACCTCGCGGGAATTCAGCCAATTTGGTGGGATGTGGACGGCGGCTATCACAAGGTCGGCGCCGACACGAAACAATCGTTATTGGCGGCGATGCGGCTACCCGCCGCGACCCATGGCGAAACGATCGACAGCCTGTCCCGCATCACGATCGAACCTCCACTGCCACCGGCGGTCACCGCCTGGACGCAGGCTTCCATACCAATTCGGTTGGGCCAGCCTCGTCCTGCCTGGGCCACGCTGCTGCGCGACGATGGCAGCCTCGAACGTTTCCCGTCGCAGGGCGACTACGTCGTTTTGCCTCCTCAGCCGATCGGCCGGCATCGCCTACTGAACGAGGATCGGCCCGAACGGTTCTGCCACCTGACGGTCGCCCCAAGGGCCTGTTATCTGCCGCCCGACCTGTTAGCCGGTGAGCGCCGCTTCGGCATTGCGGCGCATCTGTATGCCCTGCGATCGCGCGGTGATCAGGGCATCGGCGACTTTACCACGCTGGCACGGTTCGCCGCAGAAGCCGCGCACGCAGGTGCCTCCATGGTGGGCCTGAATCCGCTCCATGCACTGTTTCCGCACGACCGAAGCCGAGCGAGCCCGTATCAACCATCGGACCGGCACTTCCTGGATCCGATCTATATCGACGTCTCCGGTTTCCCCGGCGGCGCTGAGCTTCCCTCGCCGTCCGGGCCGGTCGACTATCCGGCCGTGTGGGAACGTAAACGTGCCATCCTGGATGCTGCCTTCATCGCAAGCGGATCAGAATACGATCCCGGATGCGCTCCGCCGTTTCGCGATTTTCGAAACGATCACTGAGGTTCTAGGCACGTCCCATTGGCTGGCCTGGCCCATCGAATTACGCCACCCAGAAAGCCCGAAGGTGGCAGCGTTCGCTCGCCAGCACCAGAGAACAGTCCAGTTCCATGCATTTTTGCAGAACCTTGCTGACCGCCAGTTGGCTGCGGCAGCCCGGTCTGCCGCCCAACATGGGTTGTCTTTGGGATTCTACCGGGACCTCGCCGTCGGAGCGGCGCCGGACGGAGCGGAGGCTTGGTCAGCCCAGGACACATTGATGCATGGCGTCTCAGTTGGAGCGCCTCCCGATCCCTTCTCCTTCCATGGCCAGATCTGGTCGCTGCCCCCACCGGACCCAGTCGCCATCCGTGGCGACGGCTTCTCCGCGTTCAACAGCCTGCTGGTTGCCAACATGCGCCATGCCGGGGCGTTGCGGATCGACCACGTCATGGGTCTGCGCCGCCTGTTCGTCATCCCCGATGGCGCGGGTGCGATCGATGGAGCCTACGTGACCTATCCAATGGAGGACCTCCTCGCCCATGTCGCCTTACAGAGCCAGCGCGCGAAGTGCCTGGTCGTGGGTGAGGACCTGGGAACCGTGCCCGAAGGCATGTCGGAGGCATTGGCCGCCTCGAACATCCTCTCCTACAAGGTCTTGTGGTTCGAACGCCAAGACGGCCATATTCGTCCGCCCGCCAAATGGCGCCGCCTGGCCGCCGCTTGCGTCTCCACCCATGACCTGGCGACCTTAGCGGGATGGTGGAACGGTGCCGACATCGCCGAGAAGCGTATTTTGCTGCTGCTCGATGATCCGGAGGCCGAACACAACCGAGCAGCGGAGAAAGCCGAACTGGTCGCGCTGCTTCAGGCGGAAGGTCTGCTCGAGGAGAACGTCGATCTCGCCCAGCCGATGCCACCGGCCGTCGCCGTCGCCGTCCACGCTTTCGTTTCCGCAACACCATCCTTGCTGGCTTTGGTCCAGGCTGATGACCTGGCTGGCGAGATAGTCGCGATTAACCTGCCCGGCACCGACAGGGAACGCCCAAACTGGCGCCGGCGCCTCGATCCCGACGTGTCGGACTTATGCCGGTCGCCGCTCGCTCGCGCGATCCTCGCCGCATTCCGAGCCCGCGCGGTTTGTTCGCAGCCCGTTGGGGCTGCGAACGAGAGGTAAAGCCTCGCCGAAGACGCCGGCGACACGATATAGCGACCACTGACGATTCGAAGCAGCGTGTCCTCATGTAACAAACACAAAGTTTGCGTAACTTACCGGGGTCGTGGCTTGTTCGCGTCACAACTGGTGCTTTATCCGGAAGGCGGTTGTCGACAGCCCCCAACCGACGAAGGATGTGATTGCCGATGGACGAACGTGTTGACAGGTCGGACCCACGCATTGCGCCCGATCCTGTGTCGCGGACGTCGCCGGTGCCGTCTCGTTCACGGACCGGCTTCTGGATCCTGATAGGCCTCATCGCCACCGGTCTGGCCGGTGGCGGCTGGTATCTCTGGACCCAGCACCAGACCCCACAGACGCCGAAAAGCGCCCCGGCGGGACGCAGCGCACAAGGCGCCCCGCAGCCAGTCGGCTTTGCCACCATCGACAAGGGCGACGTTCGCATCGTCCTGAACCAGCTCGGAACCGTGACATCGCTCGACACGGTAACAGTGCAGACTCAAATCAATGGCCAGCTCCAGGAGATCGGCTTCCAGGAAGGCCAGTTGGTCAAGAAGGGCGACTTCCTGGCGCAGATCGACCCTCGGCCTTACGTCGCAGCGTTGGAACAGGCGCAGGGCACGCTGGCGCACGATCAGGGCCTCCTGGCACAGGCGCAGTCCGACCTGAAACGCTACCAGACCCTCGGACGGCAGGATTCGATCGCCCAGCAGCAACTGGATGACCAACGCTTCCTGGTACAGCAGTACACCGGCACGGTGCAGACCGATCAGGGCGCGGTCGACGCCGCCAAGGTCAATCTGGCCTATTGCCACATCGTCTCGCCGCTCGACGGACAGGTCGGGCTGCGCCTGGTCGATCAAGGAAACTACGTCCAGACCTCCAGCACCACCGGACTGGTCGTCATCGCCCAGATCCAGCCCATTTCGGTGATTTTCGCGGTGCCTGAAGATAACTTGCCGGATATCATTCAGCGTCTGCGGGCGGGCGCGACGTTACCTGTCGAGGCCTGGGACCGCTCAAACACCAAACTGCTGGCGACCGGCACTTTGGGAGCACTGGACAGTCAGATCAGCACCACCACCGGGACACTCAACCTGCGGGCGATGTTCGCGAACCCTGACGAGATGCTCTACCCCAACCAGTTCGTGAATGCGCGCTTGCTGGTGAGCACAATGCAGGATGCCGTTCGGGTCCCGGTTCCTGCCGTGCAGCACGGGGAACCCGGGACATTCGTTTACCTCATCAATGCCGACAACACGGTGTCCGTGCGGCCGATCAAGGTGGGTCCGACCGACGGAAACTTTGAGGCGGTGCTGTCCGGCCTGAACCCCGGCGACCGGGTGGTGACGGATGGCACGGATCGCCTGCGCGACGGCGCTGTGGTGACACTACCGGCCGCAGGCGCCCAAAAGGGCGTGCCACCGGTTCAGGGTGCGTCAGCCGCTCAGGGCGTGCCACCGGGTCAGGGCGTGCCACCGGGTCAAGGCGTGCCACCGGTTCAGGGTCAGGCGGCGGATCCCAAGGCGCAGCACGAGCATCACCGCCAACCCGCGACACAATGATGGAACTGCTCGGTCGTCACGCTCGGCGTTCAGCGTCCGATGCGACGCGCGCCAATCACGGCGCAATCGCGCGGATTGATCCCACCGCATGAGCCCCTCAGCCCTTTTCATCCTGCGTCCCGTCGCGACCACGCTGCTGATGGCGGCGATCCTGATGGTCGGCATCGTCGCCTACCGCTTCCTGCCGATCTCTGCCCTGCCCGAGGTCGATTACCCTACTATCCAGGTGCAGACCTTCTATCCTGGCGCCAGTCCGGAGGTAATGACCTCCTCGGTCACCTCGCCGCTCGAAGTGCAGTTCGGGCAGATGCCCAGCCTGAACCAGATGTTCTCGACCAGCTCCGCCGGCGCGTCGATGATCACCTTGCAGTTCACCCTCGATGTCAGCCTCGATGTCGCGGAGCAAGAGGTGCAGGCGGCGATCAATGCGGCCGGTAATCTGCTTCCCTCGGATCTGCCGGCGCCGCCAATTTATGCCAAGGTCAACCCGGCGGATGCGCCGATCCTGACGCTGGCGCTCACCTCCAAGACGCTTCCCCTGACGCAGGTGGAGGACATCGCCGACACGCGGCTGGCGCAGAAGATCTCCCAGCAGCCGGGGGTCGGCCTCGTCAGCATCAGCGGCGGCCAGCGGCCGGCCGTGCGGGTGCAGATCAACCCACGGGCGCTGGCAGCCTACGGGCTGAATATCGACGATCTGCGCACCACACTCGGCAACGCCAACGTCAACACGCCGAAGGGCAATTTCGACGGGCCGGCGCAGGCCACGACGATCAATGCCAACGACCAGATCGCTGATCCCCAACAGTACCTCGATCTGGTGATCGCCTATCGCAACGGAGCGCCGGTGCGGCTGAAGGACGTCGCCACCGTCGTCAACGGCGCCGAGAACAGCAAGCTCCAGGCTTGGGCCAACAAGGCACCCGCGGTGATCCTGAACGTTCAGCGCCAGCCAGGTGCCAACGTCATTCAGGTGGTCGACAACATCAAGAAACTGCTGCCGCGGCTGCAGACCGCGCTGCCGGCAGCGATCGATGTGGCGGTTCTGACCGACCGGACCGTCACCATCCGAGCCTCGGTGAGCGACGTGGAGTTTGAGCTCGGGCTGGCCGTCATCCTGGTCGTGCTGGTGATCTTCCTGTTCCTGCGCAACATCCCCGCGACCATCATCCCCAGCCTGTCGGTGCCGCTGTCGCTGGTCGGCACGCTGGCGGTCATGTACCTGTTCGGTTTCAGCTTGGACAACCTGTCGCTGATGGCGCTGACCATCTCCACCGGCTTCGTCGTGGACGATGCGATCGTGATGATCGAGAACATCTCCCGCTACGTGGAGGCCGGCGAGGCACCACTCGCTGCGGCGCTGAAGGGCAGCGGCCAGATCGGCTTCACCATCATATCCCTGACGGTATCGCTGATCGCGGTGCTGATCCCGCTGCTTTTCATGGGCGATGTCGTCGGCCGGCTGTTCCACGAGTTCGCCATCACTCTGTCCGTGACGATCATCATCTCCGCCGTGGTGTCTCTGACGCTGGTGCCGATGATGTGCGCCAAGCTGCTTCACCACCGCCCCGAGGCCGCCCGCAGCAAGTGGGATGTGAAAGCCGACCAAGGCTTCAACTGGGTCATCAAACAGTATGACCGAGCGCTGAAGGTGGTGCTGGCGCATCAGCCGCTTACACTTCTTGTCGCACTGGCGACACTGGTCATCACCGCGTGGCTCTACATCATCGTGCCAAAGGGATTTTTCCCGGTGCAGGATACCGGGGTCATCCAGGGCATTTCGGTCACGGGTCAAACCGCGTCGTTCAAGGCGATGGCGGAGCATCAGGAGGCGCTGGCGGCGGCAATCCTCAAGGATCCGGACGTCGTTAGCCTGAGCTCGTTCATTGGCGTCGACGGCAGCAACATGACGCTGAACAGCGGCCGCTTCCTGATCAACCTGAAACCGAAGGATGATCGCAGCCTCAACGCCACCGGTGTCGCTCGGCGGCTGCAGCAGGAAACCGCCGGGGTCACCGGCGTATCGCTCTATCTCCAGCCGGTGCAGGATTTGTCGGTCGACGCCGCGATCAGTCGCACGCAATACCAGTTCGTGCTGGAAAACCCATCTCTGGCCGCCTTCAACGAATGGGTGCCGAAGCTCGTAGCCCGACTGGCCGCCTCGCCCGCCCTGGCCAACGTCGCCAGCGACCTGCAGCAACAGGGCCTGGCCGCCAACCTGGTGATCGACCGGGCAACCGCGGCCCGCTTCGGCATCACTCCCGCCACAGTGGACAACGCGCTGTACGACCTGTTCGGCCAGCGCATCATCTCCACCATCTACACGCAGTCCAACCAGTACCGTGTGATCATGGAGGCGGATCCGTCGCTGCAAACCTCCCTCGGTTCATTGGACGCGATCTACCTGCCGTCAGCCGCCTCCTCCACCGGCCAGGTGCCGCTCAGCGCCATTGTCAAGGTCGAGCAGAAGCCGGGGCCATTGCAGATCAGCCATCTGGCGCAGTTCCCGGCGACGACGATTTCGTTTGATACCGCACCGGGATACTCGCTGGGCGACGCCGTCACCGCGATCCGCCAGGCGGAAACCGACATCGCCCTGCCAAACAGCTTCGTCACGGCGTTCCAGGGCGCGGCGTCCGCGCTGGAAGCCTCCTTGTCCAACGAATTGCTGCTGGTGCTGGCGGCAATCGTCACCGTCTACATCGTGCTCGGCGTGCTCTACGAGAGCTTCATCCATCCCGATCACCATCATCTCGACCCTGCCCTCGGCCGGCGCCGGCGCGCTGGTGGCGCTGTGGATCGCCGGCGACGACATCGACGTGATCGCCATCATCGGCATCATTCTGCTGATCGGCATCGTCAAGAAAAACGCCATCATGATGATCGACTTCGCGCTGGTGGCGGAACGCGAGGAAGGCCGGCCGCCGCGTGAGGCGATCCATCAGGCCTGCCTGCTGCGCTTCCGCCCGATCATGATGACCACCATGGCGGCCCTGTTGGGCGCACTGCCGCTGATGCTGGGCAGCGGCACCGGATCGGAACTGCGTCGGCCGCTGGGCGTGGCGATTGTCGGCGGCCTGTTGGTCAGCCAGGTGCTGACCCTGTTCACCACGCCGGTCATCTACCTGATGTTCGACCGCCTGGCCTCGCGCCTGCGCGGCAACAAGCCGCAGGAGAGCCCGGCGGAATGAACATTTCCGCGCCTTTCATCGCGCGTCCCGTGGCCACCACCCTGTTGACCATCGGCATCGCACTGGCCGGCGTCTTCGCGTTCTTCAAGCTGCCGGTCTCGCCGCTGCCGCAAGTGGACTTTCCCACCATCTCGGTGCAGGCGCAGTTGCCGGGCGCCAGCCCCGACACCGTCGCGACCAGCGTTGCCGAACCGCTGGAGCGTCATCTCGGGCAGATCGCCGACGTCACCGAGATGACCTCCACCAGTGCCGTCGGCCAGGCTCGGATTGTCCTGCAGTTCGGCCTGGACCGCGACATCAACGGCGCCGCGCGCGACGTGCAGGCCGCGATCAACGCCGCGCGCGCCGACCTCCCGACCAGCCTGCGCAGCAACCCGACCTATCGCAAGGTGAACCCCGCCGACTCGCCGGTGCTGATCCTGTCGCTGACCTCGCGAACCCTGACCCGGGGACAGATGTACGACGCCGCCACCAATGTCCTGTCGCAGAAACTTTCGCAGATCCAGGGCATCGGGCAGGTCATCATCGGCGGCGCCGCGCTGCCCGCCGTTCGGGTAGAGCTCAATCCCAACGCGCTGTTCAAATACGGCATCGGGCTGGAGGACGTCCGCGCCGCGCTGGCATCGGCGAATGCCAATAGCCCGAAGGGCGCCATCGAAGGCGGCCAGGTGCACTACCAACTCTACACCAACGACCAGGCCACGCACGCAGCGGACTACCGGCCGCTGGTCATCGCCTATCGCAACGGGTCCGCGGTGCGCCTTAGCGATATGGCCGAAGTTCAGGACTCGGTGGAGAACCTGCGCAATGCCGGCCTGTCCGATGGCAAGCCGGCGGTCATCGTCATCCTGTTCCGCCAGCCCGGCGCCAACATCATCTCGACCGTTGACAGCGTAAAGGCGGCCATCCCGCAACTGATGGCGGCGATGCCGAGCGACATGGACCTGACGGTCGCGATCGACCGCACCTCGATGATCCGCGGCAGCCTGCACGATACTGAGATGACCTTGCTGATCGCTGTCGGCCTGGTCACCGTCGTGGTCTTCCTGTTCCTGCGCAACGTCCGCGCCACCCTGATTCCGGCGGTCGCCGTGCCGGTGTCGATCATCGGGACTTTCGGGGCGATGTATCTGCTGGGCTACAGCCTGGACAATCTGTCGCTGATGGCGCTGACCGTCTCCACCGGCTTCGTCGTCGATGACGCCATCGTCGTTCTGGAAAACATCTCCCGCCATGTCGAGGAAGGTATGCCGCGCCTTGAGGCCGCCCTGAAGGGCGCCAAGGAGGTCGGTTTCACCGTCGTCTCGATGAGCCTTTCGCTGATCGCGGTGTTCCTCCCGATCCTGCTGATGGGCGGCATCATCGGCCGCCTGTTCCGGGAATTCGCGGTCACCCTGTCGATGGCCATCATGGTGTCGCTGGCGATCTCACTGACGACCACGGCGATGATGTGCGCCTTGTTTCTCAAGCCCGCCGATCCGAAGCAGCCAAAAAAGCGAACCTTGTTCGATCGGGCGCAGTCGCTCTACGGGCGGACGCTGGCCTGGGCGCTGCGGCATCCCGCGCTGATCATGCTGGTCCTGCTGATCACCATCGGGCTGAACGGCGTGCTGTACACAACCATCCCGAAAGGCCTGTTCCCGCAGCAGGACACTGGCCTGTTGATCGGCGGGATGCAGGCCGATCAGAGTATTTCCTTCCAGGCGATGCAGAGGAAGCTGACCCAGATGGCCGACATCGTGGCTCAGGACCCGGCGGTCGCCAACGCGGTCGGCTTTACCGGCCAGGGCAGCGGTGGCGCCGCCGGCCAGACCAACACCGGGTCAATCTACGTATCGCTGAAGCCGCTCGTCGGAACGCCCAAACATCGACACCGTCATGGCCGGCCTTCGCCGTAAACTCGCAGTCGTTCCCGGCGCTCGCCTTTACCTCGTCGCGGGCCAGGATCTGCGCATCGGCGGCCGGCAAAGCAACGGGGCCTATCAGTTCACCCTGCAGGCCGACAACAGCGCCGATTTATATGAATGGGCGCCGAAGCTGACCTCGGCGCTGGAGCATGACCCGATGCTGCGCGACGTGAACTCCGACCAGCAGCAGAAGGGACTGGAAACCGACGTGCTGATCGACCGGGCCACGGCCAGCCGGATGGACATCAACGCGACCGAGATCGACAACACGCTGTATGACGCCTTCGGCCAACGGCAGGTTTCCACCATCTACAGCGCGCAGAACCAGTATCACGTGATCATGGAGGTGGCGCCGCGCTACTGGCAAAGCCCGCAAACCTTGAGAGACATCTACGTCAGCACGACCGGCGGCACCGCCAGCGGGACGCAAACGACCAACGCGGTCGTCGGCACCGTCGCCGCGAGTAGTAGTGGCAGTGGTAGCAACAGTGGCAGCTCTGTCAGCAGTAGCAGCAGCGCAACGTCAAGCAGTGCTGCGAGTAGCAGCAGTAACGCGACGACCACTGCGGCCAGCATCGCCTCCAGCTCTTCCCGTAACGCCGCGACCAACGCGTTGGCGGCGACCGGCAAAAGCACCGCTTCCTCGGCCCCGTCCGTCAGCACCAGCCTGGAAACGATGGTCCCGCTGGCGGCGTTCACCAGCTTCGGTCCGGGGACCACGCCGCTGTCCGTGAACCACCAGGGACCATTCATCGCCACCACGATCTCGTTCAATCTCGCTCCGGGAAAATCGCTCAGCGACGCCAGCGTGGCGGTCGAACGGGCGATGCGAGAGATCGGTATGCCGACTTCGATTCGCGGATCGTTCCAGGGAACCGCGCAGACGTTCCAGGAATCGCTAAGCACCATCCCACTGTTGATCATCGCAGCACTCGGCGCGATCTACATCGTCCTCGGCATCCTCTACGAGAGCTACATTCATCCGATCACCATTATTTCGACCCTGCCTTCCGCCGGGGTCGGCGCGCTGCTGGCCCTGCTGCTGTGCGGTACCGAGTTCAGCATCCTTGCAGCGATCGGCGTGATCCTGCTGATCGGCATCGTCAAAAAGAATGCCATCCTAATGATTGACTTCGCGCTGGAGGCCGAACGCGCGCACGACATGGACCCTCGCGACGCCATCTATCAGGCCTGTCTGATCCGCTTCCGTCCCATCATGATGACCACCTCCGCGGCAATGCTGGGCGCACTGCCCCTGGCACTCAGTTTCGGTGACGGCGGCGAGTTGCGCCGCCCGCTGGGGATTTCCATCGTCGGCGGCCTGATGGTGAGCCAGGTATTGACGCTCTACACCACGCCGGTAGTGTATTTATATCTGGATCGTTTCCGGCTGTCCGCGAAACGACAATGGCATCGTGCCTTTCCCGGTTTGGCTACGCCGAAGGCCGCCGAGTAATGTGTCGCGTCTGCTTCGGCTTGGCCGGCTATATTGTCGGCGGGAAACGGGAAGTGCGCCAGGCGGAATGAATATCTCGGCGCCGTTCATCGCGCGTCCGGTCGCGACGGCGCTGCTGACGATCGGCATCGCGCTGGCGGGGATCTTTGCGTTCTTCAGGCTGCCGGTCTCGCCGCTGCCGCAAGTGGATTACCCGACGATCTCGGTCCAGGCGACGTTGCCCGGCGCCAGCCCGGACACCGTCGCATCCGTCGTCGCCGCGCCGCTGGAACGCCATTTGGGCCAAATTGCCGACTTGACCGAGATGACATCCATCAGTTCGGTAGAGTCGGTCCGGATCGTGCTGCAGTTCGGCCTGGGTCGCGACATCAATGGCGCGGCGCGCGATGTGCAGGCGGCAATCAACGCCGCCCGGGCAGACCTGCCGACCTCCCTGCGCAGTAATCCGACGTTTTGGAAGGTCAATCCGGCGGACTCGCCAATCGTTATCCTCGCCTTGACCTCGCAGACGCTGACCGCTGGACAGTTGTACGACGCCGCTGCGAGCGTGCTGTCGCAGACACTGTCAAGGATTGGTGGCGTCGGTCAGGTCATCGTCGGTGGCGCGGCGCTTCCAGGCGTGCGGGTGGAGCTCAATCCGACCGCGCTGTTCAAATACGGTATCGGGCTTGAAGATGTGCGGGCCGCGCTGGCGTCGGCCAATGCCAACACCCCGAAAGGGTCTATCGACTCAGGATCGCTGCATTATCAGCTTTATACCAATGACCAGGCGACCCGTGCGGCAGATTACAAATCACTTGTGATCGCTTATCGTAACAATTCCGCCGTGCGGCTGTCCGACGTGGCAGACGTCTTGGATTCCGTCGAAAACCTGCGACACGCCGGGATTTCGCAGGGCAAGCCGGCAGTTCTGGCGGTCGTGTTTCGCCAACCCGGCGCCAACATCATCGATGCCGTGGACAGCGTGAAGGCGGCGATCCCGCATTTGTTGGCGTCCATGCCGAGGGACATCGACCTGCTCACCACCATGGACCGCTCGATTACGATCCGCTCCAGTCTGCGCGACACCGAAATGACGTTGCTGGTCGCTGTCGGTCTTGTAACGGGCGTGGTCTTTCTGTTCCTGCCCAGCGCTCGCGCCACGCTGATCCCCGCCGTCGCTGTGCCGGTCTCTATCGCCGGAACGTTCGCCGCCATGTATGTGCTTGGATACACTCTCGACAATCTATCGTTGATGGCGCTGACCGTCGCGACCGGCTTCGTCGTCGACGACGCGATCGTCGTGCTGGAAAACATATCCCGACACGTCGAGGACGGAATGCCGCGCGCCCAGGCCGCCCTGCGGGGTGCCAAGGAGGTTGGCTTCACCGTCGTTTCGATCAGTATCTCACTGATCGCGGTGTTCCTGCCGATCCTGCTGATGGGTGGCATCGTTGGCCGCCTGTTCCGCGAATTTGCCGTCACGCTGTCGATGGCGATCATGGTGTCGCTGGCCATCTCGCTGACCACCACGCCAATGATGTGCGCACTGATGCTGCGGCCGACCGGCCACCAAACGCCTGCGAGGCGAACCCTGTTCGACCGGACGGTTACGCTCTACGGCCGAACGCTGGCGTGGTCGCTGAGGCACTCATTGCTCGTGATCCTCGTGCTGCTGGTAACCGTAGGCCTCAACATCGCATTGTATGTTGTCGTGCCGAAAGGATTTTTCCCGTCGCAAGACAACGGGCGGCTGGCTGGCGGCCTGCAGGCCGACCAGAGCATCTCTTTCCAGGCCATGGAGCAGAAGCTCACGCAGATTTCCGATATCGTGCAACTTGACCCTGCGGTCGATACGGTGGTCGGGTTTACCGGCGCCAACGGCGGCGCCAGGGCAACAAATGCGGGTTCAGTCTACGTTTCGCTCAAACCGCGGGCGATGCGTGACGGCATCGAGACGGTTACCACCCGGCTGCGTGACGCGCTCTCGGGCGTGCCAGGTGCGAAGCTGTATCTGGTTCCGGTCCAGGACTTCAACACAACAGGCGGCCGGCAAACCAACGCCGCGTATCAATACACGCTGCAGTCCGATAGCCCGGCGGATCTCTATCAATGGGCGCCCAAGCTGGTCGCCGCGCTCGAACACGATCCGGTGCTGCGGGACGTTAATTCGGACGACCAGCAGCATGGTCTTGAAACCGATGTCGTGATTGACCGGGCGAGTGCCAGCCGCCTGGGGGTAAATGCCGCCGAAATTGACAACACGCTCTACGACGCGTTCGGGCAGCGCCAGGTTTCGACCATCTACAAGGCGCAGAACCAGTATCACGTGATCATGGAGGTCGCGCCTCGCTACTGGTGGAGTCCCCAGACGCTGCAGGATATCTACGTCAGCACGGCAGGTGGACCGGCCTCGGGAGTAGAGAAGTCAAACGCCGTCGAGGGCACGGTCGTTACTTCCGAGACCGCAGGTACAACGACCGCCGCGACGATCGCCGCCAGTTCCGCACGCAACGCGGCGACGAACGCGCTGGCAAACAGCGGCAAGGGCGTCGCGTCATCAGCCCCCGCCGTCAGCACGAACAAGGAAACAATGATCCCGTTGGCAGCTTTCGCCCACTTTCGCGATGGCAACACGGCGCTGGCAGTCAACCACCAGGGATCATTCGTCGCCGCCACGATCTCCTTCAATCTCGCACCAGGCAAAGCCCTGAGCGACGCAACCGTTGCGATCGAGCAGGCCATGCGGCAGATCGGCATGCCCGCCTCGGTTCGCGGCTCTTTCCAGGGGGCGGCGAAGACTTTCCAGCAATCGCTGAGCACCATGCCATGGCTGCTGTTCACCGCCCTGTGTGCCGTCTACGTCGTGCTCGGCGTGCTCTACGAGAGCTACATCCACCCCATCACCATCATGTCGACGCTACCGTCGGCCGGCATCGGCGCCATACTCGCTCTGATGCTGTTCGACACCGAATTCAGCATCATTGCGGCGATCGGCGTGATCCTGCTGATCGGCATCGTCAAAAAGAACGCCATCCTGATGATCGACTTCGCACTGGAGGCCGAACGGACGCACGGTCTGGACCCTCGTGAGGCGATCTTCGAGGCCTGCATGATGCGCTTCCGCCCGATCATGATGACAACCAGTGCGGCGATGCTGGGCGCCCTGCCTCTGGCACTCAGTTTCGGTGATGGTAGCGAGTTGCGTCGCCCGCTGGGGATTTCCATCGTCGGCGGCCTGATGGTGAGCCAGATGTTGACGCTCTATACGACGCCGGTGGTGTATTTATATCTGGATCGTTTCCGGTTGGCTGCGAAACGACAATGGCGTCGGGCCTTTCCCGGTCTGGCTGCACCGGAGGCTGCCGAGTAATGCGTCACGTCTGGGTTTGCTTCGTCCTGGCCGGATGCATGGTCGGACCGGATTACCAGCGCCCTGACGCACCGGCACCGGTCGCCTTCAAGGAACTCACAGGCTGGAAAATCAGCCAGCCGGCAGACACCGTAGACAAGGGCACCTGGTGGTCGGTCTACCACGACCGGGAACTCGATCGGCTTGAGCGCATGGTCGAGGTGTCGAACCAGACCGTGAAGCAGTTCGAAGCGCAGTATCAGAATGCCGTCGCCCTGGTGGCCGAGGCGCGTGCCGGTTTGTTTCCCACGGTTGCTCTGAGTCCTGGTGTGACACGAAACGGCAGCGGCGGCATCAACGGCCGAATTTCGTCTCTGTCGTCGGGTTCCTCGACTGGCGGCAGCGGGCGCAGCGGCACGCAATACTCGATCAGCGGAACCGTCTCGTGGGACTTGGACGTCTGGGGCCGCATCCGCCGTCAGGTGGAGAGCAGTGCCGCGGCCGCTCAGGTCAGCGCGGCCGATCTGGCGAGTGCCAAGCTGTCGGCACAGGCGACCCTGGCCACCGACTACTTCGACCTCCGAGCCGAGGATTCATTGAGCCAACTGCTGACCGACACGGTAGATGCCTACCGGCGCGCACTGCGGATCACGGAAAACCAGTATCGTGCCGGCACGTCGTCCAGCATCGACTACGTGACCGCACTGGCACAACTGCAATCGACCGAGGCGCAGTTGGTTGCCGTGGGTGTGCAACGCCAGCAATTCGAGCACGCGATCGCGGTCCTGACCGGTCACCCGCCGGCGGAACTGACCATCTCGCCGGCGCCTTTGGCCGCAAATGTCCCGCTGATGCCTCCGGGTCTGCCGTCCAGCTTGCTGGAACGCCGTCCCGATATCGCGGCCGCGGAGCGGGCGATGCAGCAGGAAAACGCGCTGATCGGCGTGCAGGTTGCGGCTTATTACCCCGATATCTCGTTGTCGGCGCTAGGCGAGTACGCCGGCTACCCACTGGGGCAATTGATCAGACTTAGCAATCAGTTCTGGTCTCTGGGTGCGATCGGGACCGAAACCGTGTTCAACGGCGGCTTGCGTCCCGCCACCGTCGCCGCCGCTCGGGCGACCTATGACGCGTCGGTGGCGAGCTACCGCCAGACCGTCCTGACCGCGTTCCAACAGGTGGAGGACGCGCTGTCGAACCTGCGTATCCTACAGCAGCAAGCTAAGGCGGAAGCCATCGCAGTGAACTCCACACAACGAGCGGTCGATGCGACGCTGAATGCATACCGTGCGGGGACAGTGGCCTATACCAGCGTGATTACCGAGCAGACGCTGTTGCTATCCAACCAGCAAACGGCCCTGTCGGTACAGCAGAGCCGGCTGGTGGCGAGCGTGGCGCTGATCGAGGCGTTGGGCGGGGGCTGGTCGACAGCTGACTTACCGAAGAAGATCAAGACGCTCAGCCCTTTGACGCCGTAACTTTGATTGCTTGCCTACAGACACTCACTAGCCCGACTTTCGCAACTCGACCTGGGTTAGGGAAATTTTGCTCCCTCGGGGTAGCAGTGAGGCCAGGAGTATCGCCGATCAGGCGGCAGGAACGGAGTAAAACCGGGTGCGGTGCCGACCAACCCCCTTGCGACACGGCCAGCGGCTTTGAAGGGCTGGCGTTATGTTTTTGCGCCACAAGCTTCGCCGCAAGGACGGCAAGGAGCATGGTTATTGGAGCTGCGTCGAGAACCGCCGGGTGTCCGGCGGCCGGACGGTGCAGCGGCACGTGCTGTATCTGGGCGAGATCAACGACAGCCAGCGCGCTGCATGATGCCAGACGATCGAGGCGTTC
>CAWHWH010000046.1:0-104919 GCA_963832865.1 uncultured Pseudomonadota bacterium
ACTTGTTACTCTCTGCGGAACGATGGGAAGCCGTCTGACTCACACTATCGGTGGCGGCGAGGGCGGTCGGATTTGGCTTGCCACTGGCGGTCCTGGCGGCCTGGGTGTTGACCCGGTGTCGCTTTCCCGGCCGGACGCTATTGAACGCGCTGGGCATCTGCCGATGGTGCTGCCGCCAATGGTCACCGGGTGGCTGCTGCTGATCCTCTTCGGCGTCCACGGACCGATCGGCCTGATCCTGGATCATGTATTTGAAGACCGATACTCCTGCTTTTGGCGCTGACCAAGTCCACCCCTCGATCGAGATACTTGAACGGTTGTGCTCGATCGCATTTCGAGATGGCTCATTGCGAAAATTTCACCCGCCAGACCGTCTCACCAAGTTATCGACCTAATCCGTTGCAATAAAGGACTGGGCTTGTATCACGCGTGGTTACGTCGGATGCAGCGAGCCGGCGACCACGAAGGGTCTCGCGCTGCTCGGCGTAGCGGCGAGTAAGGCTGACAATTCGCTATATCCACCTAGAAACTCACCACCGGCCGCCCCGCGGGAGCCCCGCTGTCGCCTATATCAGACGGTCAAGCCGCGAGATCGCAGCAGCCGCAACCGTCTGTTTCCCCGGGCGTTCGAGCTAATAACCCGGCACCGGTGCCGGCGGAAAAGGAATCGCCATGTCGAGCAAGACGCGCGCTGAACGCACCCACGATGAGACGTTGGAGGAGAGTTTCCCGGCCAGCGACCCCGCGGCCAATTCCGGCATCACTGGGTCTGACCAGCCGGACAGATCCTCCGATCAGCGGGACATCCAGGAACAACCCACGGGAACCCCCACATCCGACCGTCATGCGGCTGAAACGGCGAACCACCGGGAGAACGAGCGCAAGCCTTCGCCGAAGCGGTAATCTTGCGCGACGCAGTTGCGCTTGCCTGCCTTGAGCTTGCCCCCCGTTTGCGGCAGTTCGGCCCAATGTAGTTGTCGTTCGCTGTCGGAGCCTCGTTGCGTTTCCGCATGGGACTGCGGCGCCGCTCGTGTGCTGTGCTTCCGCGTTCTGAGTTGCAGCCTGCGAACTGGCAGAGCCAAACGGGGGTCAGCTTTGCAATGATCCCTGGCGAGTAAACTGCCATATAATCTACCTATGATGGTTGTTACGTTCTCAAATGCCTCTTTTGGATGTGAGTTCGACAGAAACTTCGCCTGCGGAGTGGGATATTCCGAATATCGCACGGAAATCGATTGCCAACCATCTTATCTCCGTATTATTCTTATATCGGTCAAATCGCGGGGCCGAAAGATCTCCATATGCTTTATCGGGCTTTCTTCCTGGATGATGACGACCGCATCTTCGCGTTCCACCTGATGGAATGTCTCGATGACGGCGACGCCATCGCCCAAGCTCGAGATCTTCCCGCCAAATGTAGCGCCATCGAGGTCTGGGAAGGAGCCCGTGTCGTCGGCAGGACCATCCGGCCGCAGCTCACCGAGGTGACCGCCGATCCCTATCAGATTTCCGCCACTATTACCGGCGAAGTCAGCGACGAGCCCCCTCACGTATTGGTGTCGCTTGCTATGCTCGAGCTGCAAGCCAACCGCAAAGAGCGAGCGGCGCACCTTGTTGACGAAATCTATGCGGCCTTCGACCAGGCCGACATGAAAATCAAAACCGGCACAATCGAGCGGACGGACGCTTCCAGTTGCCGCCCCGCGGGTCGTTCCAGTATGCTATCCCAAAGTTCGCTGCATCATGCGGCGGACGCAGGTGATTAGCAGGCCACTGAAACCCCAAAGATAAAGTCTTCATCAGGGGTTCGCGCTCAACAGCGAACCTCTAATCCAACGCCCCGAGCATTTTTGTCCTCGCCGCCGCTCTGGAAGGGCATTACCGTTCGACGGAAACACCAGGAGACACAGCGATGGCCGAGGCCAAACTTGCACCCAACCTGCCGCAATGGATGAAGGACCATACAGAACGCTACCTGTCGAGCGGCGGCACCGATGGGCATATTTACACACTCGACCGGCCTGGCGCGCCCGAGATCACCGTCCCGTCGTTGCTGTTGACCACGACCGGACGTAAGTCAGGGGAAAAGTATCTGTTCCCGCTGTTTTACGGGCAGACCGGCAACAGTTATTTCGTGATCGCGTCGAAGGGTGGCGCGCCCGAGCACCCCGGCTGGTATCGTAACATCCTCGCCAATCCGGAGGTTGAAGTCCAGGTCGGAACCGCGAAGATGAGAGCGCGGGCGCGAACAGCCGCTGGCGCCGAACGGACGCAGCTTTGGGAGCAGGCGGTCAAATTCTTCCCACCCTACGCTGACTATAAGATTAAGGCGGCAGGCCGTGAGATCCCCGTAGTCGTGCTGGATCCTGTCACCTAGTGGATAAAATCCGACGGATACGGTCGTCGGATTCTAGCCACCAGCCCTTGTTTTGGCGGGCCGATTCACCCGACCGCAAGGATGCTTCTGTCGGGATCGGACCACTAGCGATCCGATCCCGACGCTCACGCCCCGAGCGTCGGGATAAGTGCAGCGCGAAGATTACGCGAACGACTCCGTCATCGCCGAGTAAACGAGTGTGCGCAGATCGCGGCGGAGCGTCAGCCGGGCGTCGCTGAACAGGACCTGCGTCATGAACACCACCGCAAGTTCTTCCTTGGGGTCGATCCAGAAGGCGGTAGAGGCAGCGCCGCCCCAGAAGAACTCGCCTAGTGTGCCCGGCAGGCGTGTCCTGGCAACGTTGATGTTCACGCCACAGCCGATGGAAAAGCCGATGCCCGAATAGCCAGCCTCACTGAACAGCCCGGGGGGCGCCATGTCTGCCAACTCTTTGTTCTCGGGCAGATGGTTCAGGCTGAATAAGGCAACCGTCTTCGGACTTAGGATTTGCACCCCGTCCAGCGTCCCTCCGTGTAACATCATCCGGCAAAACCGCATGTAATCGTGCGCGGTCGAGACCAGCCCGCCACCGCCGGATTCCAATTTGGGTGGCGCGGCATAGGTGCTGTTGCCAGCATCGTCCTGCAGCTTGATCCCGCCCGCCCCGTCCGGCTGGTAACAAGACGCGAAGCGGTCACGCTTTTCCGATGGACACCAGAACGCGGTATCCACCATGCCCAGCGGCTCGAACAACCGCTTGCGCAAGAATTCGCCGAAACTCATCCCGCTGAGCTTCTGCACGAGGTAGCCCATCACGTCGATCGAGACCGAGTAGTTCCAGGCTGTGCCTGGGGAAAAGTCCAGCGGCAACGTCGCAAGTTGGTCGATCATGGCATCGAGACCGCCTTCGGCATTGAACTCGGCAATGCGCGCATCACGGTAGGCTCGGTCGACGCTGGTACGGTTCATGAACCCGTAGGTCAGGCCGGAGGTATGCGTGACCAAGTCGACGACTTTCATCGGCCGCGCGACGGGCGTCGTCAGGAAGCTCGGCGCCGACGTCGGAGGCAGGCTCGGTAGGCCGGTAGCGTAGACCCCCAGGTTCCTCCACGACGGAATGTGAGTGGCCACATCGTCGTCCAATCCGATCAGGCCTTCCTCGGCCAGCATCATCAGCGCCACCGCCGTAATGGGCTTGGTCATGGAATAGATGCGGAAGATTGCATTCTCACGCATGGGCTTTCCGCGCTCGAGGTCCATGTGCCCCGACATGCCGACATGGGCGAGCACGCCACGCCGATAGACCATGGTCAGCAGACCAGGCAGACGGCCGCTATCGACGTAGCGACGTTTCATAACCTCATCCAGGCGCGCCAACCGCGACGCCGATAGTCCTATCGCTTCCGCTTTCACCACCGCCCACCCTTAGGTTGTCATGCCGTCTACTAACCGGCGAAGCACCGCGGGTTGTCAATCCACTCCATAGGACAATCCCATGGCCGAGGCGTTTTTCGCGGAAACGAGCCGCACTCATCAGATCCCCGAAGCGCACCCCGGAGGAGCGAGAACGTCGGCCCCCTTAGTGACCCAGCGCCTGAACGATCTCTTCCGTCATTTTCTTCGCATCACCAAACAGCATCATCGTGTTCGGCCGGAAGAACAGTTCGTTATCCACACCAGCATAACCGGAAGCCATTGACCGTTTCACGAACAACACGGTGCGCGCCTTCTCCACGTCCAGGATCGGCATCCCGTAGATCGCCGAGGACGGATCGGTCTTCGCCGCCGGGTTGGTCACGTCGTTGGCGCCAATGACATAGACCACGTCGGCGGTGGAGAACTCGTTGTTGATCTCCTCGAGTTCGAAGACCTCATCATACGGCACGTTCGCCTCGGCCAGCAGCACGTTCATATGCCCCGGCATGCGGCCGGCGACGGGATGGATGGCGTACTTAACCTCCACCCCTTCCCTCTTGAGCGTGTCCGCCATTTCCCGGAGCGCGTGCTGCGCCTGGGCGACCGCCATGCCGTAGCCTGGCACGATGATCACCTTCGAGGCGTTCTTCATGATGAACGCCGCATCCTCGGCGTTGCCGGAGCGAACCGTCCGATCGCCGGCCGGTCCGCGCGCCGCCGCGCCGCCGCTGTCTGTACCGAAGCCACCCAGCAGCACATTGATGATGCTGCGGTTCATTCCCTTGCACATGATGTAGGACAGGATCGCACCCGACGCGCCGACCAGCGAGCCGGTAATGATCAGCGCCAGATTCTGGATGGTAAAACCAATGCCCGCCGCCGCCCAGCCAGAGTAGCTGTTCAGCATCGACACCACGACCGGCATGTCGGCGCCGCCGATCGGAATGATAATGAGGAAGCCGATACCCAGCGCCAGGAACGCGATCAGCCAGAACAGCACCTGGTTGCCGCCCGAAGCCACGAACCCGATCACCAGCAGCAGCAACACGATCGCCAGACCCAGGTTCAGCCAGTGCTGGCCCGGAAAGGTAATCGGCGAACCGCTCATCAGCGCCTGTAATTTTGCGAACGCAATCAGACTGCCTGAGAAGGTGACCGCACCGATCGCCAGGCCTACCGACATCTCGACAAGGCTCTGGGTGTGGATCGCGCCCGGAATGCCTATGTTGAACGCCTCCGGCGCATTCAGCGCGGCCGCCGCAACGAAAACCGCCGCTAAGCCGACGAGCGAGTGGAACGCCGCGACCAACTGCGGCAACGCCGTCATCTGGATGCGCAGTGCAACAGCGACGCCGATGCCGCCGCCGATCAGGATGCCGAACAGGATCAGCAGATATGCCCAGCCGCCGAAGCCGTGGTGCAACAGTGTCGCGACTACGGCGATGGCCATGCCGATCATGCCGTAGCGGTTACCCTCCCGGGACGTGACCGGAGAGGACAGGCCGCGGAGCGCCATGATGAACAGGACGGCGGCGACCAGATAAGCGAGGGACGTCAGGCTAGCGGACATCGATGCGGCCTTATTGCTTTTTCTTGAACATCGAGAGCATGCGATGCGTCACCAGAAAGCCGCCGAAGATGTTCACCGATGCCAATGTCACCGCGATGAAGCCGAACACCATCGCCCAATCCGATGTCGCCAGGCCGGTCGCCAGCATCGCGCCCACGATGATGACCGATGAAATCGCGTTGGTGACGGCCATCAGGGGCGAGTGTAGGGCGGGAGTGACGTTCCAGACGACATAGTAGCCGACGAAGCAAGCCATGAGGAAAATGGCGAGCAGGAAGATGAATGGATTGACCTCCGGCGCCACGGTTTCTGACACACCAACAATCAGCGTTTGCGCGTGATTGGATAGCGTCAGCGCCTGATCAGCGAGGCGCGCAGCTTCGTCCGCCAGTTGGTTCGGGTTCATCTTGGGTTGACCTCCGGACGCTCAGGCAGCCTGTTGGGGCAGAAAATTAGGATGAACGATGGCGCCGCCGCGAGTCAGCATGACGCCTTTGACGATGTCGTCCGTCTCCGGCAATTTGGGCGCCCCGCTCTCCTTGTCCCAAAACGTGGTCAGGAAGGTCAGCAAGTTGCGCGCATACAGCGCCGAGGAGGCAACAGGGATCCGACCGGGCCAGTTGTTGTATCCCAGGATGGTCACGCCGTTCGGCGTCCTGATGCTCTCGCCGGGAACCGTGGCGGCGCAGTTGCCTCCGGCCTCGGCGGCCAGATCGATGATGACGCTACCGGCGCGCATGCTATCGACCATTGGCTGGGTGACGATGACGGGCGCCTGGCGGCCCATCACTAGGGCGGTGCAGATGATAATGTCGTTCTTTGCGACGGTCGTGGCCATGAGTTCCGCCTGCTTTTGGCGGAAAGCGTCGCTCATTTCGCGGGCATAGGCGCCGGTCTGACCGGCGGTTTCGGCGTCCTCGACACCGACGAACGACGCACCGAGCGACTTGATTTCTTCCTTCGCCGCGGGCCGGACGTCGGTGGCTGACACGATCGCCCCCAGACGCCGCGCGGTCGCGATCGCCTGCAGCCCTGCCACTCCGGCGCCGATCACGAATAACCGAGCGGGCGGGACGGTGCCGGCAGCGGTCATCATCATAGGAAAGCTGCGCTGAAATGCAGTGGCTGACTCAACGACCGCGCGATAACCAGCGAGATTCGCCTGGCTGGATA
Source organism: uncultured Pseudomonadota bacterium (assembly GCA_963832865.1). GTDB lineage: Bacteria > Pseudomonadota > Alphaproteobacteria > Acetobacterales > Acetobacteraceae > Rhodopila. The sequence continues at coordinate 6,537 of CAWHWH010000046.1, forward strand.
AAACATCCATCGACTGTGCCCGGGTGATCCGCGGCAGCAACTCCATCGCCGCGGTATCGATCCCGGCGGACGCGAGGCTGGGCACCAGATCAGGATCAGCGAAGGCGCCGGCGATGCATACCAGCAACGCGCCGCGCGGTATCAGGGCACGCTCCTCGGCGCCCGGGGTCTGGACTGCGAAAACGATCCCGGCTCCAGCAAGGACCGCGGTCGCATCAGGGGCGATTTCAGCGCCAGCGGCAGCGAAGTCGGCGTCCGACAGCGAGGCGTTCGCCCCTGCCCCGGATTCCACCGCGACGGTCAATCCAAGGCCAATCAGCTTCTTGACCGTATCGGGAGTAGCAGCCACACGGGTTTCGGCGGCACGCCGTTCTTTCAGCACCGCTAATCGCATGCATCTGATCCTTTACGGGTGGGGAAATGTTTGGGCAGACGCGCCGGTTTCCCCAGACTACGGGCGGCGCCTGAATGCACCGGGGACGCGGCCTGTGCAAGGGGAAACGGTGCTTCCGCAATAAACGTGCGGCTAGCGCGAGTTGCAGGCGTTCAGATGCTAACTAGCACCGTTAGGGATTCGTTAAGCATTCGATATCAAGATCAGCAACGATCGCCTGCCTCTTACAGGAGCAGGTGCGCTAACCGCGTCCGGCGGTCCACGCTCCATCGATCGGCAGTGCGGACCCATTGATGTCCTCGCCATGCGGCCCGCAAAGGAAGGCGACCAGGCCGGCCACGTTCTCGTCCTTGACAAATTTGCGGGACGGTTGGCGGACAGCAAGAAAACTCTCCTCCGCTTCCGCGAAACTAGTGCCGTCGCGCTGCATCTCCTGACGCAGGCGCCAATCGATCGCCGGCGTCAGCACGGTCCCTGGACAGATGGCGTTGCATGTAACGCCCGTCCGAGCCACCTCCAACGCCACCGCTCGGGTCAGGCCGATCAGCGCGGTCTTCGTGGTGATGTAGTCGATCCGGTTGACCGTCGCGAACATCCCGTAGATCGAGGCCATGTTGACGATCCGGCCCCAGCCCTTTGCCTTCATCCCCGGCAGCGCGAGACGGATGGTGTGAAATGGCGCCGACAAATTAACCGCCAGCGCCTCGTCCCAGTGCTCGGGCGCAAAATTCTCTACCGCGCCGAAATACCGAACGACAGCGTTGTTCACCAGAATGTCCAGCCCACCATGCCCGTGCTGCGCAATCTCGATCAGCTCGGCGATTTGCGCGGGGCGCCGCAGGTCGGCACCGTGGTATTGGGCACGCACACCCAAAGCCCGCAGCTCCGTCAATCGGGCTTCGATCACTTCGGCTGAGGCGAAGCCGTTCAGGGTGATGTCGCACCCGAGACCGGCGAGTGCTTTTGCCGTGGCGAAGCCGATCCCTCCAAGCGATCCGGTGATCAGGGCAGACTTGTTGCCAGCCATCGCGTCGTTCCCTCTCTCGTCGCGACGACCTTACCGCTCTTGGAAGCGCCGCCAAGGGATGGGATACTCGGCGAGCAAGCAAGAACCGAGGGAACGATGGCACTGCTCGACGGAAAGGTTAGCATCATCACCGGCGCGGCGTCCGGCATCGGCGCGGCAACAGCGCGCGTGTTTGCCCGTGAAGGTGCGAAAGTGGTGCTGGCCGATATTGACGACGTGGCCGGTTCAGCCTTGGCCGAGGAACTCGGGGGCACCTACCTGCATCTCGACGTCTCCGAGGAGGACGGCTGGGCCGCCGTAATCGCCGCCGCGGAGCGTCTCGGGCGCCTGGACATCATGGTGGCAAACGCCGGCATCGGCATCACCGGAAACGCCATCGACATGTCGCTGAAGGAGTGGCGCCGGCAGATGGCCATCAACGTTGATGGCGTCTTTTTATCCGTGAAATATTGCATTCCGGCGATGCGGCGCGCCGGTAACGGCGGCTCGATCGTGATGCTGTCCTCCGTCGCGGGATTGCGCGGGTCGGCCGGGCTGGCAGGCTATAGCGCCACCAAAGGAGCCGTTCGGCTGTTCGCCAAATCGATGGCACTGGAGTGCGCCCAGGCCGGCGACGGCATCCGGGTGAACTCGGTGCATCCAGGCATCATCGCCACTCCGATCTGGACCAAGCTGCCCTCTGGGAACAACGCGCCGCTGGATCCCTACGCGATCGGCGAGCAAACCGTGCCTTTGGGTAAGGCGGGCGAGGCCAGCGAGATCGCGGACGGCATCCTGTTCCTGGCGTCCGACATGTCGAGCCACGTGACCGGATCGGAACTGGTCATCGATGGCGGGTTGACCGCGGGACGCATCACTCGTCTGACGGGGTGAGCCTCGTTAGATACCGAGGCAGTGATTCCCTTCACAACTGATGCATGAGGGAAACGGAGAGAGTCTTACCCATCAAAACGCGTTGCTCGGGCGGCCAACTCGGCCTCCCACAGGCATCTGGCATGGAAGATAGCCCCGCATTTCTAAGCTCCAATAGAGGCTGATAGACCTAATGGAACAACTCAGCCGACACAATCCTAATATCCCATGACGCATTCTGAGTAAACATGGTGGTTGTAAAATAAAGCACGGTAAAACAAACATATGAAATTGCCACTGATAAAAAAAATATCCGCAGTTAGCAGACCGAGTACAAATAACATCCGCTTCCGTTGCCAGCCGACAAAGCCGCTGAGGTTGGAAAGGCGCTTGAGCGGTCGGAAGAGCAGTTCGCCATAGCCGAAGCGCAAATTGCAAAGGGGCTGGGATTTGCCATGTGCCATTGTGCCTTTCCGCCGACCCCAATGCTAACAGTTGGTTGGATTAAAAGGAACCCAACCGGCCCCGTGCGCCGATGTCCAAAGTGCGGCGTCACTGACAACCGAGGTATCGGATGGGTCCCAACCGAGGTCGTCTCCGCACGGGCTGACGAGTGCCTGTCTGGAAAACAGCAATAATATGAGTGCAGACCGTAATGATCACTCTCGGAGATCAAGGCCGGTCTCCTGAGGGATATCCCAGGCAGGCTAAAGGTTATCATGGCTGTGTTCGGGATTGCGACACGGCTAACGGTTGCAGGCACACCTCCCTGCCTGAGCCAGATCTTTGGTTGCATTGTGTGACAACAACTCATAAAGTGCGCACATTAATCAGGAGCAGGGTATGGCCACGGCGCAAGATACCGGCAAGGGGGCGGCTTCGGAGAAAGCCGGCGCAGGTCGGCGCCGGGCCAGGCAGACTTCCCCGCCGTCCAGCGCCAAGCTCGCGCATATGGCCGTCTTCGAGAGCGCCAAAGAGGCCGGGCTTTTGGAGGGAGAGCGGACGATGCACGTCAGTTTCAGGGCTCCTCCCGCCTTGGTTGAGGCTGCAATGAAGGAAAGCGGCGTGACGTCGCCGTCTGAGCTTGGGATTCTTGCACTTGCCGCCCTGGCGCAACCGGACCCAGTCTCAGCCTTCATGTGTAAGAACAGAGGGCGCCTCGGCAAAGACCACAAGCTTGACTATTGACCTGAGGAAGATCATCCGGTCGCGAAAGCCAGAAAAGCGCCAGACACGGCTAGTCACCCGCTCCGACACCGATCTGATCTGCGCGAGCGATATCGCCGGGAAGGGGCGGCAGGTCTTTGTGCCAGATACGAACATTTACATCTTGGACGCTGCTGGAATGTTGCCGCAGGCAGCGGAGACCCTTTTAAATCAAGGATTGATGTTCCACTGTTCGATCTGCCTCGCGGAAATCAGCGTTGGCGTTGGCAAGTATGCCCCCAAGGCATCGGATTGGCAAAGAACGGCGGATCACTACGCTGGACTATTCGCGTCCATCCCGGCCAGTCGGCTGCTTGTTCCTGACGCCGAAACATCGGCTGACGCTGGGATGGTAGCAGGCATTCTGGCTCGAACGCAGGGGTTTCAAAAGCGACATTCCAGGGAGCTTCTTAACGACGCAATGATCTACCTCTGTGCTAGCAAACAAAGGGTTGCCAGTGCTAACCGACAACAAAGCCGATTTCGACCTACTCCAGCAGTCTGCACCGGGTGGGCGTTTCATCTTCATCTGACAGGGGCCTGCCCGCTCTCACCATACCATTGCGCTGAAAATGTCGGATGGTGTGAGCGGGGTTGTCGATTTCCTGCCGATCATCGCCCACGGCACCCAGCGTGACCGGATCGAGGAGATCGACTACTCGTCTGATTTCCTCCGGCAGATGGCGTTCCCGGACGCGAGGACCGATCCGGTACGTCGTCTTTTATCCCGGCCTCACAGTGTGTTGTAGACCGCGGTTTCAAATGCCTGAAAAGTCTGCACCGCTTTCGGATCGAAGAACGGCAGTATCTGAGTGGCATAAACTCCGGTAACCTGCCGTACTGGATCGATCCAGTAATAAGAATTCGCCAAACCGGCCCAGGCCAGGCTTCCCGCCGATCGCCCGGTCGGCAACGGCTCTGGATTGATCAGGAAAGTCAGCCCCCACTTCATGCCAGCAATGAAATCGACGTCGTTTGAAGCACCCGGTAGGGCGGTTTTCATCGGATTACAGACGAGATCGCCCATGGCATTTCGTGACATGATCGCCACCGTTTCCGGCCGCAACACCTGAACGCCGTTAAAGGTGCCGCGGTGCATGATCATCTGCGCGAACTTCAGGTAGTCGCCGACCGTCGCGTAAAGCCCTCCGCCGCCCATCTCGAATTCCGGTTCTTGCGGAAGTTCGGTGTCCGTCGATACCAGACCATCTGGCGTGCGGGCGTGTATCTTGGCCAACCGCTGGCGCTGAGCACCGCCGATCTTGAACCCGGTATCGGTCATACCGAGTGGCGCTAACAAGTTGTCTTGCATGTAGCGACCAAGCTTTTGGCCCGACACCGCCTCGACAGCCTTGCCGATCCAGTCGATCGAAATTCCATATTCCCATTTCGTGCCAGGATCGGACACAAGCGGCAGGGTCAATGCAGCGTTCTGGCATGTAGTAATGCCCGGAGTACCGGTCGTCTCCAGATAGCGCGCAATGTCCGCGTTCCAAATATTGTAAGCGAAGCCTGAGGTATGAGTGAGCAAATCGCGCAACGTGATCCCGCGCTTCGGAGACCGCAGACGTGGTTTGCCGTCAGTGTCGAAACCCTCCAGCACCTGCACGCGGCCGAGCTCTGGCAGGGTCTTGCCAATGTCCCCATCGAGGGACAGCTTGCCCTGCTCGACCAATTGCATCGCGCAAGCTCCGGTGACCGCTTTTGTCATCGATGCGATCCAAACAACCGTGTCAGTCGTCATCGGAGCACCCGTGGCGAGATCTCGGGTGCCAAAGGCCCCTTCAAAGATCACGCCATCGGCATTCGCCGCCGTCGCCACCACGCCCGGTACATCGCCGGCCTCGGCAGCCTGTTGAAGAACAGACGAAATTTGCTGTGTTGTTCCCATGAAATCCTCCCGCGGTATCCGACAGACTGGATATCTCAACCAGACTTTAGACCATCTCGCTCCACGCGTCTGCCTGTCTCATCCGGTTTTGCCCGATGCGGGTCTGCCGCCGGCAGAATGTCGCGAATGTAGTCTCGGCTTTTCCATTCCGGCGCAGGGGGATCATAGCCCGGCCGCGGCAGATAGGCCGACAGGCGGCCGCCCTCCAAATCGTGCACGGCGCGCGGACAATTGGAGAACAACTCGCACTCCACCCGCACCACCAGCTTCGCCCCATGGTGACGGGCCAGGGTGTCGGCATCGTCGAGGATTGTCGCGCGACCGTTGATGCGAATACGGAAGGTTTTGCCGTCGAACTTTACGAACAGTAGTCCAACATTCGGATTTCGGCTGATATTACCGAGCGTACGATACATCGAGTTGCCGTCGTATTCAGGGAATTCTATCGTTCCGGGTGCAACGATTTTTACAAATCCGGGCATGCCCGAGCGCATGCTGCAATCGGTGTAGTCGCCATAGGACGTGGCGATGAAGAAGAATGGCGCGCTCTCGATCATGACGCGGTCGTCGTCCCAGAAGTCCCAGCGGCGCCGATGTTCGGCGAGCCTGTCCGCCACGCGCCGGCCATCGAAGCGATCCTGCAACGCCCGCATGCCGTCGTGATAGAAAGCCCGCTGTTCGGTCATCGGCCACCTCCTGGAAACCGGACGAAGGCTATGCCAGCGGCGGCTTCCCCGGAAGCTCGGCTACCGCGCGAGTGGCACACCCGCTTCCGCCAACGCCGCGGCCTGACGTTCCGCCACGGCGGCTTCGTTAAACTCGGCCATTAGGTCGTTGAAAAGACGGCTCCAGTTCAATTCTGCCTTCAACCGTAGGAACACGCCTCCCAGACCGATCGCCGACCGGTCCATCAGCACGAATTCGCGCGGAGGCATCACCCCGCCGGTACGCTTCAGCCCGGCGTGCACACGTTCGGCCACTTCGCGACCAAATGTGGGATCGTCGGTCTCCTGAATGCGGCGCACCCGATCTTGCGTGAACGGCTCGTACAGAAACCGCGCCCACATGTTGAGCACGTCCATTTTCTCACGCGATAGGTCGGTGAAGCCCCAGGTTTCGTAGGCGTGGTGCGCTTTATCGTCATCGTGGTCGCGCACCGCCTCGAACAATTCGATGACGCCGGCGACGAACCGCGCAGCGAAATACCCGGATCGCGCCGAAATCCAGCAGATTGACCGAGCCATCCGGGCGCACCTGGTAGTTGCCCAGATGCGGGTCGCCGTGGATCACGCCGTAACGGTAGAACGGCACGTACCAGGCGCGGAACAACGCCTCGGCGATCTTGTTGCGTTCTTCCTGCGGCGGATCCTCCGCGAGCCGCTGCATGAGCGGCCGCCCGTCCAGCCAGGTCATGGTCAGCAGACGATGAGTGCTCAACTCCGGCACAGGAACCGGCACATGCGCGCCCGGCTGGTCGTTCAGCATCCGTCCATACATCCGCATTTGCGCGGCTTCACGGAGGTAATCCAGTTCCTCCCGCAGACGTTCACGCAGTTCCTTGTAGATCTCGTTATGCTGGATGGCTGAATCCATGCGGTGATAGACCGCCATCGCCAGCTTCAACTGCCGCAGATCGGCCTCGACTGTGCTGGGCATGTCGGGATACTGCAGCTTGCATGCCACATCCGTTCCGTCTGGCAAGCGCGCGCGATGCACCTGCCCGAGGCTGGCGGCCGCCGAAGCCTCCTGACTGAACGAGGCGAATTTTGCCTGCCAATCCGGCCCGAGTTCGTTCGCCATCCGCCGGCGCACGAAACTCCAGCCCATCGCCGGCGCATTGGACTGAAGCTGCGCCAACTCCATGGCATATTCCGCGGGCAGCGCATCCGGAACCGTTGACAAGAATTGCGCGACCTTCATTAGCGGGCCTTTCAACCCGCCGAGAATGGCCTTCAGATCCTCCGCATGCGCGGCACGATCGGTCTTGATCCCGAATACCCGTTCGCCCGCCACCCGGGCGGCAATCCCACCAACGGCACCTGAGGTACGAGCAAACCGGCGAATTTCGCCGAACAAGTTGCTACCGGACATCGCGGCTCCAAGGCTGCGACTCACGCGGCGTCATTGGTGGCCCTCGGGGTTTTTCTCGTTCGGCTACGCATCAACCTTAATATTTGCGAGCCTGCCCGGATTGCAAGCCGCCACGGTATGATCGCGCTGCGCGAACGTCCAGGCGCCGCCGGCCTCCCGGAACCGGCCGGCAATGGTCTATCCGTTCTTCGCCTTGTTCTCCAGCGCCTCCGCCAGCCGTTGCGGATCAACCTTTACCTCAACGCCAGCCCGCTCGGTTTGCAACACCATCATTGCGCGTGAGTCGCGGTTGCCCCAGCCGCGGTTCAACCCTTCCGCCAGATCGGCCAACGCCAGATTGGCCAGGCGCATCGGCACGTTCAACTCACGGCCCAGAGCGGTGGCCAAGGAGACGTCCTTATGCGCCAGCCGCAACGCGAAGGCCGGCGGCTCATACTGGTCCGGCAGGAACTGATCGGTCAGTGAGTTGAACGCCCCGCGACGGCCAATCGCGCCCTGGCGAACCGCCTCCCAGATCGCCAGAGGCTCGATGCCGGCTTTGACACCCATGCTGAAGACTTCAGCCGCCGCCGCGGTGGCGATGTAGCCGTAGCAATTGTGTACCAGCTTCGCCACCGATCCGGCCCCGATCGGCCCGATGTACTTTGCCTGGTCACCGATCGTGTCCAGTACCGGCTTCCATTTTTCGAAAATGTCCCGATCGCCGCCGCACCAGATCGCCAGCTTGCCCGTTGCCGCACCGCGCGGTCCGCCGCTGACCGGGGCGTCGAACAGATGAGCGGCCTTCTTCAGGTAGTCAGCATGCGCCTTACGCACCGTTGTCGGCGCGTTGGTCGTCAGGTCGAAATAGGCGGCACCCGGACGGATCCGCGACAGCAGGCCCGTTCTCGCCATAGGATACCGCCTCGAACTCCACCGGACCCGGCAGCGACGAGAATATGACATCGCACTCCGCCGCCATTGCCGCTGGGTTGTCCGCCCAAATCGCGCCGTTCTTGATATGCGACGCCGCGGCGTCCCGACGAACGTCATGCACCAGAACGACGTGTCCGTCTTTCTGAATACCGGTCTGTAAATTGGCGGCCATGCTGGCACCCATGGTACCGAGGCCGATAAAGCCCGCCTTCATCGTTCGCCGTCCCGTCCTGTGCCGTCCTTCGAGAGCATGTGCACGCTCGCCCGGCGCCGCCGGCCTGATCAAGCTCGGTCAGGGATTCGCTTCAAAAATCTCGCGCGCGAGGTTCGCCGCCGACATCGCGGCCGGCCAGCCTGCGTAGAACGCCACATGCGTGATCATTTCGGAAATCTCGGTCTTGGTCAGACCGTTGTCCAACGCGCGCTGCAGGTGGCCACGCAACTGCTCCGGCCGATAGGTCGCTGTCAGGACCGCGCAGACGATCAGGCTGCGGTCCCGCTTGGACAACTCGGGGCGCTCCCAGATGTCGCCGAACAGCACTTGCTCGGTCACCTCGATCATCTTGGGAACGGTGTCGCGAACCCGGTCGCGCGCTGCCGACGATGGGGCTTGTGCCATGCTTTCCTCCTGCTGATTGACCCTGCGCCCATTGCACACCAAGCCGCTTTCCGTGTCCAATAAGCATGGGCAGTCGCGAGGCCGAGGAAACCGTCCGACGCCCGCGCAACGACGTCATACCCCAGCACGCGGGCGGATTATGGCATCGTCGCGGAACTGCCGCCGTCGACGACGATCTCGGTGGCGGTAATGAACCGCGCCTCATCGGACGCCAGAAACAGCACCGCATGGGCCACATCCCACGCATCGCCCATATGCCCCATCGGCACCGCCGCGTGACGCGCGTCGATCAGTTTTTGCGCGTCGTTCCCGCCGACGCTCCGGGCCAGCCGATACTCCACCAGCGGCGTATGCATCAGACCCGGCACCACGGTATTTACCCGGATGCCCTGCTTCGCATAGGTGCCGGCCACGGACCGCGACAACTGGATCACCCCCGCCTTGGACGCGCTGTAGCCGACATGAGACCGGCCACTGAGGAAATCGTTCCGCATTCCGGCAACCGAGGCGATATTGACGATCGCACCCTTCCCTTGTTCGACCATCACCGGCAGCACGAATTTGCAGCCCAGAAACACTGTCTTGAGGTTGAAGTCGATCTGCCGGTCCCAGACCTCTTCGGTCATCGCAACCGGATCGCCGGGCGCCGAGCCGCCAACGTTATTGACCAGGATATCGATCCGCTTGAAGCGGTCCAGGCAGGCCTGCACCATCTCCTGCACCTCCGCGGCGGCCATCATGTCGCAGCGGCGCGTGGCGCAGGTGCCACCTTCGCTTTCGATGATCGTTTTGGTCGCGGCCATCGCCTCCTCGTTGATGTCCAGCAGAAACACCGACGCCCCTTGCCGTGCGAGCAGGATTGCCGTCGCCTTCCCGTTCCCCCAGATCTTGCTGTCAGCCGGCCCGACCGACCCGGCGCCGGCGACAATCGCGACTTTCCCCGTCATATCAAGCATTCTCGATCCTCCCTTGGATGGTGCGGCCAGCTAACCCCGCTTCACAGCTAAGGCCAAGGGTTGGCCCCTGTCGGCTGCCCCTGCGTCTGGCGTCCCTCTCGTTGACCGTCTAAAGACAAGGTTCCAAATCAGCCGCCACCCAAACCGGGGGAATTCGTCCATGGCCGAAGCATATATCTGCGATTTCACCCGCTCACCGATCGGCCGCTACGCCGGCGCGTTGAAAGATGTCCGCACCGACGACCTCGCCGCCCATCCGATCCGGGCCTTGGCCGCTCGCAACGCCGGCATCGATTGGGAGGCGCTCGACGACTGCATCATGGGCTGCGCCAACCAGGCCGGGGAGGACAACCGCAACGTCGCCCGCATGGCCGTGTTGCTCGCCGGCCTGCCAACCGCGGTGTCCGGCTCCACGATCAACCGCCTCTGCGGATCAGGCCTGGACGCGGTCGGCACCGCCGCGCGTGCCATCAAATCCGGCGACGCAGATCTCATGCTGGCGGGTGGGGTCGAAAGCATGACCCGTGCGCCTTTCGTGATGGGCAAAGCAACCGAGGCCTTCTCCCGCTCCGCCGAAGTCTACGACACCACCATCGGCTGGCGCTTCGTCAACAAGCTGATGCAGAAGTCCTACGGCACCAACTCGATGCCCGAAACCGGCGAGAATGTCGCCGAGGAATTCCAGATTTCCCGCTCGGATCAGGACAAGTTCGCCTACAACAGCCAGCAGCGCGCGAAAAAGGCCCAGGAAAGCGGCTTCTTCGCTAAGGAAATCACTCCGGTCACCATCAAGGGCCGCAAGGGCGACACCGTCGTTGAGAATGACGAGCACCCGCGCCCGGACACTACGCTGGAGATGCTGGCAAAGCTGAAGACCCCGTTCCGCGATCCGGGCACCGTCACAGCGGGCAACGCCTCGGGCGTGAACGACGGAGCCGCCGCGCTGATCCTGGCCTCGGAAGAAGGCGCCAAACGCCACGGCCTGACACCGCGCGCCCGGGTCGTGGCAATGGCAACCGCCGGCGTGCCGCCGCGGATCATGGGTATCGGTCCCGCCCCGGCCGTGCAGAAGCTGCTGGCAAAAACCGGCCTGGCGATCGGCGACGTCGACATTATCGAATTGAACGAGGCGTTCGCCAGCCAAGGCATCGCGGTGCTGCGTCAACTCGGTTTGTCGGAGGACTCCGACCACGTGAACCCGAACGGCGGCGCGATCGCCCTCGGTCACCCGCTGGGCATGTCCGGCGCGCGTCTCGCCCTGACAGCGGTCAACGCAATGGAGACGCTCGGTCAGAAACGAGCCATCGCCACGATGTGCATTGGGGTTGGCCAAGGCATCGCCGCGCTGATCGAACGAGTCTAACCGCCGCGGAATGCTGCTCAGTCTCGGGCTGATCCTGCTTTGTCAGTTGGTCGGGGAGGCGATCGCTCGCGGCAGCGGCATTCCGGTGCCCGGACCGGTTATTGGTCTGGTTCTGTGCGTGGTGCTCCTGCTGGCGCGCGACAAAATTGGTGTGCGCCTACCGCCGGAACTGCGTGACGGGACGTTCGAGCGGACCGGGCAGGGCATCTTGTCGCATCTGTCGCTGCTGTTCGTCCCGGCTGGAGTCGGGATTGTCCAGCGGCTTGACGTCCTGGCGGCCAACGCTTTGGCGATCGTCTCGGCGTTGGTGGTTTCCACCGTCCTGACCCTTGTCGTCACCGCCTGGGTGTTCAGCGTCGTGGCACGGCACGCGAAATGAATTTGGCCGGCGCAAAATGAATGTCTTGCCGGAGCGGTCGCGATGAATGACGACGTGTTCGCACTTTGGGTCTATCTGGCACGAACGCCGCTGCTATGGTTGACGCTGACTATCCTGGTCTATTGCTTATGCGACCAGGTATCGGCGGCACTGCGCCGGACGCCGCTGGCCAATCCCGTGCTGATTTCGATGTGCCTGATTGGCATCCTGGTGCGCGGCACCGGCACGCCCTACGCGAATTACTTCGACGGCGCCCAGTTCATTCATTTCCTTCTTGGCCCGGCGACGGTCGCGCTTGGGATCCCGCTCTACCAGCATCGCCGGTTGGTGGTGCGAGCCATTCTCCCGATGGCCTGCGCGCTGATTGCGGGCTCACTGACTGCCTTGCTCTCGGCCGTCGTTATCGCCCGCCTGCTCGGCGCATCGCCGGCAATCGTCACCTCGATCGCACCGAAATCCGTGACCGCGGCGGTTGCGATGGGCATTTCCGGCCGGCTGGGTGGCGACCCGGGCCTGACCGCGGTGCTGGTCATCCTCACCGGCATCCTGGGCGCGATCGTGGTCACACCACTGATGAACGGGCTGCAAATTACCGACAAGCGCGCCCGAGGCTTTGCCGCGGGCGTGGCGGCACACGGCATCGGCACCGCGCGCGCCTTTCAGGTCGATCCTCTCGCGGGGACTTTCGCTGGGATCGCAATGGGCCTGAACGCGCTGCTGACCGCTATACTGGTGCCGCTATTGCTGTAACAGCGTCAGGCGGACATTCATTCGCCCGACGGCCCGCCCCAACTCCTCGATGGCGGTACCTCGTGTGAGACGACCTTGCCACAATCGTCGCCGAGCACCGACCAGCGGGTGTATCTGGTACTAGATTGACTGAAGAGAACGTTACCTTCCGGTTGCGGCGAGCCATCCGCCAATTTTGCCTTCATACCTTTCCCGTACCAAAATCGTCGGCGACGTGCAGGGCTTCGGTATTGTCACCGTAGTTGCTATATGGACATCACCGGCCTTGCTGAGCGCTACCGGCTCGGTTTGTGCGCCGACAGTGCCACCACATACGACCGCCACTGCAACCGCATCCACCCCGTCCGGAGTGCCGTTAAACTGGCCGACGGACGTGTCGTTTAGCACAAGCCCGTGCAAATCAACGACGAGCTTGCCGTCGGGAGATAACGCCGCTGTCCCCGATCCGAGCTTCCATACTTTGCCGCACGCATTCACTCCACCGATGACCGTCTTGTCGGATGGACATGCCGTAAGGGTCGTCTCCGCAGCACAAGCTGGGTAAGAAATTGAGCTCAGGCCAAGTAGAAGCAGCAGCGTCCGCGTGACACCACTAGGATTGCCCATGATTAATCCCTCCCATTGTTGATTATTGTCGGTCCCACGCCGCGGGCGGCGAAGGTCTAGAAATATTGGCCATTCAGGCGAGTTTATTACTACAAAGAAATCCCAATCAGTCAAGCGAATTGTGGGCCGCCGCCACGACTAACAAGATTGAGGCTGGGGAAAACGATTACGTGACCGAAAACGGAGCGGGGGAATGGCCCACTCCACCTCCAGTTCAGTCAACGTGTTCTTCGGATCATTGAAGGTGTCGATCGCCGTCCGGATCTGGCGCACCTTAAATCGAGTCTGCAACTGTCAGATGAATACCCCGGCCATACCACCCGCCGGATACCGGGTTCCAGCAGCGGCGCCAGCCGGCACCGCAGCCGAAATCCGCGCCACGTCCTCGGGCGACAGCTTCACATTCAAAGCTCCGACATTCTCGTCCAGCCGAGCGGCGTAACGCGTGCCGGGGATGGCGACGACGTCGGGTCCCTGCGCCAACAGCCAGGCCAGGGTCACCTGCGACGGCGTGCAGGACTTCTCCGCAGCGACCGCCTCGATCTTTGCCACCAACGCTCGGTTTCGCTCGAAATTCTGCTCCTGAAACCGCGGATGCGCGGCGCGACGGCCGTCGACATCGGCAAAACTCTTGATCGCACCAGTCAGGAACCCCCGCCCCAGCGGTGAGTAGGCGACGAAGCTTATTCCCAGTTCGGTCGTGGTCTTGCGGGTTTCCTCGGCTTCCTCCCGGTACAGCAGCGAATACTCGGTCTGGACTGCCGCGATCGGATGCACCGCGTGGGCACGCCGGATCCGCTCCGGCGCAGCTTCGGACAAGCCGAGAAACCGCACCTTGCCCTGGGCGACAAGCTTCGCCATCGCACCCACCGTATCCTCGACCGGAACGGCTGGATCGGCGCGATGCTGGTAATACAAGTCGATCACGTCGATTCCGAGCCGCTTCAAGCTGGCCTCGCAGGCTTCCAGCACATATTCGGGCCGCCCGTTGACGCCGTTGGACTGACCCGGCCGCTGCGTCTGGCCGAACTTCGTCGCGACGACCACGCTGTCCCGCCTGCCTTTCAGCGCCTTGCCGAGCACCTGCTCGTTATGGCCCCAGCCGTACATGTCAGAGGAATCGAAGTGGTCCACCCCGATGTCGATCGCGTGCCGGATCAGGTCCTCCGACACCGCGTCGTCGGCCGCGCCGTAAATGCCGGAGAGCGACATACAGCCAAGCCCGATCGCGGAGACAGACAGGCCGCTCTTGCCGAGCACGCGGTGTTCAAGCGATGACTGTGTTGTCATGGGAGAGACCTCCGGATTGAGTTTTCGCCAGTATGGGGTGCCGGTCGGAATGACACCAGGGTTGGCGGGTCGGGGGAAGATGGCGGAGCGCGAGAGAACTCTCCGACGACGACGACCTTCCAATTGAGGTCATGAGCGCGCTCGGTGGCGCGTCCACGATTCCCAACGCAAGTGGGGCCGCGACCGGTCCTTTGACTTCAGAGCCGATCATTCCAGAGGCGCTTTTTCGCGACTTTGACGATTGCTGACATTCCCGATTAGGAACGACATCATTTGTTAAACGAAGTGATTGCGTCTCGTATACGCGATGAGCTAAGGCATCCGGAAGTAAGGAAATTACGATATCATTTGGCAACTTCGAGGATAGCCGAGATGAACAAAACCGTGGCGCCGCCCACGTTCTCACAACTGCTCCTAAGCTCCGCCGACAGTCTTTCCGGTTACCTGGATGTCGGGAGCAGCCAGACGTCATTCGGCCCCGTTGGTCAGGCTGCGGGAGCCGCTCCTCCCGCCTTCCACCAAACGAGACGGATCGCCGCGTTCGAACACACCTACGGTGGCGACGCGGTAGGGGCGAACCGGGCGACCCTTCAAATCGATGCCACGAACCTGGTCAATACCGCAAACTCCGCCGGGCTCGGGGTCGACGCCGTCAGTACCCAGGCGACCTCGGATCTTGGCTCCGCCAACATCGTGCTGACAGCCAATCCGTTGAACACTCTCAGCATGCTGGGGCTGTCCGTCTCCGCCACACTCATCCATTCCGAGTCCGATGCGTCTTATGTGTTCGGACCAAACCGAGGATATCTCGATGGCGGTGCCAGCTTCGGCTCGCTTATGATCGGTGGTGCGCTGATCGGAAAAGCGCTGACTTTCGCAGGCGCCCCCACGGCCAACACGATTCTCTATCAAAGTGCGTCCGTGACAATCACTTTGGACAAGCAGACATTTTCCGAGTTCCTTCCACCGTCGGGCCTGGCGCCGATCCGGCCCAACCGACTTACGACCGATGCGGTCGATATCTCTCTCAACCATGCGCATCTATTCGGCAAGACCATATCGGGCAACATCACGCTTGGCGAAACCTCGGCAAGCCTGTTCCCGCCGCTTCACGCGTAAAGCCGGACGGCATTTGCGCGTCGTCGATGCGCGCGACGGCCAACCGAAAACCGGCATTTGGAGGGGGCGTCCCGTCCCGCCTCTGTCCAAATCAGGTAAACGGCGCGGCCTTCGCTTCGCGGAACGGCGTGTTGCTTTCCGCCAGATCGCGCAGCAGTCGGGACGGTGCCCAGCGTTCGCCGTATTGCTGATGCCACGACGCGATCTGATTGTACACGTCGCGCGCGCCGATCCCGTCCGCCCAGTACATCAGCCCGCCGCGGTAGCGCGGGAACCCGAACCCATGCAGCCACATCACATCCACATCGCCAGCGCGGTAGGCCTTGCCTTCCTCCAGGATTCGGCAGGCCTCGTTGACCGAGGCAAACAGCAAGCGGTGCAAAATTTCGGTATCCGAGAAAACCCGCTGCGGCACGCCCATCTCAGCAGCCACCGATTTGATGATGGCGGCGACCTCCGGATCGGGATGCGGCGTGCGATCGCCCTTCTCGTAACGGTACCAGCCCGCGCCGGTCTTCTGGCCATACCGGCCCATCTCAACCACCCGGTCAGCAATCGGCAATCGCCGATAATTTGGGTTGGCTGCCGCCCGCCGCTTCCGCCCCTCGGCGCCAATATCCAGTCCGGCCAGGTCGCTAACCGCGAACGGTCCCATCGGGTAGCCGAAATCGATCATCACCTTGTCCACCTGCTCCGGCAGGCAGCCCTCCTCCAGCAGGATGACCATTTCGGTGTTAAACGGCGCACGCGACCGGTTGGCAACGAAACCATCCGTGTTGCCCGCCATCGCCGATATCTTCCCGATCTTCCGCCCCATCGCCATCGCCGTCATCAGCGTCTCAGGTGACGCCTTTGACGGGCGCACCACCTCGAGCAGCTTCATCACGTTGGCCGGCGAGAAGAAATGCGTCCCCGCGACGTAGTCCGGCCGCTTCGTCACCGCCGCCAGTTCATCCATGTCCAGTGCGGAGGTGTTCGAGAACAGGAATGCACCCGGTTTCATGACTTGATCGAGTTTTTCGAAAATCAGCTTTTTAACGTCCATCCGCTCGAACGCGGCTTCCACAACCACATCGCAGTCCCTGATATCGTCGTAGCCGGCGACTGGATGGATGCGCGAGAGGCGGCGCTGCATCTCCCCCTCGCCGAGGCTGCCGCGCTTGACGGAGGTTGCATAATTGTTGCGAATGCGCTCCATCCCGTTACCGAGCGCTTCCCGCGTCGCATCCATTATCTTCACGTCGTAGCCGAAATCGGCGAACGACATGGCGATGCCGCCACCCATCGTGCCCGCGCCGATGACTGCGGGCGCCGAGAAGTCGAACGGTGCGACGTCGGCCGGCAAGTCGGGCAATTTGGCGACTTCCCGTTCGGCGAAAAACGCGTAGCGCAACGCCTTGGCTTCGTCAGAACTCTCTAGTTCGGCGAACAGTTCGGCTTCCCGCCGGATGCCGTCGTCAAACGGTAGCGCGCACGCGGCCTCGACGGCGGCGATGCAGTGGTAAGGCGCCGTCTGGTTGCGCGCCTTGCGGGCAATGGATTTGCGCATAGCATCGAAGATGCCGGGGTCGGCGCTGACCGCTTTGTCGCGGACCCGCGGCAGCGGACGGATGCCGGCGATCCTGCGCGCGTATGCCACAGCAGCCTCACGCAAGCCGGTCCCCTCCGGAAGCACCTCGTCGATGATCCCCATCGTGGCGGCTTCGGGTGCGGGCACGTGGCGACCCGAGGTGATCATCTCCAGCGCGGTTCGCGCCCCGGCCAGGCGCGGCAGGCGCTGGGTTCCACCGCCGCCAGGTAGGATGCCAATCAACACCTCCGGCAGACCCACCTTTGCCGAGGCAACAGCAATTCGATAGTGGCAGGCCATGGCGTTCTCCAGACCGCCGCCAAGGGCGAACCCGTGGATCGCGGCCACCACAGGCTTAGGACTGGCGTCAAGAACGTCATACGTGCGTTCGCCAATCGGGGGGCGTTTGCGGCCGGTGCCGAAGCCGCGGATGTCCGCACCTGCAATGAAGCTGCGGCCATCCCCGATCAGGACCATGGCTTTGATCGACGGGTCTTCGTTGGCCTGATGAAGCGATGCAATGATGCCTTCCGACACACCAGGACCGAGTGCATTGACCGGTGGGTAGTTGACGATGATGACACCGATTTCGCCGTCTTTCTCGAGCCGGACGACGGGGGATTCTGACATAGGACGCTTTCCTCTGGTGATCAGGATTTACAGCACAGCCCGCGCACAGCCCTAGCCCGCGATGCAGCGCACCAGCAGCGCGACAGCGGCAACCACCAGCACAACCAGAGTGGCCGACGCGGGCGCGCCCGCGAAACACGTATTGTTGCGCCGAGTTAGGCGGTGCCAGCATACCGAACGGGTGCATGAGCCGCGCGACAACGAGCACCATCAGCAACACCTCGATCAAGGTTCGGCTGCCGCCGCCGCCTTCCAGCAGTGCGGCCAGCAGCAGGATCAGCGGCACGTATTCAATGAAGTTGGCATGGGCCCGGGTGCGTCGGTTCAACACCTCCTTCCCGCCGTCTCCATGCAGCACCCCCGTGCTCAGACGGCCGGCCATAACCCATGCTGAAAGAGCAACAAAAATCAGGCCAAGCACAGCCGCCGCGACTGCCGTGACAACCGGAAACACCATGGCTGCTCTCGTCCCTCGCGGCGGTGATCATACCTCAAAGGAGGGTAAGCGCAGTTGAGAAGAGCGTCCAGTGGCGCGCGAAGCGTGCGGTTCAGCGAACGAAGCCCTCGATTTCGTCCTTCGCCCAGGCGATGACCTGGTTGATCGATTGGCCGTCATAAAGTCGCGACCACATAGCAGGCATGACGGCGCGGTTGGTGATCGGGATCGCGTATTCGGGCGGTGCCGGGTATGCGGTCACGCTCGGCAGCGAGTTATGCCACGGCCGGATCGGATAGTTGTAGACCGTGCCTCTTGGAGGCTCGACGTCGGCCCAGATCTTGAAATCAGACATGCTGACCTGCGGCGGCAAGTTAAAGCCCTCGCAGACGGCGTCCCGCTCTTCGATCTGCTTTCGTTGCATCAAGTATGTGAGCAATTCCTTTGCCGCGGTCTTGTTCTTGCTCCATGTCCAGATGCCGTAGAACATGTAGACATAAGGAATGTAACGCCCGTTCGGACCGGCCGGACACGGGAACGTCCAGCAGTCCTTGGCAACCTCCGGCGCGTCGCGTTTTGCCACCGCCCAGGCGGACGGCGGATTCCATATCAGGGCGCTGTTGCCGGAGATCAGCGCCCGGTTGTTCGAGGCATCATCGTAACTGACCGTGTCCGACGGGAAGAATTTCACCAGTTTCTGCCCGTATTCCAGCACCTTGCGGACATTGTCGGAATCCACCGTGATTTCTCCCTGGGCGTTGACCAGTTCGGCGCCGAACGCGCGGAACATCGCACCGACGGTGTTGTAGGAATCGCCGGTCGAACCAACCCCCATCCCGAATGGAAAGCCGGCCTTGGCGCAGGCCTCGGCGGCTTTCAGGAAGGCATCATAGGTCCATGCGGCAGCCTCGGGCGTCGCATGGGGTTCCGCCGGGTACATCGCCTGGATATCGATGCCGGCGAATTTCTTCAGCATGCTGATCCGGCCGCAACAGGTCAGATTCGCGGTCGGGTCGGTGCCGGGAACCGCAAGCCAGTGGTCCTTCGGTTTGACCAGATATTCGACCACCGGATCGTACGCACCGTATTCCGCGGTTAGGCTTTGAACCACATCATCGACCGGCTCCAGCGAGGCCCCGTAGTTGAAGGCGTCCCACTGGAAAAATGTCATGGCATCATGGCCGGTTTTTGCCTGGGCCTCGGCGGCGGCGGTCATCAGGAGTTTTTGGCCCTGTGACGTAATGAAGTCGGCCGTCACATCGACCTTGCTTTGGTCGGCCCAGGCCTGCACTTGCTTTCGCATCATCTCGGTGCCCCCTGGTACCCAATGGTCCCAGAAGCCAATATTGAGCTTTCCGGCAGCGCCGGCGGTGCGGATGTGCACCAGCGGCAGTGCGGTCGTTGCGGCGACTTGCAATGCGCGGCGACGCGTTAGACGTCGTGACATGGTACACTCCCCGTTCGGGCGCGGTTGGTCCGCGACCGTTGTTTTGCCGATTATCGCGGGCTTATGCCCGCTTCGAACCCACTCGCGGCGGCCTTCCTCGGCAACTAACCTCTAACGGCCGCCACAAGGTGCGACACGCAGTATCGCGCCAAAACGGTTCCCGCGGGAAGAGGCATCTGCGGATGCCCGCGGTCTTCCGCGCACGCTGGCATACGGTGGCACCACCACGAGAGCAGCGCCGAGGGCATTCCTGGCCTTCGACACACCTCTTGCTCGTCCAAAAGGGCGCAGGCTTCGGTTCGGCAGCTCCCTGCCGCTACCAGGCCCGGCCTCAAGCGCCGCGAGAAGCGTCGCCGGATCAGCCGAGATCCGCGTCCGCTCAGCGGATGAACCCTTCCACCTCGTCTGTGGCCCAGGCGATTACCTCCGGAACCGATTGACCACTGTGGAGCTTCGCCCACATCGTCGGGATTGTCGCCCGGTTGTCGATCTGCACAGCGATCGCCGGTGGCGCGGGGTACGCGACGAGACTAGGCTTCGAATCGTGCCATGGGCGGATGGGATAGTTGTAGACGGTGCCTTTCGGCGGCTCAACATCGGCCCAAACCTTAAAGTCCGACATACTTGTCTGGGGAGGAATATTGTAGCCTTCGACCGCTGTCGCCCGCTCCTCGACCTGCTCCCGCTCATGCAGATATTGCAGCAGCGCCTTTGCCGCGCTCTTGTTCTTGGCGAATTTCCAAATTCCGAAAAAAACACACACCCGGGGAACATAGCGTCCGTTTGGCCCGGAGGGACAAGGAAAGGTCCAGCAATCTTTGGCGACCTCGGGGGCGTCCCGCTTCGCCACCGCCCACGCCGAGGGTGGATTGAAAATCAGCGCACTCTTGCCTGAAATAAGCGCGCGATTATTTGAAGCGTCATCGTAGCTTACAGTATCGGCTGGCAAGAACTTGACCAGCTTCTTACCATACTCGAGCACACGCCTGACATTGTTGGAGTTGACCGTGATCTCGCCCCTGGCGTTTACCAATTCAGCGCCAAACGCGTTGAAAATAGCGCCAATGCTGTCCCTCGAATCCGGGGTTGAGCCAATCCCGATTCCGAATGGATACCCAGCCTTCGCGCAGGCCTCAGCGGCCTTGAGAAACCCGTCATAAGTCCATTCGGCAGCGTGCAAGGGAGCAGTGGGGTGGCCAGGGTAGAGCTCTTGAACATCGATGCCGGCATACCGCTTCATCAGGCTAGTCCGCGCCAGAAGGCCGGCGGGCAGAAGGATCGGTGCCTGGCACCGCCATCCAACGGTGGACGGCTTTGGCGAGATACTTGACGACGGGATCGTATTGCCCGTAATCGGCGGTCAGATACTCGATGACTCCGTCCACTGGCTCGAGGCGGTCCGCATATTGAAGCACGTCCCATTGGAAGAACGGGATGAAATCGTGACCGATCTGCGCCTGCGCCTCTGCCGCCGCGGTCAGCGTCAGCTTGTCTCCCTGCGAGGTGATGAAATCCGCACGTACTTCCACCTTGTTCTTGTCCGCCCAGGTCATCACTTGCCGGCGCATGACCTCCGTCCCGCGAGGCACCCAGTGGTCCCAAAAACCAACGTTCAATACTCCGGCAGACCCGGCGGTGCGGATATGCACCAATGGGAGGGCGGTTGCCGCAGCCCCCAGTCTGACGATACGGCGACGTGTTAGACGGCGAGATGTCATGACTTGCTCACCACCCTTCGATCAATCGAGCAGCATCCTAGCCTTTCTAAGAGCGTCGCAGTCGAGGCCCGGATCGAACCAAGCGCAAATCGGTGCGATCAGTTCACGAGCTTCGGCACGCTTGCCCTGCACCATCCACAGACCCGCGAGGCTGACAGCGGCCTGAAGCTCGAACAGCTTTGCCCCTTGACTACGGGCGATCTCGATGGATCGCAAAAAGGCGCTTTCCGCCGCAGTCTCTTCGCGTGGCCAACACTTGAGCAGAATTTCGCCGCGCGCCCGATGGACTTCGGCACTATACCAGCGTTGCTCGGTTCGCTCGATATCTGCAAGTTCTTATCAAGGATCGCAAGTGCTGGTCAGGATGGCCCGTCTCTGCCTCCGCCTCCGCCAGAACCGTCATAAACAGTGGCATGAAAAGCGCTTCGGAAGCGAACGAATAGCGCAAGCATGGTGCATTTCCGCTATCCCGGCCTCACGATCCACGCTACCGACCGCACCAGCTTGTGTAACGTACCGGTAGCGATCTAGTCAGACAATCCATGCTCTTGGGCGAAGCGAAGCACCACTGCACATGGGGCGCACCCCGGTGGCGCCGCATAGTATGAAAGATGCAGGAGTGTGCATACTACGTCACGAATTGACCAATCGGTCACGGTGACAACGACGCTGCGCACCGACATAGGGCCTCGGCCGGTCATCGCCTGGATTATTTCCCACCGCTTCTTGGTCAGAACAGACGTGAGCACGTCCACAGACGGGAAGGTGATGAACTCGCCCAGGCTTTCGCCGCGGAATGCCGTGCGCGCGCGCTGCTTAACTTCATCAACGGAAGCGACGCCGATAGTAACTGTGCTCATCCTCCAACCCTCCAACTGTCCACATCAGCCCAGAAGTCTTCCAGCAGGCGGTCGAGGTCGACGAACTCATACGGCACCTCCTGCTCGCCGATATGCTTGTGATCGCCTTTGCCTGTTTCGTTGTCATACCGCATCACGCATGTGCCATCCGCCACAAGGGCCAGGCGGTATTTAAACGAATGCGAGCTTCCATACAGCGGCCTTGGCAGAGAGCCAGGCGGTATTTGAGCGAGTGCGAGCTTCCACACAGCGGCTTTGGCAAGAGCCAGACGACCATCTCCACGAAGGCCCTTTCTGACCCTACCGGGGACAGTCACAATTAGACCTGGGCGGCGTCGGTCGCGTTCAATCTTCCGGCGCAAGCGCATGATCAAGACATCAATACTGCGATCGAAGGCGTCGGCATCACGCCCGGTGGTCGCCGTGAGTAGATCCTCACGCGATAGGACCCGACCCGGCCGTTGCGCGAACGCCCTCAATAGCCTGAACTCGCCATGAGTGAGAGAGATTTCTCTTCCCATACCGTCCGTCAGGGTGTGGCCGGCCAGGTCGAGCCTGAAATCGGAAAACTGCAGGACAGCGTTGGTATCTTTAGACTGCGGTTGCGGCTCGTCTCTGGCCCACGCCAGAAGAGAGGCCTCGTCGGAAGCGCTACGAATGGGAAGCCCGACATCGGGCGCCACGTCTGTCACCAACAGCAGTTTCGTTGCCGCTCGCAGTTCCCGCGTCAGCGCCTGCACGTCGGCTCCGAGCCCCTCGGAGACCACCACTGCCCGCGCAAGCCTACGGAAATCAACACGACGGGCTTGCGGCACACTTTCAGCAAGTTCCACAGCATGACCCGACGTATTGAACAGTCGCGCGAGCCGCCCTCTCAGGTCAGGATCGTGGGCCACAAGGAGCATTCGGCTGCGCATCGTCCACCCCCAGCTCAATTGTCCCGGGCGAATTTCTTCTCTTCCCGGAAGCAATGTAACCACTCTGTTACATGCCAAACATACGCGATTTATCGCCCCACGCTAGTCTGAGCGGAACCCGGAAGGCGGCATCTAGAGGTTTGGGTCGAAGTAGCCGCCGGCATCACCGGCCGCCATCAACGCCAAAAAGGGGAGAAGCTTACATGACGACACGCTTTGCAGACACACTCCGAGCCATAACCGTCGCTGTACCGTTTGCACTCGGGGCAATGAGCCTCAGTTCGGCGCCGGCGCCGGCGGCGACAGGGTGCAATGACTTTCACACTAATAAATGCAAAATTCAGCTCTCGACCGGAATTACCATGGCCTATGTCGAGGTGGGTCCTGAGTTTGGCACGCCGGTTATTCTCATTCACGGTTTCACCGACAGTCTTCACACATGGTCCTACTCCGGGCCTCTGATTCAGAAGGCCCATCCCGAATGGCGCATTCTGGCGGTCGATCTGCGCGGTCACGGTGCCAGCAGTATGCCTCCGGCCACTGAGTGCGCGGCGACGCCGGAACGATGCTTTCGTGTCACCGATCATGCCACCGATATCGTTGCCTTCATGCGGGGGAAGGGTATCCAGCGGGCCAGCCTCGTTGGTCATTCGCTAGGTTCGCTGATCACTCAGGAGATCGCGCTGTCCAATCCAGGCATGGTCGAGCGGGCGGTGCTGATCGGCACCGGCGCCACAGTCGTCGGCAACCCGGTGATTCACGACTTTTTAGAGCGAGATACCATCGAGGCAACCTGGAAGCCTGAAATCGAAGCCAAGGGAAAGCGCTTTCCTCAGGACCTCTATGACCTTCCCCTACGAGAGGTCAGCCCAAAGATGGAGGAATGGCTGGTAACCACTGGGATGCCGATCCGGTGGAAAATCCGACTTGGGTTGCCGCCATGTGTGGAACACGCTTGGCATGCCGGCAGGAACATGGGTTGGGGGCGCCGTGCCGTCAACAATTCGACAGCACCAAGCGACTGGGAGATCTGAAGGTCCCGACCCTGGTGGTCTGGGGCACGCAGGACAGTATTTTCCTCAGTGACCCCGACCAGGCAGCGGTTAAGACGGCGCTGGCCAGCGCGTCCAAGGCTAACCACACAGTCAACTACTGGAAACAATACGGCAACGTACCGCTGCCCGCCTCGGGCGTTCAGGAAAGCGACATCGGCCATGTCGTGGAAGAGGACGCGCCGGACATGCTTGCCGCCGACATTGGTGCTTTTCTGGCGACCGGCGCGCCGACGATGGATTGGGTGCACAGCGATAAGGCTCCCAATGTCCGGACTTTGGTTGTGGAACGCGGCAAAGCACCGGTGCTGCGGTTTGCTCCTGAATCCTGATCCGCAGAGGGTTTCCTGTCGGGGAGACAAAGAACACTAGGACGCGCGCCCGCCCCGGGTGCGGCGGGGTGCAGCGGCCTGGCCTAGCTGACGCATAGGCAGACGGGCGTGCCACCCGAGGTCCAGTAAAACAGCTGATCCGATGGTCGCCGGCGCTACAACACGGTCTCGGCCACCACCCGCAGGACGTCGATGCCCGAGCTCTTCAGCACCATAGTGCCAACGTGTCCCGCCTTGGCCGCATCCTTCCAGGCCGCCAGCCGGTCCCGGATCCGTTCTGCTGGCCCGCACAGCGAAATGGCGTCGATCAGCGCGTCCGGCACCGCCGCGGCGGCCTCGTTCTTCTTGCCGTCCAAGTAAAAATTCTGGATCGCCTTCGCCTCGCCCTCGAATCCCATCTTAGAGACCATATCGTTGTAGAAGTTCTTCGTCCGGGCCCCCATCCCCCCGATATACAGCGCGAGTTCCGGGCGGATCGCATCCCGACACGCCGCCACGTCAGGTCCCATCTTGGCGCGGACAAACGGCGCGCTGTCGAACCCTTCCATTGTTTTGCCGACCTTCCGCCGCCCCTCCAGCGTCGGCCCTGTCACCACCTCCGGTGCATCGGGCGAGAAAAAGATCGGCAGGTTCCCATCCGCGACCTCACCGGCCATGCGCAACCCGGCTGGCGTGATCGAGGCGGTGTAGAACGGCACATTCGGATCACCATGGGCGATGCTGCGCAGCGGGCGTCCCAACCCAGTCGCGCCCGGCCCGTCATAGGGGATCGAATACTGCTCGCCGTGAAACTCCAGCGGCTTTTCGCGCGCCAGAATTTGCTTGATGATGGCGATGTATTCCTTGGTGCGCTGCATCGGCTTGCCGAACGGCACGCCATGCCAGCCCTCGACCACCTGCGGTCCCGAAGGTCCGATCCCGCAGATAAACCGGTTGCCCGACAGCGCCTGCAGCGACAACACCGTCATCGCTGCGCACGCCGGAGTTCGCGCGGGCATCTGCATGATGCCTGTCCCCGCCTTGATCTTCGTCGTCCGCGCAAGAATCCACGCAGCCGGCGACACGGCGTCCGTGCTATAGGCCTCGCCCGTCCAGACCTGGGAGAAACCGAGCCGTTCGGCCTCCAGGATCATCTCCATGTCAAGTTTTGGATGTGGTCCGGACAGGCCGACTGTCATGCCAAGCTGCATGCTCAACGGACCTTCGCGATGACGTCGTCTCGGAACCGGCGGAGGTTCCCGACTGTCGCTTCGGCATCAGCACCGAACAAGCCGAAATCGAACGCCGTCACTCCGGCGTCGCGTAACGCCTTGATGTCGCCCGCATAGTCGGCGGCGCCCCCGGTGAACAGCTTTCGCTCGCCATCTACACTACCCTTCGGCTGTGCCTCAGGATTGGAAGACACACGATACGCCAGCCCGACCGCCGCCGGGTCCCGACCTGCTTTCTCGGTCAGCCCTCGCAACTTGGCGGCGCCGGCTTTGAACCGCGTCAGTGTGTCCATCGGGAATTGCGGGTTGGTGCCGATCGGATACCAGGCATCGCCATACTTCGCGGTACGCCGCAGCGCCGGACCGCTCTCACCACCGACCCATATCGGGATCTCGCCCTGCGGCGGCTTCGGCGGAAACAGCACGTCCTTGAACTTCACATATTTGCCGTCGAATTTTGGTTCGGCTGCCGTCCACAACTCCCTGCATACCGCCATGAATTCGTCGGTGACAGCCCCGCGTTCCGCGAACGGCGGCGCGCCAATGGCGATAAACTCCTCCTCGCACCAACCGGCGCCGATACCCAGCGTCAGCCGCCCTTTCGACAGGTAATCGATGCTCGCGAGGATTTTCGCCGTCAGCACCGCGGGCCGGTGCGGCACAACCATGACCGACGTCACGATCCGCAACTTCTTGGTCGCTGCCGCGATGAACGTGGCCGCCGTCAACTGCTCCAACCGGGGCGCCCCTGCGCCGGAGGGGAATTCGCCCGAGTCCGAATATGGATACCGCGACGCGATGCTGGTTGGGATCATCACGTGATCGCTCACGGTAACGTAATCGAACCCCAGAGTCTCTGCCTCCGTCGCGATGCGGAGCAAGCTGTCCGGCTCGATCAACGGCCCGCTCGTTGGGGCACTGCAACCGATCTGCATTCGTTCCTCCTAACTGGATTGTGTTAAGCAAACCGATAGCACACGAAGCGTTCATCGCACACTCCGTGCAGGACGTTGAGCATTCGCGGATTGGACTAAACATAGGCAGGTCATCCCGACGATGCACTCTCACGTCCAGCTTGGCCCCAGGCACTTGATCATCGATCGGCAGCAGCCCACCATTGGTGCAACACTGGACGTCCAGCAACGCTTCGCAGAGGACGTATTATGGAAGTCAACATGACGTTTATCGTCCACCCACATTACGACGACATCGCTCTCGTCCTGCCGTGATGGAACCTGATATGACCTGGCTGGAAACATTGCCGCTATCCGAGCTAATGGCTCAGGCGGCCGAAAAGCGCGACGAGGCGTTCGGGCGGAATATCTCCTATTCCCGAAAAGTCTTCATCCCGCTGACAAAGTTATGTCGTGACGTGTGTCACTACTGCACGTTCGCCGAGCGGCCGAAAGCGGGCCACGCTGCCTACCTGTCGGCCGACGAAGTGCTGGCCATCGCTCGGGCCGGAGAAGCCGCCGGTTGCACCGAGGCCCTCTTCACCCTCGGCGACAAACCCGAACTGCGTTACCGCGCGGCGCGTGACGCCCTGGCGGACCTCGGCCACGACACCACCATCGGCTACCTGCGCGAGATGTGCGCCATGGTGCTGAAGGAAACGTCGCTGCTCCCGCACGTGAACCCCGGCGTCATGACGCGCGAAGAAATCGCTGCCCTGCGCGAGGTTTCCGCGAGCCAGGGCATCATGCTGGAATCCACCAGCGAGCGTTTGTGTCGGCAAGGCGGCGTCCACTACGGGTCACCCGACAAACTGCCAACGGTGCGGCTGGAAACGATTCGTCTCGCCGGCGAACTGGCGGTACCTTTCACCACCGGTATCCTGATCGGCATCGGTGAAACGCGCGCAGAACGACTGGATGCATTGGCGGCGATTCGCGATCTGCACCTCCAACATGGTCACATCCAGGAAGTGATCGTGCAAAATTTCCGCGCCAAGCCGGACACCAAACTCGCGAACGCGGACGAGCCTGATCTGCTAGACTTGCTTTGGACGATCGCCGCGGCGCGCTTGATTTTACCGGCGGACGTGCATGTCCAGGCGCCCCCCAATCTGTCCCCAGGCGTCTACCAGAAGCTGATCGGGGCCGGCATCGACGACTGGGGCGGCGTGTCGCCGGTGACGCCGGATCACGTCAATCCGGAGGCGCCATGGCCGGAACTGGAGGCGTTAGGACTGCGCACCGCCGAGATGGACAAGATCTTGGTGCCTCGCCTGCCGGTCTATCCCGCCTGGGCAGGCGAGTCCGAGCGCTGGTTGCATCCAAAGGTCGCGACCCGCGTAATGCAGTCGGCCGATGCGGAGGGCTGGGCGCGGGACGACGATTGGGCCCCCGGCCTGACCTTTTCCCCCAAATCGCATCCAATGCTGCTCGGGAAGGTCGATCCCGGACTGGACCGGATTATCGATCGCGCCACCGCCGGCACGCGCCTGAGCGTGACTGAGATCGAGCGCCTGTTCGGTGCCCGTGACGTCGACTATGAGCGTGTGATCAGTGTCGCCAATGAACTGCGGAAGTCGGTCAGCGGCGATACCGTTCGTTACGTAGTCAACCGCAATATCAACTATACCAACATCTGCTATTACCGCTGCAAGTTCTGCGCCTTCTCCAAAGGCAAAACGCATGAGGCGTTGCGCGGCACGCCATACGATCTGGAGATGGATGAGATCGTTCGCCGCTCACGTGAAGCCTGGGACCGCGGCGCCACCGAGGTCTGTCTGCAGGGCGGAATCCACCCGGACTATACCGGTGAGACCTACGTGAACATCTGCAAGGCGATCAAAGCTGCGATCCCGGGGATGCACATTCATGCGTTCTCTCCACTGGAGGTGACCCAGGGTGCGGCCACCTTGGGCTTGTCGTTGACCGAATTTCTCACGCGGTTGAAAGACGCGGGACTAAGCACCTTGCCCGGGACGGCCGCCGAAATACTCGATGATGAAATCCGGGCGATTATTTGTCCGGACAAGATCAATACTCAACAGTGGGTTGACGTCGCCCGCGCGGCACACGCACTTGGCCTACGCACCACGTCAACCATTATGTATGGACACGTCGAAGCCCCGCTCAACTGGGCTCGGCATCTGCTTGTCCTACGCGACCTGCAGGCGGAAACCGGCGGCTTCACCGAATTCGTTCCGCTTCCATTCGTGCATATGGAGGCACCGATGTATCTCCGGGGCATGGCACGCAAAGGGCCGACATTACGCGAGGCGATCCTGATGCACGCGGTGTCGCGTCTGGTGCTGCATCCGCTGATTACCAACATCCAGACTTCGTGGGTGAAAATGGGTCCCGAGGGTGCCGCGATGTGCCTGAACGCTGGCGCCAACGATCTGGGCGGCACGTTGATGAACGAGAGCATCTCGCGGGCTGCCGGCACCCAGCACGGTCAGGAGTTCCCGCCCGAAGCCATGGAGCAACTGATTGGGTCGCTGGTCCGCACACCCGTGCAGCGCGATACGCTGTATCGTCCGGTCGGCAACGAACGGCGGGTGGTGTCGTTCAACGCCCCGGAGCTCGCACCGATTGTGCAGACCCCGCCCCGGAAGGTAGTGGCCGCGGAGTAGTTTCATTCCACAAAAGGACCGGCCCGATGATGCTCCGGCTCGTTGCGAACATCTTCTACGAGAAACTGAGCGACGGCCTTGACCTCTTCGTCACCTGCCTCGGTTTCTCTGTTGTCTATCAGGATGACCAGCTTGCGGTCGTGAGCCGCGACGGAGCCAAAGCCTATCTGGTCGAGAGCGCGGAATTCGCGGCAAAGGACCGTCCGCAAATCGCAATCGAGACCGACACGATCGAGGACATGTTTGAAGAAGTGTCCATACGAACGCCGTACATTCTCCACCCCAGGTCCAATCAGATCGAGTTGAAACCTTGGGGCTTCCGCGAATTCGGCGTGCGGGACAAGACCGATGTTTGTGTCGTCTTCCGCCAGCCCGCGCGCTGATCCTCGCATCGGCGCAAATGGCCGTTCCTAAATGGTTCCCCATGATGCGCTCGATGTAGAGCCATAGGCGATCGGCAAGCCCGATTAGCAAACCCGCTGACTTGCGGATCGTCTCCCAAGACTTATGCTGAGCCCCAAGAACAAGGGGGAACACGATGGCCGGATTATCCAGGCGTCGGGCAATGATGCTGACGCTAGCTGCCACACTGCCGTTGGTTGGCCGCGCAGCCGCACAGCGGCACCAGGCGCCGGGCGTCAGCGACACCGAAATAAAGATCGGCCAAACCATGCCATACAGCGGCCCAGCCTCCGCCTATGGCCAGATTGGCCGGGTGGAGGCCGCCTATTTCGCGTGGCTCAATCAGCGCGGCGGGATCAACGGGCGCAAGATCACCCTGATTAGCGTCGACGACGGCTACAGCCCGCCGAAGGCGGTGGAGCAAGTGCGCAAGCTCGTTGAGCAGGACGAAGTCGCAGCCATCTTCAGCGTTCTCGGCACGCCCAACAACATGGCGATACGCAAGTACTTGAACGCCAAGAAGGTCCCGCAGGTGTTTGTCGCGGCGGGCTCGCCAAATTTCGCCGACCCCGAGCATTTTCCCTGGACGATTGGTTGGCAGCCAACCCTGACGACCGAGGCGAAGTTCTACGCCGCGCACCTGCTGGCCACCGCGCCGGAGTCTAAGGTGGCCGTCCTGTATCAGAACGACGATTTCGGCAAGGGGCTGTTGGACGGCCTCAGGGCCGGTCTGGGGGACAAGGCCGAGTCAACAATCATCGCTGCCGCCAGTTATGAGGCGACGGATCCCACCATCGATTCACAGGTCGTCACCTTGCAGGCCTCGGGCGCTGACACGCTTTTCCTGTTCACCTACTCCAAGCAGGGGGCACAGGCGATCCGCAAGGCCGCCGATATCGGCTGGAAGCCGGTACGGTATATTCATCTCGGCGCCGCGTCGGTCGCGGCGACTTTCAAGCCGGCCGGCCTCGACAAGTCAGTCGGCGTGATGACCGCTGGGTTCATCAAGGACGCAAGCGATCCGCAATGGGCCGACGATCCGGACCAGAAGGCATGGCGTGCCTGGATGAACGAGAACATGCCAGGTGCCGACCTGAGTGATGCGACCAACGCCGCGGGCTATTCGTTCGCGCAGACGCTGGAGCAAGTATTACGCCAATGCGGCGATGATCTGTCGCGAGAGAACATCATGCGCCAGGCCACGAGCCTGCACGATTTCCGCCTGCCAATGCTGCTGCCGGGCAGCCTGATTAACACCAGCCCGACTGACTACCGGGTGATCACATACATGAAGCTCCAACGGTTCAACGGCACGAGCTGGGATTTCCTGCCCTAAACAGTTTCCTAAACGGACAAAATCCGGCCTTGGTGTTATCAGCGCGGGAGCAGCAGCAAACTTATCTAGCAGCTAGGTCGTTCCTAGCCTGTCTGCCGCCGTCAGCAGTGGTACACTCAGTCGAACGTGCCCCGTCCGTGCGCACGAACGCTACACTGATCCGGAAAGCACGCTTGACTAACCGGTCGTTAGCGCGCCAGACAGGATCAAGGCACAAGCGGTCTTTGGCCCCCAAGCCTTGAACGGAGCGGACCATGGGACCCGCAATTCTAGACTTCGTCCGGGACCACCTCATTACTCTGCCGGCGCTCGCGAAATTCGCGCTCGGGATGGTGATGCTCGTTACCATTCCCCGCCTCTGTCGCCGCGTGCATGTTCCCGCGGCCGTAGGTCTACTGCTCGGTGGCGTCATCATCGGCCCGTACGTTCTGGGTATCTTTGGCACCGACCGCCCGATCGCAGATTTCATGGCAGAACTCGGCAAACTACTGCTGATGTTCTTTGCGGGCCTTGAGATCGACCTCGCGCTGTTCCGCCGCGCCCGCAATCGATCGATGACCTTCGGTGTCACCACTACCGTTGTTCCGTTGGTGCTGGGTACCGCCGTCGGCTTCACGTTCGGGTATCCTACAATTCCGGCAATCGTGATTGGATCCCTGCTCGCGTCGCACACCCTGCTCGGCCTCGTCACGCTCGATAAGTTCGGCCTGAAAGGTCTGGAGCCCGTGACGGTGGCGGTGGGCGCCACGGTGATGTCCGATACGCTGTCACTCGTGGTTTTCGCCATCTGCGTCTCGATCTATACAACCGGTTTCTCTGCTTCGGGTCTGGCGGTGCTGCTGGCCGAAATCATCGGCTACGTCATCCTGATCCTGTTCGGCCTCAGCCGCCTGGCCGCCTTCGTGCTGAAGCGAGTCGAGGACGAGGAAGACGCCTACTTCGTTCTCATGCTCTGCATCATGGCCATCGCGGGTGTCCTGGCCGACGCGATCCAGCTTCCAGGCATCGTGGGCGCGTTTTTGGCCGGGCTGGCGGTCAACGCTTCGGCCCGCGACAAACCGGCGAGCGTCAAACTGGAGTTCCTTGGCAAGTCGCTGTTCATTCCGATCTTCTTCGTCGTCACTGGCTTTCTGATCAACCCGATCACATTCGTGCAGGGGATCTACGACAACTTCCTGCTTGTCGCCGGCATCATCGCTGCCCTGCTCGTCGGCAAATGGATTGCTGCGTGGGTTGTGGGTCGCGCATTCGGCTACAGCCATGATGAGCAACTGACGGTCTGGTCACTGACATTACCGCAGGTCGCCGCAACGCTCGCCGCGACGCTCGTCGCACACGATACGCGGGGTGCCGCCGGTCAACGCCTGCTCGATGATCGCATGCTCAACGTGGTGCTGGTGCTGGTGCTGGTGACGTCGATCCTCGGCCCGGTACTGACCGAGCATTTTGCGCCGCGTTTGACGCCGGACCGCCGCACCGCAAATGAAGGATGAAGCAGCGGACGTCGCGGCCCGGGGACGACAGGGTTTGTCGGAGACGATACCAGCGGGCCCGTCAACGCGTGGTATCTCGGGAACAAGAACGGCGGTCGAATGAGCAGCGGTTCGTCGGTGGGACGTCGAAAGTCATTTGAACATAACGTGAGCGCGCCACTCGTGCCGAAGTTGCATAGCGTCCCCGATCGTCGTGCGCTCTCCTCAAACGCCTGACCAATCGAGTCGACCGTCGTCTGCGACGATTAATCCGTGGTGCGCGCCCCTTGTCCCAGTCGATGCCAACCAATAAGCAAGGACAGAAACGGTGCTTCCGACCCGATCGAAACTATGGTTTTTCGTCCTGTTCGTCGCCGTCTCGGCCTGTGCGAACCAAGTGCAGGACAAGGAGGACATGCTGGCCGCCGCCGGCTTCACGCTGGTACCGGCCAACACGCCGCAGCGGCAGGCCGCTTTGAAGACCCTGCCGCCGCATAAATTCGTCCACCAGGTGCGTAACAACGGCGTGATGTTCACCTACGCTGACCCGACGATCTGCGATTGCCTGTATGTCGGCAATCAGGCTGCGTACGACCGATACCGTCAGAATGTATTCGTGAAGAATATCGCCGACGAGCAGCAGATGACCGCGCAGATGAATCAGATGGACTGGGGCCCCTGGGGGCCGGGCTGGTACTACTAGGTCACACCGGTCCCCGGACGTCGAATCCTCAGCGTCGCGGAGGTCAACGTCGTCGCGGTTGCCAATATCAACGGGAAAGTCGCGGATGTCGGGCCTGGCCTTTGCCCGCCATGACTAGACTGAAGTGTGCAACATCCGGAGGATAAAATGCGGATCGGAAAGCTAAAATGGCCAAAGCCCGGAGCGATGGTCGCCGGAGTCGCGCTGGCTGCGATGCCATGGCTTGGCAGCCCCGCGCAGGCGCAGGCCCCGGCGCAGAAGCCCAATATCATGTTCATCATGGGCGACGACATCGGCTGGATGCAGCCAAGCATCTACCACCGTGGGCTGATGGTGGGCGAAACGCCCAATATCGACCGCATCGGGCAAGAGGGCTCGATCTACATGGACTACCTCGCCATGCAGAGTTGCACCTCCGGGCGCAACGCGTTCTTCACGGGCATGTATCCACTTCGCACCGGCATGATCCCGCCGCAACTGCCCGGCAGCCCTTCCTACCTGCGGCCCGGCACCCCGGCGGTTGCGGTATTCCTGCATGATCTCGGTTACACCACTGGCGAGTTCGGCAAGAACCATCTCGGCGACCACACCGCGGCCCTGCCGACAGCGCACGGCTTCCAGGAATACTGGGGCTACCTGTATCACCTCGACGCGATGCAGCAGGTGAGCTTCCCCGACATCAATAAGAGCGTGTCGGAGCAGGGCATCGCGCCGCCGTGCAAGAACACGCCGATCCCCGGCATTACGGACGACCCCAGTGCGGTAGACCCGAAAACGACGACCTGTCTGACGCCGCCGCGCCCGGTGCTCTGGTGCCATTCGTCCGATGGCACGGAAAAGAACCAGACCTGCCAGGATCAGGGTCCGCTGACGCTGGAGCGGTCGAAGACGGTGGACGAGGAGATCTCGTCCAAGGTCATCGACTTCCTCGACCGCAACGACCCCAAGCAGACCGGCAAGCCCTTCTTCGTCTGGTACAACCCGGCCCGCATGCACGTTACCACCGTGCTGCCCGATAAGTATCTGGACATGATCGGCACGAAGGGAGGCAAGGACTGGGGCCTCAATGAAGCTGGCATGAAGCAGCTGGACGACAACATCGGCTACGTACTGAAGAAGCTGGAGGACATGGGCCAGCTCGACAACACCATCGTCGTCTTCACCACCGACAATGGCGCCGAAACGGTCAGCTTCCCCGACGGCGGGATCACGCCTTTCAAGGGCCAGAAGGGCGAGGCATGGGAAGGCGGCTACCGCTCTCCTCAGGTCGTCCGCTGGCCCGGACACATCAGGCCGGGAACAGTCAAGAACCAGATGTTCGCGGCCCTGGACTGGCTGCCCACGTTGGTTGACATCGCCGGCGGCCCGAAGGGCGACGACTTGAAGAAGCAGATCGAGGCGGGACAATACCCCGGCATCGTGAAGACGACGCTGGACGGTTTCGACCAGCGTGCCTACCTGGAAGGAACGTCGGAAAAATCCGCGCGGGACGTCTTCTTCTACTACTCGGGCGCGACGCCATCCGCCGTGCGCTACAAGAATTGGAAGATGTACTACTCGATGGCGCCTGGGGGAGCGGCCGGCTGGTTCCTGCCGCTGGTCAACTACCACTGGACCTTGGTCGGCAACGTCAAGCGTGATCCCTTCGAGCAGACTGTCAGCTTCGGGGACGCAAAGTCAGCCATGGCGCTGGGCGGTACACTCGGCTCCCCATCGACCGCATATCTGTACGACTGGAACATGCTGCCGGTCGGCCAGCAGTTGTGGGAGAAGGAACTCTATTCCTTTAAGGAGTTCCCTCCGCTACAGGCGCCGGAGACCTACAACCTGAACGGCATTCTGGCGGAAATGGAGAAGCATAAGGGAGATGACTAGGCCGTTGCCGACTGGCTGTCGCAAGGGCTTGTGACGTGTCGAGGCGGGTGGCCCGG
Source organism: uncultured Pseudomonadota bacterium (assembly GCA_963832865.1). Lineage (GTDB taxonomy): Bacteria > Pseudomonadota > Alphaproteobacteria > Acetobacterales > Acetobacteraceae > Rhodopila. The sequence goes on from CAWHWH010000046.1 coordinate 41,595, forward strand.
AAGGGCGCCCGTCTTGCCATCCGCCATCCCTGTCATTGTCAATTCGCTGATCAGGCCTTACGCCGCCACCCGGGGGGCCGTCCGATTCGCCCGCCAACAGGAGAATATTGACATGTTAAGAAAAACTACCTTCGCCATGGCCGGTCTGGCCCTCGCCGCCCTCGCTCTGCCAGGGCCGGCGCGCGCGGATGCGACCGTTAGGGCCGGTATGCTCACCTGCCAGGTTGCCAGCGGATGGGGCTTCGTCTTTGGCTCCAGCCGGGACCTCCGTTGCGTCTACTCAGGCAGCAACGGACACACGGACAAATACACCGGCAAAATTTCGAAATTCGGCATCGATATCGGCTATCTGAAGAGCGGTGTCCTCGTCTGGGCCGTGCTCGCGCCAAGCACCGACCTGAAGGCTGGCGCGTTGGCCGGGGAGTACGGCGGCGTGACCGCCGGGGCAGCCGCTGGCGTCGGCGGCAATGCCAATGTGCTTATCGGCGGCTCCACCAAGTCGATTTCCCTGCAGCCGGTCAGCATTGAGGGCGACAAGGGTATCAACATTGCGGCCGGCATCGCGGCGATTTCGTTGGAGTATCAAGCAGAATAAAGAATGTGGCCGCCGCGGGCAGTTCTTAACCAGGCTCCCGCGGCGGGACGACATAACATCTCCTGAGGAGACACCATGTCCACTTCCACAACAGCCCAGGCACGCCGGCGCTTCATGCTCGGCGTGCTCGCCGCGATGCCGGCGTTACCTGCGCTGTTTGCAGCCGCAACGGCCCAGGCACAAAACTAGCCGCTAGCATCCTGGAAGCCGTTCAAGGCCGTGCTGGCTAACGATCTGCCGGTGCAGAGGTGGTCACCTGGCCGGACAGCGGAACGATGCCGTTCCGCGGGGGATGGCTGAGAGCAACACCGCTCTCCTGCTCCCGGCTGACCGGGAACCGGTCGTAGTTTTGGCGCAGGGTCATGGAAGGCGACTCTCCAAATGCCAACTTGTAGGCCACTGCGAACCGGCCAAGCTCCCAGAAACCAAACTCGGTTGCGACATCGGTCACGCACGTGACTGCAGGATCGGCTTTTTGCAACGCCCGGCGCGCGAAGTTCATGCGGCGGAGCGTCAGGTAGCGGTTTAGCGGCATGCCGAGGTGTTCTTGAAAGCAATTGCGCATGGTACGCCCGGATACGCCGAGAACTGCGGTCAATTCCGACGTATAAATTGGTTTGTCGGGGTTGCCCTCCAAGAATGCATGGAATTTGCGCATCAAGGCGCCGTGGCAACGTTGTGCGCTGCGTTCTCTGTGGCTTTCCAACGACGCAAGACAGGACACCATAGCCTCGAGCAAAGCCTGCTCGATACCCCTTGCTGCCCCGGCATGGGCCAAAAGTTCTGGCGCAAATGTTGCCAGCTGACCAATCTCTGCATGGATTCTCTGAAACCGCCGCATAGCCGCTGGCGAGGGCATAACACTGACCGGATTGCGTGGCGCCGCCAGCTCATGACCGGCCATCGCGGATCCAATATTGGCCATAACCGTGGCTGGAACTGACACCGAGCCCCATGCCGCGTCTCCCGATGACCGATGAAATGCATCAATCGGATCGCTGTGTCTCAATATGGTCTCTGGCGTCATCTCCAAGCCGCCCCATGCCAGACTTGGGCCTGGGGCCGTGCGAAAGGAGGTAACCACCACCTGTCCCGATTTGGTGGCAGTGTGTGAAACGCGCGGGAGATTATCGGAGAAACGCTGCATCCTCATATCGTGCAGCTCAATCAAAGTTGCCTTGGCTTCGAATTGTCCGGCCGCGACAATCGAGTTCTGAACCTGCGTCGATGGGATGACGCCAGCGTAGGCTTCCGGATCGGTAAACGATTGAACCATGCTAGACAGCATCACTTCCCTCCGCTGGCTATACAGTCCGCTGGCCTATAGCCATCGACAATCGAAATCCTTCTGTCGCCAAGATGTCCGAAATGGCCTATGCAGTTTTGGCGATTTATGGCTTCCAAGCTGATGACGATTTTGAGACAGGCGACTTAGAACAAAATCCGAACTGACTATGCAGATTTGGCAAATGATGGCGTCGAGCCGTCGATCCGGTCACATCCGCACTATTTTCTCAGTGTTGTCGACCACGGTACAAACTTGCCGGTGTCCCAGCGAAGAGCGTCGTGAGGCCACGCCAATGACTGAACAGCTCCTCGCCATTCGAGTGACGGCAGAGGCATGCGTCGTGCCCGCAAGGTAGCAGCACCAAGTATTAAAACAGGGTGCCGAAGTTGCATAGACAATGTCACTGTTGCAAGGCACTCGGTCGTGTTAATTTCCACCGCCCTCCGCAGCCACCGGGGCATTCGTGCGAAGAAACTCGGCTCAAGCGCCCGTCCTAAATGATTGGGGGATTAACCAGTGTCCAGGAACTCGACTATCGAACCAGCGGAGACGGCGGAACGGTCGCGTCTCGATGCCGCTCGAGACCAAGGAACCCCCTGGAGGCTCTGGGGGCCGTACCTTAGCGAGCGCCAGTGGGGAACCGTCAGGGAAGACTACAGCGAGAACGGCGACGCCTGGAACTACTTCGGCCACGATCAAGCCCGCTCTCGCGCCTATCACTGGGGCGAAGACGGCATCGCCGGCATCAGCGACGACAAGCAGCGTCTGTGTTTTGCAGTCGCTCTCTGGAACGGCAGGGATGCGATCCTCAAGGAGAGAATGTTTGGATTGACGAACAGCGAGGGTAATCATGGAGAGGATGTGAAGGAGTACTACTTCTATCTCAATTCAACACCCACACATTCGTTCATGAAACTGCTGTACAAATATCCTCAGACCGCGTATCCGTACCACGACCTCGTTGCAACGAACGCGCGGCGCGGTCGCGCGGGCATGGAATATGAGCTGCTTGACACAGGCATTTTTGAGGAGGATCGCTACTTCGATGTGTTTGTCGAGTATGCCAAGAGGTCACCGACCGACATTCTGATCCAGATCAACGTTTGCAATCGAGGCCCTGATACGGCCTCGTTGCATGTGCTGCCCACGCTCTGGTTCCGCAATCTCTGGTCATGGTCGCCGGATTTGCCGAAGCCTCTCTTGCGGGAACTCCCTGCGGAGGGCGATCTCGGTGCCGTGGCGGCGTCTGAGGCCGACATCGGCAACTATGTCCTATACTGTGAGGGCAAGCCGAGGTTGCTGTTCACCGAGAACGAGACGAACAACCAGCGGCTCTTCGGCTCGCCCAACGCTGGACGTTACGTGAAGGATGGCATCAACGATTGCGTCGTGGCAGGCAGACAGGACGCGGTCAATCCGGAGCAGACGGGGACCAAGGCGGCGGCGCACTATCAGTTGGACGTCAAGTCAGGGCAGACCGCCGCCGTCCGGCTTCGGCTGACCAATGCCGCGCCCGGCTCCGGTGGCGATCCTTTCGGCAGCGCCTTCGAGCAGACGATCAAGTTGCGCCGGCGCGAGGCGGACGCGTTCTACCACGCGATCACTCCGGCGGGTGTCGGCGAAGACGCCGCCAATGTCATGCGGCAGGCGTTGGCGGGGATGCTTTGGAGCAAGCAATACTACTTCTTCGACTTGGCCAAATGGCTCGCGGAGCACGGTGTCAGTCCGACCCAGGCTGCGGACGTGGCAATACGAAACCGCGAATGGGAGCATATGGTAAATGACGCCGTCATTTCGATGCCGGATAAATGGGAATATCCCTGGTTCGCCGCCTGGGACCTGGCGTTTCACACCATCGCGCTCTCGACGGTCGACGTCGATTTCGCCAAACAGCAACTCGATCTGATGTTGCAGTCGTTTTACCTGCATCCCACCGGACAGATTCCCGCCTACGAATGGAACTTCAGCGACGTCAACCCGCCTGTTCATGCCTGGGCCACAATCTTCCTGCACCGGACCGAGCAAGCGCTCGGGCGCGAACCGGATTTCGCTTTCCTTGCACGCGCATTCACCAAGCTGTCGCTGAACTTCACCTGGTGGACGAACCGCAAGGACCGGTTCGGCAAGAACCTCTATGAGGGCGGCTTCCTCGGCCTGGACAACATCGGCGTCTTCGACCGGAGCGCGCCGTTGCCGACCGGGGGCTATCTCGAACAGGCCGACGGGACGGCCTGGATGGCGCTGTTCTGCCAGAACATGCTTGAGATCGGCGTAGAGTTGGCGACGCGCTCTCCGGCGTATGAGGACATGGCGACGAAATACGTCGAGCAGTTCCTGTGGATCGGCCGTGCGATGAACGGGACGGGCTCAGGCGGTATGTGGGATGAGGAGGATGGGTTCTATTACGACGTCCTTCGCCTTCCCGACGGAAACGCGATGCGGCTGAAGGTCCGCTCCATGGTCGGGTTGCTCCCCATATGCGCTATCACCGTCGTCGAGCCGTCGCAGCGAGAGCACGTGCCGAACCTCTTGCGGACCTTCATGGAACGTCTGCGACGGATGCCGGACCTGCTTGACAGTATTCACCCGACGGGGCCGGACCATCAGGGTGTGGGCGAGCGCGGCATCCTAGGTCTTGTGAATCAGGAACGGTTGCGAAGGATCCTCTCGCGAATGCTCGACGAGAACGAGTTCCTCAGCCCGCACGGGATTCGCGCGCTGTCCCGCTATCACGCCGAGCATCCTTTTGTGTTTTCGGTGCATGGCGATGAATACCGTGTGAACTACCTTCCGGCTGAGTCGGACAGCGGCATGTTCGGTGGCAACTCCAACTGGCGTGGCCCGGTGTGGATGCCCGTGAACGCGCTGCTGATCCGCGCACTGCTGCAGTATTACCTGTATTATGGGGACAGCTTCAAAATCGAATGCCCTACCGGATCAGGCAAGTGGATGAACCTCTTTGAGGTGAGCCGCGAGATTGCCAATCGGTTGATCAGCACCTTCCTTCGCGACGAAGCGGGGCGGCGACCAGTATTTGGCGGCACCGAGAAATTCCAGACCGATCCGCACTGGCGCGACTGTCTGCTGTTCTTCGAGTATTTCCATGGCGACAACGGCGCGGGGATCGGCGCCAGCCATCAGACGGGTTGGACAGGGGTTGTGGCAAAACTGATCGAACTTTTTGGTCGGCTTGACGGTGACAGCTTTCTGGCCGGCGGGAAGGCGGAGGCATTCAGCCAGGGAAGTAGGTAGCGGCCAATCCAGCCTTGGTATAGCGGGAGACTAGGAAGAAAAAAGGAAAGACCTTCTTCAAATCGCCACTTGCTCAGATATTTTTTCATCCAGGGTGGGTCGGCTGAAGGCCGGTGGTAAACTAATTAGAAGCGAACGGACCTTTCAGGTAATCAGAGGAGACGACCATGTCACATTTCGATTCCCCCATTGCAAGCCGACGCTTCATGCTCGGCGTGCTCGCCGCGATGCCAGCGCTACCCACGCTGTTTGCAACCGCTACGGCACTGGCACAGAACGAATCGCTAGCGTCGTGGAACGATGGACCGGCGAAGCAGGCGATTCTGGATTTCGTGAAAACAACGACCGACCGCGCCAGCCCGAGCTTCGTGCCGCCGGAGGACCGCATTGCCACCTTCGACCAGGACGGCACGCTGTGGGTAGAGCATCCGCTCTATGCGCAGGCTTTTTTCGCCCTTGATCGCCTGCACGAGATGGCGCCACAGCATCCCGATTGGAAAACCCACGAACCATTCAAGGCGGTGCTCACCAATGACATGGCAGCGCTGGCGCATTTTTCCGAGCGGGACTGGGCGGAAATCGTTTTTGTCACTCATTCCGGCATGAGCCAGGCGGCGTTCGTGGAGATAGCCACGAATTGGACGAAGACGGCGAAGCATCCCCGGTTCAAGCGGCTCTTTACCGAGCTTACCTATCAACCGATGACCGAGGTCCTGGCGTATTTGCGGGCCAACGAGTTCGAGACGTTCATCGTCACCGGCGGCGGCCAGGATTTTGTGCGCACGTACAGCCAGCCTGTCTATGGCGTCCCGACGCAGAAGGTCATCGGATCCAGCCTCGTCACAAAATACGAAATCAAGGATGGCAAGCCCGAGCTGATCCGGCTGCCGAAGCTGTTCTTCAACGACAACTACGATGGCAAAGCAATCGGCATCGACCTGTTCATCGGCAAGCGCCCCTTCGCTGCCTTCGGCAATTCCACGGGCGATCAACAGATGCTGGAATATACTGGCGCGGGCACCGGTGCGCGGCTGAAATTGCTGGTCCACCACGACGACGCGGAACGGGAATATGCCTACGGGCCGGCGGGCGGATTGCCGGATACCAAAGTCGGAACGTTCTCCCAGCCGTTGATGGACGAAGCAAAGGCCCGGTCCTGGACGGTGATCAGCATGAAGAACGACTGGAAGCGAATCTTCGCGTTCGAAACTTAGTGTTGAGAGTCAGGCATATTGTGAGCAGATCGAATCGTGATGCGCGCCAAACCTGTCAGTCGTAGCTTCGCTAACCTCGCTGTTGGGAAAATGGCGCTGCGAAGAGTCGCTCCGACGCTACCAGTGGAGGGCCTGACGCCGGATTACTTAAACGCTAACATCCTTCATTCGGAGAAGCGGGGCGGCCCTCGGGGCGTGGCGGCAAACGCGCTCAGTCGCTAGTCTAGCAGGTCACTTCGCCAGGTTGCTGGGCTCAGCGTCTGACCGAACCGCATGTGGGAGGTAGAGATGAGAATCTACTCGGCCGGTTTTCAGCCAGATGTGGCCGGAAACACCCTCAGGAGTCTCATGGTTCGTTTTTACTGTGCCGGTGGTTGTCATCGCGGCATGGTTGGTCGCCGGCACGGCCAACGTCGCGTCGGGCCGCCCAACCCCCCAACCTGCTGGAGCGCTTGCGGCCCAGCCGCCCTACTTTGACGTCACACAGGTCTCGCCGGCTGCGGTGACGGCGCGCCCGGCTAAGGTTGCGGCGATCGACGAGGAGGATGGTGACGACGACCAGGCTGATCCCGATGATCCGAATGATACCTTGGCCGCCGCGGATGCTCTCTGGTGGGTAGCCGCCGATGCAACGATGCGGGCAAGCCAGACCGAACCCGAAACCCGGCCCGGATCGGAAGCTTTCGCGAGCCAGGTCGTATAGGCACCATAGTAAGCGCCCAAAAGGACTTCCTCGATGCGAACGATGTCTCTGATTGCAACGGCCGTCATGGTTTCGGCGACAGCCTGGGTTCGGATTGCGAGCGCTGAAGCCCCTCAACCTGCCACCGTCGCCGGGCCGGCGGCGGCAACGGCCAGTTCGACGCCCACTACAACTGTGCCACCCGTGGTAGCCGAAGAAGCGGATCGGCTGCTGCGGCAGATGGGCGAATATATCGGCTCTGCGGAGCAATTCACCTTCCATGCGGACATCACCTTCGATCACGTGCTGCCGTCAGGCCAGAAGCTACAATACGCGGCGTCTCAGGACGTGGCGCTGCAGCGTCCCGGCGGACTGTATGTCGAATGGAGCGGGGACCTCGGCGACCGGCAGTTCTGGTACGATGGCAAATCGGTCACGCTGTATGATCCGGCCACACCGTTCTATGCCAGCGGGCCCGCGCCCGCGGACATCGACGCCATGCTGCGGAAAGCAATTTCGCAGCTTGGCTTCTCCCCGCCGCTGTCCGACCTGCTGTACCGCAACCCGTATCGCAGCCTACGCGACAATCTGCAGTATGGGTTCGATCTTGGATTAAACGAGGTGGCCGGACGAAGCTGCCGCACGCTCGGTTTCGTCGAAAAGGACATCGACTGGCAGATCTGGATCGATCCGGGGCCACAATTGACCCCATGCAAGCTGGTGATTACCTACAAGACGCAGCCGTCGCAGCCACAGTTCACCGCGGTGTTCACCGACTGGGATTTCGCGCCGCGCATCGCCGAGCCCGTGTTCACGCCGGGGCTGCCGCCGGGGTTGGAGAAGATTCCGTTCGCGCCAGTGGTTGCCAACGCAACCCCCAAATAGCAATCTGGGAGAATGTCGATGACCAGATGGTTTTCGGACAGGAACAAATTCGCCGGTAGGCTGCTGGCAGGCACGGCGATGGCTGTTTGCCTCGCTGTCGGCGTCGAGCATGCAGCGGCGTTCCGTGGCGGCTTCGGCGGCTTTCACGGCGGGTTCGGCGGATTCCACGGGGGTGGGTTCGGCGGATTTCACGGCGGCGCGTTCGGTGGGTTTCGCGGCGGCGGGTTCGGTGGGTTTCACGCCGGCGGATCGCGTTTTGGAGACGGAGGTTTTTCCGACCGGAGCAGCGATGCCGGGTTTGGCCGCGGGGGCTATGGCAGCGTGCACAATGCCAGCAGTTTCACCGACCATGCCGACACATACCAGCAGAGCCATCCCGAAGCTCAGCACAATGCAGGCCAGTTCCAGCAGGCCCACCCGGACGACAAGGCGACGGCATCGCAGTTCCAACAGGCGCATCCGGACGACAGGCAGAATGCGTCGCAGCTCCAACAGAATCGCACGAATGAAGCAAATGACCTACAGCAGAATCGCACCAATGAAGCGAATGATCTGCAGCGGAACCGCATGAACGAAGCGAATAGCCTGCAGTACAACCGTCAGACCAACTTCAACAATTACAACAACAGTTGGGGCGGGTATTACTCGGGAGCCGGCTTCGGTGCGGGACTTGCCATAGGTGCGACGCTGGCGGTACTGCCTGCTGCCGCGGCCGCGATCTCGGTTGCCGGAAACCCCTACTACTATGCGAGCGGCGTCTATTACGCGCCGCAGGGCGGCCAGTATGCGGTGGTGCCACCGCCGCAAGGCGCGGTCGTTTCAACGCCGCCGCCCTCCTGCTCTACCGTCTATGTTGGCAGTGCGCCCAATCTCGATTGTGGCGGTGCCTTTTACAGCACGGTTCCGAGCGGCTACAAGGTGATCCCGCCTCCGGTCGGAGCGACGGTGACTACGCTGCCGAGCGGGGCTGTCGATCAGAATATCGACGGGGCTACCTACTTCACGTACGGTGGGGCGTACTATCGGCCATTCTACAGTGGCAGCACCGTGATCTACATGGTGGTCGCGAAACCGGCTTAGGCCCATGAACGCTCGTGCGATCACCTTCAACCCATGAGCGATCTTTCCGACCAGATAAGCGATTGCTTCGTTCGATCTACGCTTGTCACCGGAGTTCCGCAGGTGAGACGCACTTCAGACTACACCCCTATACCTTCGCTGGCCGTTGGGCTGGCCGCGGACGCCGTCCCGACAGCCAAATGATTCTCCTAGCTCCGACAACTTTATCAGGCGGAACACATTGCCATAGGCTTCACGCTTGGAGACACCCAGGCCGCCGACGCCCAGCCCCTTGAGTTTGAAGGGTGGGTCCCCTCGTAGAGCGGCAAGCTGATCTCGACTTCTTCCATCTCGAGCCGCCCGCTTGGCGTCTCGGCCCGGGCTGGCAACGCCAGAGTCAGCAGCGGCAGCGAAGCCGCCAGTCCGGCCCGTCGGAGCGCGTCGCGTCGCGTGATTGCAAAGGTCACTTCGTCCGATGTCATGTCTTGTCCTCCAATTGAGCGCCGCCTCGTGTTGAGGGGCTAGAAGATTGGCGTGATCTGCGTCCTGAACTGCCCACGGTCGAGCCGCATTCCCGCTGCAGCGCGTCGCAATAGGCCTCGCTGGCAAATTTCCCCGGCAGCGTGTCGTCGATCTTGATCACGTGGCCCATGTCAGCACCAACCGGAAATGTCCGAAAATTGTTGCCCGCCCTCAACCAGTTCACCGTGACGATGGGGCTGCTACATACCAACCCTCCACAAATTGTAGTTGAATAATAGATTGAAGGGTGAACAGGCTGTATCGCGTGCCGCCCGGGCTGGCAACGGAACCGCGGCGGCAATACGCCCCAAGCGGGCCAGCGGCGTTCCTTGGTCGTCGCGAAGCCGGGGTGACTTTCAGGTCAGTGCATATCTCGAACCTCGCGCAATAACCGGACGGGCCCTGCGGGTCCTCGCGATGCTCGCTTTAAGCCGCCGCAGCGGGTTTCGCCGCCGTCTCCGTCCGGCGCGCCCGGAGCCGTCGGATCCGCCGCGCATCCGCGTCTAGCACGCGGAACTCATACCCCGAGGGATGGCTGATCACCTCTCCGCGCGTCGGCACCCGCCCCGCCAAAGTGAATACCAACCCGCCGACGGTGTCGATGTCGGCATCGCGCTCGTCCTCCGTCAGGATCGGCCCGATCTTGTCCTCGAAGTCCTCGATCGGCATCCGGGCATTTAGGTCCAGCGCGCCATCCGGCCGTTCCGTCAGCATCGGCGCCTCCTCGTCGTCGTGCTCATCCGCGATATCGCCGGTGATCGTTTCGACCAGATCCTCGATCGTCACCAGGCCGTCGATACCGCCGTATTCGTCCACGACCAACGCCAGATGGATGCGCTGCAACCGCATCTGCGCCAACAGATCCAGCACCGGCATCTGCGGCGCCACCATCAGCGGCTTGCGCAGAATCGCTTCCAGCGTGAACGCCTCCGGCCGGCCGATACAGGCAAAAACGTCCTTGATGTGGACCATGCCGATCACATCATCCAACTGCTCGCGATAGACCGGCAGGCGGGAGTGGCCATCGTTGCGGATCAGTTCAATCGTCTCATCCAGGGTCACGTTGGCCCGCATCGCCACGATGTCGGCACGCGGCACCATAACGTCGTCCGCGGTGGTTTCACGCAGCCGCAGCACATTGGCGATCAGCAGCCGCTCGTGCCGGTCGAGTTCCGGCTGCTCGCCGGGAACCTGCTGCGCATCGGCCGCTTCCTGTACCAACTCGGCGATCGACTCGCGCAAGGAATGCTCGGCCTGCTTGCGCCCCAACAGGTAGCCCAGCCGGCCAAGCAGCGTACCCTTATGGCCACTCATGTGCGCTTCCACGGGTTGGGCACGCCGATGCGGTGTAAAATACGGGCTTCGGCCATTTCCATCCGGCGCGCGTCGCCGGGATGGTCGTGGTCGTCGCCTTTCAGGTGCAGCGCTCCATGAACGACGAGATGCGCAAGATGGTGCCGAGCGCGCCGCCCTTGTGCGGCCGCTTCCGCACGAATAACGCCCAGCGCCAGGATTATCTCTCGTGCCGGCTGCTCATAAGTCAGCACATTGGTGGACTTGTTCTTCCCGCGATGGCGCCCGTTCAACCCACGCACGACACGGTCCGAGGACAGGACGATCGTCCCTGTCATGCCTGCGGCGTGACCCGCCCGCCGAGCGATCGTTCCGGGATCCCGCATCAGTCGGTGCCAAGCCGGATCCGCCACGACGATATCGATGGAAGGACCATCGACGCCGGGCGGCCGGGTACTAGGAGGTTCCATTGGTATTCAATTTGTCGCTTCTGGATAGAAATTTCGGTCCATGATCTGCTCAAACGACCAAGGGCAGGCGACGGGAAACACGCTTCGGTCCTTACCTGTCTCTCGGGCCGCACCGAGAACCGCATTACGGTAAGCTGCTGCGATCATCTCACCAAATCCGGATCTTAAGCTGGGATTATCAGCGAGATGATCTTCAACCCGGTTGCGTTGCTCCTCCAGTGTCAAACCCCAGCTCGTGCTGCGGAAGGCCGGCTGGTGCTGCCACTTGAGCAGATGCAGAAGCAAGACGGTCAACCGGCTGACCAGTTCGCGCTTCTCGCTCTTGCCCATGCTCTCGATTTCTTCAGCGATGTGCTCAATGTCCGCCTCGGACAGCCGGCCCTCGCGCAGCAACCCAGCTTGTTCGTTGGCCCAGGCATAAAAATCCTGGTTATAAAGCTGCCGATTGACCATGCCGAAGTCCTGTTACTCGCCGATATGCGGTCGTTCCCGCTCCCGCAACACCTCTCCCTGGGCCGCCTCCCGCTGATCATACGCCCCGACGATCCGCGCGACCAGGGGATGTCGCACCACGTCCCTCTGCTCGAAACGGACAACGCTAATGCCCTGAATCCCCTCGACCGTGTCAAGCGCATCGCGCAGCCCGGACCGAACACCATTCGGCAGGTCCACCTGGCTAAGATCCCCGGTCACCACCATCCGTGTCCCCTCACCCATCCGCGTGAGGAACATCTTCATCTGCATCGGCGTAGTATTCTGCGCCTCGTCCAGGATCGCGTAACAATGGGCCAGCGTGCGGCCGCGCATGAATGCGAGCGGAGCGACCTCGATCTCCCCGTTGGTCATGCGGCGGATGACCTGATCCGCCGGCATCATGTCGTGCAGCGCGTCGTAGAGCGGGCGCAGGTACGGATCGATCTTCTCCTTCATATCCCCCGGCAGGAAGCCTAGCCGTTCGCCAGCCTCGACCGCAGGACGGGACAAAACGATCCGATCGACCTTGCCGGCCTGGAGCATGGCCACAGCCTGGGCGACGGCAAGATAGGTCTTGCCCGTCCCGGCCGGACCGACCCCGAAGACCATCTCGTGGCTTGCCAGCGCTTCCATGTAACTGGCCTGGCCGGGACTACGCGCCCCAACCGCGCCCCGGCGGGTGCGGATCGCTGGCGTATCGGAAAACGGCAGCCGCGGATCGTTCTCCGAGTCGGCCAAACGAATCGCTGCCTCGATTTCAGCTCGTCCCACGCTCTCGCCTCGCTCTAATCGCCGCCACAACCCTCGAAGCATCTCCTGCGCGACATCGACCCTCGATGCTTCCCCTGCGATAGCGACCCGATTGCCTCGACACGAGAGCCGAACCCCCAGAGCCTGCTCGATCCGGACCAGGTGCCGGTCGTGATCCCCCAACAACAGGGGTAGCAGCGTGTTGTCGTTGAACCGGAGGGTAATCGCCTTGCCGCCTGATGTGGCGGGGGCAGTCGGTGCCTGAGGGGCGGCGAGGTGTGTCAAGCTATTCGTCTCTCCTGGACAAGGGTTCCCGCAAGTGAATTGGGTTGAGCCGCGACGATCCGCACTATCAATTCTGTTCCGATAAGACTGGAACTTCCCGATAGGTGAACCGGATTAAGAAATGGTGAACGCCCGGAGACTTGACCAGGGTGACGGCCGGGCCCCGTGAACAGGACCGGAAGATCGAGGCCAACACAGGCGGCGTTGAATTTTGCTTGCTGCTCTCGCAACAGCGCTTGGAGCGCCTGCAGGCGGCTATGCTTCTCGCTCTCGGGCACCTGAGCAGGCGCATGCGCCGCGGGAGTGCCCGGACGTGGCGAATACTTAAAGCTATAGGCTTGGGCGTACTTGACGTCCCGCACCAGGCTCAGGGTCGCCTCGAAATCGGCCTCGGTTTCCCCAGGGTGGCCGACAATGAAGTCGGACGACAACGCGAGGTCGGGGCGCCCGGCCCGCAGCTTTTCCACGATCCGGCGGTAGTCGTCAGCCGTATGTTTGCGGTTCATCGCCGCCAGGATCCGATCCGACCCGGACTGAACCGGCAGGTGCAGGAACGGCATCAGTGTCGGCACATCCCGATGCGCCGCGATCAGATCGTCGTCCATGTCCCGTGGATGCGAGGTTGCGTAGCGCAGCCGCAGCAAATCCTCGATCCCGGCCAGCTCCCGCAGCAGACGGCCGAGCCCCCAGTTGGAGCCATCTGGCGCCTCGCCATGCCATGCGTTGACGTTCTGACCCAGCAGCGTGATCTCACGGGCGCCTTGGCTGACAAGGTGGCGGGCCTCCCGCAGAATCGCCGCGGCAGAGCGGCTTTGTTCCGCGCCGCGGGTGTATGGCACAACGCAGAAGCTGCAAAACTTGTCGCAGCCTTCCTGGATGGTAAGAAACGCGGCGACACCCTGCGGAGTGGCGCTATCCGGCAGGTGGTCGAACTTGTCCTCCGGCGGGAAATCCGTCTCGATCACCTTGTTGCCGGCGCGGGATGCTCGGGCCACCATTTCAGGCAGCCGATGGTACGTCTGCGGCCCCAGCACGATATCGACATAGGGCGCGCGGGCAAGGATTTCCGCGCCCTCCGCCTGAGCGACACAGCCGGCGACCGCCAGGATCATCCGGCCGTCGGTGGCTTCTTTCAGCCGGCGCAGGCGTCCAAGCTCCGAGAATACTTTCTCGGCCGCTTTGTCGCGAATGTGGCAGGTGTTCAGGATCACCATGTCGGCGCCGTCCGGTTCCGACACGCCGGAGTAGCCCAACGGCGCCAGCACGTCGGCCATCCGACCGCTGTCATACACGTTCATCTGGCAGCCCCAGGTGATGACGTGCAGACGTTTACGATCGCCCGTGGCGCGATTGGTCTTGGTCATCAAAGCGGCTCCCCGCGACCCTGCCGAACCATCCCGGCGGGGGGAGCGGGACAAATGATCGGCCCGACCAGCGTGGTCAAGCGCAACAGCGGCCTTGGGCGCGACGGCGCGTGGATGCCTCCTCAGATTGTCGGAGTTTGAGGGCATCGGGCCGGTTCGTGTCAAGAACCGGATTTGTTGTCACTAAGGGTTCACCGCGGCCCCGCGGTCATCGTGGGCGCCGAGCGATAACGGTCGCCATGGCAAGCGCAGCGATCGCAGCCGATCCGGTCGGCATACTTTCGGTTTTGACCCCGTCAGCAGCCGACCTAATCCGCCGCACTGGCTAAGGAGCCGGCAAATGCCAGCCTTTTTTGGCCATGCGCACCGTGTAGAGGCTCTTGCCCGAAGTGAGGTAGAGCAGGTTGGCATCATCGCCCCAACCAAACGCAACGTTGGTCGGCAACTCCTTGCCGGTCGAGAAATAGGCAAGTTGCTTGCCGTCAGGTGCGTATACGTATAGGCCCGGCGCCGCCTCGCTACGCACCGCGATGTAAAGATTACCCTCGACATCCGCGGTCATGCCGTCCCCACCGTCATTGGGAAGCCAGTTGACCAGCATGCGGCGTTTGCTGACCGTTCCGTCCGGTGAAAGATCATAGGCGAGGCACGCCATCAGGCCCTTCTGCGAGGTCTCGCCCTTTGCCAGAAAGTCGTTCGCGCCGTTGTCATGGGCAAGCACATAAAGTGTCTTTTGATCCGGCGACACCTGGACTCCGTTCGGCTTGCCGGCATCGGTAATCAGTCGCGTTACCTTGCCGTCCGGGTCGAGCCGATAGACCGCCTGAACCGGCTGATTCATCGGCTCCCAACCCAGATAGCGTGGGTCGGTGAAGTAAATCCGGCCCTTCTCGTCGATCGTCAGATCATTGAGCGCGTTATATGGCTGGCCATTGTAGAGGCCACTCAGGATGTAGCTCTTGCCGGTCTTCATGTCGGTCTTGGTGAGGCGGCGGCCGCCGAAATCCGCGCCTTCGGCAATGATCAGGTTGCCCTCAGCGTCAAACTTCATTCCGTTCGACATGCCGCTCGGCGAGCGGAAGATCGTGGCCTGTTTGGTCTTTGGGTCGTATTGCCAGATGTTGCCGGCCTGCGCGAACTTCCCAGATGCGTCTTTGCATAGGGTCGTAAAGGTGATGTCGCTGAAGTATACCATCCCCTGCGGGCTGGTCGCGACGCCCTCCGTCAACGCGCACGCGCCACCGAAGACGCGGTCAAGCTTTGCTCCGGCGGGCAGAACGCTCGGGTCGCCGTTCGGTGCCGGAAACCCGGGGTCTTCAGCCCACGCCGCCCCTGCGGCGAGAGCCCCGACAAAAGCCCAGGCTGCGACCGCACCGCGCCATCGACGTTCGGTCAGTCCTGTCGAGGACCTTGGCGCTTTGCCTCCACGCAGCTTCAACATGTTATCCCCTCCCATTTTTTGAACTATTAGCCACAGACGTTCGCGCCAAGCTGCCTGAAACAGCGAGCAAGCGTGATGACCGGGCCGCGTCAGCAGGCGCTACCAAGAGCCGTGTGTCAATCGGTGTCGAGGAGTTAAGGTAATGGGAAGGAGTCACAATGCAGCTAGTGGCAGAGCAGCCTCATTACCAAGTACACGCCATGCTGACCTTACTGTCGCGAAGTCAGCCCAGCTCGTGCATTATGCTCGACAATTAGTGTTCTATTCACGTCTCGACGGATAATGTGGCACGCTCGATTTGGGACCCGATTCGGATACTAACCCCGGACCGCCTCATACACAGCCGCCTCGAAGCCGGTCAGTGTCTCCAATACGGCCGGATCGTTCGCCGGCAAAAGTTGCATCATCAGCACAGCCGTCAGCCGCGAAGTGCGATCAATCCAAAAGAATGTATTGTGCACGCCCGCCCAGGTGAGGCTTCCGGCGGCTCGGCCTCCCGGCACATCGCTCATGTTGAGCAGAAAGCTCAGCCCCCATTTTTTGACGATGCCCGGAAAGAACTCCGCCTCGAGCGCCATCTGCGGGTTGTCGCTTTGCAACGTTGGCACCTCCAGGGCGCCAATATGGTTCTCGCCCATGAGGTTCACCGTCTCGGGCTTCAAAACCTGCCGGCCGTCGAGCGTACCCCCCGCCAGCAACATGCGGCAGAAGGCAATGTAATCGCCCGCGGTCGAATACAGCCCGCCGCCGCCCATCAGAAACTCGGCGTCTTGCGGGAACTCGAAGCTGATCGGCGCCAGGTTTCCGTCAGGCCCTCGTGCGTGGGTGCCTACCATGCGGGCCAGCATCGCATCCGTGGGCCGGAAGCTGCTATCCCTCATGCCGAGCGGGCCGAAAATGTGCTGCTGGAAATAGGCCTCCAGATCCTGGCCGCTGATCGTCTCGACGATCCTGCCGACGAGATCGATACCGATGCCGTACTCCCATCTCGTCCCGGGATCGAACAGCAGCGGCACCGTCAGTGCTTCGAGTTGGCAGGTGATGATACTCGGCAGACCCATCGACTGCACATACCGGCCGAGATCGGCGTTGAAGATGTCGTAGCTGTAGCCGGAGGTGTGTGTGAGAAGGTGGCGCACCGTGACTTCCCGCGCCGGTGCGCGTAGGCGCGGCTTCCCGGCGTCGTCGAAGCCTTCGAGCACCTTCACGTCACGGGCGAAGGGCAAGATCTCGCCGATCGGTTGCTCGAGCCCGATGCGCCCGGACTCGATCAACTGCATGGCCGCAGTGGCGGTGACCGCCTTGGTCATCGAGGCGATACGGAATACGGTGTCGAGCGTCATCGGGTCAGGCCGGTCAACGGCGCGCCGGCCGAATGCGCCCTGATAAATAACCCCCGAGTCATCCGCTACGAGACCCACCACGCCGGGCACTTTGCCGCTCGCGACCTGATCGGTCAGCATGCGATCAATAGCTCTGCTCATATTTTTCACTCTCCCGATCCGTCCGCAAGGCCCGCGTCACCGTAGCGCAGGACCACAGGGCTGCACACCCGCCTAATCCTGGGGCGCAGATCTCCCGGGTCACTCCGCCGCCCATGACAGTCGGTTAACACTTGCGATTGCACGATACCAGCCGTTTGACTATGAATATTTCATTGCAGTCTACGATTTGGGAAAATACAGCTAACACTAGCGTAATGCACGGAGTCACTTCGCGTGTAAGGCAGAACCACTTCGGGCGCCTACACCCGCCGAACGGTGGACATGCGTCAAGCGAAGCGCGGCCCATCAGGCGTTCCGGGTACGATAACCTCGCGCCGGCGTCACTGATCGAGCGGACTGTGCGGCAAGCGCTGCGGCGACGGACCGATATTGCTTGCCCCGGCCTACCAGGGGCTGAACAAAAACTGTCGTCGCATCGCGCCACATGGTGTACCGGTAGAGAGGACTCGTTTGCGTATGAAACGTAACAACCTCTTCATATTCCTCGCCCACCGCCGCTCCGTGATCGAGGCGGATCAACATGCGGAGGTCGTGGCGTTCAGCCCACTGCCTTACAAGGAGGAGGTCGGCGATCTCGAACGCAAGCCCCTTCGACGGGGCGGCGATCGTTCCGCGCTTTGTTAGATCGCGCATAGTCCGGCCCAGACCACGAGTAATCCCGCGATAAGCGTCAGCGTGGCCAGGTAGGGCGCGATACCCCCTCTCCAGACACTCTCCACCCCTATATGATAAAGGCCATCCGATACCGCTCGGCGGAAGCCGCCTGTCGTTCCGTCGGGTCCGCCGAAATTCCCTAAAGCGATTGTGGTGGCGATTGTTTGCATGGTCATTAAGTCGCTCCTGTGTCAAACCGAAAGAAGTAGCAGCCGCCTGCGGAACGTTCGGAGGAAACGCGACTGGCGGGTGACACCACTGCCCCCGGCCGCTCGCTTGCCGGCATCCGTCCGGTATTTGGTGGCCTGATCCTCGAGCAGCTTGCGCAGATAGGAATCGTCGCGAGTGCTGGCTGCCCTCGCATCCAAGGAACGCGCCATTCTAAGGCAGTATTTTTTGTCGTTATTGCTCATGTTTTCGACTCCGCGTGGTGTCGATCACCTATCGGTGCTCGATGTGCTGGCTTCGCCCCTATCGACAGGATTTCCCGAAACACGAATCGGCGGCGAACCTGGGCTGACGTGGGTAATCGTTGATTAGGCAGCGAGATGTTCGAGAATTTCCTTCGATCCAGGCTGCAGATAGCCACCGTGAGAGAAGCGCCTCTCGCGAAAAGCCAGAAGGGAAGGAGGAAACGCCGCTTTCTAACTCACTAATTCGTGATAAAGCAACCTCGATCTCACGATTCCGCGATCACGATTTTCGCTTCAAAACAGAACGTTCTCTAGTCAAATTGTAAATATAAGGCGCCGATATCATCAAATTGCCGAAGAGTGGCCCAAAAGCACAACGAACCAGTGTCATTAAGTAATGATTGTAGACTGGTCTTCCCTTCCGGTTCCCCTGGCGGCGCGGGATGTCCCTCGGTCGCATTTAGGGATGATCGGTCGCAACCGAAGACTGGCGCCAAAAGCCCGCCGCCCCTTACCAGTCCGACGCGTGCAAAGTTCATTACAATCCGGGCAGTCACTTTGCGACCCCACTCGCCGACCGAAGTAGAAGTCGCAATACCCACGGCACCGGAATGCCGAACCCGTGATAACAAATTCCGCAATCTCAGAGCTAAGGTGCATCCCTGGACGAGGAAAAAACTTGCAGGAAAATTCTAGGGATTTTCACACCGTCCAAACCGGGTCTGGGATCCGGCTCGGGCGCTGGGGTGTCGCTCGTTTCATCGCACAATGAGGTAGTATCGTGTCAGGAACAACGAGAACCGCTGACGCAACCAAAACCGTCAGTCAAGTTACGACCAAATCCGACCCCACAGTTGCCACACGCAACGGAACTGACCATTCAAAGGAGGCATCGCACTCGACGGTAGAAACTGTTGCCGAGGCAGTCGATGCCGCCACGGCCATGTCATCTAAGGTCGTGGAAGAGGCTCGCGAGGCAATGATGGCCGGCGTCAGAACAGTCGCCAACGTCGGCGGCCTCGTCGCGAATATCAGCTTCGATCGAGGGCACAATCTGTTGTCGTCAGCCACACACACGATGGACATATATCGTGATGCGTCGGAACGATCGGCGGACGGTATCCAGGCCCTGTTCTCGAGCTGGATGGCGATGGGCCGTGGCTTGCAACAGATGCAGCACGCATGCCTGGAAATCTTCGATCAATCGATGGAAAATGCCGTACATAAGCCGCAGGATTTGCTCCGCTGCAAGACTGTTGTTGAAGTCGCCGAGGTGCAGAGAGACTTATACGTCGACGCCGTCAATCAAGCCATCAAATCGAGCAGCCGTTTGCTCGAAATGATGAACAACACGGCGCGAGACGCCGTGCGTCCATTGCAGAACGGTCGCCGGCAGGATTAACACAAAAGCTTGCTCGACAACACCTTGGAGGCGCATCGGGCAAACGCTCGGGCATTCGTTGTAGATGGGTCGGCGCGTGCGGCGGGCCAATCGCGGCGATGCCATCGGGAATTCCGATCTGCGTCGCACCTGAGAGCGCGGACCCGTCTAGGTCTACCCAACTGCGTGGACCAGGCGGCAGTCCGATGATCGTCAAAGCGGTTATTTGATTCCGAGAACGATTGTCACCATCCGGACTTGAATCCTCGGGCACACCGGCCTAGATATGCTTGGTCAGCTTGCTGACTATGGCGATAAACGATGCGTGGAATAATCGTTGTGGACCCGGGGGCAGTGCCCGGCGCCTCCACCATTTAGGGGGGCGAAACAGGCTCGACACGCGTGGTAAAGACTCATCTTTTGCCCGGCATGATACCGCCGTTATCGGGTCAAATCACAAGTGCCAACGATAATCAGGCGCTCGCCGTCGCTGCATAAGCGATAGGCGCGGTTCGGGGGGGCACCGGGCAACAGAAGCCCCCCCAATAATTCGTTCAAATCAGGTGGATGCCGAATCTTTCGGCGAAACCGCCCATGCCCTTCGCTGTGATCGTCACGGCCCGAGAATCCCTCTGTCGCTCGATCCAGCCCAGTTCCCGGCAGCGCGTCGCCAGGGCGGCCCCCAACCGCCCGGCGAGGTGCGGGCGGCGCTCGCTCCAATCCAGGCACGGCCTGCAGAATACCCGCTTGCCTGCCGCTGGCTCGGCGCCAAACTCTCGCAGAAACAGGCGGCCTGGCTCCGTGACCTCGCCGCCATCATGTGTCAGCGCGACATGACCGGCGCCAACCAGCGCATCAGCCAGCGCGACTCCCAGCCGGCCGGCGAGATGGTCGTAGCACGTGCGGGCAGTGCGCAGCGCTTCACCGCCCCGCCAGCTCCCGGTGGGCCGCAATTCCGGGCCGGCAACCGCCATCACGCTTTCCAGCATCTGCCCCACCAGCGGCGACGCCAGCCGGAAATAGCGGTGTCGCCCCTGCTTCTCGACCGCTAGCAGCGCGGCATCGGTCAGGCGCGCCAAATGGCCGCTTGTGGTGGCGGGCGAGACATGGGCTGCGAACGCCAACTCCTTCGCCGTCAAGGCCCGCCCATCCATCAGCGCCGTCAAAATGTTGGCTCGCGCCGGGTCACCCAGAAGCGCGGCAACCGACGCCATCCGCGTGGTATCGCTCATGACAGCGATATAGCCTCTGGTACTATCGAATGCATCCAGGCACAGTTCGGCCGCGACCGAACAGTCGCAACACCACTACGACCGTTTGAACCGGTAGTGGAACCGGTCTCCGTCCGCTGTCACCAATCCCGCCGTCGGCGACGGAAAGTGGATCGGCAACAGCAGCGTGTCGGAATCCGCGACTGAAGCCAAAAACCTCCGGCGCGACACCGCCGCCTGCTCAAGATCCCAGTCCACCATAGGCGACCAATTCGGTTCCCGGCACTGAATCGCATGATGCATCATGTCGCCCGTCACAACCGCTCGCTGACCGCGCGAAACAATATTGACGCAACAGTGGCAAGGCGAATGGCCTGGCGTCGGGGTCAGCGTGATGGTGTCGTCCAGCGCGTAATCGTCGTCCACCAGAAGCGCCTGCCCGGCTTCGACAATCGGCCGGCAGTTATCCCGAAATACCGTCCCAGGGGGGTTGGCGCCCCGCGCGTCCTCCGCTTCCCACGCTGCGTATTCCCCCTTGTGGAATATGTATTTGGCATTGGGAAACGTAGGCACCCAGCGGCCGTCGCGTAGTGTGGTGTTCCAGCCTGTGTGGTCGATGTGCAGATGGGTGCAAAACACATAATCCACGTCTTCGTAGCGGAGCCCCAACCCGAACAGCTCCTTCCGCCAGCGCTCCTTGCCCGGGAAGTCGAACGGCGGCGGATGGCCCTTATCTTCCCCCGTGCAGGTGTCGACCAGGATGGTATGATGGGGTGTCCGCACCACGAAGGTCTGATAGGTAATAAGCATCATCCCCAGCACTGGGTCGAACACTTCGGGCTCCATCGCCGGTAGATGCCGCCTGAACGTCGCCTCATCATAGGCCGGAAAGAAATCCTGCGGCCGCCGCCATGGCCCGTCGCGCTCTATCACCGCGTCGATGGTGATGTCGCCGATCCTGATTTGCCGCATTGCCGCATCCCCTTCGGTTGACCGAGTCAGCCTAACAAGCGCTCAAGGGCGAGAACAGAGCCGACGTGATCACAGCGAACCCCTGCAGATTTCGTGCCTAGAAGTGCCGAGGTGCACCGGCTTTCGGGCCATCGCTATCGTGACCGTCGCCTTCCAGGGCAGCGTGCGATCTCGGGCGGAACGCGATAAGCGGTCGTTGCGCAGCAAGCCGACGGCGCGCTTGCTCAGAGCCATCGTATCGCCAGCCGACGAGACGGCTCAAAGCTGCGCGGACCACGGGGGCAATGATGCGGTTGCGCCGTTCGTAACCAGCGATCACTGCTGTCGCTTCCGTCTCATCGAGGGTGCGATAGACAGCAGGGAAATGTCTTGCACCAATCATCACCTCCAGGCTTGGTGTCGCTTCGATGTTGCGTAGCCAATCGGAGTTGCGCCCGAAGGCGCACATAACGACCATCTCGGGAAGTCCCTTCCGATATTCCATCACTTCCAGAATCGTGCAGCGACGCAGGCCGGTCCGTCGTCCGACCTGGATCAGCATCAGGAATTGGTGGCCGAGCAGCCAGCCGCACTTCCAGCGGTAAAGATATACCGGCATCCGAAAGAGACGGCGCAGCGTAGGGTTCAACCGAGAGGGACCAACGGGTGTTCCTTCCGCCGGGCCGTCACCGAAGTTTCATCCCAACGCCATCCGTCGCCGCCACTTGTCGAGGATCACGCGCGCCAGATGCCCGTAGTCGCCCCCGAAATGGTGTCCGCCTGGTGTGGGGATGACCGCAACTCCTATTTTGGCCAATGCCGGGCAAATCGTATCAGCCTCATCCTCACCGTAGAAACACTGCACCAGACCGGGCGGCACCTTGGCGATCTCCGGATATGCCGGCAGCGCCTTCTCGCTTGCCGGCATACCTAGCCAGCCGGTCACGCGGATCTCGAAGTCCGCGCCTTCCGCGAAGCCCAACAGCGACATTACCGAAATCTTGTCGCGGTTGCCCTTCGGCAGCCGGTTGTAGGCGAATGGCAGAACATCGGCGCCAAAAGAATAGCCAATGAGCGCGATACTTTTGATACGCCATCGCGCGGAATAGGTCTGAATGATCCGATTCAAATCGGAAGCAGTTTGTTCGGGGCTCTTCGCGTTCCAGAAATACCGCAGACTATCCACGCCGATTACGGAAACGCCCTCGTCGCACAGCGCGTGCGCAATCGTCTTATCGAGGTCGCGCCATCCGCCGTCACCGGACACCACGATCGCCAGCATCGTGCCGGGATGTTCTGCGGGCAGCTCGATCAACGGCAGGTCCGACACATCCCCCTCACTTGATATACCCGGCTCCAAGTGCGGCTCAGTCAGAGCCAACAGCATTTCCGATTCCGCGGTGCCCTTTGCGAAGCTTCGCAGGTCGACCTTGGTGTTCAGCTTTTCCAACGCTGAGACCGTTGCCTGGATCGCAGCCGGCACGTCCACCGTGGCACCGATGCTCCAGAAGCCTGGCAGGCCGGGATCGTGCATGATTGTCGGGTCGGGCGGACACGGGTGAAAGCGCCCGTCGAGCGAAGCCGCGGGATCGATCGAGATCGTGCCGGAAATGGTATTCGACGGGGCCATGGCCAGCACCTGCTCGGCCAGTGCCCCGCCTTCGCCAACCCCTGTCGTAATTGGCATGATGTACGCGCTGGAATGCCGCTCGCGCTGAAGCTGATGGGCGATCGCCTCGGCATCGCGGTCTAGATGATGGCAAGCCTCTGTGACGCCAGCCAACGCGCCGGCGTAGTTTGCAGAGTCAACGCCCACCACCAGCATGTCATGGCGCGCCAGCAGCTCCGCTGCCTGCCGGTCCGCGTCGCTCCAGCCCGACATGTCGGAGAACAGTATGACCAGACCGCGCATCGCGTCGGCCGGCTCGCTGACATGCACCTCACCGTAACGTCCACCCGGCACGTCTGCCGCGCTCGCTGGGGCACTGACAAACGCGGTAAGGCCTGTTGCCACGATCAGGCGGAGCAACAGGCGATGCAGTTTCATGAACGGTTGCCTCCAAGCCGGGCGAGATCGGCCAGCGCCAGAAACGGCCCCACCGTACCGGTAGCGGCGAGGTAGCGCGGCTGCCAATCCGGGTCGAACTTGCTCTTGAACGTTCTGAGGCCGCGGAAGTTGTATAGTCGCTCACCGAAGCGCCACAGCAGATGGCCGATGCTATGCCAGGCCGCCGCCAGCGGGGTTGGTGCCAAACCGGACAGCGGTGCCATACCCAGGCTCAGGCGACGGAATCCGGCCTGCTTGAGATGCAGCGCCAGCTTGGTGAACAGAAATTCCATCGCATAAGGCGACGCCGCGGCAGCATACCTCATGACGCCGACCGTCGCCTCGGTGTGCAGGTCGGTGGTCATGAAGGTGGCGAATGCCACGGGTCTGCCGTCCTCGCGCACCAGGATGACAAACTGTGCCGCAAGGTAATCCGCCTCGAATGCGGCGACGGAAAAGCCCTTCTCCCGAGCGTGCCGTCCGTTCAGCCAGGCATCGGACACCTCGGACAAGTGTCGGCAGCAGGGCAGGAACTTCCGCGGGACCGATGACCTCGGCACTGAGCCCGTCACGCTCGCCACGCTTCAATGCGTAGCGCAGATTGGCCCGCCGTGGTCCTTCCAGCCCGAACGTCTCAAGGTTGATGCACGCTTCCTCGCCCAACTTCATGAGCTTGAGCCCTGCGTCCAGATACAACGGAAGCGCTTCCGGCCGCACCTGATAGAAGGCCGCCCGGCCGGCATGTGCATGCGCGAGCGCCACAAAGCGCGCGATCAAGGCTGGCCATTCCTCGCGCGGGCCAACCGGGTCGTATAACGCCACCCAGCTTCGTCCGCGCTTGGCATACATCAGGAAGGAGCGACGCGAGGGCGAGAACACGAAGCTCTTGTCGCCCATCATCGCAAGCACGGCATCGCTGCGCTCCTGCGCGCGCACGATAAGCGCAGCCAGGCGGAGATCGTCCTGCGTCGGCGGCGTCGGTCGCCCCGAAGCCGGGCGCAACAACTGCCACATCGCAACCGCGGCGGCGAACAGCGAAGCCCCGGTGGTGGAGCGCAACGCGCGTGACGCTTTCTCGTCAAATTCGAACTGCCACCACAGCTCGTGACTATACGGCACATTACGGAAGGCGAAGAACAGGACCCAGAACGCCACCATCAGCACAATGCCGATCGACACCAGCCAGGTCAGGGTGAAACGCTCCTGAAACAGCGACGCCGGGCGATCGAAGCGGTGCCGCGTTGCAGCCAACAGCAAAATCAGAAAGGCCAGCACGCCAGCTTCGAAAAAGGCCAGTCCCTTGGTCAATGACAAGACCAGACTGACAACCGCGATCACCATGGCCAGCCACCATGCGGCGTCCAACCGACGCAGCAGGCCGCGCGCTACGAACAGGAGCAGGACGCCCAGCACGCTGCCGAGGAAGTGCGAGCCCTCCACCACCCACAGCGGCAGGGTCGTCGCCAGGATCGCCAATCGGTAGCCAAACGCCGGCGTCGCACCCGAGACCAGCAGCATAACGCCAATCGCAAAGCTGATGACGCCCAAAAACATCGGCACGAGCTGAGCGACCCGCGGTGATGGCACGACGAAGCCGCGAGGCGCCAGACGGATGGCAATCGCTCGGACCTCGAATGCGGCGAGCAGCGCCCCGGACAGCAGCAGCGGCAGGATGAAATAGATCGCGCGATAGGCCAGCAGCGCGGCCACCGCGGCTTCCGGCGACACGGTGCCGCCAAGGGCAAACACCATTGCCGTCTCGAACACGCCGAGGCCGCCGGGCGTGTGGCCGATCACCCCGAGCGACAAGGCGATCGTGTACACCGCTAGGAAGGCAATGAAGCCGGTGTGGATTGGCGGCAGCAACACGAACAGCGCCAGCGCAGCGCCCGCCACGTCGATACCGATTAATACCAGCTGCAAGCACAGAAACCTCCGAGTGGGGCTTTCAATGCTGATCCGCCCCAGCCGGATCGGCGCCCGGCCCGGGCGGCACCAGGCGATCAACATCGCTCCACCGGCCGCCATCGCTAGTCCGCATCCGCGCACCGCTACCGCTGACATGCCCAGCGCAGTGCTGATCGCCGGCGCGGCATAGGCGAAACCGAGGCCGCTCCAAACGATCAGAGAAAAAGCGAAGGTTGCGCCGGTCAGGACGCTCAAACGCGCCACCTGGGTCGCGCTGATCCCAGCGGCGCCGTAGACGCGATAGCGAACGGCGCCGCCGGTCAATGCGCCGAACCCAACGGCGTTTCCGAGCGCGGAGCCGGCCACGGTGCCGATCCAGAGCAGCGGGCGCGGAACCCTCGCACCGATATAACGGAGCGCCACAGCGTCGCGGCCGATCAGAGCAAGGTAGCTCAAGGTGGTGGCTGCCAGCGACCAGACCAGTGATTCGGGAGGCAACTGGCGCAGGGTCTTCACGATGGCATGGTAGTCGAGTGTCTTCGATAAATGTTGAGTGGCAATCAGCACCAACACGCAGAGCGCAAGCGCGAGTGCCGGAACCACGTACCGGCGTCGTAGAGCACGACCATCCACGGGCTGGGCGACCGCACCGGACGGGGGTGCAGCAAGCTCCGGTACTTTCTTCGGTTTGCCGCGCGCCATGACCCCTGCGCCATTCATGCTTTGGGGTTGAAGGGACGTTTGATGCCGATGCGGGCTGTTTGACATCAATGTCACCGCGCCATGCTCCTGAGCTGCGAAAGCGACTCAGCCAACAGCGGCTCCTGCTTGAGGAGTTCCTTGATATGAGCCGAGGCCAATTGCTCCAATAACTTTTCTCCCTTTGCTGTCATCGCGACCAGCACACTCCGGCCGTCGGTTGGCGAGTGTCTCCGCTCGGCCAGTCCGGCCCTGACAAGCCGGTCGATCAACTGAACCGCACCATGGTGTTTCAGCAGCATTTGATCCGCGAGATCCTTGATCATGGTCGCGCCCCCGGAACCGATTTTGATCACCAGAAGCGCCTGGTATTGTTGCGACGTAACTCCTGCCGCGCTGGTCACGGCCTCGCTGAACGCCAAAAACCGCCGCAAGGCAAAGCGAAAACCGGCCAGCCCCTCGGTACAGGCTCGCATCAAGCGCCAAGGTTTCGTCGCCGCTCATAATCAGCCACCCATGCCGCGTCGATCGCTACAGCAGCCGACACAACCCGCTTCACCAAGCTTCCGTAGAGGTTACACACCGGATAGACTGCCCCGCGGGGGCCCCTTGCTCGGTAGCCGGGTTTATGTCATAGCATGATATAGGATGTAAGGGCCAAGTCCCTAACGCGCGATACCGGCGGTCGGATTGCGGTACCGTCGATCAAAGAAAACGAAGGAGGGGAGTTAGAAATGAAGTTCAAACTAAAGACGCTGCTCATGGCTGCTACAACGGTCGCCTTTTCTTGGGCCGGGCTCAGCGCGGGCGCGAAGGCAGAGTCGCCGCAAGGCATGAAACTTTACGTGTTCTCCTCGGGTTTCCTGAATATCGACAAATCGGCCCTGCAAGCCGGGGCGGCACCGGGCAAAATCGATATCCCCGTTGGGTTCTTCCTCATCCACCACCCGAAGGGAAATGTCCTGTTCGACTGCGGGAACAATGACAAAGTCATCACCGACCCGACCTACTGGGGGCCGTTGGCTGCTATGTTGGAGAATCCCGCGAACCACAGCAGGAGCCCCGATGTCGCGATCGATGCGCAGTTAGAGAAGGCCGGGTATAAGACGTCCGATGTGAACTATGTGGTCCTCGGCCACATGCACCTCGACCACGCCGGCAATGTAGCCAAGTTCCCGACCGCGACCATCGTCTACCAGCGCGATGAAATCGTCAACGCGTTGTGGCCCAAGCCCGGGTTTGCCGCACCCTACATCACCGGCGACCTTGAACCGCTGCGTAGCGCCGTTGGCAGCAGCATGCCGGCGCGGCAGAAAGTGATCGAGCTGGAGGGCGATCTCGATTTGTTTGGCGACGGCAGCATTGTGATCCACCGCAACCCCGGGCACACCCCAGGTAGCCAGATGGCCGTGGTGCATCTACCGAAGACCGGGGCGATCGTGCTGACGAGCGACACCGTTTACCTGCCCGAGAATCTGGAGAAGGACCTCCTGCCAAGCATCGGCCTCGCTTACGACCCAGCGGGCATTCTCCGCGGTTATCAATGGATCAAGAACATACGCGATACCGAGGGTGCTCAGGTGTTCATGGCGCATGACGCCGAGGGATATAAGGTTCACAAGCACTCGCCCGAATTCTACGAATAAGCCCATAGAATAGAAGTTTCACACGTAAGTCGGGCTGCGCGGTCTCCGGGCCGCGCGGTTCCTCTTTGTAGACGCCGTGATCCCATGCCGCAGTCGGACATTATAGTCGTCGAGCGCCTTGTGAAGCGCTATGGCGCTCGCGTTGCCGTGCGCGGCGTGTCCTTCGCCGTCAAAGCAGGGGAAATCGTCGGCCTCCTCGGGCCCAACGGCTCGGGCAAGAGCACAATTCTGCGGATTCTCACCGGATATCTCCGGTCTACCTCGGGTTCCGTGCGCATCGGCGGTGTCGACGTCGCGGAACATGCAGCCCGCAACTACGCGGGCTACGTGCCCGAGGATGCCCCGCTGTATGACTGGATGCGGGTCGGCGAGTTCCTCGAATTCATGGCCGCGATCAAGGGCGTTCGAGGGCGAGCGGCAGATACGGCGATCGCCTCGGTCTGCGCGCAGCTCGATCTGGAGCGCGTGATTGGGCTGCCCGTGGGAAAGCTGTCGCGCGGCTATCGACAGCGCGTGGCGATCGCGCAAGCCCTGCTCAACAACCCCCCGATCCTGGTTTTCGACGAACCAACCAACGCGCTCGATGCCTATCAGGTGATCGGGATCCGGGAGCTTATCCGCTCACTGGCGGGCAAGCGTACCGTTCTGGTCGCATCGCATGTGCTGACCGAGATCGAGAAGGTCGCCAGCCGGATCATGATCCTGCGCGACGGCGATCTGCTCACCGCGGATGCGACGAGCGAGGGAAGCCGGGCCCCGCGCTTCCGGCTGCGCATCCTCGGGCCAAGGCAAGCCGTGCTGGCCGGTTTGCGCAGTGTGGCAGGTGTGGTGGCGGCGGAAGTCCAAGCTGCTTCTCCGACGGGAGCGGTTGATTCGGCGGACAGAGCCACCTACCTGGTCGAAACCGAGTTTCGTCCGCGGATCGCCGAGGACATCGCCCAGTCCGTAGTCGGACATGGCTTCGCGCTCGCGGAGCTGGTCGAGCAAAAACCCGATCTCGAGCGCATATTCCTCGATCTTACTCGGCGCGCCACGGAGGCACCGGTCGCATGAGACCGTTCCTGGCACTCCTGAAAAAGGAGGAGATGGCGCTTTTCACATCGCCGATCGCCTATGTGGTGATGTCGGTTTTTCTGGTGATCATGGGGTACACCTTCACGCTCACCCTGTTCCTTACGCACGTGCCGACGCTGGTCCATCTGTTCCTCCAGATCTACGTATTATTCCTGCTGACGGTGCCGATCATCACGATGCGGCTGGTCGCCGAGGAGCGGCGCCTCCGAACTTTGGAAATACTGCTGACGTCGCCGCTGAGCGAGGTTTCGATCGTGCTCGCGAAATTCCTGGCGAGCGTGAGCCTCATCGTGGTCATGCTGCTGCTGTCGTACACCTACGCGCTGGCGCTGGCAGTGCTCGGCGCTCCTGACTGGGGCCCGATCTACAGCGGCTATGTCGGCTTATTCTTGCTTGGCGCGGCACTGGTGGCGATCGGGCTGATGACCTCGAGCCTGGTGAGCAACCAGATCATCGCCGCACTGCTGTCGCTCAGCATCTTCCTGGTGTTGTGGATCATCGACTATCTCGGCTGGCTGCTGCCGGATCCGTTCAATGCGTTGTTCGTCAACCTTTCGCTTCTCGTGCATTTCAGGCCGTTCGCCACTGGGTCGCTGTTCCTCTCGGACGCGGGCTATTTCCTCAGCGTGACACTGCTCGGCCTGTTCGTCAGCGTCCGTGCGCTGGCATGGCGCTGAGTAGGACGCGTTGCTGATGCGATCGAGTCGAACCCAGATTGAAGCCGCGCTGTTTGTCCTGGCGATCGTCTTTGCCCTGGTGGCCAGTTTCGCCACCTCGAACGAGACGGTCGCCAACACCTTCTATTTTGCCTCGTGGTGCGCAGCGCTGCTCCTGCTGTTCTCGCTCGGCTTGCGGCTGCCGCTGCACTTCCGCGGCGTGTCTGCGCCGCTCGCGACGGCCGGCATCGTTGTCGCCGCCGCCGGTATTGGATTGCTCGCCAATATCGCGCTCTATCGGCACGACTCGTTTTTCGACCTTACCCAAACGGGCAACTTCACCCCACCGCCGGAGATGGAGGCGGTCGCAGACAGCCTCGATCGCGACGTCTCCCTGACCTACTTCTACAACGGCCAGGACGGAGGCGCGCTGCAGGTAAAGGATACTCTTTCTGCTCTCGCCCGCCGCGCTCATCACCTGCGGGTCCGCCTGCTCGATCTCGACAACGAACCGGTCGCGGCACGAAATTACGGCGTGCGCATCTACAACACCGCCGTTATCGAGGCGGACGGGCGCCGTGTCCAGGTCAACAACTCCACCGATCTTCGTGACATCGCGTTTGGCGTCGTACGCGCGCTGAAGCAGCAAACACCGATCGTGTGCTTCGTCACCGGCCATGGCGAGCCCTATGGCGTGCCGGGCAGCCACGCACATCTCGGACACACCGAGACGTTGGAGGGTGCGGTCACGACTTTGGAGGCACCGGCTACCGGCATCGACCGCCTGACCATGGCGATCGAGGCGATCGGCTATTCCGGCCGCGCCCTGGATATGCCCGCTGTATCGGATATCCCCGCCGATTGCGCAGTGGTCACCGATGTGGGACCGCGCAACACGTATTCTCCCGATGAAGTGCAGACCTTGAAGAACTATCTCGCCCGGGGTGGGCGGCTGTTGCTGATGTACGACCCGGAATTTTCGGTAAGCCCGGAACTCCAGTCCCTGCTCGGCGATGTCGGCCTGAAGGTCGGGAGCGGCATGGTGGTCGATCCGGTAAATCACTCAGGGACGGATGAGAATAAAGTTGCGGTCCCGTATTATCCGCCGCACCCGATCACCGATCAGGTCGCACTGACTGTCTTCCCGGGCCCGCGCCCGCTTGAACTGGTGGCCAAAATCCCGGGGATCGAGGCAACAACGCTAGTCAGCACGAGCCAGGAAAGCTACGTGCGCCCCAACGCCACGTCGACCGCGTTGGCCTCGACCCAGCCGGCCGTTCCGCCTGAGCAGAAGGCTGCCCCAGGGCACGGGCCGGAGACCTTGGCTGTCGCGCTGCAGGGCAACTGGCCAAAAGGGGAGCAAGAGGGCGAGCAGAAGCCGTTCCGCCTTGTCGTGGTCGGCAGCGCCACCTTCGCCACCAACGCATTCTTTCCTTATGCATCGAATGGCGACCTCGCGGTTTCGATGCTCCGCTGGCTCGCGGATGACCATACGACGCTCAAACTGAAAGCCGGCGACCTACACCACGCCCGAAGTCCGGCTCACGCATCGCGAGATGCAACTCACGTTCTTTCTGATCGAAGTCCTGCTGCCGGTCTCGGTGATGGCTTTCGGCGTTGCAGTGTGGCGCCGCCGCCGGTGACGTACTCTGCCGCCAGTTTCTTGGGTCTTGCGGGTACCATTGTCATGATGGTCCTGGTCGGGGTGATTTTCCTGACCGGCCGCCGAACTCCGGCACGGGCATCGCGGGATGCTGCTCACGCTCTTCCTGATCGAACTCCCGCTGCCACCGTAGGTGATGGTGTCCATCGCGGTGTGTCGGCCGCCAGGTTCGCGGGGGTCGCGGGCGCCATCGCCATGATCGCGCTGATTGGGGCGATTTCGCTGACCGGGCGCTGGCCCAGCGGCGAGATCATTCTTCCTGCTCCCGAGGTGAGAGGCATCCTCGCCGTGCCTGCCAATCAGGTCGCGCATGTCCAGGTCAGCGTCGGCGCGAAGGATCTCGTTTTCCGGCACCAGTCGGAGGGCGGATGGCTGGTCAACGGCCTGGAGACTGAAAAGGCGGTGTCCGACCATGTTGACGCTGCGCTTCGCTTGCTGAACGTTTCTAGTCCGCCACGAGTTCTCAAGCCCGGTGACTACAGCCCGGCGCAGGTCGCCGACTTCGGCCTCGACCCGCCGCACTTACTCGTCAGCGTTACCGCGAATAACGGCAAGACCAGCAGCGTCTCGTTCGGCGAGCCGACGCCTGCGCAGAATGCGCAATATGTCCGGGTGATCGGCCAGCCAAATCTCTATCTGATGCCCCGCTATGTGGGAGTGGAATGGGAGCTCGCGGTCGATATGGCGCAGCGGCTGTTGCCCGCCGGCTCCGACACGAACGTAACGGAACGGCCGAGCACCCTGCTGCTGCCGGTGTCAATGGCGACGATAGCGACTGTCGAGATTATAGAGAACGGCGCGCTCACCCGTTTCGAGAGAGATCCGGAGGGTGACTGGTTCCACCATGTCGGACAACACATTCATGCGCCGGGCGGGTTCGTGCACAAAGCGGATCCGCGTTTTGCGCCGCTCCTTGCGGCGGAGTTCACGGCGTTGGAGCGCGCCTCGATTGAAACGGTTGTGACGCAACACCCCGATCCCGATACGCTGCGCGAATTCGGCCTCGAGCACCCGCCGTTGATCATCCTGCTGTACACGCGCGATTCGTCGCGCGCGGTCGCGCGGGTCGAGTTCGGAAAACCGTCGCCTGACGGCTTGGGACGCTACGCTCGCGTGCAGGAAACCGACAATGTCGTCATAGTTCCGAGCTATGCCGCCGCGCATCTCGACAAACTGTTGCAGATTGCGGGCGCCCGCTCGTGAGCGCCCGACAGCTCGCCGGAAACGCGTCATGACCGTGCATCGGAGCTCTGGCCGGTGTAGCGCATTTCGCCTGCCTCGTCCTCCTCGTCCTGTTCTGCGCCGGACCTGCGGCGGCTCATCAGGTCAATTTGTCGACCGCCCATATAAACATCGACGCCGACCGCGTGGTGGACGTGGATGTCGCGATGAAGGGCAGCGACGTCGACCGGGTGGCCGGAACCAGCGTCTATGACACCCAGACCGGTCTGGTCCGCCCGGACTCCCTCGCCGCCGTCGCGGCCAAGGTCGCGGATTACGTTGGCGCGCACACGGCAGTGCTGGTGGGTGACGAGGGCAAATGTAGCTCTGATCCCAGCACCGTTTCTGCCGACGGGGACGGCGTTGTGGTCCACACACGCTGGTCGTGTGCCCAACAAAGCGGCCGGTTGCGATATCGTTCGACAGTATTGGTCGATACTGCGCCCGATGCGCGCCAGGTCGTGCTGATCCGCAGTGGCGACAAGACCTTTCAAGATCTTCTCGACGCGAGCAGAACCGAATCGGCACTGACCGAGGCTCCGCAACCGAGCACTCTCCAGGTGGTCGGATTGTACTTGGGCGCGGGGATCGAACATATCCTGATCGGCTAC
This sequence comes from uncultured Pseudomonadota bacterium, assembly GCA_963832865.1. Lineage (GTDB taxonomy): Bacteria > Pseudomonadota > Alphaproteobacteria > Acetobacterales > Acetobacteraceae > Rhodopila. Next base: position 74,809 of record CAWHWH010000046.1, read on the forward strand.
GACCACATTGCCTTTCTGATTGCCATCGTCCTCTGGGCGAACCGCCTGTGGCCGGTCGTCAAACTGGTCACCGCCTTTACCATCGGGCATTCGATTACGCTCTCGCTTGCCGCTTTGGATATCGTTCGAATTCCCAGCTCGATCATTGAGCCCGCGATCGCTGCTTCGATCGTCTTCGTCGCGGCGGAAAACTTCTTCTCGCACGACGTTCAGAAACGATGGCGGGATACTTTCTTGTTCGGCCTGGTCCACGGATTCGGCTTCGCAAGTGCGTTGCAGGAATTCGGCATTCCCAAGAGCGCTCTGATACCGGCCCTGGCATCGTTCAACATTGGCGTGGAGATCGGTCAGATCGCCATCGTGACGGCAGTCGTACCCATGCTGATCGCGTTCGACCACCTGGCCGGCCGCCCCGTTCGCGGCATATCCGCTCCGGGCCGTCCTGCCGTCGCCGTCTATGCCCTCTCCGCGGTGATCGTCGGCTCGGAGGCTACTGGTTTCTCGCTCGGACGGTTTTCCAGGCCTGATTCGCGGTCAATCTTCCGAGACGTTGACGATGGAAATGGGCGAAGCGGCAGTGCGCTCATTCTAGTGAAAACCGAGGGCAGCCGTCAGCTCACGTTGCAATTCACATATTTCACGTGTAATACAGATCATATGGAAGATAATGTCCCAAACATGAACCGCGAGCCGATCCGCGTTCCCGCCGGTGAGTTTCAACGCCACATCGGCCGATATCAGGATATGGCGTTGACACAGCCGGTCGCCGTCACCCGTAACGGCCGCGAGCGCACGGTGATGATCTCGGCCGATGAATATTACCGGCTCAAACGCCGCGACCGTCAGGTGCTTGGCCTCGCCGACTTTACTGAGGCGGATATCGCCGCCCTTGAGGCCACGCACGCACCGGACTCCTCCATGAATTTCGACCAGGAGTTGAACTCGGTAGCTGTGTGGCCTTCCCCGAACCTCTTCCCGGCCTGGTTATCTGTTACAGCTACCTCTGGGCTAGCGAGTATGTTCGCGGCCAGGAAGAGGGCGTAAAGGAGACCGTGCGCCGTCGTCCTCGCTTCCGCCGATGCAGCGGGCGGCAAGATTGTGACGGTGCTGCCCATCTCGCACGCTCCGCCGTCGAATCCACTGCTTGCAGTCGAAATACCTGCCACTACCAAACGCCGCCTTGGGCTCGATGCTGACCGCTCATGGGTCGTCCTCACCGAGGCAAACCGCTTTGTCTGGCCGGGGCCTGACGTTCGGCCATTACAGCCAGGCGATAGCGCAAGCGTCGCTTATGGCCCCTGCCTTACCGTCTTGTTCGAGGACATCCGGCTGAAGTTCATTGCTGCCCTGAAAGCCAGGGCCGCCCGCACCGTGCCGCGGACGGAATAACCGCCGGACGCCATCTAGCTAACCGCCGGACGAATGCCCCCGGCGCGCACGCGTGTTCACCCGACCCAAAATGCCACGTTATGACTCAGCTCGTCCGGCTCGGTACCGTGCTTGCACCTCGCACACGGTTGCGCGGTGTACAACGCAACGCTTGGTTCTGAGATCGGCCATCGGTTCAAGACGCTTGCCGATTCACGGCCGGTATTTGTGATGACGGCATGATCCTTCTAGCTCTGGGTGGTTCCATCGCTTAGGCTTACGGCGCGAAAAGTAAGTCCGACCGGAAAGCGGCGGCCGACCATAGTTGATCGGATCAGTTCCTGTGAGCGCCAGTGGCCAGAGCACCAGGACACTCCGCCGGTGGTCGAGACAAGGCTTGAGGGGGGACTCCAGCCGTGAAAAAACTAGCCTTGGCCGCACCGGCGTTTTTCTTGCTCCTTCCGGCGATCCTCTGTGCGGCGCAGCCGACCCTCGGCTGGCCGGAGGTCATCGCTCGTCTCACCCAGGAGCGAGAGCAGGCCGTCACCTGTGTCGGTCTGCTCAAGTCGAGCGGCGACGACGCCGCCAACAGCGTCAAAGCGACCTACGAATTGGCTCGGGCCGAAATGGCCGGCGTCATCGACGGCCTCACGATTGTCCTGGTCGACGGGGGCAAACCCGAGAGCCTTCCGAGGATTCGGGACAGTTTGGAGGGGTCGGGGAAGAGTCTGCAGGATATCTGCGACGCTGCGCTCAAAACCGTTGCGCCGCATACGAAAGGCGTCTGGGAAGAGGTCGCGAAAGGAGCGGTTGAGCCCCTGGTCCAGGCGATCTCCGATGGGATTGGCGCCGTATGGAAGTCGAGCGTCGACAAGGACAAACTCGCGACTGACACGAAGAAGACCAAACTGGAGGCTGCCAGATGGCCCGAATTTGGCGACATCGCGCCGCGATAGGCGCAGGGTTGTGGTTGTTGCTCGGCCTGGCCCTCGCACCGGCTCACGCCGACGACCAGGGCTCGAAGGACGGGACGGACCTGTACGACCGTCCTGTGCTCGCCATCGATCCCGGCATGCATACCGGCGTGATCTGGACGCAAGCGGTCGACGCAGGCGGTCGCTTCGCGGTGACCGGTTCCGACGACCGCACGGTGAGGATCTGGTCGATCGCCGACGGCAAGCTGTTGCGTACGATTTGGATACCGCAAGGGCCTGAGAACGTCGGCAGGATTTACGCGGTGGCGATCAGCCCCGATGGATCAACGATCGCGGCCGGCGGCTGGACTGAGCGGCTTCATGGCGACCATCCCGATCTACCTATTCGACCGCGAGTCCGGAGACCTCATTCGGCGAATTCACGGCGACTTGCCTAATGTCGCCCACAGTCTCACGTTCTCGCCGGACGGCCGTTACCTCGCCGCAACGCTAGGAGGCAGGAACGGCCTGCGGATCTTCGATCGCGACAAGGATTGGACCGTGGCGTTCCGAGACGACCAATACGGTGGCGATAGCTATGGCGCAACGTTCTCGCCCGACGGTCGGCTCGTGACGACTTCCTATGACGGGCTGATTCGACGCTACGCGTACGAGGCAACCAGCGACCACCCCAACTTTCGCCGCGTGGGCGAGCCGCTCAAAGCGCCGAGCGGAGATCGCCCGCGCGGCGTAGCCTTTTGCCGGGACGGCACGCGGGTGGCGGTTGGCTACAATGATGTCGCGGCTGTCGACATCCTGGACGGAGCCACCCTCGAACGCCTGGGCGGGCACAGACCGGCCGACGTTCGGGCAACGCCAGCCGGTTTTGATCAAGTAGCGTGGTCTGACGACTGCCAGACCCTGTTAGCGGTCGGCGCCGTCAATGACCCACAAGGCCGACGTCTTCTTTTTGCGTGGGACGGGGCAGGCCTCGGCGACGAACGGCGCATGACCTATTGTGCCCCAAACACTGGTAGTGGCCTGAACATTTTGCCGAACAACCGAATCCTTGTGGCCGCGATGACGCCTTGCCTCGGCCTCATGGAGGCCGACGGGAAGCCGGTTTGGACCGTTACATCGCCTGTCCTAGACGTTCGCGGACAGACTGACGTCATGCGAGTGGCCCAGGATGGCAGAGTTGTCGATTTTGGCTATAGCGGATCGGCAGGGACCGTCTTTCGATTTGACTTGAGGTCGCTCACGCTGTCGAGTCCCCCGCCAAGCGATAGCCTGACGTTCCCTCCGAGCCGAGAAGGCTTGACAATTGACGGCTGGCGGAATGGAACCCGTCCCACGCTGGGCGGCCAGGATCTTCCTCTTGCGACCTACGACATCGCGCGAAGCCTTGCGATCGCGCCGGATGCGAAGCGCTTCTTCCTCGGCTCGAGCTTCGCCCTCGCGGCATTCGACGCCGCCGGAACGCAGAAATGGCGCCGGGAAGGTCGCGGCGAGGCGTGGGCGGTGAACGCCAGCAGGGATGGACGCATCGTTGTCGCGGCGCACGCGGACGGCACGATCCGCTGGTATCGCGCCGACGACGGTCGTGAACTCCTGGCCTTGCAGGTGCTCTTGAACAAGAGCGAGCCGAGCAAGTCGGATTGGGTGTTATGGACCCCGGAGGGCTTCTACGAGGCGACGCCCGGCGCGCAGGACGTTCTGAGATGGGTCGTCAATCATGGCCCCGAGAAGGCCGCGACGACGCTTCCGGTCTCAGCCATCCCCAAGCTGCATCGGCCAGATGCGCTGCCGCACGTTCTCGACGCACTTGAAACCGCACACGCTCTCGGCGTCGAGGACATCTCGGTGGCGAGTTTGGAGGTGCAGGCCAAGACCGGGAGCGCCAAGCCGCCCGGCGCGGTGCTGCACGTGCTTGCGGTCGGCATCGACAACTTCGGCGACAAGGCGGGCGGACTTCATCTCGATTACGCGGCTGAAGACGCCCATGACGTGGCGAGCGCACTTGTTGACAGCCAAAAGATGGCGCCGGGCAAGCCAGGTCTCTATGCCGACGTCAAAGTGACGTATCTGCCAAACGATCAAGCCAGCAACACCGCTATTCGCGATGCGCTCGACCACCTGGCGGACAGCATGAAGACGGGCGATCCGGATCAGGACGTGGCGGTCATTCTTATTTCGAGCCACGGCGAGTTGATCGACGGTCAGTTCTATCTCGTTCCCTATGGCGTCGACATCGGATCGAAGAACAAAATCATCGCCAGCGCCCTCTCTGCGAGCGATTTCGCCAAGAAAGTGCAAGACATCGCCAAGCACGGAAAGGTGTTGCTGCTGCTCGATTCCTGCCATTCGGGCGCGGTCGGCCCCGGCGGTTGGGCGACCGACCCGGATGCTAAGGTCCTGCGGGACGCCATGAACATGGAGAACGTCACCGTCTTGACCTCTTCGGACAAGAAGGGGCTGTCGGAAGAACTCCCCAGCTGGCGGCATGGCGCCCTTGCGCAGGCGTTTCTCAACTCGCTCACCGGCGCGGCGGACGCCGATGGCATCGTTCGGCTGACGGCGCTCACCGCCACCATGGACAACGAACTTCAGTCACTGACGCATCGTCGACAAAGCCTTGGCATGCATGTGAACTTTGGCGGTGATCTGTTCGTGGGCTCTCAGTTGCGGTAGCGCCCGCGCCTCAATCTCCCCCCGCCTTGCCAGCCGCCGCCGCGACCAGCGCAGGCGCCGGCCGCACCCCCGACACCACCCAGATCAGCACGCCATAGGCACAAGCCGACACGATGAACGCCGCGCCCGGCAGCACGACAGGCGCCCCTGCCCCGGTAAACGTCGCGAATATCCAGGTTGCCACCAACGGGGAGACGATCGCCGTCAACCCCTGCACCGAGGACAGCGCCCCCTGCGTCTCACCCTGCCGGTCCGCCGATGCAGCAGCCGAGACCAGCCCTTGTATCGATGGACCGGCGATCGCTCCCATCGACTGAATCAAGATCCCCACCATCACGACCCAGCCAAACGGCGCCAACCCGATGCACAGATACGAACAGCCCGTGATCGTCCCGCCGATCATTGCCGCTCGGCGTTCGCCCAACCACGGAACGATGCGTCGCACCAGCAATCCCTGCACCACCGCGGACCCCAGCCCGGCCAACGCCAGCGCTATTCCGTTATGCCGCGTATCCCAACCGAACCGAGCCTCATTGGCCAGCACAAAGGTGCTTTGCAGCGCCCCCAGCGCGAACCAGATGCAGCCCCAGGCGATCGCCAGCCGGCGAAGGTTGCGGCTCGCCATCACCACGTGCAACGAACCCAGCGGACTGGCTCGGCTCCAGTCGATCGCCCGGCGGCGATCAGCAGGCAGACTTTCCGGCAACACCAGCAGCCCATACAGTACGTTGCATCCGGCCAGCGTCGCGGCAGCCATGAAGGGAATGCGCAACCCGTAGGAGCCCAGCAGGCCGCCCAGCGCCGGTCCAATCACGAAACCTACGCCGAACGCCGCGCCAACCAGTCCAAACTGACCGGCGCGCTTCTGCGGCGGCGTCACGTCAGCGATGTATGCGGTCGCCGTCGCCGCGTTCGCGGCCGTCGCCCCAGCGATCAGCCGCCCGACGAACAGCCATGTCAGCGACGGCGCCCAGGCCAACATCAGATAGTTCGCGCAGATCCCGCTCAGCGAGATCAGCAGCACCGGCCGGCGCCCGAACCGGTCGCTAAGCGCGCCCAGCACCGGAGCACAGGAAAACTGCATCAGTGCAAACGCCATCAGCAGCAGCCCAACCCAGTGCGAGGCGCCGGATATCGTCTGGCCCGACAGCTCCAGCACCAGGGACGGCACGATCGGCACCACCAGGCCGAAACCAAGTGCGTCGATCACCAGCGTGACAAGAATGAAGCGGACCGACGCCGAATGTCCAATCATCGTTTGGCTCGATAAGCGATCCGCCAAATCGTACCGTTGCCGTCTTCGCTGACCAGTAATGAGCCGTCATGCATGACCGCCAATCCCACCGGACGCGCCCAGACCGCCTGGTCCGAGGCAACGAAGCCGGTCAGGAAATCCTGGTACTCGCCGGTCGGATGGCCATCCCGCATGCGCAGCCGAACCACCTTGTAACCGGTGCGCAGCGAGCGATTCCATGACCCGTGCAGCGCCACGAACGCATCGCCGCGATACGCCGCCGGGAACTGCGTACCGTCATAGAACACGATACCAAGCGGGGCCGAGTGCGGCTGGATCAGCACGTCCGGCACGGTCACCCGGCCGGCAAGGTCAGCACGCGCGCCCTTCATCCGCGGCTCCGGATGACCCCCGATATAGAACCAGGGCCAGCCGTAGAACGCGCCGGGCTGCACCCGCGTGGCATAGTCCGGCGGCAGATTGTCGCCCAGGCCGTCACGCTCGTTCACCACGCACCACAGGGCACCGCTGCCTGGCTGGATTGTCTCGGCGGAGCAGTTGCGCAGCCCGGTGGCGAAGATCTGCTTGACGTGTCCATCAGGCGAAAACCGCAATACGTCGGCGCGGTCCCGGTCATCGCCCCAGGCGGCGCCCAGCGGCAGGTCTGGCGGCGGCGGTCCCGTCAGGTCGAGGTCCAGATTGCTGTCCGAACCGACCGCCACGAACATGCTGAGACCGTCGGGCGAGAACACAACATCGCGCGTCCAGTGGCCGCCCGTCGGCAGGTCGGGCACGATCACCTCGGCCGGCCCGCGGGCTTGAAGATCACCGGTCTGATAAGCAAAGCGGACGATCTGGGTGGTCTCGCCCACGTAAACGAACCTCGGAGACGGCCCCGGCGGCCAGAAGGCAATACCGAAGGGGGCCTTCAGGCCGGACGCGAAAACGGTTGCCGTCGGCTTCGCGTCGCCGCCGGCGGTGCGCAGCACACGGATCCGCCCTCCGCTTTCTTCGGCGACGAAGATGTCGCCGTTGGGCGCGGTATGCATCGTCCGGGGCTGGTCCAGGCCGCTTGCGAACACCGTCGCCTCGAAACCGGGCGGCAAACGCGGATTGGCCCCGGAAGGACGCGGGACCACCGACGGCCTCTCAGAGGCCGAAGCGCTGGCGAACGGTGCGGGCAGCGCGTCCGGCTTGATATGACGCGTAACCCCGGGTGCGTCGGCACGCCAGTCGCCGAACGCGGCGGCTCCAGAGCGGACGGGATCGGCATGGACTGCAGCGATGGGTATCGTGAGCACCGAAATGGCGAATAAGAATTTCATGGGCCTAAATGTGCATCCGGATAGCGTGTTGCCAAGCACGCATCGCCGGGCACCGGCAGCAGGACGATGGCGTGGCACGTCCATGGAAAGAAGGAACTTTCACTATATGGCCTTCGCCAGCATATATTTTCGTTTCGGAATGCCACACTTGCCAGAACGGAAAATCCTTGCCTTTTATGCGGCACCGGAACCCGCCGCGGGTCATCGCGGGCGGCATTCGCGAAGGGAGACATCGCCGTGACATCCGCACACAAGCCGCTGGTTTTCGACCGCCCGCTGCGCGGCCGCATCTACGACAGCATCGCCGAGACCATCGGCAACACACCCTTGGTGCGCATCCCGAAAATCCTCGCTGAGGAAGGGGTCACCGCCGACGTCGTGCTAAAGCTGGAATTCTTCAATCCCATCGCCAGCGTCAAGGACCGCATCGGCGTCAACATGATCCTGGAACTGGAAGCCTCCGGTCAATTAAAGCCCGGCGGGACGCTGATCGAGCCGACTTCCGGCAACACCGGCATTGGCCTCGCCTTCGTGGCGGCCGCGCGCGGCTACAAGCTGATTCTTACCATGCCGGAGTCGGTTTCGATCGAGCGCCGCAAGATGCTGGCCTTCCTGGGCGCGGAGCTGGAACTGACCCCGCGGGAGAAGGGCATGAGCGGGGCCGTCGCCCGCGCCAAGGAACTGCTGGAAGCGACTCCCGGCGCGATTACCCCGAACCAGTTCGGCAATCCGTCCAACCCGGCGATCCACTTCAAGACCACGGCGGAGGAAATCTGGTACGACACTAACGGTGAGGTCGATGCCATCATCTCCGGCGTCGGCACCGGCGGAACGCTGACTGGCGTGGCGCAGGCACTGAAGCCCCGGCGCCCGAGCCTGAAGATGTTCGCGGTTGAGCCCACCGCTAGCCCGGTGCTGTCCGGCGGCAAGCCCGGGCCGCACCCGATCCAGGGTATCGGCGCCGGTTTCGTGCCAGAGATCCTGAACACCGAGGCGATTGACGAAGTGATCCAGGTCTCCAACGAGGAATCGCTCGCCGCCGCGCGCCGCCTCGCTCGAACCGAGGGCATCCCTGGCGGCATCTCCTCCGGCGCCGCCCTGGCGGCGGGTCTGCGAGTGGCGAAGCGCCCGGAGTTCGCCGGCAAACGGATCGTGGTGATTATCCCATCGTTTGCCGAACGGTACATCACCACGGTGCTGTTCGAAGGGCTGTGATTAAGACCGGCCGGCACCACTCGAACCTTTTGCCTCTCTTCTCCCAGACAGGAGAAGAGAGGCCTCGACGCTCGAAGGCCATGGCCTAAACCGGCTGTGGTTGTGGCTCCGCGCCGTTTCCCACGTGCAGGCAGTGCTATACTTAGGGTTTCATAAAGTCGGACGAAGTGTATGAACGAGACAATAACATGGAATGCTGATCCCTTGACTTGGGGGCGCGGTCCGCGCCTGTTCGAAGTGTTTCTGGAGCCGACCTGCCCGTTCTCCGCAAGAGCGTTCGGCAAGCTTGACGAGACACTCGCGTTAGCCGGAGAAGACAGGATCACCATCAAAATCCGTCTGCAGTCGCAGCCATGGCATATGTATTCCGGCGTCATCGTCCGTTGCATACTCGCGGCGTCCACGCTGCCGGCAGGCAAGGAGGCGGCGAAGGCCGTCATGGCGGCGGTCGCGGCGCATCGAGAAGAATTCGAGTTCACGAACCATTGTGGCGGCCCAAACATGGATGCGACGCCTAAGGACATTATCGCACGCGTCGAAGCTTATAGCGGTTTGCAACTTGCCGACGCCTTCGCCATTCCGAACCTTGATCGGGAGGTCAAGTGGCATTGTAAATATGCGCGCCAGAACGGAATCCATACATCGCCTACCTTCATGATTGATGGCTTGGCGGAATCTCACATAAGCAGCGGCGATGCTGTATCCGATTGGGTTTCACGTTTGTTGGCCACGTAGCCGGGTATGACGCCGATGACGAGGAGCGGCCGCGGCACCCTCGTCATCACAGCTCGCACGGCCGGTCGAGTTGGCGTGATAGGCCCCGGTTATGCTTTCGTGTTTGCGCCGGGGTTCCGGAAAGCGGCCTCTCCGGCGTCCGACACCTCAACCCACTTCGGATCGGGCGAGGCCTCGGCGGCGTAATTGTCGTGCCAGTTCCACCATTTGTAGGGTGGGCTTTGGGGGTAGCCCTCCGGCGAGTCTTCCCACGTCTCCTGGCGACCGAGCGGTGTCGCATCGAGGTAGCTCCAGGTGCTCCCCATCGCCTCGTCGCCGCGGTTGTTGATGAAGTAGGTGCGAAAGATGCGCTCACCGTCGCGGAAGAACACATTATGACCGTGCCATTCATCCACGCCGAAAGTTGGCGTCGAAGCTGTCGGTGATAGTGTACCAGGGCATCTCCCAACCCATCCGCGCCTTCAGGCGCGCGATGTCCGTCTGCGGTGCGCGCGAGGCATAAACCAGGGTCGTGTCACGTGCATTCAGGTGGGCGAGGTGGGCGACCTGATCGGCCCCAAGGGAGCAGCCGCGGCAGCCATGTTCGGGCCAGCCCATCACCCCGGGTTCGAAGAAGGCGCGGTAGATGATCAGTTGACGCCGGCCCTCGAACAGGTCGAACAGGCTCACCGTGCCCGTCGGCCCCTCGAACGCGTAGGCTCGCTCAACCGCCATCCATGGCATTCGCCGGCGTTCGGCGGCTAGCGCGTCATGCGCCCGCATCTGGGCCTTCTCCTTCACCAGCAGCTGCTGACGCGCAGCCTCCCATGCTTGCGGCGAAACGATCGGTGGCGTGTGCATGGCGAGGCGTCCGCCGTTCCGGTCGTTCTCAGGTGATTTAGTCATGGTCATTGTTCCTCCGAATTGGACGAGCTCCTGGGCCTCCGGGCTGCAGCGCAACTCAATCGCTGCCGATCGCTCGTTGTTGGTCATAAGCTAACTTGGCATCGCGACATCGAATGGTGGGAGTTACAAGTGTGACGGGATTCGATCAACTCGCTGGCTGCGGCGCGCGCTTCGGCCCGAGCGGACGTTTGCCCGCGCATCGCCGCCCTACGTCTCGACCATTTCCGTCGCGAAAATGGGCGATGTTGTACTTAACTGACCCAATGCGGTGGGATACGCTCTGGTCATTGGAGATTCCCATGGCTAAGTCCGTCCTGTCCGCTGAGCATTTCCACGATGAGGCTGCCGCTCTGGCTTTCATCGATGCGCGGACTTGGTCGAATGGTCCGGCTTGCCCGCGCTGTGGAGAGCGGAACCGGATTGGTCGCCTGAACGGCAAGACAACCAAGTTAGGCATGTGCAAGTGCTACGCCTGCCGCATCATGCGAGGGCACCAAATCGTCGCCATCAAAGTGGACCCGGACGAGTTCATTCAATTCTGTCGGACGCGCGGGCGTGCTTGTGACAACGATAACATGAGAATATTCGCGGAAAATCTACCCGATGGGAATTGAAAGCAAGACAACCCACCCGACGTGGCGTGACAAGCCGCCGCGCGGATCGCTGACTGTCTGATGGCGAATTGCATCTAGAGCTTTAGAGCCTTTCATGAATAAAGAATCGATCCATGCCAGCACGTAAGCCGCCCCCGCCCGACGAAAAACCCCAGGGCGAACGGTTCATCGAAACCGCTCGCAGGATTGGAGCGCCAGACGGAGGACTTTGAGAGAGTGTTCCGCCGAGTGGTGAAGCCACCTGTCGTCACGCGTCCGGGTCCGGCGAAGTCGGCTTCTCGGTCGCGAGACGACGCATAAGGCCGCGAGAAGCGACAAGGATTTCTTCCGCCACGTCCGGGGCGAAACTGCTGGTCTATGTCGTCTCGCAGACTGGAAACGTTTGAATTACCTCCGCCCATTTCTGACGGTAGTTCGAGTAATATTCGGTCTCGCTGAGGCTCAAAGAGAGAAAGAAGCGGCCCTCCACCTCATCGCGAAGTCGGTTAGATAATTTGTCCCCAAACTTGAAGATACCGTCATAGGTGGTTTGGTCATCCGACCAAAATATGGCTTATTTTCCTGAGCGTTGCACCCGACGCGATCAGTCCAAGGTCAGCAGTATTACGTTCCCACCTGGCAAAAGAAGCCTCAAATTCGACCCGATCGACCGAGGTAATCGATTTTGTCTTACCTCGCTTAGATCATCATCCTTTTCCTTACCACGGTAAAATCTGGCAACGAACCGGTTTTGAGAAGGCCCTCGGTCTCGGGAAGAACCCTGAGTGGTTTAGCGCAGATTGGAATACTCGGGAGGCTTCTCGCCTAGCTGCGCGCGCGCGTCTTGCATGCAGCGACCGAGAACCTCGGGCAGACTACCCTCGAAGCCCCAGCCCCGCGCGGATAGAAGGTCGGCGATATACCCAAGCAAAGCCAAGTCATGTCCTGGCCCATCGGCGATGGTCAGAACTGTCTTGACCAACGCATCACCTTCTTCCTTGGACGACTTCAGGTTGGTGGCAGCCCACCGTCCGAACAACTTGTCGCGGCGCGCGAGGGCAAGAAAGCGGAGCTCCTCGTCATGTGCGAACTTTGCTTCGAACGCTCGCTCGCGGTCGAGGAATGTTGTTGGCATAACGGCCCTCCTAATGCTGTCCACGCCGCGTGAGCCATCTGAACGATTGCGCCGAGGCGAGGGGATCCCTCATGCGAGGTCTATAGAAAGACCTCGAGAGAGGGGAACTCTACCGGAATACCGCCTGCTGGTCATTGACCCACGTCAATTGGAAGCAATCTATTACTCAATGCAGGAGGAGGAAGCTGGTTACGCTGAAGACCTTCATGATATCCCACAGGCTCCAGTCGCCCGAAAATGCACTCGCAGGTCAACCGCCGCTCCGGGAGGCCCTGTTCGAGCTGGTAGTGCAGAAGGACATCGATCGCCTTGCGGTCATTAAGCCGATCCCCTACTCCCCGAGCGCTTCCATTGAGTCCTCTGCGCGCCTGCTATACCCTAGCGAATAATAAGGCCAGCGTGTCACACAGGGAGACCATTTATGTCGAAGCCGTGGGCGGTTTCACGCCGCAAAGCCGTCAAACTGGGTGCGGCCGCTGCCGCGCTGCCGTTGGTTCATATCCGCACCGCTGGCGCCGCTGGAACATTGAACATCGGCTTTTGGGATCACTGGGTCCCCGGCGCTAACGACGTCATGCAGAAACAGGTCAACGTCTGGGCCGACAAGAACAAGGTCGAGGTCAACGCCGACTTTATCACCAGTTCAGGTGGCAAACTCGCGCTGACGCCGGCGGCCGAAACGCAGGCCAAGGCTGGCCACGATGTGATGACCTTCTTCACTTGGGATGTGCACAACTACGAAGACCATTTGACGCCGGTAGACGACGTGATGCAACGGCTCATCGCCGCCCATGGCGCAGTGAACAAAGTTTGCTCCTACCTTGCCAACATCAAGGGACACTGGTCAGCGGTGCCGACGAGCAGCGGCACGCAGACGAAGCCGCCCTGCGCGCGGATCAGTTGGTTCAACAAACACGGCCTGGACATCCAGGCGATGTATCCGGCGAAGGATGAGAAGAACGCGCTCCAGGACAGTTGGACCTGGGAGGCGTTCCTAAAATACGCCGAACTCGCCGCCAAGGATAACATGACCTTTGCCATGGGCATGGGTAGTGGCACGCTCAACACCGACGGCACCGACGTGCATGGTGCGATCTTCGCGGCGTTCGGCGGCTCGTTGATTGATGCCGAGGGCAAGTCACAGCTCAAATCCGACGGCACGCGCCAGGCGCTGGAGTATGCCCAGCGGTTGGTGAAATTCTATCCGTCCGACGCGGTCAGCTTCGACGACGCCTCGAACAACCGCGCGTTGATCTCAGGCAAGACAGCCTTGATTTTCAACCCGCCGTCCGCCTGGGCCGTCGCCAGGCGCGACAATCGGCCTGTCGCGGCTGACTGCTGGACGTTTCCCGCGCCAGCCGGCCCCAAGGGCCGCTTCTTGCCAACGTTGAGCTTCTTCTGGGGTGTTTATGACTTCAGCCCTAACAAAGCAGCGGGCAAAGAGCTCGTCGAGTTTCTGATGCAGAGGGAAAATGTGCAGGCGCGCTGTGATGCCAGCGACGGCTACGATCTGCCGCCCTATGCCAAACTGAACGACTTCAAGATCTGGGAGGACGTCGAACCCCCGAAGGGCACCGTCTTCAACTATCCGCTACGACCGGCCAGCGGGCAACAACCGTCTCTCGCCGCATCCGAAGCAGCCCCCGACGTCGCTGTGCAAATCTACACTCGCGGTGTACACAATCAGATGTTCGCCCGTCTCCATGACGGCCAAACGATCGAGCAGGTCATCGCCTGGGCTCAGGACGAGATCGACGGATATATGCGATAGGAAACCCGCGAGATACCGGTTGAGGGGAGCGTAACGAGAGTTACGCCGATCCCTTACCAATGGCGATGCCAGCCCCCACCGTAGTAACCGCCACCCCATCCCCAGCCACCGCCAACCACGACCGTGGGGCCGAAATAGCCGGGACCATAGTAGGGAGCGGGGTAGTAAGCGGGGCCGTAGCCATAACCCGAGGCGTAGCCGCTGGGCGCCCCCTGCACAGAGTTGCCCCTGGAATACATGCACTGGGTATAAGCGGTGTCATAGCGCGCCTGCACATTTCCGCCCGACGCTTGTGCGTTGCCCGCGCCGATTGCGCTGCCCGCGAGAAGGCCGGTCGCACCACCGATGGCTGCACCCGCCCCCACTGCTCCGCCGACCGACCCAAGCGCCGCCCCGAGACCCGCACCTAGCGCCGTCCCGAGCAACGCACTGCCGACCGCACTGTTGTTCGCCGCCTGCGCCGCCGACGCGCCGCCCGTTTGCTGCGTGGCAAAGCCGCGGCACGCTGCGTCGTCCTGCTGGAACGCCTCGAAGTTCTTTCCCTGTGCCGGCAGTGCCATGACGCTCGGACCTTGCGGCGGAGCAACCGTGCATGCGCTGAGTGCAAGAGCCGATACAACCCCGAGGCCGGACATTGCGCGTGTCATTTCACAGGTTCCCAAATTGAATATCCGAGAAGGCTCAATACGGCGCAGGCATATCTTGTGCATGCCCCGTTTGCCCGGGGTAACATAGTGTGAACACGCACAAATGCTAGCACTTTCAGGTAACGAAACGCTACCGTCGCGTAAGCGTCACGCGATCCATGAGCGAAACAGCGCCAGGTCGATATTGCCGCCGCTGGCAATCAGTGCCACGCGTTTCCCACGCATCGCCTCGGTCTCTTGAACGAGCGCCGCCAGGGGGGCCGCGCCGGCGCCTTCGATCAGATTGTGAGTGTCGGTCCAATACGCGCGAATTGCCTCTGCTATCTCCACGTCCGTCACGGTCACTATCCGTTCGGCGCCGCCAAGGATAATTCGTAGCGCATCCGGATCTGGTTGCCGCACGGCGATGCCGTCGGCCTTAGTGTTCGCCCGGTTGCCCGCCACGAGGTGACCGGCGGCAAAAGATCGGGCATAGCAGTCGGCGCCGGTGCTTTGAACTCCAATCACCTGTGTCGGCAGGCCCAGCAGGTCGCGCGCCAGGATCGCGCCGCAAATGCCCGATCCAAGCCCGATCGGCACGTACACCACATCGAGGTCAGGCTCCGCCTGGAACAACTCCAGCGCATAACTGGCAACGCCCTTTACCAGGTCCGGCGCGAAGGATGGGACGAACACCTGATCCTCGGTCGCGGCAAGCCGATGCGCCTCGTCGCGGGCTTCCTCGAAATCCACGCCATGCTCGATCAACTTGGCGCCCAGCGCAGACATCGCGGCGTTCTTCTCCGCGCTGTTGCCGAACGGGACGACAATCGTGACGGGAAGATCGAAGCGGCGGCCCGCCCAGGCCAGCGATTGGCCATGGTTGCCGCGAGTGGCGGAGATGAGGCGCCCGCCGGGCGGTTGGTGGCTAGCGAACACCACCCCGCCGCGAACCTTGAAGGCGCCAGTTGGAAGGTGATTTTCATGTTTAACCCAGACCTCGGCACCGGTGCGCGCGCTCAGCAACGGCCAGCATATTTGCGGGGTAGCGGGCAGGTGGGCATGCACCAGATCCGCCGCTTGCTGGAGGTCGGTTAGAGAAAACATGCACCGGCTCGCTTTTCGGATCGAAGGGCCGGGCCGAGCGGGAGGTTCGGCGCCGCCTTAGACGGGGCCAGCGACCCCCCTGAGAGGGAGAAGCTGAAGCTCAGGCCAGCTTCAGATTTGTTGCCGCGGCCTTGCCACGTTCCATCGCCACTTCATAGCTGACCTTTTGGCCATCGTTCAGGCCCTTTAGGCCGGCGGCCTGAACCGCCGTGATGTGCACGAAAACGTCTTTGCCGCCGTCCTGCGGCATAATGAAGCCATAGCCTTTGGTCGCGTTGAACCATTTAACCGTTCCGACGGCCATGGTTTATCCTCCTCCGAATTACGACCGGCTGTCCCACCAACCGGCCGCTTAGCCCAGTCAGCGCGTCGCTACGAACGCGCCGTCCTGCCCGAAGCCTAAACCGGCTTCAGGTTCGTCGCCGTGGACTTCCCACGCTCCATCGCGACTTCAAATGTGACTTTTTGCCCTTCGTCCAATCCACGAAGACCAGCGGCCTGAACCGCCGTGATGTGGACGAACACATCCTTGCCGCCATCCTGCGGCATGATGAATCCGTATCCCTTCGTGGTATTGAACCACTTGACCGTGCCGGTAGCCATGTCTGCTTACTTCTCCGCCCAGGCATCGTGCAAAATCACGCGATGCTGTAGACAACCGGGTCTTTGGTTCTCCTCAGGCACCCGAGCGGGAAGCGCAGAAAGGCTAGCCAAAATTCGATTGCACGCTATAGTTGGCACATAATCACACGCGAGTGTCAATCACACACGCGATAGCCGACTAAAATCCATTGTGGCGATATTATGGCCGTCAGGTTGCCGTCCGGTAAGGGCGGAACGGCCCCAAGCGAAGCCGGGACAACCCCATCAGCATCAGGCGATTTAGACCGGGAGCCTTACGAAACGAGCGTCCCAGCCAGCGCAGCCCTTCACGTTGACGTCCGTGCCTAACCAACTCACGTCCAACCGTCCACGCCATCTCCGCTTCCGCCCGCTGCCCCAGGGCCTCTAGACGGGCCGTCCCCAAGCGCTCGGCGAGGCCAGGGTTGCCGTAGATCGCATTCAGCGCCGGGCGATAAGCGCTAGGGTCGGTCGCCCTGGACAAGTAGGCACCGGCGAGACGTTCCCGTACGAATAGCAAAGGAGAACGGGATGGCACAGATACGAACTCCCCCTGAGCAGCCAATCGCGTCCAATATTCCCAGTCCTCGCCATACACGAGATCGGTGCGGAAATCGCCGGCGGCTTCAATGGCTTCGCGCCGGATCAGCAGATGGCCGCCGTTGGCGAACAGATTGCGGGTCAGCAGCCGCTCCAGCAAACATCCTCGCGCCGGGGCCGGGGAGAGGCGGGCAACGGCGTTCGAGTCAACCCGGGCGTAGCGTCCCACGGCCGCGGCAGCCCAGGAGGCGTTCTCGAGGGTTTCGGCTAGCAGGCCCAGCGCGGCGGGGGCAAGCCAATCATCGCCGTCCAGAAACATCAATGCATCGGGCGGGACCACGACAGACGACGACCCCACCTGCCCGGCCAACACCGCTGCGATGCCCGCATTGCGAGCGGCTGATACCCCGGAATTCGACTGTCTGAGCAATCGGATGCGCTTGTCTCGGAAATGCGCGCCCACCGCGGCTGTCGTATCCGTCGAGCCGTCGTCCACAATCACCAGGGACCAGTCCGAGAAAGTTTGCCCCAACACCGACTGAATGGCCGTTGCCAGAAAGCCCGCAATGTTGAAGGCGGGTATAACAACGGCGATGTGCACGAACACTCACCCTCGGCAGGACGCCGCTGTCCTACCCTGCCGAGGTGAAGATCCGGTTAACGGCTACGCCTTTACGGGGACGCCCTGCTCCTTCAGTAGCGTCTCCAACTCGCCGTTCTGGAACATCTCGCTGATGATATCGCACCCGCCGACGAACTCCCCCTTGACGTAAAGCTGAGGGATGGTCGGCCACTGCGAAAAGCTCTTGATGCCGTCCCGAAGCTCGGCGTCTTCCAGCACGTTGGCGGACTGAAACGGGACGCCCATGTGGGTCAGGATCTGGATCACCCGCGCGGAGAACCCGCACTGCGGGAACATCGGGGTGCCCTTCATATAGAGCATCACATCGTTCGCGGTGATGTCGCCCTGGATACGCTCGGAAATCGTGTCGGCCATACTGTGGACTCCTTCTGATCCCATTATTCGGGTGCGGAGGTCTGTAATGCAAGAGCGTGAAGTTCTCCGCCCATTCGCCCGCGCAGGGCCGCATACACGATCTGGTGCTGGCGGACCCGGGAAAGCCCCCGAAATTGCTCGCTGACGACATTCGCGGCGTAGTGGTCGCCGTCGCCGGCAAGGTCTTCGACTGTGATCCTGGCGTCAGGAAGCGCCGCCTTGATCAGGGCCTCGATCTCATTGGCCGCCATCGCCATCGGGTCTGCTCCTTCTACGGGGTGGTCCCGTCCATCCAGGACGGGAAGAAGCGTTCATGCGCCGCTCGCAGGGCAGCAATCGATATTGAGCCGCCATCTGGCAGTGTCAAATCCTGCCCGCCGGAGGTACCGAGACGCACAGCCGGTATGCCGGCCGCCTCGGCAATACGCACGAACGCGGAATGGTCCGGCACAGCGATCAGATATCGCCCCTGATCCTCGCCGAACCAGAAGGCATGGCCGGGAATGTCGCGCGGATGCGTCATCATCCGCGCCCCGATGCCGCTCGCCATTGCCATCTCCGCCAGCGCGACCAACACCCCACCATCCGACACATCATGGCATGCCCGGATCGTGCCGTTCAGGATCTGCGAGCGGACAAAGTCGCCGTTCGCCTTTTCCACCACCAGATCGACCGGCGGAGGCGCACCGTCCTCGCGCCCGGTGATCTCACGCAGCCACAGCGATTGACCGAGCCATCCTGTCGTTGTGCCGATCAGCACGATGTCCAGCCAGGGTGGTAGCGCCAGACCAACCGCCAGCGAGGCATCGTCCAGCACGCCGAGACCGCCGATCGCCGGCGTCGGCAGGATCGCCCTGCCTTCGGTCTCGTTGTAGAGGCTGACGTTGCCGGACACGACGGGGAAGTCCAAGGCCTCGCAGGCCGCAGCCATGCCGCGTATGGCGGCGGCGAATTGCCCCATGATCTCTGGCTTTTCCGGATTGCCGAAATTCAGGTTGTCGGTAATCGCCAAGGGGCGGGCGCCGACGGCGGTCAGGTTGCGCCACGCTTCGGCAACGGCCTGCGCTCCCCCGGTCTCCGGATCGGCAAGACAATACCGTGGCGTGCAATCGGTCGTCAGCGCCAATGCTCGCTTCAGGCCCTCAAGCTTCACCACGGCTGCGTCGGCCGCCCCAGGGCGCTTGACCGTCTGCCCACCGACGGTGCTGTCATACTGGTCCCACACCCACGCGCGGGAGCACAGATCCGGGCAACTGACCAGTCTCTCCAGCGCACGCGTCAGACCCACGCGGTCCTCGATCCGAGCCGGATTGAGCTTTTCCGATTTGTGCGTATCGACGGTGGGACGGGTGTAAAGTGGTGCCTGCTCATTCAGCGGAGCCAGCGGAATGTCGGCTTCGACGACCCCGTGATGGCGGATCACCAGACGCCCGGTATCAGTAATCCGCCCGATGACCGAAAAATCCAGGTCCCATTTCGAAAAGATGTCGCGTGCAAGCTGCTCGCGATCCGGGCGCAGCACCATCAGCATACGTTCCTGGCTTTCGGAAAGCATGAACTCATAGGCCGTCATGCCGGTCTCGCGCGCCGGCACGTGGTCCAGATCAAGCTCTATGCCGACACCACCCTTGTCGGCCATCTCCACCGAGGAACTCGTCAGGCCGGCGGCCCCCATATCCTGGATCGCGACGATGGCGTCGGTGGCCATCAGTTCGAGACACGCCTCGATCAGCAGCTTTTCGGTAAACGGGTCGCCGACCTGCACCGTCGGGCGCTTGTCCTCGGAGTCTGCCGCGAACTCAGTCGAGGCCATCGTCGCGCCGTGGATGCCATCGCGGCCGGTCTTGGACCCCACATAGACCACCGGGTTGCCGATACCAGCGGCGGCGCTCAGAAAAATCCGGTCCTTAGGTGCGATGCCGACCGTCATCGCGTTCACCAGCGGATTGCCATCGTAAGCCGCGTGGAAGTTGACCTCGCCGCCCACAGTAGGAACCCCAACGCAGTTGCCATAGCCGCCGATGCCCCGTACCACGCCGTCGACGACGCGTTTAGTGCGTGGATCTCCCGGCCGTCCGAAACGCAGGGCGTTCAGGTTGGCGATCGGCCTCGCACCCATGGTGAACACGTCCCGCAGGATCCCGCCAACTCCGGTTGCCGCGCCTTGATAGGGCTCTATGAAGCTCGGGTGATTATGGCTCTCCATCTTGAAGACGGCGGCCAACCCATCGCCGATATCGACAACGCCCGCATTTTCTCCGGGCCCATGGATCACCCACGGCGCCTTAGTGGGCAACTGCCTCAACCAGACCCGCGACGATTTATAGCTGCAATGCTCCGACCACATCACGCTGAACACGCCAAGCTCCGTGAAGCTCGGTGTCCGCCCCATGATGGTCAGGACGCGGCCGTATTCTTCGGCACTGAGGCCAAAGCTGCGGGCAAGAGACTCGTCTACGGTTGCGTTCATAAGCCGGCGTCTACGCCGCCGCGAGCGCGTCGAACAGCGGCTTCCCGTCGGCGCCGCCCATCAGCGGGTCCACCAGGTCCTCGGGATGCGGCATCAGCCCGAGCACCCGCAGGTTCGGGCTTAGGATCCCGGCGATGGCGCGGGCGCTGCCGTTCAGATTCGCCTCCGGCGTCACGTCGCCCGATTTGGTGGCGTAGCGCAGAGCGACCAGATTCTCGCCCTCCAGCCGATCCAGCGTTGCGTCGTCCGCGAAGTAGTTGCCGTCGCCATGCGCCAGGACACTGCGAAATGTCTCGCCCCGCTGGTAGCGCCGCGTGAAGGCGGTGTCGGCGCGTTCGACACGAAGGTGACAGTTCATCGAAAGGAACCGCAGCGAGGCGTTGCGTAACAGAGCTCCGGGCAGGATCCCGGCCTCGGTCAAAATCTGAAAGCCGTTGCAAACCCCGAGCACATAGCCGCCCCGTGCCGCGTGGTCGTGAATGGCGCGCATGATAGGGGAATGCGCCGCCATCGCGCCGCAGCGCAGATAGTCGCCAAAGCTGAACCCGCCGGGGATGACGATCAGGTCGACGCCGGAGACGTCTGTGTCCTTATGCCAGATCACTTTCGGCCGCGCACCGAACGAGACTTCGAGCGCGATCGCCATATCGCGCTCCCGGTTGATACCGGGAAAGATGACGATGCCAGGGGTCATGGAGTCCGTGAGCGCATTATATCCGGCTCATTAGCGCGATTGATAGGCGGCCACAATGAACACAATCAAGAGGTGGCCTCGGCCGCCGCTGCCCGTCCAGCCTTATCCGCTCGCTCTCAGAACTCATGCACCCGGGGCAGGCCTTCGCTTTGCCGGTCAAGGCGCCCTCGATGAAGCGGATCAAGGTGGTGATGGCCAGGGTGGGTCTGTTCATTCACGGGGCATTGGGGCCAGTGGTGACCGATGTATCGGAACTCGCCGAGGCACTTCGGGGGCGGTTGCGGGCCGGTGGCGGAATAGGCGAGATGCGGCCGATGCGGCTGCCATGATTGCCAAGGCTTGCGTGCCGGGGCCGTTCCCGGGTAGGTGACGCCTCCCACATGACCATGCGCTTGTGACATCGGGAGAGGTGCCGGAGCGGTCGATCGGGGCGGTCTCGAAAACCGTTGTACCCTCGCGGGTACCGAGGGTTCGAATCCCTCCCTCTCCGTTCCCAGTGATTTATTGAACACAAACTAGCGGCGTGATTGGTGCAGTGGAGGCTCAAACCTTCCAGGGGGATGGGATGGATCTTCACAATTCAAGCGGTCTGCAAGAACGCTTCCCGGCCTACGCAGCCGATGTCTGGGCGACGCCGATCGGGCCAGTCCGCCCGAGGAACTTTTGGCGGACTGCTGACAACTGAGGGCCGCATGAGCGTCCAACCGTTGACCGCCGACCACGGCGCTGGAACGAACAGCGGCGCAACACCAATCGCTGCTATACTTTTGGCTCGAGCGCCCGGGTTCGATCAGGCGCCCAGACCCGCGTGCGCGAGCAAGTGTTGTCGATCACCAGCGAGGAGCCGTGCTTCGGCGTGTCGAACTCAACCAGTCGGCGCGCCTAAGCGGCAGGAGAGGCTTCGTAGAGTGACGCCGGCTTGTGAGTGTTGAGATTGTCCTGAAAGAGGATGATCTTTTTCGCCTGCGGAAGGTGCGTGTCGGACAGATCCTTGTGGGCCTGGGCAAAGTCCATGGCGGTATGTCGATCCGTATATTTGACATGTCGCCAACCCTCCAACGGGGCGAACATCATGAACAAGTTGACGGTTCCATCACGCTCATGCTCGTAGTCTGCCGTGTAGGACGTCTGCCGTCTAGGATGCCCCGACTTCCCGAGGATCGGCGTGCGTGCTTCGGCGACAAATTGCTTCGAGCTTTCGTCCAGGCAGACCAAAGGGATTTCTGGGTCTGCGATCTCTGATAAACCCCCAGCACATCCTTTATGCCGGCTAAGAAAGCGGCGTTAGCATCCGGCGGGATGACCCATTGCTTTTGCAGGCGAGGCTTGAGGATGTTTTTTTGCGTCCGCCCGATCGTTTTGTCGCTGCAGCGATCGACGATCTTCAATTCGGCGACCGGCTCTTCCAGCAATTGCAGCGTCCACCGCTTGCGACCACTTTGGCGGTTCGGAACAGGCCAAGGCGAACAATTTGGCTTCGGCGGCTCCGTTAGAGATGCGCTTTCTGGCCTAGGCTGATGAATGCTTGCGGACCAGAACCGCCTCAAACCCTTCGTCCATCGGTTGATGGCGAGTCCGAGCACCTTTATCGACGCTGGTATCGAGGTCCGCCGCGATCTGGCAGTCGCTTCATCCTTCGCCAGCCTCCGAAAGCGTCAGCCTTCAACAGCCTGCGTGCCTTGGTGAGCTGCCGAGCAGGATGCTTTTTGGGATGGCTCTTCACGGCAATCTGTTTCGCGGTCACAAATCATCTCCGTCGTTGCGGGGCCATCAACTCGGATCTCGAACCGTAAGCGACTGGCGTCACTGGCCAGGAGATCATGGTTGCCTCGGTGGCTGGGGCACGAACTCCCGGTGTTTGTTCTGAACCGACGATCCGGGGAAAGCTCGATTTTACGACCCAGTAAGGCCAGCGCGTTCTCTTCGCCAATCGAGGAAGCGATGTCGCCCATCCGATAGATCTCGTCTGCATCCGATGCCAGAGGCCGAAATCCGGAGGATCCGGCGGGCTGGCCCCCCTGCGTTACTCGTCTAATGACCCAAAGCCTTGAACGTTTTCGTGTCCGCCCTATTTTTTTCCTGATCAACCCTCTTTGGATGTCGATTGTGGAGGTCTGAAAACGCTTATGAAATATCATCTGACGGAAAACTCACCGGGGTTGGCATCCAGTTTCAACTCAATACGGATAAAACTACTAAATAGTGCTCCATTCCAAATTGAGCGGTCTTCGCGTCGTATATCAGGGTTGACACCCTGTTTGAGTGCAGGATAGTTTTTTTTGGCATTCGGTCGTCACTATGCAGTTCGTCTCAATTTCCTTATCCCAGGTGATAAAGATAGTCGAATTTGAACCAGTAAGCGTGCTTTGATGCGATCTACTGCGACTGATCTGGAGTTCGGTTAATGCCTGGAGTCTCAACAATCGTCATTGCGCGGGAAGATTTCTCAATACCCGACGGGGACACTAGCGGAAAGCGCGAGGGGAGGCGGCAAACCGAAATCGAAGGTCAGTTTTTTGCGCTTATTCGCGAGAGGCGACCGGACGTTATCGTTCTCGACCTTCAGAACGCTACTTCAGATGGCACGGTGGCGATCCGGAAGATCCGTCAACGTAGCGACGTCTCAATCGTCGTGATCCGAGATGAAAGGGATCAGCACGAGCAGGATTACCGGATCGCCGGCGCTGCTGAATGCCTCCCTGCCCCGGTCGACATCATCGTCGCAAACGCCGTAATCCAGAAGATTATGCGCATAAACGGTGCTCAGACAAGTCGAAAGGTGCCGCAAGCGGATACTTTCGAAGTCGAGGGGATGATATTCCAACCGCGGCAGAATATACTGAGCGCGAACGGCGCGAGTATCCAATTAACTACCGCGGAAAACCATCTCCTTCTGCATTTCGTCTCACGGCCGTGGACTGTCTGCCGGCGTGCGGAGATCGCGGAGGTTCTCTATGATAAGGATCGCCCGGCATCGGATCGTGCGATTGATGTTGTCGTCACGCGGTTGCGAAAGAAGCTGACATCGTTGCGAGGCCTAGTGGCGGACAGTCTGATCAAAACCGAGTTCCGCACTGGCTACATGTTCGTCGGCGACGTGTCGAAGGCGCCATTGCTCGACGTCTCCAGACCTACGGGATTCTGAGATTTGACTTATGTTCAAAGGTCGTGGCGACAGTAAAACCTGCGGCCATGCTTTCGAATTGTCCCCATCCGGCCCGCATGGTCTTGGGGCCAGGCGGTTTATAGTAGCAATTCCAGCCACCAAGTCTGGCAATGATCCAGGCCAACCAGGCCAGAGAATGCGGCGGATGGGGGTTTTTCTGGCGTTCGGTCTTGCCCTCCAGCGTCGCGCCAATGGCTTCGGCCGCAGACAGCGAGGCGGCATCGATCACGTCGGTTGCCGGTCTCGGACTGCCGTTGCGCGCATCGACCAACTGCATCGTTCGACACGCCGTCGCCAGGCCGACCACGGCCAGCTTGAATAGCCGCTGAGCCTCATGCATCTGGGTCTCTTCCAGCCGCATCCCGTCGCTTTTCAGGGCACGAAACACCTCCTCGATGCGCCAGCGCAGGCGATATAGCCGCACGATCTCGCACGCCGCCTCGGCGTCGCCAACCTCGAGGCTGGTCAACAGACGCCAGTGCAGCGGCTCTTGGTTCGCCGGAGGATTGATCTCACGCGCCTCCACCAGGGTCATCGCCACCGTCTCCGGGTCGGTTTTGGCAGAGCCATGACGCGGCCGCTTGAGGATAACCGGGCCGGCTCGCAAGGCGACCGTGGCGATCCGACCGGGATCGCCCACCCGGCGCGGTGCCACCTTGACCAGCATTTGCGTCAGTTCGGGCCACGCCGCCGGGCTGGTGAACAGCGACGCGTCTCCGGCCGGCCCCTGCTGCGCGCCTGCGGTCAGCCGATCCTGCGCCGCGCGAACGATCAGATCGACGCCAGCCGCCCGACGGGCGAAGCAACTGTAAATGTCGCTCTCGCGGTCGCCGACCACCACCACAGACGCCGCATCCGTCAACAGTGCGCCGGCTCGTTCGACCCCTCGCAGCCAGCGCATGCTCTCCTTGTCCTCAATCGCCCGCTGGCGCCGCGGCGCCGCTTCGATGGCGTCCTCACGGGTCCAGATTTGCGCGTCCAGCAGGCCGAGAACAGCCTCCGTCTCGCTGTCGATGGCGACCAGGGGATGGATGAAAAAACCTGCCGAAACCCCATCGCCGGCCGCGCCAAGCCCGCACCGATTGGCCGCGCGGCCGGCGAAATTGATCTCGGTGGTGTCCTGGGCGACGACAATGCGCCGGCCTGCCGTCGCCGATTGCGTGCGCCCCGCCAGGGTTGCCAGCATCTCCTGGCAGGTCACCGACGGCGCCGACAGAAAACGATGGATCGCCAGTTCGCCGGCACGCGTCGCACCGAGCTTGCGGATCACCAGCGAACCGGTCGCGGTGACCCGTTCGATCAACTCGGTGCCGACCGCCGCGCGTCGTGCGTCGCCGAAATAACCCAGTGCCCCAGCCTGTTCCACCATGATAACCCGCCTTTCCCGACGGGATCACAGAATCGAGATAGCAACCAATTCGCTAGTCAAATGTGAGAATACGGTAGGTCTCCAGACAGGGGGTCTGACTACTGGGCCAATTTGCCCGACCGCAGGGATGCTTCTGTCAGGATCGGACCACTAGGACAATCGTCATGCTACCGCCGGGAACGGCCTACTGACCTCATGCCCATCACTTACTGCCGCAGCCAGCGCCAACCGATCCAATGCCGCCAGTGATCTGGTACCTGTCTTCGTCATGATCGAAGCTCGATGGTTTTCCACTGTGCGTTGGCTGATGCCGAGATCGGCGGCGATGTTCTTGCTGGGATGGCCGGCAAGAACCATCTCCATGACCTAACGCTGCCGCGGAGTCAGCGCGGCGATGTGGCTGGCCGCATCCTCGCGCCAGGCCAAAAGCTTGCCTGTATCCCGCGATTGTTCCGAAGCGCGATCGACGCAGGCAAGCAGTTCAGCGCGGCTGATCGGCTTCTCGATGAAGTCGGACGCGCCAGCCTTCATGGCTTCCACCGCGATCGCGACGTCGCTGTTGCCGGTGATCATGATGGCGGGCAGGCCGTGGCCCGCCTCATGGAGCCGCCGCAGCAAAGTTAGCCCATTCATGCAGGGAAGATACGCGTCGATCACGAGGCAGGCCTTCCGCCCGGGATGAAAGGCCGCCAGGAACGCCTCGCAGTTATCGTAATCCTCTACTTCTCTATCGTCATCTTCCAGCACGGCGCGGATTGCCCCACGAATACTGTCCTCGTCGTCAACGACGAATATCACGGGTGGTTTGCTGCCACCGAGGGTTTCTGCGGGGCGTGTCGCACGCGCCTGAACGGCAGCCCGCGACAATGGTAACAGACGTTGGACCGCCTGCGTCAGCTCCTTGAGCCTTACAGGCTTGTTGAGCTGCACACAGTCCTGAAGTGCGACCTTGCTCGCGGTCTTGGCAGAGATGTCGCCGGTGAGGATAATTGCAGGGACCGGGTGATGATGCTCTTCTCGTATCAATGTGATCACCGCCGTGCCACTCATGCCGTTCGGCAGATTGTAGTCCGCGAGCAGAAGGTCCGGCCGCACCATCCCGCCCGCGACCAAGTCCCGCGCCCTGATGCCGTCATACGCCGTCGCGACCTCATGGCCCTCATCCTTGAGGAAGGCCTCCAGCAGTTCGCGTACATCCGGATCGTCTTCAACAACGAGGATCGAGCCGATGTGCTGCGCATGCAAGTTCCCCTTGTCGGCCAGGCCCGGCGGCTGATGCGTGGACGAGGAAGCACCTTCGCCGAATGGCCGGTTCAGCTCGATGGAAAAGACCGATCCCCTTCCCGGACGCGACCGCACCCGGACCTGATGACCGAGGAGCGCGCCCAGCCGATGCACGATAGAAAGACCGAGACCGAGGCCGCGGCTTCGTTCCCTCGCGGCGTTATCGATCTGATGGTACTCGTCGAAGATGGCTCGAAGCTGGTTGTCAGGAATACCGATTCCGGTGTCATACTTCGATGCTCAGCTTTCGTTGGTGTCGGCGGCAGCCCAGCAGCACCGTGCCGCGCCTGGTGTATTTCAAGGCGTTTGAAAGCAGATTCCGGATCATCTGCTCGAGCAGCCGCGGATCGCTGCTGATCAACAGCCTGCTTGGGACGACCCGAAGAGGGAGTCCCTTGGCCTGCGCGTGACAGGTAAACTCATCCCGTAACTGCTCCGGCAGACCCGCGACCGGGAAATCGATCATCTCGGCGTGGACCACCCCGGCTTCGATCTCGTTGATGTCGAGCGGTGTGTTCAACATTCCCGACATCGCACCCAGCGTCTCATCCAGGCGAGTAACAAGTTTCTTGGCCCTCTCCGTTTCGACATTCTTCGTCGGCAGGCCTTGCACAAGGGCAAGAGTTTGCAGCGGCTGGCGCAGGTCGTGGCTTGCCGCGGCGAGGAAGCGCGTTTTGGCGGCATTCGCCTGATCGGCCTGCCGCTTGGCGATCCCGAGCTCGTCCGCGACATGCCGCCGTTCGGTGATGTCGGCAAAGGTGATGTCGGCAAAGGTGATGACGACGCCTTCTACCCCATCGTTCTGCGTGCGATAGGGCAGCACGCGGCGGATGAAGCAGGCGCCGCTCCGCGTTTCAATCTCCCGCTCCATCGGCTCCAGCGTCAGCAAAACTGTCGCGGTATCGGTCACCAGATCGGCGTCCATAGCCAGCGAGTTCAGATCCGACAGCGGGCGCCCGATATCGCTCGGAATGATCGCAAACAGTGCTTTAGTCGCGGGCGTGAAGAATCGGATGTTGAGACTCTTATCCAGGAAGAGTGTCGCGACATCGGTGCTGTAAAGGATGTTCTGTAAATCATTGGCGGTTGTTCGCTCCGCTCCAGCGTTTCCTGCAACTGGCTGTTCAGTGCGGTTAGTTTTCTGCGAATGCACCGATACATACTCGCCGGCAGTCATTGACATGGCTCCCGCGACAAGACCGGCGATCCCCGCGATCAGGACATTGCTGTTGGTGCCATGCGCCGCCGCGACACCCAGAATGAGGCTTGCTGTCGATAGGATGCCGCCCATCACAGCCGCGCGCAGCCATCCTGTGTGTCGGGTGCGGTGCTGTTCCCGTCTCGACATCACGCGTGTTTCGCTTGTCGCCCGGCCATGAAACGGTAGAACACGACCTTGGTTATTTCAACGAGTCCAAGATATGCTGTTGTCGCGCCGACTAGGAAAACGAAGAACAGCGGCGGAGGCGCAACAAACCCGAACCATCGGCCCCAGGGGACAAGCGGAAGAATGATTGCGAGGGCGACGGCGCCAAGATTCATGGCGACGAGGAACCGGCATGGCTTGCTGCGTAGGCAAAGCCTCCGCGTGCGGATGCAGAAGACCACGAGCGTTTGCGTTGTCATCGACTCGATAAACCATCCGGTCTGAAACAGCGCCTCACCGGCGCCAAAGAACACCAGCATGGCGTAAAAGGTGATGAAGTCGAAGACGGAGCTGACCGGACCGAAGACCAGCATGAAGCGTTCGATCAGCTTGATGTCCCACTTTACCGGCCCGACAACGACCTCGGGATCGACGCTATCGAATGGGATCGCGATCTCCGACACGTTATAGATTAGGTTATTCAGCAATATCTGGATCGGCAGCATCGGCAGGAAAGGCAGGATCAGCGTGGCGCCGGCCATACTAAACATGTTGCCGAAATTCGAGCTTGCGCCCATCAGCACGTATTTGGACACGTTCTGCACCGTGGCGCGGCCGGCGACCACGGCGTCGCGCACCACCGAAAGATCGTGTTCCAGCAGGATCAAATCGGCCGCTGCACGGGCGACGTCGGCAGCGCCATCGACGGAAATCCCGACGTCGGCGGCGTGCAGGGCTGGCGCGTCGTTGATTCCGTCGCCCAGGAAGCCGACGACGTTGCCCAGCCGCTTCAGCGCCAGCAGGACGCGATGTTTCTGCTGCGGATTGACCCGGCAGAACAGGTTGACCCGGGACAACTGCCCGAGCAGGGCCTCTTCCGGCAGATGCTCCAGCGCGTCGCCGGTCAGCACGCCCGTCACGGGAACGCCAATCTCGGCGAAGACGTGGCGGGATACCAACTCGTTGTCGCCGGTCAGGACCTTCACCGTGATGCCGGCTTCCGCCATTGCCCGGATCGTTGCGCCTGCGCTGGCTTTCGGTGGATCCAGGAAGACCGCGAAGCCGGCAAAAACCAGATCGGCTTCGTCGGAAATCGCGGCAGTCTCGTGGGTGGAATCGACCAGGCGGCTGGCGATCCCCAGCGCGCGGAATCCCTGCTGCGCCGAGTGCGTCGAGGGTGGCCTGAAAGACCGATCGCGTCGCCGGGTCGAGCGGCTTTTCCTTCCCATCCGCGTCCTGGTATTGGCCTGACAGCCGCAGAAGGTCCTCGGGCGCGCCCTTGACGATCAAGCGGCGCCTGGCGTCGTGCTCGACCAGAACCGAGACTCGCCGCCGCTCGAAATCGAACGGCACTTCGTCGATCTTCCGAAAGCCCGTCATGTCGAACGGATGCGCCGCCAGGATTGCCTGGTCGAGCGGACTTTTCATCCCGCTCTCGAACTGGCTGTTGACATAGGCATAGGAAAATGCGTGCGGACTCTCTGCACCATGGCCGTCGATCGTCCGCATGAGTTTGATCGCGGCTTCGGTCAACGTGCCGGTCTTGTCGGTGCATAACACATTCATGGCGCCTAGGTCGTGGATCGCGGACAGGCGCTTCACGATCACCTTGCGCTTCGCCATTTGCATAGCGGACCTGGCCAGCGTGACCGTAACGATCATCGGTAACAGCTCTGGCGTCAGACCGACGGCCAGTGCGACGGCGAACATCAGCGATTCCAACATCGGCCGCGCGAAGACGATGTTCACGACGAGCACGAACAGCACCATCAGTATCGTGAAGCGCATGATCAGCATGCCGAAGCGGCGAATGCCGATGGTGAACGCGGTGGCCGGCGGCTTCTCGGACAGGCTGGTCGCGAGGTGGCCAAGTGCGGTTCTGTTTCCCGTTCGACAGATCAGGATGGTCGGCGGTGCCGCTGATGACGGACGTGCCGGCGAATACGGCGTTAGAGGCGCCCGCTGGGTTCTCCGCGCCGGACGCGGCATCGCTGACACGCTTTTC
>CAWHWH010000047.1:0-59645 GCA_963832865.1 uncultured Pseudomonadota bacterium
AAACAGGGGCCGGTCTGGGATGCCGCCACAGGCTGTCGATGCGACGATCGTCGCCGGGGAGGCCGAAGCGGGACGCAGCAGGAAGCCGGCAAAGACGAGCCATGTTTCCTCGTGATCGACCGACGAATGTCTGGCGTCGAAACAGTCGGCGAGGGCAGGCCAGAGGGCGCGGAGCAGGGAGCCGTTCCAGGTGCTTCTGGGCAGGTCGAGGATGCGTTCCAAGCTTTTGGAGAGCGGACCGGACGCCAATTTGTCGGCACCGCGGGGTGGACGGGAAAACAGCACCTGGATGCGTTTCTGGGCAGCGGCCAACGTGTCTGCCGCTGCGTTGGGTTCAACCGGGGTGGCGGCTTCGGCGAGGCCGCCCCTGGTCTTGGGGGCGCAGGTTGAACTCCAGGGGCCAGGATTGCTGGTCGGCGCTAACGCAGGCGACCTGCAGGAGACCGAGGGCGTTGGTCTTTGCGAGCAAGCGGATGGGAAAAGTGCCGCCGGATGCGGACGGTTTGGTGGTCCTGACAATTGTCTGCAGGGGCGGCAAGGCGTGAAAATCGCCCTCATGCCATGGCAGCACGTCGCCGGCACAGGCTCGGGGGTGGCGGGTTGACGAAAAGGCCTGGAAGCGCACCGGCTGATCGGTGCGGACTTCCAATCCTAGAACGGCAATTTCGAAGGGTTCCTCGGGCGCGGCGCCGCGCGGCAGGACGCAGACAAGCGAGCGCTCCGCGGTCCCGGCGCCGGGCGTTGTCTGGACTTCCAGAAACACGGCGCGGGCGGCGCCGGCGGCGATGCGCCCCGTCTGACTGTGCAGCAGGGCGCCGAAGCGTGCGGCGCCACGTGCCACTGCGAGCGCCGGTTCGGCGTTTTCCAGAACGAGCGGGGCGGCGCCGTCCTGCCAGGCGGCGATCTGGTCCCGGATCCGTTGGCGCAGCATCGCCGGGGTGACCGAGCCGCCGTTGAACAGAACGGCGTCGACGGGTGGGCGATCGGTGAGGAAATCTGCGAGATGGCGGGTTACCGCGCTGTCGGTGGCGTAAGGGAGATCCCCATTCGCGCAACGCGCCGGGCGCCTGGTATGGGCGCGCCGACTTGTCGCAGTCGGGGAAGAAGCCGTTCAGCAATACGCCCTCGATGTCGGCGCGGATTACCGTTGTGGTCTGGGAGGCGGCGAAAAGGCTGGAACCGCGGCCGGCAACCGCAACGGGGAATGGCTCGTCCGGGGCGCCCGGGGCGGCCAACGCCCGTTCTTTCAGATTGCGGCAGGCGGCGACGAGCTGATCCCATTGGGCGCCGGAAAAATGGCCGTGCGCGCCGCCGGTCAGGCGTCTTTCCACGAGGTGAGCGAGAGCGAGGTCAATGTTGTCGCCGCCGAGGAGGATGTGGTCACTGACGGCGACGCGGCTAATGTCGGGGGCTGGGTTGGTGGCGTTCAGGCGAAGGCCGAACAGGCTGAAGTCCGAGGTGCCGCCGCCGATATCGACCACCAGCACATGTCGCGGGCCGGTGTCGCCGGCGGGGAGGTTTTGCCAAAGATCGCGTTCGTGCTGCTGCAGCCAGCAGTAGAAGGCCGCCTGCGGTTCCTCGAGCAGCCGGACTGTATCGGGGAAGCCGGCGTCTTCGGCCGCGGCGATGGTGAGGCGCTGGGCCGCGGCGTCGAAGGAGGCGGGGACGGTAACGGTGATCTGCTGGTCGTCGAACTTCCAGCCAGCGGCGGCAAAGCGACTGTCCCAGGCGCCGCGCAGGTAGTTGAGTATCAGTGCGGAAGCGCGGACCGGCGAGATTTTCTCCTCGCGCGTGAGTTCCGAGGATCCCCAGGGCAGGAAGGGCGCCAGCCGGTCTGCGGCGTGGTGACACAGCCAGGATTTCGCGGAATGGATGACCCGTTCCGGGGCTTCGCCCCCCTTTGCCCGCGCGAAGCGGCCAATGATCCAGTCGCCGGTTCCCTCGGTTCGGCCGCGAAGCTGGGCGGCGACGGCGGCTTCCGGCAGATAGAGGAACGAGGGAAGCGTTGGGGCCTCGGTCAGGGCATGCGGACTTTCCCATTGCGGAATGTGCAGGATTTCGGGTTGCGCTTCGCCACCCAATGCGACGAAGGCGATGGCGGAGTTGGTAGTGCCGAGATCGATGCCGATGGAGAAGCGGGCTTGAGCCATCGTCTGGGCGGAACCTCCCCGGTGTCGGTCCGGGACTATTCCGTGCGGACCTGGAACTCAACCTTCCAGCGGCGCTCGGAGTTCACGTGCTTCATCCAGAGTTCGAGCGTGCCGAGTTCAGTGACGACGGCGTTGATGCGGACGGGAACCACCTGGCCCGCCTGAAGCTCGTCGATGGCGGGGAGCTCAATTTCGAGCAGGCTGGTTTCCTCCAGTTCGCGCACGTCGGGAAGGATCTGGCCGGGGGTGTCGCCGCTGCGGACGGAGGAGGAGAAGAAGCGGAATTCGGCGGCGCGGCCGGTGACGAGGCCGAAGTCGCGACCCTCGATCAGCAGCTCGGTGCCCTCCTGCATACCTTGGGGGACGACGCACAGGGCCTTGACCGGCGGCCGGTAGCCGGGAATGGCGGGCATCGAGGTTTCCAGGCCGATGTAGGTACGAGCGCGCGGCGCCGGCCTTAATGCGTATTCCCTGGCCGGTTGCGCGATGGCGGCCATAGATCGCGGCGCCGCGGGCGACGGCGAGGTCGGGCTCGAAGCCCTGCAGTTCGCGAATCGGCTGGCCGGCGTTCCAGGCGGCGAGAAGGTCGAGGACACGGGTGCGCACCGGCTCGGCCTTGAAGACGCCGCCGTTGAACAGCACCGCGGTGGGCATCAGGGCGGTGGTCCCGGCGCGTGGCCCAACCAGGGCGGCGAGCTCTTCGCTGGCTTTGACGTTCTGCAGGCTGCGGCCGAGGAAGCGCGCGATGTGCTTGCTGACCACAGGATCGGACGCATAGGGCAAGCCGAATTCCTGCAAACCGCCGCGACGGTCCTCGTGCGGCAGATCGTCGATGTTCGTGCGAGCGAAGAAGCCGTCGAGCACGACCTGTTCCAGTATCTGGCGGCCGAGCGTGGTTGAGATCGTCCGGGCGAACAGGCTGGAACCGCGGGAGGGGACGGCTATTGGCACCTCGGTCAGCGTGCTGTCCTCGAACAGGGTGATCTTGGCCTTGGAGACGGCGTGCATGAGGGTGAGGAACTGCCAGGAGTCGAGCGATTGTCCCTCGGCCTCCAGCCTGGCCTGCACGGTGTAGGCGAGTGCCAGGTCCATGTTGTCGCCGCCGAGGAGGATGTGCTCGCCGACGCTGATGCGTTCGAGTTCGAGCTGGCCGTCGATGTCGGTGACGGCGATCAGGCTGAAATCGGCGGTTCCGCCGCCGACGTCGCAGACGAAGATGATGTCGCCGGGCGCGACGAGGTCATGCCAGGCTTTTCCGGTCTGCGCGGTCCAGGCGTAGAAGGCGGCCTGCGGCTCCTCGAGCAGGGTGATGTCGCCGAGACCGGCGGCTTTGGCAGCTTCGGCGGTGAGGCTTCGGGCGACCTCATCGAAGGAGGCGGGGACGGTGAGGACGACCCGGCCGTCGGCAAGGTCCCAGCCGCGGCCCTGTTCGGCGTAGAGGAATGCCTGTTTCAGGTGGTGCAGGTAGCGCTGGGAGCATTCGAAGGGGGAGAGCTTGCCCTCCTGGATGTCGGACTGCCAGGGTAGCAGGGCCTGTCTGGGGTCGATATGCGGGTTGGACAGCCATGACTTGGCGGAGGCGACGAGACGATCCGGCACCAGTGCGCCGTGGTCGCGGGCGAACTGGCCAATGAGGGCGATGTCGGCGGGATCGCCCCATGGCGGCGCCAATCCGCCGGGGAATTCGTTGGGGTGGGGGAGATAGAGGGCGGATGCGAGGGTCGGACGGTCGCCGAGCTGGTTCTGCCCGACGATTTGAGCGACCGGGATGATGATGGTCTGATCAGACGCGAGATCGGAGAACGCGATGGCACTGTTGCTGGTGCCGAGGTCGATACCGAGACTGAAACGGGCGTTCATGGGTCGGGATCCTGGTTGGGCGCGTGGGTGGAGGCCCAGTCTCGGGCAGTGTCTCGGGCGGTCTATTTCAGTTCTACCTCTGCGGGCGCTATGGCCGGAAGATGGTCGGCGGAGCCGTGCAGGATGGTGGGCAGCTTAACGAAGTCGGTCTTCCAGCCGTGATGCACCAGCACGCCCGAGAAGGGTGGCTGGCCGGTGATTTTGCCGATCAGCCGGTACTCGTCCGCTTCATAGTTGGCGGGGACCTCGATTTTCGATCGCTCGCCTTCCTCGCGGATCGGGCGGATGCAGAAGTGCTCCTGCAGGACGGACTTGCAGCCGGCGTGGACGACGCGGGCGGCGGCTCCGATCTGGGCGTCGTTGACAGCGTTGATGTCGTCCATGAGGAAATCGACCAGACGGCCCTTGGCCTGGAGGGTTGCCAGGAAGCTGACGATTTCGGCATCGGCGTTTGCCTTCGACGGGGCGGGCATGGGCCGGGCGGCCTCGACGGGGGGGTGGCTGGTGTCGGGCGGGGGTGGGCTGATGGCGAGAATGGTGATCAGCGCGATGAGACCGAGCGCCAGGGTGGCGATCAGCACGTACGGCAGGAGAGCGACGACGGCGGGCGGCAGGGTGACCATGGCCAGCGCGGGCGAGGTTGCGAGCGCATCCAGCGCAGGGGGCAACGGGACCACATTGACCGCAAGGAGCAATGCGGCGGCGTTCGCTGCCAGCAGCAGTAGAACGGCTATGATCGATACTGCTTTCATCGCGCGCACCGTGGTTTCCTTGCAGGTATCATTGGCGGCGCGGGTTAGAGCCAATCCGTGCGCCTTCAATTATAACCTTTAGTGTAATTGCAGGCGGTGCCCGGAAAGGCGAGCATTCAACCGGATCTTCTTGTTTCTGTAGCATTCGAGTTTCCGTAGCATCGAGTTTCTGTTGCATTGAGTTTCTTTAGCATCGAGGCCAAAACATGGGAACCACCGTCCGTCTATAGCACCGGAATGACAGCGTTGTGGACATCGATCTCGTAGCGAGTCCACACCGATTTCTCCCCACCGAGGGGTGAAGCAGCGGAAGCATAAGCCGAGCAGCTTCGCGGCCAGCCTCAATCTCCCTGTGCCAGTCGCAGCCGGGCGTGGGGCGGGGTTATCGAACCAAACGCAAATCCTTGCGTGGTCAGGTGTCCGTGCAGGGCCGCTTGGTCGATGTCACCCGAAGCGTAGCTGATGAACAGTTCTGGGTTTTCTGGCCGATGGCCATCGGCGCCCGTGCTCTCACTGGCTGCAATGCTCATGACGTTGCGCTTAACCGGGCCGGCAGCACGCATATCCATCGTTTCCCG
Source organism: uncultured Pseudomonadota bacterium (assembly GCA_963832865.1). Lineage (GTDB taxonomy): Bacteria > Pseudomonadota > Alphaproteobacteria > Acetobacterales > Acetobacteraceae > Rhodopila. The sequence goes on from CAWHWH010000047.1 coordinate 5,341, forward strand.
AATCGACAGCCGAAGCCGGTGAAACCCGCCCCTTCCCGTCGCCGACGACCTCAGGATAGCCAGAACGGCAGCGACACCCAGACGAGCGCATCAGCGCAGCGGCGCTGCCGGTCCAGCCCGACCAACCCGCATGACGGTAGCCCGGCTAGCCTTCATCTCCCGCGCCACCACGCTGATCGAGGCGCCTTCGGCCAATCGCTGCAGCGCCTTCTGCCGCTGCTCGCCATCCAGCACAGGCTTGCGGCCAAAGCGCTTTCCCTCGGCCCTGGCGCGTGCCTGTCCAGCGTATGTCGTGTTGTCCCTCTGGCTTCGTCGCCTGAGCGAGCGTCGCCAAAGGTCCCGGACATGGTCGCGGAATGCCTGGAGTGCCGCGAAGTTTGTCGGCACCGCATGGTAGTTGAAGAACCCGGTAACGACGTGCGCCAGCCACTTCCCCTGTTCGGGGATCGGCTGGTGCCTGCGGTGTCGCAATTCCTCCTTGACCTCCGCCAACTTGGCCTGCACGCGGTCGCTCCGGCTCTTCCTCTTGAGTAAGAATTTGCCACCGCGTGATTTACCGCAGATGAAGGTGAAGCCAAGAAAGGTAAAGGTTTCCGGCTTGCCGAGCCCGCGTCGTCTGCGTCTGGCCGCTGCGAGGCGACCAAACTCCATCAGGCGAGTCTTGTCCGGATGGAGCGACAGAGCAAACTCCACGAACCGCGTGCGTATTGCTTCGAGGAACCGATTTGCATCGGCCTCGCGCTCAAAGCCGACGACTACATCATCGGCATAGCGCACGATGATCATGTCGCCGGTGGCCTCGTGCCGTCGCCAGCGTTCAGCCCACAGGTCCAGAACGTAGTGCAGGTAGATATTCGCCAGGAGCGGCGAAATCACCGAGCCTTGCCCCGTCCCTCTGTCACTGACCGTTACGGTTCCGTCTTCGAGTATCCCCGCCTTCAACCATTTCCGGATCAGGCGGACGATGCGCTTGTCGCCGACACGATGCTCAACGAATCTGACGATCCAATCTTGGCTGACAGATTCGAAAAAGTTTCGGATTTCGGCAAGATCGCCAGCGGCCTCTGCCGTCCGTCCGCCTTCGGAATATACGTCCGGCGGGCAGGTTGTGGCCGATAGGGTCCTCGGTGAATACGGTCGTGCAGGGCCTCAAGCCGAAGCTCAAGACCTGTCTCGTATTCCTACCATGTCATTCCGTCCACGCCAGGGGCCGCCTTGCGCTTGAGCGCGTAGAACGCGGTCTGGCGTGTATCGACACTGACATGGTGGAGGAGCGCGGTTAACCGCTCCTTCTTTCGCAACTTCGCTGCTTGCCGTACGCGATCCAGCGCGTGTGTCACGTGTGCCCGGGTCTGTGTCCGGCGCGTGCTTTGCTGTCTCGCGTTCCCCCCGGCCCCCGCCCTTCGCTCCACCAACTCCGCCGCGGCCAAGACCACTTTGTTCGCCGGTTTCATCGCTACTGTGGCGGGGTCTGACTTCTCGCGCCCGTGCATCATCGGCTTCGGCTCCTCGCCTTCCCGAGGCGGACCGAGCCCGCTTGTGGCGGCTCGGCCAGGCGCGAGATCTCCCGGTTCCCGTTCAAGGAGCGTGCATGCGTGCCAGGGTCTTCGACCACGCCGGGCCGGTCCACCGCTTGCGATAGCGAAGTGGACCGTGTTGCCTTCCACTCAATTAACAGTGTCGGCACCCGGGACGAGTGACTTTCGCGGCTCAATGGTTGGCCCGCACGTTCCCCTACCGACGCTTCACCCCTGTCCTCACGGTCAGCGATGCACGGCTCGGGGCCGACGCGGATCGCTACTCCTTCGTCGTATCGGACTTGCACCGACTACTCCTTGCCGGTCTCCCGGCGCGATTTAACTGTCAACACAAAATGCGGCCAAGATGAGGTCCTGGCTGGTTCGAGTTACTATCCGCCTTGGTGAATGGCTCGGCGTGCAGATCTATATCCGCCGCGGAGCAATCACCTAAGGGCCTGAGCCTGAATAACCGCGTCATCCATCTGGCCGCCTCGGTGCGATGGTATAGTTCCATTCGCCGTGGAAGACGGCGGGTTGGATGTTGAGAGCGGCCATCTCGGCGTCGGTAACCTTGGTGCCCTTCGCATAATCGTTTTCATCGAGCTGACAGGCGACGGTGAGTCCGCTGTCGGTGGTGGTGCTGGCGATCAATTGGACAATGACCAGATAGCTGATCAGCGGCTTGCCGCGCCAATTCTGGGTGATGAAAGAGAACAGCCGATGTTCGATCTTGTTCCACTTGCTGGTGCCAGGTGGGACATGGCAGACAGTGATCTCGATCCGAAGTTCGTCGGCCAGCACTTGTAGTTCACGCTTCCACAGGCGCAGGCGCGCGCCGTTGCTGCCGCCACAGTCGGCGTTGATCAGTATCTTCCTGGCATCCGGATAACGCGGCGCGCCGACCGCGTACCACCAGCGTCGGATGCTCGCGACGGAGAACTCTCCGGTGTCGGCGCTGATGCCCACATTAACGAATCCGGCATTGGCCGAAACATCATAGATCCCGTAGGGCACAGCCTTGCCGAGTTCAGGGATGGCGAAGTCGTGCACCCGGACCGGCTCCGGGTTCCCCTTGAGCCGTAATTCACGGCCGCCATTCTTGAAGTCTCCGACGAGCTGGTGAGTAGGCCGGCGGTATTTCGCCGCCAGCCCCTCTCGGAACGGTGCGTGAGAACTCTCGCCTCACACCGCTCCCATCAGGCGAACGCGCCGATCATGCCGATACGCCAGTGTTCGAACAGGGCAGGTTGGATCCGGACCAGCTTCTCAAGGAAGCGGGCAGCCCCAACCTTGCGCCCCTGAAAGCGCTTGAACTTCCGCATCGCCCATCCCACGAGCGTCAGATTGACGTGTCGAAGTATGGTCTCCAGTGCCGCGCGGTTGTATCGCCCGTAGTACCCGATCCACCCCCGAAGGAGTGGATTGAGCATACTGGCGATGTCATCCAGCGAACGCTGCGTCCGTTGTCGGATATTCAAGTCCCGCACCGTCGATCGTATGGCTTTCAGTGCCGAGGGGCTGACCCTACCGTATTCTCACATTTGACTAGCGAATCGGTTGCTATCTCGATTCTGTGATCCCGTCGGGAAAGGCGGGTTATCATGGTGGAACAGGCTGGGGCACTGGGTTATTTCGGCGACGCACGACGCGCGGCGGTCGGCACCGAGTTGATCGAACGGGTCACCGCGACCGGTTCGCTGGTGATCCGCAAGCTCGGTGCGACGCGTGCCGGCGAACTGGCGATCCATCGTTTTCTGTCGGCGCCGTCGGTGACCTGCCAGGAGATGCTGGCAACCCTGGCGGGGCGCACGCAATCGGCGACGGCAGGCCGGCGCATTGTCGTCGCCCAGGACACCACCGAGATCAATTTCGCCGGCCGCGCGGCCAATCGGTGCGGGCTTGGCGCGGCCGGCGATGGGGTTTCGGCAGGTTTTTTCATCCATCCCCTGGTCGCCATCGACAGCGAGACGGAGGCTGTTCTCGGCCTGCTGGACGCGCAAATCTGGACCCGTGAGGACGCCATCGAAGCGGCGCCGCGGCGCCAGCGGGCGATTGAGGACAAGGAGAGCATGCGCTGGCTGCGAGGGGTCGAACGAGCCGGCGCACTGTTGACGGATGCGGCGTCTGTGGTGGTGGTCGGCGACCGCGAGAGCGACATTTACAGTTGCTTCGCCCGTCGGGCGGCTGGCGTCGATCTGATCGTTCGCGCGGCGCAGGATCGGCTGACCGCAGGCGCGCAGCAGGGGCCGGCCGGAGACGCGTCGCTGTTCACCAGCCCGGCGGCGTGGCCCGAACTGACGCAAATGCTGGTCAAGGTGGCACCGCGCCGGGTGGGCGATCCCGGTCGGATCGCCACGGTCGCCTTGCGAGCCGGCCCGGTTATCCTCAAGCGGCCGCGTCATGGCTCTGCCAAAACCGACCCGGAGACGGTGGCGATGACCCTGGTGGAGGCGCGTGAGATCAATCCTCCGGCGAACCAAGAGCCGCTGCACTGGCGTCTGTTGACCAGCCTCGAGGTTGGCGACGCCGAGGCGGCGTGCGAGATCGTGCGGCTATATCGCCTGCGCTGGCGCATCGAGGAGGTGTTTCGTGCCCTGAAAAGCGACGGGATGCGGCTGGAAGAGACCCAGATGCATGAGGCTCAGCGGCTATTCAAGCTGGCCGTGGTCGGCCTGGCGACGGCGTGTCGAACGATGCAGTTGGTCGATGCGCGCAACGGCAGTCCGAGACCGGCAACCGACGTGATCGATGCCGCCTCGCTGTCTGCGGCCGAAGCCATTGGCGCGACGCTGGAGGGCAAGACCGAACGCCAGAAAAACCCCCATCCGCCGCATTCTCTGGCCTGGTTGGCCTGGATCATTGCCAGACTTGGTGGCTGGAATTGCTACTATAAACCGCCTGGCCCCAAGACCATGCGGGCCGGATGGGGACAATTCGAAAGCATGGCCGCAGGTTTTACTGTCGCCACGACCTTTGAACATAAGTCAAATCTCAAAATCCCGTAGCAGACGGCAGGAGGGCACGACCGGGCCAGAGAGCCGCTGCGACTATAGGCTAGTTTTCACCAGCTTGTGACAAAACTTCCGCGCTGGCGTGGACGTCTTGGTGGCTGACGCCTCCGGCATTCTCCGCGTCCGGTATGGACGCGCGTGCGGTCACGGCACCGGAACAATCCAGGGCGGCGGCATCCCACGTCCTGGTCGCGGTATCACCTCATCCGGGACTGCTCCCCGAGATCGCTGCGTGCTATGTTCCGCGCATGAACAAGCAGCAGGATCGGATGATCGCCGGGTTCACAGCCGGCGAACGGGACTACATTCGCCGCGAACTGGACATCTTCTTTTCGACATTGCCAAGCGTTGCCGAGGGTTTTCACCTTAAGACCTGGCGCGGGGGCGCCGATGCAGGCAAGCCGAAGCTGCCGCCGACAGCGAAGGGGTTGATCACGCATGGCCTCATGCGGTTTGATACCCAGGGGAACTTTCCACGCCTGTTTTTACCGAGGCGGGCCTAGTGGCTTTGCCCGCGATGATGACAGACCGCCGCCTCGTGGATCCGAAAAAGTTCGCCGATGTCCGGCAGGAACTCGGCATCGATCCCGTTTCCGAGGACGAGGCTGCGCGAGACTGACGCCGCCGCCCACGCCAACTCCGCTCCTTACCGCCGCCGATGACGATCAGTTCTCGCATTTTGTGGTTCGCCGCCCAATTCGCTGTTTGTGGCCAGGGTCAGATCTGGGGCATTCATACCAGCAGCAACAACGCCAGCGCGTAGATCGCGCCAGTCACGACAAACGTCACGACAGTATAACCCATGACCCGCTGGATGCCGATGCCGGCCATCGCCACCACCGGCAGCGCCCAGAAAGGCTGCAGCATGTTGGCCACTTGCTCGCCCATCGCCACTGCCATTGCGGAGCCGGCCATCGAAGCGTGCAGGGTGGCTGCCGCGGGCACCACGAAAGGACCCTGAACGGCCCAGTGACCGCCCCCGCTCGGCACGAAGAACGTGATGATCAGCGAGCAGATATAGCTCCAGAACGGCAAGGTGTGAGCACTCGACACCGCGACAAATGCTTTTGAAATCGAATCGGCCAGGCCGGTGCCCGACATGATGCCCATGATGCCGCCATAAAACGGGTATTGCAGCATCATACCTCCGGTCTGCCGAGCAGCGTTACGCATTGCCGCGCCGTAGGCCACTGGCGAGCCGTGAAGTGCAATTCCGGCGATCAGAAAGATCAGAATGACCATGTTAACGTCTAGCGCCAGCGCGCCCTGCAGCCACAGCACGAACACCGCAGCAATCCCAGCCGCCAGCAGGAACAAGCTGCCCACTGGAGACCGGTCCATGCGGCGGGCGATGGAGTTGGACAGATGAGCAGGCGGAGGTGTCAACTCGGCCTCAGGCACAAATACAGCCACATCTGCATCTGCCGGGCGGATGGCGATAAACACAATCGGCATCACCAGCAGAACCAGCAACGTAGGGAGCCAGTTGAAGGTCGCGAACACCGTCGCCGATAACGGCAGCATCTGGCCGGTAAGCTTCTCGACGATGTTCAAAGCGTTGCCGTGCGTGGCTTGTGTGAGTGCGATCGAGCTGGATAGGCCGCTCGCCCACACCGCGAATCCAGAGTAGGCGGCCGCCACCAGCCAACCAAAATCCACCCGAACTTGCCGTGCCACCTCGCGGGCGAGGATAGCACCCACGACCAGTCCGAAGCCCCAGTTCAGCAGGGATGCGATTGAGGCGACCAGGAAGGTGAGCACTACGGCCTGATTGGGGGTATGCGCCATCGCCACCAGCTTCCGCAGAAAGCGCGCCACAACCGGCGCGTGAGCGAGTGCATGCCCAGTTGCCAGGATCAGAATCATTTGGAAAGCGAAGCCGAGGATCGCGAAGATGCCCGAATACCACGTGCTGACGATCATTTCGAGCGAGCCCTTGGGCGCGATCAGCAGGGCCAGAACGGCCGTGACCGCAGTCAGGCCGATCGCCAGCACAAAGGGGTCGGGCATGAAGCGTTCAAAGATATCAACGAAAAATGGCGCGACTGATTGGAGGCCACGACGGCGGGGTTGAGGTAGGGCGGTTCCGCTCATTCTTCTGTCCCCTCCTGGAAATTTTAGAGCAACGATACCAGTGCCCCGAGTGTCGCGGCGCCGCTTTTTTGCTGCTATCGTGTGATGCAGTCGACAATAGCATTCCAGCACGCGTCAACTGCTCTCACAGATCGCGCAATTAATGTCCAGCAATGGGCGGAGTTTTTCCTCTCCAAGGTTATCGCAGAGGTGACAGCCAGCGTTCGTCAAATGGGCCGCGAAGACCGTGCGGTGCCCGCCGAGACGCCCTCATTCCGGCCACCGCTTCCGCAATAGCTCAGCGCGCTCGCCATCCGCCCCGGCGGCAGAAACTGTCGGCGTGATGGCATCGAGCGCGATCCGCCCGGCCCGCTCAGCGGACCACCGCGAGGGGTATCCAACCGATGCCCCCTTTGACCGCCGGCGGCGTGTAGATGGTTCGCACGCTGGATCAGGCGGACGTGCTGCGCCTCATCGTCGGCAGCACGCTTCCAGCCGCGCGCAGCAGTTCGAGCGCGGGGTGTTGCAAGGGGGTCGCCAAACGATACCCCCTTTTGACCCCCCGGCCGGAGCGCGCCAGCGGCGAACGGTGCCGCGTGCGCGGAGGACTGCACGGTGCGCGCCACCGTAGACGGCTCATTCTGGCCACCGCTCCCGCGATAGAGCGGCGTGCTCGCCATCTCCGCGCGCTCGGCGGCGATCTCGCGCGCAACATCGCGCTAGGCAGGGTCCGTTGCGCGCTCCGGCGTTGACGGATCGCGCAAGATCGGGCGCATGCTCTTTGACGAGGAGGGCAAATGACAATCGCGCTCTCGAAACTCCGGCCGCTTTTGCTGCAATGTTAGGGTCCCCTGGCCGCTGAACTTGTCATCTGGAATTGGCCGACATATTTGCCATTGGCATATGTAAATGTCCCCTGGCCGTTGAACTTGCCGTCCTGAAATTCGCCGACGTAACGTACGCTGCCATTAGGGGCATACAAAGTCCCTTTTCCGTTGAACTTGTCGTCGCGGAATTCACCAACGTACTTCGCGCCGCCGGACGACACGAAGGTGCCCAGGCAGTTGTTCCGTACGACCGTAATGTCGTCAGGGCATTTGGGTAAGCGCGTGCCAGTGCGATAGTCCAACCATGGCCCGTCGTCGTCTGGCGGTTCGCGTAACGCGTTGGGCTCCGCCGCCTCCGCCGAAGGTATCAACGCGCCCATCGCCCGATTGAACAGCGACGGGCGATCTTCACGCGTCTCAGCGCGCCCTTCGGGCGATGGCGCTCTTGACCCGGACCACCTGTGGAACCGTGCCTCGCTTCCGATCCAGGGCGACGACGAAAATCCTGGCGGCGGCCTGACATCGCCGGCAGCAGCGAATGGAGATCCGCTCACCATCCAGACAGCCGAGGCGATTACCCACAGTCGGATCAGGCCGCGCCTAGCGTTCATGCCGCCAATTCCTGGCGTAGAACGGCCGGCAGTACACCAATTGGCTCAGGCCCGTGAAACCCCCGTTCGGCCGCTTGACGGGCGCGCTCCAACTGTTGCCTCGCCACACCGAATGCGTTTCGCGCACCAGCATCGCCGCTGTCGTGCGCTTTTTGCGCGGCCTGGCGTGCGCCGCTTTAGGTCCTTCTCAAGTGGCTGCTCTGGCACGGCAATCAGCATCGAGCCAGAGAGACAATCAGCTTCTTCCTGTATGACGTGGACGGGCTGGAGGTGGACTACCCCAATCTGAGTAAGTTTGTCCGCGCCGGTCTACATGGGGTCACCACACGATTTGTACAAAACTGCACGCTAAGGCGAGAGGCGTCTGACCACCCCTTCTCATTGAGGGTTTCAGATGCCGGTTGCCTTTGCGAAAGGCCGCTTGGCGGCCCGAGATCCGGCTTAGCGTGCAGTTTTGTACAAATCGTGGGTGACCCCTAACCCGCGCTGAAATCGGCGCTTCGCCGACGTCCGAACCGGCACGGCGCGTTGCTTCACGGTGCTGCCGAAGCGCGACAGGCGGTCGAAAGCGCCCATTGCTCGGCTCCATGACCCTGGCCGACCTTACAAGAGCCCGGCGGCGAGGTTTCTATCAGCCGTGGCTGCGGGCTGCCTATCCTCTTACCACAATGCCGATTGGCGGCTTCGCCCTTCGCGTAAGCTTTGTTCTGTCGCATATCACCGTGCTGTCGGCGGCGAAGCGGCGTGCCGCCTGCTAGGAAGTAACTCCTCGCTGCTTGGTTGGGCATTCGCGAACGGCGTTCAGGCCACCTGAGCAGCGGGTTGTAGTTGCAGCCGCACCAGTTTCATCCAGGGTGGGTCGGCCGAAGGCCGGTGGCGAACTAAGCCGAACTTCGCCACCTATTTCTGTCAAGCTATTGAGATAGGCTGACACCATCATAACGTAGTCATGTAATCTGCAATTTTCTCCTTGACAGGTCACGACTCGGTTTGGTCGGAAGGCGCATGTATGTCGCCACCGTCCCCAACCGGAGCTCGCCCCCCGCCATCCTGCTGCGCGAGAGCTATCGCGAGAACGGCAAGGTCCTGAACCGTACCCTGGCCAATCTCTCCGACTGGCCAGCCGAGAAGGTCCAGTCCCTGCGCGCCGTGCTGCGTGGCGACAGGCTGCTGCCGGCCGGCGAGGGCGGCTTCGAAATCCGTCGCTCGCTCCCGCACGGCCATGTCGTGGCGGCTCTCGCCACCGCCCGGCAGATCGGTCTCGATGATCTCCTGCCGCGCCGGGGCAGCAGGCGGCACCGCGCTCTGGCATTCGGCCTGATTATCGCCCGTTTGCTCGACCCGGCGGCGAAGCTGGCCACCGCGCGGATGCTCGATACCGCCACCGCCAGCCATTCCCTGGGCGAGGTCCTCGACCTCGGCAGCGTCACCGCCCGCGAACTCTACGCCACGCTCGACTGGCTGGTCAGCGAGCAAGCCTTTATCGAAACCGCGCTCGCCCGCCGCCACCTGAAGGAAGGCATGCTGGTGCTGTACGACGTCACCTCCACCTACCTGGAAGGCCGCTGCTGTCCGCTGGCGCAGTTCGGCTACAGCCGCGACCATCGCGGCGACCGGCCGCAACTGGTCATCGGTCTGCTGTGTGCCTTGGATGGCCGCCCGGTTGCGGTCGAGGTGTTTGAGGGAAACACCGGCGATCCGACGACCGTGCCAAAACAGATCGAGACACTGAAGCAGCGCTTCAACCTCAAACGCGTGGTCTTGGTCGGAGACCGCGGCATGATCACCGACGCCCGCATCGAGGCGACGCTGCGCCCGGCCGGGTTGGATTGGATCACCGCGCTGCGGGCGCCGGCGATCCAGCAACTGGCCGTCGAAGGCGGGCCGCTGCAACCCTCGCTGTTCGATACCCGCGATATGGCGGAGATCACCAGTCCAGACTTTCCCGGCGAGCGGCTGGTGGTCTGCAAGAACCCGCTGCTGGCCGACGAACGCGCGCGCAAGCGCGGTGAACTGCTGGCGGCCACCGAGAAAGACCTGGACCGCATCCAAAAGCGTGTGCAGCGGGCGAAGAACCCGCTGCGCGGCGCGGCGAAATCGGCAAGGCGGTCGGCGCGGTCATCGGCAAGCGCAAGATGGCCAAGCACTTCGAGACCGATATCAACGATCACAGCTTCAGCTTCGCCCGCAACGCCGAGACGATCGCCGAGCAGGCGAAGCTCGACGGCATCTACGTGCGTGCGCACCAGCCTGGCGGCCGAGCAGGCCGATGCCGCCACGACCGTGCGCTCCTACAAGAGCCTCGCCCGGGTCGAGCGCGCCTTCCGCTGCATGAAAACCGTGGATCTGGAACTGCGCCCGGTGTTCCACTGGACGGCAGCACGTGTGCGGGCGCACGTGCTGCTGTGCATGCTGGCCTATTACCTGGAATGGCACATGCGCCAGAAGCTGGCGCCGCTGCTGTTCGACGACCACGACCGGCCCGCCGCTGAGGACACAGCGCACGTCTCCGGTGGCCAAGGCCGAGCCGTCGCCAGCCGCACGCCGCAAGGCCGCCAGCAAACGGACCGAGCCGCTGGGCGGTGTGGTGCTGCCGGTGCACAGCTTCCGCACTCTGCTGGACGATCTGGCCACGCTGACGCGCAATGTGATCTGCTTTGGCGGGGAGAAACTCAGCATCGTGACGACCATACCCACCGAACTGCAACGCAGAGCGCTTGATCTGATGGGAACTGATTTGGCCGCCGTGTAGACAGAGCGGAAAGACCTATGCCAGTTATCTCAATCACTTGCGTCGCTTTTACGGCGAAGTTCGGACCAGGTCATGATCCCAGTCTTCCGGCGGGCTGAAACTCAACCAAACACCCGCTCGAAGATGCGATCGACCGACCGTAGGTGACTGGTGGGATCCATTGCGGCGTCCAGTTCAGCGGGCTTGACCATTCTCGACACCTCGGGGTCAGCCTCCAGGTTTTCCCGAAACGATCGCCCACCCGGCATTCCCAACCTGGTCCAAGTCGCCATCGCGCAGCTTTGGACGATGCGGTAAGCGTCCTCGCGCAGGATGCCGGCCCTGGTCAGCGTCAGCAGGACCTCGCCCGAGTGCACCACACCGCCGAGGCTTTCCAGGTTGGCCAGCATCCGGTCGGGATAGACCAGCAACTTGTCCATCATTCCCGCCAGCCGCATCAGCGCGAAATCCAGCGTGACCGTCGCGTCCGGGCCGATCGCACGCTCCACGGACGAATGACTGATGTCCCGTTCGTGCCACAGCGTCACATTCTCCAGCGCCGGCACGACGGCGGAGCGCACGATGCGGGCCAGGCCACACAGGTTTTCGCTGAGCACCGGGTTCCGCTTGTGCGGCATCGCCGAGGAACCCTTCTGGCCGGGATGAAAGAATTCCTCCGCTTCCCGTACCTCGGAGCGTTGCAGGTGGCGGACTTCGGTCGCCAACCGTTCCACGGCGCTGGCGATGACGCCCAGGGTGCAGAAAAATGCGGCATGGCGATCGCGCGGGATGATCTGGGTGGACACCGGCTCAGCCCGCAGCCCCAGTTTTTCCGCCACGTAATCTTCCACGCTGGGGTCGAGATGCGCGAAGGTGCCGACTGCACCGCTGATCGCGACCACGGCAATCTCGGCACGCGCGGCGAGAAGGCGCTCGCGGTTGCGGGCGAACTCGGCGTAATGGCCGGCCAATTTGAGGCCGAAAGTGGTGGGTTCAGCGTGGATGCCGTGACTGCGGCCGATGGTGATAGTGTACTTGTGCTCGAGCGCTCGGGCTCTCAGCGCCGCCATGACGGCGTCGATATCTTTCAGCAGGATGTCGGCGGCCTGAGTCAGTTGCACCGACAGCGTGGTGTCAAGCACGTCGGAACTTGTCATGCCCTGGTGCACGAAGCGGGAGTCGGGACCCACCGCCTCGGCCAGCCAGGTCAGGAAGGCGATGACGTCATGGCGGGTCTCGCGCTCGATCGCGTCGATCCGTTCGACATCGGCGGCGTCCATCGCCGCCAGTCTGGGAGCGCCCTTCTCGCGGATGGCGCGCGCGGCTTCCAAGGGGATCGCGCCCACCCGGGCCATCCCCTCGGCGGCGAGGGCTTCCACTTCGAACCAGATTCGATAGCGGTTCTCGGGCGCCCAGATGGCGGCCATTTCGGGTCTGGAGTAACGCGGAACCATTGTTTCCTTGTCCGATCCGGAAGAAAGGGCCAGCTAGACTCAGGCATCCCGGAAGGCAAGCATGGAGTGGACGCAGGACCTGGTGGCGCTGGCCCAGGTGATCATGATCGACGTAGCTCTGGCGGGGGACAACGCTGTGGTCGTCGGTTTGGCCGTCGCCGGGCTGCCGTCGCGCCAGCAGCGGCCGGCAATCTTGCTGGGTATCGCGGGCGCCACGGTGATCCGCATCGCCATGGGCGCGGTGGCGCTGCAGTTGCTGGCGATGATCGGGCTGCTGCTTGCCGGCGGTGTCCTGCTACTGTGGGTCTGCTGGAGAATGTTTCGCGAGTTGCGGCGTCCCCATCACGCCGTCGCTGTCGGGAGTGGAAAGACGCTGCGGCAGGCGATGATGCAGATCATCCTGGCGGATGTCTCCATGAGTCTGGACAACGTCCTGGCCGTCGCCGGCGCGGCGCATGATCGGCTCTGGGTGCTGGTATCGGGGCTGCTGCTCTCGGTCGGGCTGATGGGCCTCGCAGCGGGGCTCATTGCGCGGTTGCTAGAGCGGTATCGCTGGGTCGCCTGGGTTGGGCTGTTGATCGTGCTGTATGTCGCGCTGAACATGATCTGGCACGGCGGCCATGAGGTCGCGGGCGCAATATGACCATTATCAGAAGGCGGTTCGCAGGCACCTTTTCCTGTCGCTATCCGGCCCCATGTGTTGGTTTGCGATAGGAGATCGCACGATGAAGATGTTCTCGACGCTGGCCGTGGCAGCGCTTGCGCTGGTTGTGGCGACGGCCGGGTTCGCTCAAGTGAAGCAACCAGCCGCCGATCCGCCGCCTCGGCGGGTCGCGGCAGAAGGCCAAACGGTTACGGCGCAGCCCGTCCCGACCAATCCCGACGCGACCGTCACCCAGCCCCGCCCGCTGTTCAACATTGGGAAGGTGCCGGTTGTCGTTTGGGCTCCGGTCGAGGCGCCCTACGATTCCAATATGAATCGGACCCAGGCAGCGAATCCGGTATGGGACGGTTCAGGTTTCTAGCCGGAGGCCGGGTGCAGCCCTAGCGGTTTGCCGGCGAGCCGATCCAGACCTCCCGGTACAAGCGGACGATCTCCGCCTCCGTCGGGACGCGCGGGTTATTTGCCGGACTGCCTGACGCCAACGCCTGGTCAGCCATCAGGGCCATTTTGTCGGTCCAGGATGCCTCTTCGATCCCGAAGTCGCCCGGGGTGGGCACTGAAAGGTCTTTGTTAAGCTTTTCCAGACCGCTTATCAGCTTCGCCGCTGCCGTCTCGTCGCCGTCGGTGGAGGCCGCGAAACCGATCCGGCGTGCCGCCTCGGCGTAGCGGGCTTCGGCGCCGGGAACCGAAAACCGGGTGATCGCCGGCAGCAACATGGCGTTCGACAGACCGTGCGGCACGTGGAAATGCGCGCCGATCGGACGGGACATTCCATGGACCAGTGCGACGGAGCTGTTGGAGAAGGCGAGGCCGGCCTCGGTGGCTCCCAGCATCATAGCCTCCCGGGCGGCGGCGTTGCGGGGCTCCGCGTACGCCGTGCGGATGTTCGCCCCGATCAGCGACATCGCCGACAGCGCCAGGGCGTCGGAAATCGGGTTGGCGCGGCGGGAGACATAGGCCTCCAGCGCATGGGTCAGACTGTCAACGCCGGTGTCGGCAGTGGTCCGGGGCGGTACCGAATACGTGAGTTCATAGTCCACTAGCGCAGCCAGTGGGAGCGCCCCCAGGCCGGCAATCAGCATTTTCTCGTCGCGCTCAGTGTCGGTGATGACGGTGAACCTCGTGCACTCGCTGCCGGTGCCTGCCGTGGTCGGGATAGCGATGACCGGCAACGCGCCCTTGTCTGCGGCGAACGGGGCTTTGTAGTCGCGCATCTTCCCGCCACCGGCCGCCAGGATCGCCATTGCTTTGGCGGTGTCGATCGGGGAGCCGCCGCCGAAACCGATCAGACAGTCGAAGTCGCCTTTGTTCAGTTCGACCACGCCGGCCTCGATCACCGTGTCGGTCGGATCGGCGACGGTGTCGCTGAAAAGGGTTACCGCCAGCCCGGCGGCCGCCAGCGGGTCCAGGCAGTGGCGTATGTGGCCGGAGCTGACCATGAATGGATCGGTGACGACCAGCGGCCGAGACAAGCCGAATTTCGCCAGCACGTCGGCGACCTGCCGCACCGCGCCGGCCGCGACCAGCAACAGGCGAGGTGAGGCGAAGTTCATGGAGACGGCGGTCATGGACGGGTCCTCCAATTTTTATACCGACGGTGTAGCGCGGGAGGCCGCTTCCGTCACGCTGGTCTCATGTTCGCTTAGCGGGATCTCGCTCAGGCGATCGCATAATTGCCGGAAACGCCTGGACGGCACATTAATGAGCAATAACGTCACGTTTGCGAGACGACATCTTTCATGACCGTCTGCCGACACAACCTGACGGGGAAGGAGCTCCTTTAAGGAAACCAACGTGGCAAATCTTCAAAACGCCATCGATACGTTACTTAGACTGCTGACACAGTTTGGGTTGGTGGTCGCCGCCGCGCTGACCGAGCTCGAATTGTGGATACGCGGCCAACTACAGCAATTTGGCTTGCCGCACGCCGTTCAAACAGTGCTTCTTCTTGCCGTGGCGGCTGTGTTGGTTTTAGGCGCTTTGCGGTTGTTTGGCGGCGTGATCCGCATCGCCGTGGTGCTGATATTGCTGCTGGTGGCCATCCACATCGTGATGCCGGTGATCCAGGGCTGACTTTCACTAGGAAGTGAGGAGTAGGTCAGGCACCCGAACGCGCAGACGATATGCACCGGCCGCTCTGGTACCACCCGCGCGACCGCCGGACGATCTGCACGACCGACAGCATAACCGGCACTTCGACCAGCACACCGACAACCGTTGACAGGGCCGCGCCGGACTGAAAGCCGAACAGGGCAATGGCCGTTGCGACGGCCAACTCGAAGAAATTGCTGGCGCCGATCAAGGCTGACGGCCCGGCGACACACCACTCGACGCTGAGGCGTCGGTTCAGCCAGTAGGCAAGCCCGGCATTGAAATACACCTGGATCAGAATCGGCACCGCAAGCATGGCGATGACGAGCGGCTGGCGCATGATCTGCTCGCCCTGCAGGCCGAACAGCAGCACGAGCGTCAACAGCAATGCCGAGAGCGATAGCGGGGCGAGCGTGCGCAGGGTGTGTCCGAGCGCCCCCTGGCCGCCGCGCGTTAGAAGTTGCCGGCGCCAAAGCTGCGCGGCGATCACCGGCACGATGATGTAGAGCACTACGGACAGTATAAGCGTGTCCCAGGGCACGGTGATCGAGGACAGGCCGAGCAGGAGTGCAACAAGCGGGGCGAAGGCGAAGACCATGATCGTGTCGTTGAGCGCAACTTGCGACAACGTGAAGTGTGGCTCGCCATCCACGAGGTTTGACCAGACGAACACCATGGCGGTGCAGGGAGCCGCCGCCAGCAGGATTAGTCCGGCAATGTAGCCGTTGATCTGGCCGGCGGGGAGAAGAGGCCGGAACAGATGGTCGATGAAGAGCCAGCCGAGCAAGGCCATGGAGAAGGGTTTGACCAGCCAGTTGACAGCCACGGTCGCGGCGATCCCCCGCCAGTGGTTGCGCACCTGACCGAGCGCGGCAAGATCGATCTTCAGCAGCATGGGAACGATCATCAGCCAAACCAGCACGGCCACGGGCAGGTTGACTTGCGCTACAGTCGCCTCGCCCAGCGCGTGAAACAGGGTAGGCACGGCTTGTCCGAGGGCGATACCGACGATGATGCACAGGGCCACCCAAAGTGTCAGATAGCGCTCGAAGGTGCCCATGGACGGGGCTTTGCCGGGCGCAGTCGCGGCTTCGCTCATGACTTGGGTTCCGCCGCGGGGTTGGTTTCTGGGTCAACTGCCATTTGGCCGTCCTGCTTGGGACGCGGCAGAAGCTGCAGAACCGTCTCCGCGGGGCGGCACAGCTTGACACCTTTGGGAGAAACGACAATCGGGCGGTTGATCAGGATCGGATGCGCCATCATTGCATCGATCAATTGGTCATCGCCGAGCGTCGGATCGTCGAGGCCCAGGTCGTCGTATGGCGTGCCTTTCCGTCGCAAGAGATCGCGCACCGGTATAGCCATGCGGCCAATCAGGCTGACGAGTTCCTCGCGGGAGGGTGGAGTTTTCAAGTATTCGATGACGCGCGGGTGCTCACCGCTGTTTCGGATCAGGCCGAGAACGTTACGGGAGGTGCCGCAGGCCGGGTTGTGGTAGATGGTGATTGTCATGCCGCCGCCGGGCCGCAGCATGGGGCGTCAGTGGTCAGCTCAGGCTTGGGACCCGGCGTGCAGCAGGCGCCGGAGGTGGTGCGGATTGGGCCAAGGTCGACGCTGTCGCCATAGATCGTGCTTTCGCCCGAAGTTAGGACGTTTCCCAAGACACGCCCTGCGGGTCGGTGATCCATGATTTCTCTGATTTGGCGTAGCAACAAGTTGTTTCACCTTCTTCCAGGACCGGCCGATCAGCTTGTTGCAGCCGTTCGTAAACTTCGTGCAGCTCGCACGGGGTTTCGACCTGGATGCCGAGATGGTCAACGCCCGGGGCGCCGCCGCCGTGCGTGGAAATGGCGAAATTGACGCGCGGATCGTCCAGCATCCACTTTGCGTAGTCAGGCTTGGCGACGATCGGTTCGGCAGCGAAAAGCGCGGTGTAGAAGTGAATAGATTGAGGAATGTCCTCGACGGAGACGTGAACATGCAGGCGCTTCATGGCGTTCCTCCTAGTTGGGTATAGGTATGCAAACCGCGATGCCGCAGGCTGCCGGGTCGCCTTGGCAACAGTTCTCGGTCAGATAAGCCAGTAACGTGTTCATGGTCGTGTATTCGGCCGTATAGATCAGCGAGCGGCCTTCGCGCCGGCATTTTACTAGGCCAGACTGCTTCAGATGGTTCAGGTGGAAAGAGAGCGTGGCTGCGGGAAGTCCCAATTGTTCCGAAATCTGCCCGGCCGGCATGCCGCGGGCACCGGCTTGTACGAGCAGGCGGAACGCATCGAGGCGTGATTCCTGCGCCAGGGCTGCCAAAGCAGCGAGTGCGGCTGTCTTTTCCATATTTCCATAATTATAGAATTTTTCGTTGGCGTCAAGCGACTCTCTAACGTGGGACAAACCGCTGGCGAGCCCCCGCACCGCTCGGGTGTCGCTCACGCGGATTGACTTGGATCAATGACGGCAAGATGAATTCATCGTAGGTACTCCGCGGCCACAGACTTGGCGCAGGGAAGCATTGACGGGTCGCCCAAAATGAGCGGAGAGTTTGGAAGCGGCCAAGTATAGTTCCCCAGCCGAGTAGACTATTCAAGGAGAGGGACTATGTATAGCAACATTCTGATACCGACTGACGGGTCGGAACTCGCCGGCAAGGCGGTTCTGCACGGCGTCGCGTTGGCTCGTCAGATCGGCGCCCGAGTCACCGCGCTCACGGTGCTGCCGCCTTTTCACGTGCTCACCACCAACCCACAGATGCTCGAGGATACCCCGGCTCAATACAAGGAGCGCATGCAGGATCATGCCAAGGCAACCCTGGCCCCGATCGCTGAGGCAGCGCAGGCCGCAGGGGTCGTCTGTGAGGCGCTGCAGGTGGAGCATGAACACCCATATCAGGCGATTATCGATACCGCCACGGCGAAGGGGTGTGACCTTATCGTCATGGCCTCGCACGGGCGCCGAGGCATCGGTGCGTTGCTCCTTGGCAGCGAGACTGTCAAGGTGCTTACCCATTCCAAAATTCCAGTGCTGGTCCATCGATGACCCGATCACTGGGATGGTTGGATCGCCATAACCCACCAGCCTCACCGCGACATCAGCCTGGATCGAAACGGTCCCATTCCTCCACTAAACCCATCTTCCTGGAGCCGCTTCCGGGGAGATCCGCCATGAGGAATCGTGAGCTGCGTGAACGTCAGTTTGCAAGTGCTCCAGCCAGCCGATGCCACACAAGCCCCAATGGTGGATCAGTTCTTCTTCGTTTCCGGCTCGGCTGCAACGATGCGGCCAGCCTTGATCGCCGCCTCGAAGCTTTGCCAATCCGTCTCGGTCTGGTCCGCATAGGCCACGGCAAACGCGCTGATCGCCTCCTCAAATGCCTTGCCCTTTCCGACGTATCCCGACACCAGGACCGGGTCGCCGGCGCGCGCGTGCGCCCGCGCGAGCGTTCGACCGCAGAGCGACGCATAGAACGGCAGTGCCGACTGCAGTTGCGCTCCGATATCGGCCAACCGCGAGTCCTTAAGCCGCCTGATGTAGAAACTCCGCCCGTCGATCGGCGCGCGTGTCCAGCCGAGGAAGACATCGGTTGCCGCTTGCATCATCCGCTGACCAACGACCACCCTTTCACCGTGGTTGGCGTAGTCGGATGGGCCGGCAAACGGCGCTAGCACCAATTCCTGCGCCTCCTTGATCTGCAGCAGTAGCGGCGAGCCGTCACCGGCAGTCAGGAGCCCGATTGCGCAGAATGTGCCGACGCTGCCGACCCCGACCGCCTTGAACGCGACGTCGCGGAGGGTATGGCGGTGCAGCAGCACCCGGCGATCCTCCTGCAAAGTCTTCGCGTAGGAAACGAAGGCCTTGCGTGCCGGCAGCGCATGCTTGCTCAAGTGGTAGACCAGCGGTGGCTTCTCTGGGATGCGGACCCCACCATCCTTTTTCACGGCCAGGCCGAAGTGCTTGACGCCGCTCTCCAGCACCCGGGCGAGGCGCTTCTCCACCGCGTCGCGGACCTTGGGCTGGTCAATGTCGGCGATAGCCCGGGCAAGATCGATACGCCGGTTCCAGGCAACGACCGGCGGCAACGCAGCCAATTCGGCGATGTGCTCGCGGTAGGTTCGGGCAGCAGTGAGCGCCAGCTTGCGACAGTCCTTCGCAGAATACTGGGCGACCCGACCGGACACGACCAGGCTCGTGGCCAGCCGTTTGAGATCCCATTCAAAGGGAGCCGGCAACGTCTCGTCGAAGTCGTTGATGTCGAAGACCGGCAGTCCCTCAGGTGTCGCATACGAGCCGAAATTGGCGAGGTGTGCGTCGCCGCAGGCTTGCATGCGAATGCCGGTGGCCGGCGTGCGCGCAAAATCCGCGGCCATCACCGCGGCGGCGCCGCGCAGAAACGCGAACGGATCGGCGCGCATCCGTCCATAGCGGATCGGCAGCAATTCCTGGATCCGGCTCTTGCCCTGTTCGATCAGAATGGCAACCGGATCGGCCCGGTCGGCCGGCGGCGTCCATTCACCGTGCGCGCTACGCGGCACGTCGCGGCGGAGCGCTACCCCCGCTTGTCGACGCTCATCCGGACTGCGGGTCGCCAAAGGCTCGTGCTCGTGGGCGAGGTTGGTATCCATGCGGTCATCATACTGTCATACGCGGTAGGATGCACCTGCTGGCTCCTGGCGTAACAGGCTTATTCGACACCCTGCCAGTAATTAACGGAAGCTTTGCGGGATCAGCTGACCCAGTAGCTGAACGGCCCGATTGCCTAATTAGTGTGATGATTCGCGACGTTGCCGGGGCAAACAGGGTGCGACCCTTGCCTACGATCATCCCCCCGCCTACCGTTTCCTGAAGTGGTAGACGCCTCAGGAGATTTTTATGCCGCGATTAGGATTTGGCGCCTTTCTTGCCCCGCATCACCCGGTCGGCGAACATCCGATGTTGCAATTCCGTCGAGACCTGGACTTCGTCGACCTCATCGACCGGCTTGGTTTTGATGAATTTTGGTGCGGTGAGCACCATTCCAGCGGGTGGGAGATGATTGCCTCGCCCGAGATGTTCCTGGCTGCGGCGGGCGAGCGGACGAAGCGCATCAGGTTGGGCACGGGCGTTGTGTCACTGCCCTACCACCATCCGTTCAATGTTGCTCAACGCATCGTGCAGCTTGATTACATGACCGGCGGGCGAGCCATTTTTGGGTCAGGGCCGGGTGCGCTGGCGTCCGATGCGCACACGCTGGGTGTCGATCCGATGGTGCTGCGTGACCGCCAGGATGAGGCGATCAGCATCATTCGCCGGCTGTTCAACGGCGAGCGCGTCACCGCGAAGAGCGAATGGTTCATCTTGCAGGACGCAGCGCTGCAATTACGGCCGCTGCAGGAGGAAATACCGTTCGTTGTCGCCTCGCAGATCAGCCCGTCGGGGATGACGCTGGCCGGAAAGCACGGGATCGGCATCATTTCGATCGGCTCGATGTCGCACGAGGGTCTGCAAGCGCTGCCGACGCAATGGAGCTTTGCCGAGGCGGCCGCCGCGAAACATGGCACGACAGTGGACCGCAGAAACTGGCGCGTGTTGTTGAGTTGGCACCTTGCCGAAACTCGCGAAAAGGCGCGGGAAGAGGCCAAGCACGGCCTGATGCGACACCACAACGAGTATATCACGGCCACGTTGCAGCGCCCGGGGGCGAAGCCGTTTAAAACTCCGGATGACGCAGTTGACGCGACCGCGTTCTCCGACAGCGCGGCCGCGACGATCGGCACGCCGGACGACTTGGTGCAACGGATCAAGTCCGTTCTGGAGGTCAGCGGCGGTTTCGGGACGGTGATTGGCTTCGTCCACGACTGGGCGAACCCGGAAAACACGATGCGAAGCTGGGACATGGTGGCGCGTTACGTCGTGCCGGAAATCAACGGATATCTGCGCGAGCTGCGGCACTCGCGGGAGTTCGTGGCGACCAATCGGGAATACTTTGATCGCGCCAAAGAAGCTGTGATGGCGAAGATTGTCGAGAACGACGCCGCGGCGGCGGCGCTCGCGGTCACTAAGTCTTCGATGCTGAGCGCATCCGGCAGCAACGCGATCGACTTCGACAAGGAGCGCGCCCGGGCTGGGAAGCGGTAGCGCGTGGTTGTCGCCTGATTGCATATGCCGAACAGATGATCGCGGGTTTGCGCGACCACAGGGCATCGGCTGCGTTTCAGACGTCGCGTTTCCGCGCAATTCAGCGCGAGATAGAGGACCGGTCGTCTGAGCGAACAACCCAAAAAATCCCTCGATGCCCGACTGGTCGCCGAGGAAACCCGTAGTGACTTCGTAGCGGTTACCGAGACCGAGGGCGAGGTTACGCGCGAAAAGACGGTCGGCTCGGTGGCCGCAACGAAGACCTTTGACCCGGCGGACGACGACTCCGACGACATGCCGCTGCCTACTGATGCGAAGACCGTCTTTCTCGGCGGCCTGTTCGTGCTTGCCTGCATGGCGGTCCTGTACGTCGCGGCGGAGATCATCCTGCCGCTAATCCTGGCGATCGTGCTCAAGCTGTTGCTGCAGCCGTTCGTTCGCTTGCTGGAAAGCATTCACATTCCTCGCGCCGTGGGTGCCGTGGTGTCGGTTCTGCTGGTTCTGCTGGCTTTCGGCGGCACGATCAGCGTGCTCGCCGGTCCGGCTGCCGATTGGGCGGCAAAGCTGCCGGATGCGATCCCCAAACTGCGGGATGGCCTGAGTTTTCTGCATGGGCCGATTGAAGCCGGCGAGCGGATGATCAAGCAGATACCTGGTTTCGGCGGCGAACCTGGAGCGCCGCCGCAAGCTCCGCCGGTTAAAAGCCTAATGGGGGCGGTGCTGTCCGGCTCCGCTACGGCGACTTCGGGTCTTTTCACCACGTTGCTGATCTTGTTCTACATGCTGGTGTCCGGGGAAACCTTCCTTCGCCGAATGGTTGAGATCCTGCCGCGGTTCAAGGACAAGCGTCAGGCGGTCGAACTGTCGCAGCACATAGAACGCGACGTATCAGCCTATCTGCTGACGGTTACCTGCATCAACGCGATTGTGGGCGTCGCCACCGGCTGCGTTATGTGGCTCTGCGGTGTGGCCAACCCGTTATTGTGGGGCGCCGTTGCCTTCGTGTTGAACTTCGTGCCGATCCTGGGCGCCATGGTCGGCATAGCCGTCTTCCTGATGGCGAGCGTTGTGTCGCTCGGTGTCTCCTGGTGGGCGCTTTTGCCAGTCGGCCTGTATTTCGGAATACACGTCATCGAGGGCGAGTTCGTTACCCCAATGCTGCTCGCCCGCCGATTCACCATCAATCCGGTCGCGGTGATCTTGGCGCTGATCTTCTGGTATTGGATGTGGGGCGTCACTGGCGCGATCCTGGCGGTGCCCTTGCTGGCGATCACCAAAATCATTTGCGACGATTTGCGCCCGTTACGGGCGCTAGGACACTTGCTGGAGGATTGAGCGGCGCACGGGTGTTACCCCGCCTTTGTCTCGATCATTTTTGCCAAATCGCCGACGTTGCGTAGCGCATCGAGTTCACGCGTGTTGAACTTTATGCCCCATTTTTCCTCGGACGCCATGATGAGTTCGATCTGCTTGAAGCTGTCCCAGCCTTTGACGTCCTTGGCGGTCAGGGCAGGGGAAAGCTCGATATCGTCGCGCATGAAAACATCCGCGAAAATCTCGGCCAAATCATGGTAGATTTCGACTTGGGTCGGCATGGTTTCAGCCCTCGACTACGTGGATGAACGTTTCGGCAGGGGTGTACGCTGCCAGATCCAAAATGTTCCGGTTGCCACCGGCGTTGTCGGTTTCCATAACGGTAAAACCGAGCCGGGCATAGTGATCCTTGACCATGGCGTTCTTCTTGGTGGGGATGTATTCCCCGACAACACGCCGCGCACCCAGATTCGCCGCCTGCTCGGCGATCGAGATTCAGGGTCGTCGGCTCCACCTGTCGCCCGAGCACGCGGCAGCTCATGAGCCAGGTGTCGATGTAGAGGTCTTTCGCGGCGGAGGAATGTTCCGGCTGCAGGCGGCCGATGAGGATGGCGATGATGCCGTTGTCGCCGAAGCGATCCAGCAGACGAAGCTGCAGGCCGAACGCGTCCGGATCGGCCATTACCGCGATGACGTCTTCGTCCGTGTAGCGCCGGGTTGTCAGGTTGAACTGATTGCTCTTGTTGATGAGTTGTACGATGCGCTGCAAGCCGATCCTGTCGAAACGCTTCCAGACAAGCCGCATCTCCAGGCCTCTCAGGTATGACGGCAGGTCTGTTACCGTCGCCTTTAGAGCGTCGCGTGCCTTGTTGCCCTGATACTGGCTGGTGCGCTCCCGGTCCTCATCGGTGACGGACAGACCTTCGAAGTAGCCGGCATCGGCTAGCGCGGCCGGATAGCCCGTGGGGTCGTCCGATACCTCGGGCACCGCCACCATCGGCAGCTCCTGGCGGACCAAATCTCGTTCGAATGGGTTGTCGTCGATGAAGCATAGCGAGTCGAGGCCGATATTCAGTTCCTGGGCGATGGCGCGGATATTGTCGGCCTTGTTCGACCAGTTGGCGACGAAGCTGGCGATGTCTCCGCGCTTCAACACCATGTCTGGATGTTTATCGAACGGCTCCAGCGCGTTGGCCTCGTCGTTCTTGGAGCAAACGGCCAGGATCACGCCGCGACGGCTGAGTTCGCGGACGTATTCCTGGAACGCGGTGTATGCCTCACCGAGCGGGGTACCTTGGCCTAGGACGATGCCTTCCAGACCGTCATCGCCGATTACGCCGCCCCAAAGGGTGTTGTCGAGATCAAGCACGAGACATTTGAAAGACCGGCCTTGCTTCGCGGCAATCCAGCGGCCGACCAGATCGCCGTACAGCGGGCCAGCGGGGGGAGAGATCTCTTGCTTCGAGCGGTGCCACAGTGCCGGATCGTGCCATTTGCCGATTCCATCGCGGACCGCGCGGTCATCGACGGCGAGAATATCGACGCCTTCGGCCTCCGCAATCGTTCGGATCGCCGCATTCAGCCGCGCTACGAACCAGGCTCGGGATCCCGGCAGCCGATGTTCGTTATTGCCAAGCACCGGAAGGTGCACCGGCAACGCGGCCTGCTGGAGGATGGGACAGCGGAACGCTTCGCGCGCCAGGCGCCAGACTTCGATGATCCGATCTTGCATTTCGGTCAGGGCCGCCTGCGCGGTGTCGGCGTCCATCCCGGCGGTAACACCAGCGGTCAGGTGGTAGGCATCCAGCGCGAGTAGGATAGCAGTCGGCTTGAAGTCGTGCAGCGGCGAGCCGGCTTCTGACAGCTCCTGCAGATATTGCCCGTAATCGTTCTCGTAGGTATCGATCCAGATCCCACGGCGCAGGCCGGCGACGCGGATGCCGGGCAGAAGGTGGGTTAGTGTGGACGATCCTAGGACGGCGAGCCGCACCTTCTTGGTCGCCAGCGTCTCTGGCCCGTTGGGCAGCACCCGCCGGACGGTTTCGTCTAGCGCGTTGGTCAGCACGAAATTCAGCCGCGCATTGGCCAGCGCGATGGCGTTGTCCCAGGCGGTGGCCGGGCCGGCCGGTAGAGCGCGGAGGCGCTGACGCCAATCGGGGACGCTCGGAAGCCAATGGAGTTCGGTCATGGAGACTCTCTGCGCGGCGCAGCGTCGGCGTATCACTGGCTACCACGGGCATCAACCCGAAAGTCCGAGCCGGGAAAGCGAAGGAGGTATGCCAGCCGTAGCGTTCGCTTCCAGCGCCGGAGCCCACTGCATATCTCGGACTGTCGGTAAACTTTACAGGTCTGAGGTCGACGGGAGCTTCGAGTGCGGGTAAGTCATTGTCGTTGAGCAACTTATGCTTGTGGCACTGCGCTTGCATACAATCGGAGGAAACTTGGTAACCGGACGAAGGAGCATTCTGAATGAAAACTTCTGCTTTGGCTGTAGGTCTATTAGCGGCCTTCACTTCGGTTCCGGCCAGTGCAACCGTGCTATTCAGCACGATCCACACACCGGCGACCCCCAATTCCACCCGTCTCGTGTTGCCCAACACCGGGTTGCCCAACACCGGGCCGCCCAGCACTGGCTCGGTCCCGCGTGGGGGACCCATCGGCGAGTCGTTCTACGTGCCCACGGCGACGACCATCACGGACGTGCAGCTGCAGCTCACCGCCCTCAACCCTTCGGACGGCGCATCGGTTCAGCTCTTTCTTGCTCCGGATACCGGGACCGGCGGTGCGGGAGTCGCAGCTTCACCAACGTATGCAGGGAGTGGATCCACGCTGACACTCACTGGCGCAACCCAGATCGGCTCGATCGCGGACTCGCTCTTACCGAGCACGGCATCAGGCACGCTTGAGACGTTCAACACGTCTACGCCGGTTAGCGCTGGCGAGTACTGGCTTGTCGCCGAAAACACGCTTGGGACAGGCGGCATCGCGTCGACGGCAAAATGGGTGTTCGACACCACGCCGTATACGGCCGGCACGGGCACAACAGGCCAGGAGGTCTTTTGGCAAGCTGGGGCGCTTACTGACCCTCTCACTGGAACCCCTGAGATGTTCTCGGACACCGCTTCGTCAACGCCCGGCACCGACAACCTTTACCTGGCTCAGGTTGACGCGCCGGAACCGGTCAGCATCGCAATGCTGGGCGTCGGTCTGGCAGGGATCGGCGTTGCCCGCCGCCGCCGTCGCCAAGCCCGAGGGGAGGAGGAATCCTTTCTTGATCAGGATCACATGATTGGCCTGGATTCAACAGGCCAATCCCGCTGCAAAATCCTGCGTTGGAGCGAATGCCACAGTTGAGGAAGATGATCTATCGAGGCTGACCCGCTGCCAGCAAATGCGCTGGACGAAACTCGACTATCGCGTAGGGGCCAAATTCTTGGTGCGTTCAATCGTCAAGTCGCACGAAACAGACAAAGCTGCTTCTACAAAACTGAGCAAACGCGCGCGAGCGATTTGGCCCTCAATTGCCGATCCTCGCCACGTTGTCGCGTCCTTGGTGCGGTGGTCGTCAGGCCCGTTGTAGGACTTGCCTGGGCGGTACCCATAGGCATATAGACAGCCTATGATTGCACTTTCCAATTCGTCGACAGTTCAATCTACTTTTTGTGGTGTCATCATCCATATTGGGACTTGTAGCAATGATTGTACCCGAGGGTGCCACGCTGCTTGCCACAGTCTGTAATTCCACGTATAACGCAATACCTTACGCACTATGGCTTGCTCGAGGTAAGAGCCAGTACTTTGTTGACCTGACTGACGTACTCGGTCAGACGGGCAATTCCGGGCTAACCGGTCTGGCCTGTTACGGCGACAAGATTTACGCCGCTGTCCAATCGAGCACCGCCGCGCGTATTCTGATCCTTGATCGCTGCCTCACCCCGATCGGTGTCATATCAAGCCCTGACTTCAATGATATACACTCGATTCATATCGCTGGTGACGGGCTGCTCGTCTGCTCGACTGGCGCACAGTCGGTGGTTCGGGTCAATCTTGAAGATCATACTACCATAAAGCTGTGCGAGTTCGAGATGAACATTCACTTGAACTCGGCCTGCTTCGATGGTGGTGAGCTCTTGGTCTGCTGCCATTACCCGTCTCGAGTGGTTGCCGAAGCGGTTGGTGGCGGTGTGATAAATGCAGCCAGACGCCATGTCATTCTCGCCGGGCTCGGCCAACCGCATTCTTTGTTGAACGATGACCTCGGACTGCTCGTATTGGACAGCGACGCGCGCCGGGTGGTCCGATTTGACGAGATCGGGATCAGGCAGCAGACATCACTGTCTGGATTTCTTCGCGGCGTCGCGGCAATCCGTGGTTCGCTTTTCGTCGCCAGCAGCGCCGGCCGGGTGATTTCACGCAAAAACCCAATCGTCCCGGTGTCGCAGGGGTCATGGGATTTGGCGGCGGATCGCGTTTGTATTTATGAGTTAGATGAGGCAACTCTTCAGATCCAAGCTGATCATTTTCCGCTGGTGGCCGGGTTCGAGATCTATGATTTACTCGCGCTTGAGGGTGCTGGAGCGGTTGAGCCGCCTCGGGAGCGACTGGTTGTGCCGGATATTCACGCGATGGCACGCGCCTACTATGAGGCTGCCAAGCGCGCCGCTTCTCAGATGCATTAGCGTGAAACAGTGGATGGAGCCGCGGCAGGCCCGACCTGGCGTCGCGCGGCTAACTCCAACTCTTCGCAGAATGTGCTGTAGACCTCGTCGAGAGTGTGTCGACACCGGCGATCGGTCAAATAGCGTTGTTTAAAGAATACAATTTCTGCTAGCCGCGGCGCAAACAGGTGGTGCGATCGCGCCGGCGGAACCATCAAATCTACATATGCTGTGGACAACATCTCCTGGAGCCGCTGGGCGCCGGGGGATGCGTCCGAAAATCGCAGTGCCTCCTTGTTTTGTTCAATCGCGGAAAAAAGTTCGGCCAAATCGAACCGTCTGGCATTGGCCATATACCAACCGCGCAAGGCGCTGCTGGGCGGCGGCATGCCGCCCCTGATATTGAAGGAGTTCAGAGCCCGTATCACTTCGACATCGAGGGGAGGCAGGGATTGGTTGGGCCGAGCCGCCGCGAGCTCAGGCAGATCATCTATCAGAGGACGGTGCCGCGGTAAGAAGATATCGAAGAAATGGCCGGCCAGATCGATGTTGTCGTCGCACAAGTTGTTATACGACACAAGCTTTACGTTTTCACGTTCAAATATGTCTATATAAACCTTCAGTCGCTTAGCAAAATTCATGATGAGGGATTCGAACGGATCACTGAAATTGATTGAAAAAAATTCAGGAAATGTTTCGTCATACCCATGCTTTATTTTTTCTTGCCAGAGCGACGGGAGTAATTCTGACCATCGTCTGCAATAAAAAATTATTGTAACGGGATTGCGCCCCAACAGCGCCTTCAATAACTCCAGGGAAGACCGTTCAAGATTGTTGATTCCTTCCGCCGAAATCAGAACGTATTCTGGATTATTTTGCTCGACTGAATCGAACTGAGATCTCAGTTGAACAGCACGTTTTTCGCGCAGACCTACGACCAGTTTACGGTGGCTAGGCTCGCTCTCGGCAGAGCTCCACTCTGTGGGGTATGTCACGCGCTGTCGATGGAGGCGTTTTCGTGCCCGGTCAAAACTGAGCTGCAGATAGGTCGTAGCCGTCTTATGCGGGCCGACGTGAATTAGATATTTGGGCATTCCTTGGTCCGAACGATATCATATGGGAATATATATTGCCCCGAAGGCCTAAAGCTATCCTGACGGTAGGATTTCGATAAATATTCGTTTTGAACCGGACCAGGATTCCCGGTGTCACGTTAGCCCCAGCCGGTCCTCTCGCTTTGCTTCGGGCAATTTTTGGCCTGGACTGACACCGAGTACCGATCCGAACAGCGGGGGCGCCAACCGCAACCAGACGTGGGCGGTATTCGTCATCAGCAGCAGCGACTGTCGGTTCGATCAGTTCCTTGGTGATCGGAAGTAACGCCCCATGCAACCGTCAAATGGGCCTAATCCCGGAACCAGGCCTCGGTAACGTATTCAAAACGCGAGTCAGTACACCCGAGCTAGGCAATCTGGCGCTTTTCGGTGCTGTTTAGCGGCGCTCGGCTTGAGAGGTCGCCGCGCGACGACTTCTGCCGGCTAGATTTCTAATTGTGATCCGGCGCACCGCTCGATTTGTCGGAAACCACACTCGCCGGCCTGCTAGCCCCGCTCAGGCTAGCTTGGGCGAGGAGGTTTGTAACCAAGGTGCTCCTACGGGAAAACCTATCGCTCTCCGTAACGAGGCAACGTCGCAGGTCTACGCATGGAGCAGTTCCAACGCCTCCTCGTAGATTTCCATGTTTTTGCCAAAAGAAATCGCCGCGGCCTGCGCGCCGGAGACCAGATGCATCCAGCGCCACGGTTCACGCGTCGCGTAAAATTCTTCTACAATCGCCTGGTGATGTTTGAAGGCGTGCATCTCGGTGAAACTATCGTGGCAGACGATCTCGCCGAGACGTTTCATCAGTATCTGGGCATCGTAGCCGCAATTCACATATTGCTGCGCCAGGTTCACTGTTCCCTTGACCTCCGGCACCGCGCGCATCAGCCCCAAATTGGTGACCTGGGACCAGTCGGTCGGCGGCTGCTGATAGATGCTTTCGGTGATTGCCTCCAGCAGTTCATTCTGGGTCCGTTGCGGCAGTGCCGCGACCGCCGCCATGTCCGGCTGCGGGGCGGGCTCCATCCGGTACTGCGTCGATTTCACTTCCGGACCGGTATGCCAGAGCAACAGTATCAGCAACTTGTTCCGCTGGCTCAGGCCGTTCAGGCGGAGCAAATAGCGCCGAAGATTGGCGCTGGTGTGCAGGTGGACATCCATCGGGTTCCCGGTGAGCGATCGGAGGAAAAGACCCGCGGCGCCGATCGACAGCGCCTCGCCCGCGCCTTCCAGGGACAGTCCATCGGCCAAGGCTTCCGCCATCAGCACAGGGATATCGTTGTAGTTGTCGCACCGGCCGATTGCTTCGCCCAGACGCCCGACCGCTGACGTTTCATCCTCGCCGGTCTGTTGCCGAATGACGCGCGACAGCAGGTCATGCTGTTCGATCAGCGCATCGATGTCCGGGATCGCCCGGGCGACAGGAAAGCGCGTGACATAACGCACCGCCGGCCGCATCAGAACCGGGAGCAGGTCTGGATCCATCTCCTCGAGCGCACGGAAGGTGAAGGCGGGAAAGATGAAGTAGTGATCGTCCATGGCGTTCTTCGGGATAGCCACGCTGAGCAGGAGGTCGAGCGCCTCAACCGGGGCTATATTTTTCCAGAGCCATAGAAAACAATGGTCGGCCTTGTTGGTCTCGCCCCGCTTGACCGCTGCGAGGAAAGCCTCCTTGGTCGCCTCGACGCCGCCGGCATCCAACGGCTCGAATTCCAGCAGGCTGTACGGCCCCATCGCCGGATGGTGGATATGTTTGTTGGACAGCGCTACGTGTTGCAGGACCGGGACGAAACTCTGCTCACCCTCCAGGCGCGTGACCAGCTTCGATACCGCATATAGGCCGGCGAGGGGATGCAGCGGGCCGCCGTGATGACCCGGCGGAAGATCCGAGGAACGCGCGACCGCCATCGCAGAGGCGGTCAACATTGTACGAGCCGGCACGCCAGCCCGAAGTTTCTCCAGCGTGCGGTCGACGATATCGGACGGAGGCGTCTCCTCGATAAACTGGACCAGAGGTTCGATAGCGTCGGCAAATTGGACACGATTTGGCATGGGCGATTTCCTTCGCTGATGGCTTCATTACACGGTGTTCTGCTCGCGCGTCACAATCATTGGACAATCGGTTTTGCTCAGCCGCGGTTCAGGCTCGGGCGGCACAAGATCGCCGCTCACTTTTCCGGATGGGATCGTTATCCACGATATCCGGGGTGTCAAATCTGGAAGGAAGTCGCGCGAGGGAAACAAGGCTTCTCATGACGAAACGATGAAGGCTGGATAGTGGCCGCACACGCAGGTTGCGGCGCGGTGGGGGGTCTGTCATAAATCGCCGAGGTTTTCGGCGGCGCACCATATCTGGCGGCTCGACGATTTGTACTGCTCCAGGTGTTGCGCTCCGGATACAAAGGAGTTGGCTTTGCCTGACGGCGGATCGCTGGTTTTCGATTTGGTGATGCACGCAGCGTCGCGCCCAAGGCGCTGCCTGTGACCCACATTCCCAACCTTCAAACGCTGGTGTTGAACGCGGACATGCAGCCGTTGAGCTGGGGGCCTTTGTCCGTCTGGTCTTGGCAGGACGCGCTGGTCGCGGTGCTTCAGGAACGGGTCATTCCGGTCATCAACTATGACGTGGAAGTACATTCCACGCGGCGCGCGTTCCAGATCCCGTCCGTCGTCGCGTTGAAGCGCTATCATAAGCGCCGCAAGGTGGCATTTACCCGCTACCATGTCTTCCTGCGCGACCGGTTCAGCTGCCAGTACTGCGGCGATACGCTGCCGGCCAAGGAGTTGACGTTCGACCATATCGTGCCGCGCTCAAAGGGCGGATTTACGAGCTGGACCAACGTGGTGACCTGCTGTCAGTCCGACAATTTGTTCAAGGGCAGCCGGTCCTTGAAACAGTCAGGCCTTCGCCTGCGATGCTATCCGGTCGAACCGACGCCGCATCAGATCGATGAGGCTGCGAAATGGCACGTTTCGCGCGAAAACCTGCATCGCACATGGTTAGACTTCCTATACTGGGATGCCGACCTGGAAGCTTGAGTTCCACTGCCGGCTCAGACAGAGACCGGTCATTTCGTCACAGTGTACGGCAATCAAACTATAGGGCTCAGGGGAACGACATGCGGCGCCGAGACATGATCTCTGGGATTGCGGCTTTGCTCGCATCACCGGCGGTGGCGGAAGAAAACATGCGGCTTCCGCCAGAATTACCGGACGGAACCAGACAAATCGCGCGGTTCGTCGACCTGCCTAACAAGCGGCGACTGCTGCAACTCGCGGACCGGCCGCCAAACTACGAAACGCCAGTCGAGGCGTTCACCGACACGGTGACTCCGAACGACCGGTTCTTTGTCCGTTATCATCTGGCTGGCGTACCCTCTGCGGCGGACATGGACGGTTGGACCTTGAATATCACGGGCGATGCCATCGATCGCCCGGTTCGGCTGACGATGACTGAATTGGTCGGCCTTCCGTCGAACCAGGTTCCGGCCGTGTGCCAATGTGCCGGCAACCGCCGTGGCTTGAGTCTGCCGCATGTCCCAGGGGTTCAGTGGGGTGATGGGGCGATGGGAGCCGCGGTGTGGCGCGGTCCCGCCCTTCGCGACGTTCTGCAGGCCTGCGGCGTAAGGCCCGAGGCGGTGGAGGTCTGGCTAGGCGGCGCCGATAAGCCAGTGCTGGATGTGACGCCGCCCTTCCGCAAGAGCATCTCGATCGAGCGGGCGATGGACCCTGATACTATCGTGGCGATCTCCATGAACAACGCGCCCCTTCCGCTACTGAACGGATATCCGGCCCGTTTGATCGTTCCCGGCTGGGTCGGCACCTATTGGATGAAGCATCTCACCACGATCGAGGTCAGCACGAAGCCGCTGGTCAGTTTCTGGATGAAGAATGCCTACCGCGTTCCAGCCGGCCTGTTTCCGGTCGATCACCCATTCAAGTCCCAGGCGACCGAGGCCTCGGTCCCGATCACCGAGATTGTAGTCAACTCGCTGATCGCCAGCCCTTTGGAGGGGAGCAAGGTCGCTCGACGGCGGCCAATCCTGGCGGGACGCCGTGCTGGACTCGGCGCTAGGACCCTATGCCTACCGGCGGTTCAGCTTGCAAACCACTGCGCTCGACCCTGGTTCATATAAGCTGATGAGTTGGGCGACGAGTAACACCGGGGAAAAACAGGTGGATCGCCTGAAGACCAACCCGGCCGGATATCACAACAATCTGCCGCGGCCGTTGCCCGTGGTGGTCACATGAGACCGCTTTGAATGGCGATACTGACGCTGTTGGGGTCTTGGGGTGCGATCGCGGCGGAGACGCTCGAGCCCGGCCCGGGGGATGATACCACGAGCGCGGTGTGTGCGGCCTGCCGCACGACGGACTATATCGTCATGAATAGTGTATTCCTGACCCCGGAGGCTTGGAAGGCCGAGGTGACCAAGATGCGTTCGGCCTTCGGTGCGCCGATTGATGACGAGACGGCCGCGGAGATCACGGCCTATCTGGCGACCAACTACGCGGTGACCAAGAAGCCGTAGCGGAAATCGCTCTCGCCTTGGCCAGGATACCGCTGCCGCTGCCGTCCGGCGCCCTGTTTGCTTGCATGAGTGACGAGTCGGGACGTTCCGCTGAAGGCGATCATGCTCTACATTGCGTTGAACGCAGAAAGACGGAGGAAATCATGCAAGGCGTCGTATTCACCGGTGATCGCGAGTTGGAACTGATGACGTTTCCCGACCCAACGCCGGGCCTTGGCGAGGTCGTCATCGAGATGAAAGCCTCCGGCATGTGCGGGTCCGACTTGCACCAGTATCGCCGGCCCAGGGCCCAGGCGCGCAATGCCACCGGTCTGCCGCCCAATCCGAATCCGACCATCGGCGGCCACGAACCGTGCGGCGTGGTCTCCGCCATCGGCCCGGGCGTGCTTCCCGCCGCGGCGAAAATCGGCGAGCGCGTCATGGTGCACCATTATCAGGGCTGCACTCAGTGCGCTCACTGCCGCTCCGGATGGCAACAACTGTGCCAGGAGGTGCCGGTGAAGGTGTACGGCAACAATGAGCATGGCGGGCATGCGAAGTACCTCAAGGTGCCGGCCAACACCTTGGTGCCGCTCCGCGAGGAGCTAACTTTCACCGCCGGCGCCGCTATCGCCTGCGGCTCGGGCACTGCCTACGGTGCGCTGCGGCGGATGAATATATCCGGCCGAGACACCATCGCGATATTCGGCCAGGGACCGGTCGGCCTCGCCGGCACGCAATTCGCCAAGGCAATGGGCGCCCGCGTGATCGCCCTGGACATCAGCCCCCAGAGGCTGCAACGCGCCAAGGAATTCGGCGCGGATGAGGTTGTCGATCCGGGCTCGAACGATCCGAGTCGCAGCGATCAAGGATTTGACCGGCGGCCACTACGCCGACCTGACGCTGGATACCTCCTCTAATGCCGAGGCCAGAGTGAACGCCATCCGCAGCACCAAAGTGTGGGGCACGATGTGCTTCGTCGGCGAGGGTGGCGATGTCCACATCGATGTCAGTCCGCACCTGCTGCGCCGGCAGATGACCTTGGTGGCATCCTGGACATTCTCCAACTCCATCCAGGCGGAGTGTGCGGATTTCTGCGTCGAGCGGAAGGTCGACGTGGATCGGCTGTTCACCCACCGCTGGAAATTGGATCAGGCGGACGAGGCGTACAAGCTGTTCGACAAGCAGTCGGACGGCAAGGGCGTATTCCTGATCTGATGCCGCTTCGTCCTCTCGTGGTTGGCCGGCGAGGCAAACCTCTGTGAAGGTGGAGGTTCGGCCAGCCATGGAGGAGCCAGACACGATCCCTCATGACGTCGCGTGGCTCTACGGCGAAGCGGGCAAACGAGGTCTGATCGTCGGCAGTTCTGGCAACGTCAGCGGCCGGACACGTGACGGTATGGTGATCACTCCGTCCGGCGGCGACCCCGAGGCGGCACCGGACCTAGTTTTCGTATCTCTTGACGGGACGGTTCGCGACGAAGGCACCCCGTCTAGCGAGTGGGCAATGCACGCGGCGGTTTACGGCGTCTGCGCCGAGGCGGCGTTCGTGGTGCATACTCATGCTGACGCCTGCACGGCCCTGGCATGCCTTGGAACGAAGCTGCCGGCATTTCATTACATGGTCGTGCAGTTCGGCGGCACCGATGTTCGGTGCGCGCCATACGTGACATTCGGAACGACAGCGCTGGCGGAGGCCGCGGCAGAGGCGATGCGCGGCCGAAGTGCGTGTCTGCTCGCCAACCACGGCATGATCGTATGCGCGGCAACGGCGGCGCAGGCTCTATCCCGAGCGACGTTGCTGGAGACATTATGCCGGCAGTATTTGCTGGCGCTGTCAGCGGGGACACCTCGACTGTTGACAGAGCAAGAAATGCTGGACGCGCAGGAACGGTTCAAGACCTACGGCCCGTCCAGACAATCGTCATAGGTCACGCCATTACAGGTGTTCGGCAAACACCGAACATCAACAACAAGGATCCATCCATGACGATTCCTTTGACTGGCCGCGTTGCCCTGGTCACCGGCGCCTCCCGCGGCATTGGCGCAGCCATCGCGCGGGCGCTGGCCGAGGCCGGGGCGGACGTCGCGATAAACTACCGCGACCGCGCCACCGAGGCCGAGGCCGTTGCCACCCAAATTACAGCCGTCGGCCGCCGATCCATTGCCCTGGCGGCCGATGTGTCCAAGAGCGCCGCCGTCACCACGATGGTGCGAACGATAGAAGACAAGCTCGGTCCGATCGACATCCTGATCAACAACGCGGGCATCGCACTGATCCGAGGCATCGACGATCTCACCGAAGCCGATTTCGACGCGACGATTGCGGTCAACCTGAAATCTGCATTCCTCTGCACCCAGGCCGTCCTGCCGCATATGCGGACGCATGGTTGGGGGCGTATCGTCAATATCTCCTCCGGCGCGGCGCGCGGCGCCGGCGGCGTCGGCGTGCACTACAACGCCTCGAAGGCCGGCATGGAGGGCATGACGCGCGGTTACGCTGCAAGGCTGGTGAAGCAAGGCATAACCGTGAACGCGGTCGCACCCTCGCTGATCGAGACCGATATGGTGAAATCTGGCCTTGCCTCCTCGGCCGCCCGAATTCCACTGGGTCGTTTCGGAACGTCGGCGGAGGTGGCCCAGGTCGTCATGATGTTGATCGGAAATGAATACATGACCGGGCAGACCGTCGCGCTGTCGGGCGGGATGGCGTTCAACTGATGCTCTCGTCCGCGCAAATCCACATCTTGCCTTGACCGGCCCATCGACTGCCCGCCTGCTCCGATCCATGCCGCTGTGGCCGCTGGCCGCGACCCTTGCGGTGCAGACCTTGGCGACCATGGCACTTTACTCCCTGCCCGCGGTCGCTCCGGCGGTTGCGAGGGACCTGCACGTTCGCGGCACCCTGGTTGGCAGCTTTGTGGCGTTGGCTTACGGTGTCGGGATCCTATCCGCGTTGGTCTCCCCCGGCATGGTCCGGCGTTATGGCGGCGTCCGAGCAACTCAGGTCGTTTTGCTGGCCGCCGCCGGCATGCTGGCTCTGGCCGCGCTCGGTTCCGGCGTGAGCGGCCTTGCTCTCGCCGCCGTGGTCCTTGGCTTGGGCTACGGCGCCGCTGCCCCGGCCAGCACTCACCTGCTGGTGCCGCAAACCCCGCAGCCGGTGTTCAACCTGGTGATGTCGCTGCGCCAAATCGGCGTCCCTCTCGGCGGTGTGCTGGCCGCGCTGTTTTTGCCGCCGCTCACCCTGGCGATCGGCTGGCGCGGCGCCTTGCTAACCGAGCTAGGACCGGTCCTGCTGCTGATGGTAGCCATGGAAATCCCGCGTCGCCGGTGGGATGAGGACCGAGAGCCCGGCCGTCGCGTGTTGGGCCGCACACTATTGCATCCGTTCGCCCTGCTGCGTGAGCCGCGTATCCGCCGGCTGTCCGTCGCCGCCTTCGTCTATGCCGGTCTGGCGCTGTGCCTCGTTGCGTTCATGACGGTGCAACTGACGACGGTTGTCGGGCTAAGCCTTGTGCAGGCGGGTCGAATTCTGGCTGCCTATCAGATCGCGGGTTCGGTCAGCCGGCCGATCTGGGGATGGATCGCCGATCGCTTCCTCACGCCGGCGCAGACCCTGGCGGTACTCGGGATGGGAATGGCGATCGCGTCAGTGATGACCGGACTGTATAGCCCGAACTGGCCTGCCTGGGCGGTCATGGCGAATGCGCTGTTGGCCGGATGCACGTCCGGCGGATATACCGGGGTCGGATACGCGGAATACGCTGCCTTGGGCGGGTCCCGCCGGACCGAGGCCACAGGCCTGGGAACCGCAATTTTCTTCGCCGGAGGAATGGCTGCACCGCCGGTGTTCGGTACGGCCGTGGCAGCGCTGGGAGGGTATGGAGGGAGCTACGCCGTCGCGGCGGGGTGCGCTCTGGTCAGCGCGGTGTTGTTGGTGCGGCCGGTCTCGGCGGACTGGCGCCGAAAACGGTGACTATCCCTGGCACCGGTCGCCTGCGGTCGCCGATGTTCTTGTGGTCGGTTTGACCCTAGCGCGCCCCGGTGGGAAAATCGATCCGGAACGTTCAAGAGCGTAGACCGAATGGATCAGATCACGGCGGCCGGAGCCGAATGTTGTCTCAGGGAGGGCCAGACGGGGTCGCCTGCGCCCAACCCGGCGACCGCTCGACGGTTCCCGAACGTTCCTGACGCCGTGCCCTAATCCTACGACCCGACTAGAGTGATCAATGAACACGCCCCTACAGCGGACCGAAATTAAATCCCTGGCGCTGATCTGCTCCGCGCATCTGGTCAGCCATTTCTATTATCTGGTCCTAATCCCGCTCTTCCCCATGCTGCACGACCGTCTCGGCCTGGGATTCGTCGAGCTTGGCTTCGCGATCACGTTGTTTAACATCGTCGGCGGCCTGGCGCAGACGCCGATGGGCTACGCCGTCGATCGTTTCGGTGCGAGGCGCGTGCTCGTCGCGGGCCTGGTGCTGGGGGGCGCGGCCTACGTCTCCGTTGGGGTCTTCCTGAACTATCCGTGGATCCTCTGCGCCATGGTGCTGCTCGGTGTCGCCAACGCCGTGTATCACCCCGCCGACTACGCCATCCTTGGCGCGGTCATCGAGCCAAGCCGCCTCGGTAAAGCGTTTTCCATCCACACCTTCGCCGGCTTTCTGGGCAGCGCCATCGCGCCGATCTTGATGTTGCTCGGCGCTCGAGCCGTCGGCTTTAACGCGGCCATCATCGCGGCGGGCGTATTGGGTCTTGTGGTCGCCGTTCCTCTGGCGATGGCCGGTTGGCTGGATAGCCATACCGCATCCCGCATACCCGAGGGTTCGGCGCTGCACATCCCGATGCGGCAGTTGCTGACGCCCGCCGTCATTGCGCTGGTGGGATTCTTCGCTCTGCTGAGCCTGAGTAGCGGGGCGCTGACCAACTACTCTGCCGTGGCGTTGGTTTCGATCTATGAATTTTCGCTGTCGTCGGCGAATCTGGCGCTGTCGGCATTTCTTTTCATGTCGGCAGTCGGCGTTCTGGCCGGCGGGGTGGTTGCCGACCGGACCCACCGGCATGGCGACGTCGCGGCGTTCGGATTCGGCGGCGCCGCCGTGCTGATTCTGGCGGTCGGGGCGGTCAACCTCGGGCCCGTTCTGGTCGTCGGGGTGATGGGGGCCGCCGGATTCCTGTCCGGGATGATCTCGCCGTCGCGCGATATGCTAGTCCGGGCAGCGTCGCCTCCGGGGGCGTTTGGGCGGGTGTTCGGTATCGTCACGACCGGATTCAATATCGGAGGCACCGCCGGTCCGTTGATCGGCGGCTGGATCATGGACCACGATTTGCCGCGCTGGGTGTTCTTCTCGTCTGTTTTGTTCATGGTGATGACGTCCGTGATGGCACTGGCCAGCGAATGGCGGTTGCGACGCCGCTCGGCTTTGGCACTTTCGTTAAGGTGACGATATTAAGTTGCCTGAGGACGATGCCGAAACGAAGGCGTGGTTCATCGCTTGGCTTGAGGGTTTTTCCTCGCATGTTCGGGCAGTTGATTATGCGTCCGCCCGGCCGTTGTTCCATCCGGATATCCTGGCATTCGGCACGCACCGGGACGTGCTTTGGAGGCCTGGGTCGAGACGCAGTGGGACAACGTGTGGCCCAGGACAGACGATTTTCGCTTCACGATCGCGGAGGTCCATGTGCTGGTTTCGGACGACATAAGCCTTGCGGTCGTTATCGCTCCGTGGACGAGCACCGGCTTCGACCCGGATGGAGGCAGCGTTCGATCGTCCGATGCACCGCATCGCCAAATAGGACGGCCTCGTCATCCCCAAGCTGGTTGAAGAAATTTTCATACGCTTTGATAAAAGCCGCCTGCTTGTCGGGGTCCAGCTTAGACGACACTGCTTTCGGCTTGCGATGTTCCATGCCCAAACGGTGCAGCAGGGCGATCAGCCCGGAGCGGCTCTCATAGGTGATGCCGCATTCTGTCTCGATCCAGGCACCAAACTCTCGAGTTGTCCGTGGCAGCGTCTCGGTGATCCAGGCTGTCAGTTTGTCTTGCTGCACACCGCTCAAGCGGCAGGCGCTGCCTTCGTGGCCAAAGCCCGCCAGACCCTCGATGCCCTCCTCTCGATACAGCCGATGCCAGGTGCGGATCGTATCGTCGTCCAGATAGGTCCAGCAGAAGCAAGGCATTGGCCCGCCGCGCCAGTCGATGACCCACAGACCCATCTCGGGTCAGTTCAATCAGGTCGCTATGCGCTTCAGGGTCAAGGAAGCCACCGCCAATCATGCAATGACTAAAGTCGCAGCGGAACTGATTCGCAAGAGGCGTATTGGGGTTCTCAAAGAGTCGGGGTATATGATGCTGATTCATCTGGATATTTTCGGTACGAATGTCTGGTGCAAATGCCGGCGGTTCCTGTGACCTGCGTCACCGACGTGGCGGACCGGTTGGTTCAGGTTGGCGGCATCGATTTTGCCAGCACTGGAGACCGCCCATGCTCCGCTTTGTCCTTTCTGCGATGGCTCTCGCCGGAATTCTGACAATAACGCTGCCCGCCTTCGCCGACCCACTTCCGGCGACAGCGGCTGACCCAGCCCAACTCGCAGCGGCCGCCGCAGCGCCAGTCGCCCCGTCGGCACCGGCTCGGTTGTCGCCCTCGGCTGCGCCGGAGCCTGATGGCCACGACACCGAGATCATCCCTGTCGGGCCCGGCTGGGGCTAGGTGGCATGGGCATGAGCTTTATTGTGGCAGGCGGCGCGCTGCTGTTGGCGTTGCTCGCCTGTGTCCTCCTCGGAAGCGAGCGTCAGCCAAAAACGCGACGCGACGTCCCGTTTGATGCGTGGTGATCGCAAGCACACCGTGCCGATGAGTTACCGTAAGGCGATTGTTTGTTGGTCGGTCCGATAAGCCTTGCCGCAGGAAGCGACGCGCCTTGCTAACGGCCAGACCTAAAATGCTCCGATCCCCCACTCTCCCGCTCGCCCAGTGAAGGTTATTCTCCGTTAATCCCAACAGGACCTTTTCGACATACAGCAGGCCTCTTTAGTCCCGATTGCCCATAGTTTCATCTCTCAGTTAATCTCCACGTGCTGGGGCGCTGAACTGGAAGGGCATCGACGTGAAGACTGACGAGGACTTCATCCGCCTCACGCTCGACATCGCCAGACAGGCGCGCACAGCGGGTAATCACCCGTTCGGCGCCATCCTGGTCGGACCCGACGGCTCGGTGCTGATGGAAGCCGGGAATGCCCACGGCGACGCCGGCGATCGAACTGGCCACGCGGAGCGGGTATTGATGACCCGAGCCAGCTTGGCATATTCGGCCGAATTTCTGGCGGGATGCACGATGTACGCCAGCGCGGAGCCCTGTGCGATGTGTGCCGGCTCGGCCTATTGGGCTGGTGTCGGCCGTGTGGTTTACGGTCTATCGGAGCGGGAAATGGGCGAGATCATCGGTCCACATCCCGATAACCTGACGATGGACCTACCCTGCCGCAGCGTCCTTGGCGCCGGGCAACGCAGCATCGAAGTGGTCGGTCCTCTACTGGAGGACGAATCGCGGGCTGTGCACGATGGGTTTTGGCGGTAGTGCCGCTTGGCGCGCCGATTGCATCTCCTCTCACAGGCTTGTGAGAGAGGGACGAGAGGGTGGGGGATAGCGCTGGCAGGACGCGACCGGGCCCGAGTATGCGAAAGCATGGGCAAAATCCGTTAGCAGGTTCACGGAGTACACCATGCTAAGACGTCAATTCAACCGGCTTGTCGGGGCCGGCGCGGTCGCCTCAGCATTGCCGGCATTGATCTCGCCCGCGCGGGGTGCGGACCCGCTGAAAGTGGGTTTCCTTTACCTCGGACCGGTCGGCGATTTCGGCTGGACATACCAGCACGACATCGCCCGTAAGGCGGCCGTCGAGCATTTCGGCGACAAGATCAAAACCACCTACGTGGAGAACGTGGCCGAGGGTCCGGATTCCGAAAAGGTCCTGAACGACCTGGCGAACCAAGGCCACAAGCTGATCTTCGCGACCTCGTTCGGCTACATGAACTATGTGCTGAACTCCGCCAAAAGGCATCCGGCGGTGTTCTATGAGCATGCGACCGGATACAAGCGCGCGGTCAACGTTTCGACCTACAACATTCGATTCTATCAGGGGCGCTATGTTCAGGGCATTATCGCCGGAAAACTGAGCAAGGCGGGGCTCGCCGGCTATGTCGGTTCCGTGCCGGTCCCCGAAGTCGTGCAGGGCATTAACGCCTTCATGCTCGGAATGCAGACGGTGAACCCGAAGGCTCGGCTGAAGTTCGTGCTGATCAACTCCTGGTACGATCCGCCGAAGGAGGGCGACGCCGCCAAGGCGCTGATTGATCAGGGGTGCGACATCATCACCCAGCACACCGACTCGCCGGCGCCGCTGCAGGCCGCGGCCAGCCGTGGGATAAAGGCGTTCGGCCAGTCCACCGACATGGCGAAGTTCGCCACCGGCTCACAGTTGAGCGCGAGCACCGATGTCTGGGGTCCATACTACATCAAGCGGATCGGGGACGTCCTGGACGGCACCTGGAAAAGCACCGACACCTGGGGTGGTTTCGAAAGCGGCATGCTGGCCATGTCGCCGTTCACCAACATGCCGGAGGACGTCGCGGCTTTGGCAACCTCGACAGTCGAGGACATCAAATCCGGCAAGAACAAAGTATTTGTCGGGCCGATCTCGGATCAGAGCGGCACGGTCAAGGTTCCGGCCGGCACAACGATGGACGACGCAGCGCTGTCAAGCATGCAGTGGCTGGTCCAGGGTGTGGACGGCAAACTCACCTGAGCGACACGACCTGGCTCGGGCGTTGTCCGGGTCACGTCATCACATCCGCACTCTCAAGTCGCGAGTTCGCCATGACCGATCCAACCCCGTCTGGCCCGCTGCTGATTATGACCGAAATGACCAAGCAGTATCCAGGCTGCCTGGCGAATGACCACGTTTCGCT
The DNA here is from genome assembly GCA_963832865.1 of uncultured Pseudomonadota bacterium. Classification (GTDB taxonomy): domain Bacteria; phylum Pseudomonadota; class Alphaproteobacteria; order Acetobacterales; family Acetobacteraceae; genus Rhodopila. Next base: position 46,986 of record CAWHWH010000047.1, read on the forward strand.
CACGGTAGAGCGCAATCAGATCCACGCGTTGCTGGGCGAAAACGGCGCCGGCAAGAGCACGCTGGTGAAAATCATTTATGGCGTGGTCAAGCCCGATGAGGGCGAGATCATCTGGGAGGGGCAGAAGGTCGCCATTCAAAACCCCGGCCATGCGCAGCGGTTGGGCATTGGCATGGTGTTTCAGCACTTCTCGCTGTTCGAGGCGCTGACGGTGCAGGAAAACATCGCCCTGGGCCTTGGCAGCGCCGAGGAACGCGTGGGACTACACGAACGGATCATTAGAATCTCCAACGAATACGGGTTGCCACTCGATCCGAACCGGGTAGTCCACGATCTGTCGGTCGGTGAACGGCAGCGTATCGAAATCGTTCGCTGCCTGCTGCAGAACCCCAAGCTGCTGATCATGGACGAGCCGACGTCGGTGCTCACGCCGTCGGAGGTGCAGAAGCTGTTCGTCACGCTGCGGCGGCTGGCGTCGGAGGGATGCTCGATCCTTTACATCAGCCACAAGTTGGAGGAAGTGCGGGCGTTGTGTTCCGCGGCCACCATCATGCGGCTGGGCAAGAACGTTGCTCGGGTGATCCCGGCGGAGAAGACCGTCAAGGAATTGGCGGAGATCATGATCAACATGGATCTTCGCGCGCCGACGCCGCGGCCGCTGGCACCGAGCTCAGCACCGCCGCGACTGGTGCTGGACAAGCTGACAATCCGGTCACCGCATCATTTCGGAACAGATCTCAAAGATATTTCGCTCTCGTTGAAGGGCGGGGAGATTCTGGGGATCGCCGGTATCGCCGGCAACGGACAGAGCGAACTGATGGACGCGCTGTCGGGAGAAATTGCCGCCGGCCGGCCGGAAAGCATCATGATCGACGGCGTGCCAGCGGGGCATATGGGGCCGCATGAGCGGCGGCGTATCCATGGGTGTTTCGTGCCGGAGGAACGCAACGGGCATGCCGCGGTCACGACCATGACGCTTGCGGAGAACGCGTTCCTGTCTGCCTTCATTCGCCGGGCGCTGGTCCGTTTCGGAGTGATCGACAAGAAGAAGACGTCTGCGTTCGCCGAGCACATCATCAAGGCTTTTGACGTCCGCACCACGGGCCCGAAGGCCGAGGCTCGGTCGCTGTCGGGTGGCAATTTGCAGAAATTTCTGGTCGGGCGGGAGGTTTTGCAGGATCCCGCCGTGCTGGTGATCAATCAGCCTACCTGGGGCGTGGATGCCGGGGCGGCGCTGGCGATCCATGAGGCGATCATGGCGCTGGCCGAGGCCGGGGCGGCGGTGATGATCATCTCCCAGGATCTGGACGAGATTTTCGTGCTGGCTGACCGGGTCGCGGTGATCGCCGGCGGGCGTGTGTCGGAGCCGGTGCTGAGCAGAGACGCGACGGTCGAGTCGATCGGGCGGCTGATGGGCGGCGGCTCGGCGCCGGCGCCCCGGGGGGAGATGGCGGTTGCTTAGTCGCTGCGACACGTCGGCTGGAAGGGACGGGATTGGCCGCCACCATTGTCCGAGATCGATAAGGCGCACTGATGCTTAAGATCGAGTCGCGCGGCTACGAGTCGAAATTTTGGCGGTATGCTTCGCCAGTTCTGGCACTGCTGCTGACCGGGGCGACCTCCGGGTTGATCTTCGCCCTGATGGGCCGGCCACCCGGGCTGACGGTCTATACATTCCTGATCGCACCGTTACTGCAGCAGGACGGATTCGCGGCGCTTGGTCGTCAAGGCCGCTCCGCTGATCATGATGGGCGTCGGGCTGTCGTTGGCCTACCGGGCCAATGTCTGGAATATCGGCACGGACGGGCAATTCACGCTGGGCGCGATTTGCGGCGGGGGGTTGGCGCTGGCCTTCCCGGACGCGCCGTCCTACCTGATCTTTCCCGCGATGATCGTCGCGGGCGTTGTGGGCGGCATGCTGAACGGGGGGCTGGTCGCCTGGTTGCGGATACGGTTCAACGCCAACGAGATCCTGACCAGTCTGATGTTCGCCTATATCACGCAGTATCTACTGGTGTATCTCGTCGTTGGACCCTGGCGAGACCCTCAGGGTTTCGGATTTCCCCAGACGGCCTTGTTCTCAGACGATGCGCTGGCGCCCCGGCTCATTGCGGACACCAACGTCCATATCGGTGTCCTTCTGGCGCCGCTGATCGCCATCGCCCTGTGGTTCATGCTGGAAAAATCTCTGCTCGGCTTCCAGTTCCGCGTGCTCGGCCAGGCGACCCGAGCCGCTCGGTTCGCCGGCTTCAGCGAGAACCGGCTGGTCTGGATCGCCATGCTGATCAGCGGCGGGTTGGCCGGCCTTGCCGGATTGCTGGAGGTCACCGGCACGCTGGGTCAGCTTACCACGACGCTGTCGCCCGGTTATGGCTTCACCGCGATTATCGTTGCGTTCCTGGGCCGGTTGAATCCGTTGGGAGTTATTCCGGCAGGGCTGCTGCTGGCGCTGACTTACCTCGGCGGCGACGCGGCGCAGATCAATCTGGGATTGCCGAACGCGGTGACCGGAATCTTCCAGGGCATCTTGCTGTTCTATTTGCTGGGCTGCGACATTCTGTTGCTTAATCGGTTCCGCTGGGTTCCCGCTCAAGTCAAGGCTGCAAGATGACCGTTCTGCTGGTAGCGTTTCTCGTCAGCACTATCGCCGCTGCCACCCCGCTGCTGCTGGCGGCCACTGGGGAATTGATCGTCGAAAAAGTGGGGGTGCTGAACCTCGGCGTGGAGGGGATGATGCTGGCGGGCGCCATTGCCGGCTTCGCGACGGCGAATGAGACCGGGATCACCTCGCTTGGCGTGTTGGCCGCGCTGGCGGCCGGGACTCTACTGTCGTTGCTGTTCGCGGTGATTTCGCTGACCCTTCAGGCGAACCAGACAGCGACCGGGCTGGCGCTGACGATATTCGGCCGCGGGTTCAGTGCTCTGGTGGGCGCCGGGTATGTCGGTATCCCGGCGCCGACGCTGCCGAAGCTCCATATCCCCCTGCTGTCTGACATCCCGGTGCTGGGGCCTGTGGTGTTCGGGCATGACATCCTGGTCTATCTGTCGCTGGTGATCCTGGCTGTCGTGGCGTGGTGCATACGGTACACGCACCTCGGACTGATTTTGCGAGCGGTGGGTGACTCGCACGACGCGGCGCATGCGCTGGGGTATGCGGTGGTGCCGATCCGTTACGCGGCGGTGGCATTTGGCGGGGCGCTGGCTGGGTTGGCCGGAGCCTATATGTCGCTGGCCTATACGCCGCTTTGGGCGCAGGACATGACCGCGGGGCGAGGCTGGGTGGCGGTGGCGCTGGTGACGTTCTCCGCCTGGCGGCCGTTCTGGCTGCTGATTGGCGCGTGGTTCTTTGGCGCACTGATGTATCTGTCGCTGTATGTGCAAGCGCTGGGGGTCGCGGTGCCGTCGGCGTTGCTTTCGGCGCTGCCCTATATCGGCACGGTGCTGGTGCTGGTGCTGATCTCTCGGGATGCAAGGCGGATCCGGCTGCATCGGCCGGCGATGCTGGGGCGGCCGTTCCAGGCAAGGGCATGACGGATCGACAAACAAGTTGCTGGTGTGTCAACGCGGGGCCGAAGGGTGTTCGTTAACAATTCCTCGGATTGCCACCATTACCTCGTGGTGCACCGTCATCCCCAACGCGTCGATCGTCGCCTCCCGCCGCAGAGAAACCCCATCGACGGCGGGACCATCGCGAATTAACGCTTCGACAACAGATTGGTCTATTTCTGTTGTCAAACCTGACAACATTGCTTGGGTCCAATCTGGTCGGAGCATCGCCAGCGCCACCAACATCGCATAGGCGCCCCAGTGCGAAACTCCGGCCGCGATCAGAAAATCCGCCGGAACCACGCAGCCAATAATGTCGCCCAGCGGAACGTGCCGCGCGATGAGGTGCCTGGGCACCCGGCCCATGCCCACCTCGTTCCCGCCGTCGCCGATCGCGATCGTCCGCCATGGCCCGGCGCTGAACAGCCGGTCCAGCGGCGCGGCGTAGGCGGAGATGTCGGTGCCGCGCATATTCCTGGGATGTCCGTCGCTGCCGGGACCGCAGCGCTCGATGGCGATAACCCAGTCGATGCCTTGCCGACGCCAGAGGTCGAGGACGTCGTCCGTGCTGCCGCCCGGCGCGACCGCATCGATCGGGACATCGGAGGCCCCTGCACAGTCAAGAGCGACTCGGCAAGCGGACTGGCAGAGCGTGTCGGTTGCAAGGCGGCAGATCAGGCCGGCGCGGATGAAACCGAGCGCCAGGAGGGCGGCACCGGCTGGCCCGTCTGTCTCGGCGGCGGGTGGATCGCCCCCGGGCACGAAGAAGCCCGTGATCAGACCAATCCGTGGGGCTGGCGAAGCGGCGAGCGCTGAGGTCGCTCCCCACAGCCCGCCTTGGGTTGCCTGAAATACGGCGTCCATACCCCGACCGACGTCGTCGATGAAGCAAGGCCTCGATCCGGTCGATCCCTGCTCGCACGTTTGCCAGATGGGTAAGCGGCGGCCCGGACGCGGCTATGCGCACGTCTCGGCCGGGTGGCTCGCCTTCCTGAGGATGAATGCGATCGAGTTCATTGGAAATAGCGGGACTACAGCGCCGAGAGCGACGCATTCCTCAGGTCGGTGATCAACATGCTTCCCGGCGCGTGCGTGATGCAGAACTCCGGCCGCGCCTCCGCGATCACCGCTTGAGGGGTCACTCCGCAGGCCCAAAACACCGGCATCTCGTCAGCCTCGATCGGCACCGCGTCGCCGTAGTCAGGCTTCGCAATGTCGGAAATGCCGATCGATGCCGGGAACCCCAGATGCACTGGCGCGCCGTGCACGGAGGGGAACCGCGACGTGATCTGCACCGCGCGGATCGCGTCGGCTGGCTTCAGCGGGCGCATCGATACCACCAGCGGCCCACGGAACACGCCCGCCGGCACGCACGGAATGTTCGTCCGATACATTGGCACGTTGGACCCGCGCGATAGGTGCCGAACCTCAATACCACCCTCGATCAGCGCTTCCTCGAAGGAAAACGAGCAGCCGATGGCAAAGCTGACCAGATCGTCCCGCCAGACGTCGCGGATATCGGCCGGTTCCGCGATCAAATTTCCGTCGCGCCAGAGCCGGTAGCGCGGCAGGTCGGTACGAATATCTAAATCGCCGCCGAGGGTGGGAAAGCGGGCATCACCCGGTTCGGACACCGCAAGGATCGGGCACGGCTTCGGATTGGCCACGGCGAAGCGCAGGAAATCCGCAGCCAGCGCCTTGGGGAGGATCACCAGGTTGGCCTGCACGTTACCGGGCGCAAGACCGGACGTCGGGCCAGTAAACGCGCCTGTCCGGATACGCAGTCTCTCCCGCTCACCCGCGTTGCCGCGCACATCGGAAATGGCATTCATGGTCGGCCTCCGTCGCTGGTCTAAACGCAGGCTAGAGCCCGTGCTATAAGCGTGCAACAGGAGGAATCCCTCAATGGACACACCTTTCCGGCTCGGGAAAATCGGCCATGTGGCGCTTTACGTCACCGAGATCGAGCGATCTATGCGGTTCTACCGTGAGGTCCTGGGCTTTGAGGTCTCCGACATCTATGAGGAGGATATGATGCCGGGCGGCGCGGTATTCCTGCGCTGCAACCCCGATCACCACGGCATTGCACTGTTCAAGGCGACCGAATCAAATGCGGCTGGCGCCGGTATGCATCACTTGGCATTCGAGGTCGCCACTCTGGACGACGTGGTCAAAGCCAGGGCACACCTGCGCAAGAATAATGTGCCGATCGATTTCGAAGGGCGGCGGCGTGCGGGCGTGCAGATCGCGGTCGAATTCCGCGACCCGGACAACCATCGGCTGGAGATCTATTGGGGCATCGACCAGATTGCACCCGGTGAGGACGCCCGTCCGGCGCATGAATGGAAGGGCGCCCACGGCCTGGAAGCCGCGATCGCCGATCCGGTTGCCGGGCAGGACACTTCGCTGCGAGACCCATCCCTGCTGACAACCTGAATCGAAGCGTTCGTGCTTTGCTGCCATCGGGTCCGACGTGGTAACGTCTTCCGATGGGATACTGGGGTAAGATCATTGGTGGCACGGCCGGCTTCTTTGTCGGCGGTCCTTACGGCGCGGTTATTGGGGCCGCGCTGGGGCATGCCGCGGACTCGGGCTCGGTCGAAAGCATACGCCGCCCGTTCGTCCATGCAACACCATCCAATCCCGCCCGCGTGGCCAGCATGCTCGGCCGGCGGGAGGAAGTTTTCGCCATCACAGTAACGGTGCTTGCGGCCAAGTTGGCCAAGTGCGACGGGCCGGTGACGCGGCTGGAAATCGACGCCTTCAAGCGGAATTTCCGCATTCCTCCGGCCTCGGCCCGCGGTATCGGGCGGCTGTTCGACCAGGCGCGCGACAGTTCCAACTCGTTCGAGCCATACGCCGCTCAATTGGGGGAGGCTTTCTCCGATCATCGCGGCGTTTTGGAGCAGGTGCTGACATCGCTATTCAATATTGCGCGGGCCGACGCGGCGCTGAATGCGCGCGAGCAGGAGTTTCTCCGTCGTGTGCACCGGCGGCTGGGGCTGGATCAGGTGGCATGGGACCGCGCCTTCGGGGAAGCACCCCGGCGGCCGATGCCTGTTAATGACGATGATCCGTATATGGAGCTTGGGCTGACCCGAGCGGCGAGCGGCGAGGAACTGCGTGCTACCTGGAAGCGGCTGATGCGGGAGAATCATCCGGACAGCCTCGCGTCTCGAGGCGTGCCGGCGGATTTCATAGCGCGGGCGAGTGACAAGGTGGCGCGCATCAATGCCGCGTGGGATCGCATCAAGCGGGAGCGCGGGTTGTGAGGCACCGGCAAATTCCGTCGTGGCTGCGGGAGGTGCCGGCTCCGGTATCTGACCGTCCCGGCTTGCCGGTCAGGGATCTGCCGAGTCCCAATCAAGATGAGCGCCGCGAAAAGGTGGACATGCTAATCCTGCACTACACCGGCATGAAGACGGCCCGCGATGCAATTGACCGGCTACGAGACCCGGCGGCGGCGGTTTCCTCGCATTATGTGGTGGACGAGGACGGCACGGTGTTCCGATTGGTGCCGGAGGATCGGCGCGCGTGGCACGCTGGCGTGTCGCATTGGCGAGGACACTCGGCACTGAACGCCCGGTCGATCGGGATCGAGATCGTCAATCCGGGGCATGAGTGGGGTTATCGGGATTTTCCGGTGCTGCAGTTGGCGGCGGTGTGCGATCTTTGTCTGACGATCCTGGCTCGGCACGCGATACCGGCACGGAACGTGGTCGGACATAGTGACGTGGCGCCAGACCGGAAGGAGGACCCTGGCGAGCGGTTCGACTGGCGGGCGTTGGCCGAGAATGGCGTGGGGCTGTGGCCGGAGAATGCTGTCGACTTGGGCACGACGGGAGTTGTTCGCGATGCGGTAACGCTGAGCCCGGTTCGGTCGGCCTTGGCTGAGATCGGATACCGCGTCGCTCCCGAGGGAGCGCTGGACCCGGCGCTGTCTGGCGTGCTCCGCGCCTTCCAACGGCACTGGCGTCCGGAGGCGATTACCGGCCAGGCGGATGACGGGACGCTGGTGCGGCTGCTGGGGGTCCGGGACCTCGTGCGAAGTGGTTGACCTATGGCGGGTTGGGGGGTATTTCGCCGCGTCTCGTTGATGGCGGCGTAGCTCAGCGGTAGAGCAGGGGAATCATAATCCCTTGGTCGGTGGTTCAAATCCGCCCGCCGCTACCATTTTAAACGTAGCAAAATCAAGCGGTTATCCATTGTTTATCTACCGCACAGCGGCCAAGTTCTTGTCGCAGTGTGTCGCACCCAATACCAATGATTTTCAACGGTTCGCAGTCGCGCCCGACGAGTCCGTGCGACATGGGCGCGACATAGACCGCATATGAAGCTCCGCATTCATTAGCGGACCCGATCTCCCGAACTATACGGCGATGCCGATCTCGCGGTTTTCCAGGATGTCGATATCGCGGATTCCGTCGAGCCAAGGCTCCAGCTCACGCCAGACTTCAGCGGGCGCCGATACAATCGCCGCGGCGGTACCTGGCAGATCCTGAACTTCCAACTGTTGGTGCTGTAGAAGCTCTTTCACCAGAACGTGCTTAAGCTCGATGGCAACTTGTGCCGCGAGGATCCGGGCGTCACGAATTCTCGATTGCATAGATAGCGGCAAGATTGGGCTTCGAGGTCCATTTAAAAATGAATGTCAAACGTTCGCCCGGAGCAGCCTTCCAAGCATGTTCTTGGAGCCGAGAGACCATTGGAATTCCTCGATTAGAGCTCTAAGCGGCCGCGACCCGCCTGCAGCTGCTGGCGGGAGAGCGGAACGACACGGGTTAGAACCTCGCTCTCGAGCCTGACCCCGTTCCCGACCAGCGTCGGGTCGGCTTGGAGTTAGTAAAAGACCGCAGGCACCGGCCACAACAGGACTAGCCATTGAAGTTCCCGTCATAGTTGCATAGTCTCCGCCAGGAATACAACTCGAAATCTGAACTCCGGGCGCACATAGATCCGGCTTGGGCCGCTGGGGATGCTGAACGACGACCCCGTGCAGTCGCTGAAGCTGGCGACGACATCGTTTTCGTCAACAGCGCCGACTCCCACCGCACAATCATAATTTCCAGGACTGCCATGCCGATCCGGAAGGGGGCCCTGATTGCCTATCGCCGCAACAAACAGGATGCCTTGCAAGTTCCGCGCATCCAGTAACGGGTCATAGCAGAAGCGGTCGTAGGCACCGCTAGACAAGGAACCGTTTATAACCGAAACGTGTCCTTGGGCAAAGCGGGTTTGGACAAGCCAGTTGAGCCCGGCCAGGACCTGAGCCAGCTGCCCCGCCATCTTGTTCGCGGCGTTCCGCTTGGTGGTACCGCGGCAACCGCCAGCGTCGCACCCGGTGCCACCCCACAGCTGGCGCCTGCTATGACGCCGCATGCATGAGTACCATGTTGCTCGTAGTCCCGCGGAGATGTATCGCTCAGCATGGCGCCTGCCTCGTCAAACGCGGCAAAATGGATCGTCTTGCCGGCGAATTCCGGGTGCGATGCATCTATGCCCGTGTCCATGACGCCAATAATGCTTCCCTTTCCCGTAAGGCCCATCGCATGCCAAGCGTCTGCGCGCACCTTGGATAAGTGCCACAAATTGTGACCGGTCGGTCGACCTGCGAGCTTTGTGGACATTCCGACAGGATCGGTCCCCTCGACCTCCACGTTTTTGACCACAGTAGCGCCGGACGCCTGAAGAGCTGTAATATGGCTATTCGCCAGATCGTCTATGAGCAGCACGCCGAGCGCATCGAGTGAGCGAGGAGGAAGCTTCTCGTCGTCGCCTGATCCCGCGGGGTTGGAAATAAATTCCGTCGGTCAATTCTTCCGCGCTCATGCCAGCAGAAACAAGCAGATCTCGGTTCGTCCTGCGCTGATAGGCCAAAACATTAGACTTGTCGTCCTCCGATAACGGCCGGTGAAAGCTGGCCGCGATTGGGCTGCGGCGCGGTATCACTATATAAGTGCTCATCCGTTATATTATCCGTCTGGGCGATTACGAGAAATATTTCTCGAACGCAACCTTCCCCGCGGCTACGCTATCCGCGATTCTCGGCAAGAGCAATACGCGGCGGTTCGGGGAGGATCAGACGCTCGCGAGAGCCGAGATGCGCCGCCGTCGGTGGCCCGGGGGTCACCGGTCGGTGCCATGAAATATCAGGCAAACCCTTGCAGATCGTTACACCGTTCGGGCCTCACTACTTCCTAAGCCGCACCCCAGCCCCGCCGCCGTTCTCGTCGATAAACTCGATGCCGGCGGCCTCGAGGGCGGCCTGCACTGCGGCCGCTCGTATCCAGCGACACGTGGCCGAGCCAGGCGCGTATGGTGTTGATGTCGACACCGGCGCGCAGGAGATGAACGGCGGTTGTGTGCCGAATGGTGTGGGGGCTTACGCGCTTGGCGGCCAACGACGGTATCGACTTGCTCGCAAGATCGGCATTCTGCGTCACGACGCGGTGGATGCCGAAGCGCGTCAGCGGCTGGTTCACGCGGTTCCAGAAGACAGCGTCGGTCTTGGCCCGATCGCCCACAAGCCGGGACAACGACGTTACTGTTGTCGACCACAACGGGCAGGTCCGGAACTTGTTCCCTTTGCCATGGAGGCGCACTGACGGAGAGGCGCCCCACTGGAGATTTCCAACCGTCAGTTTTGCCGCCTCATCAGCCCGCGCGCCGCTGTTATACAGAAAAAGCAGCAGGGCATGGTCGCGCGCTCCAAGATTTCGTGCGCCGGTCCGGCTGGTTTAACAGGGTGTCCATCTCGGCCTTCTCGAGATATCCGATCACGGTCTTGGCGGTCTTCTTGAACGGCACTGCCCTGCCTTCGGGCACACCAGGCCAAATGAACGGGCGAACGCATGCCGATGAAGCGCGCCAGCGAATGAATGGTCGCAAGCCGTTGGTTGCGGGTGACGCCGCTGCATTGGCGATCATGCTCCAGATGGTCAAGGAATTTGCGAACGATTGCCGGGGTCAGGTTCTCCACGATCATGCGATCGATGGCGCCGCCGCCTTGTTTGCTGGCGAATGGCAGCAACAGCATCAGAGTGTCACGGTAGCTGGCCTGGGTGTTGCGGGAGAGATTGCGCTCGGCCACCAGATGCTCCAGCAGGAACCGCCGAACCCACGGGCCCAGAAGGCTTTCATCCTTCATGACCGGCCTCCATTGCGGTACTGGGCAAAGCGTTGGCTTGCCGCCAGGAGCAGATCCGGCGTCATTTGTAGGTAGCGTTGGGTCGATCGGATATCGAGGTGGCCAAGGTAGGTGGCGAGCTGCGGGAGCAATCGCTGGACGTCCTGGCCGGAGCGGTGACCGATGCGACACCCGATGCGACCGCCGCTGTGTGGCGAATGTCGTGCAGCCGTGGAGGCCGAGGTTCGCCGACGGGGCAACTGATTCCGGCGGCGCGACGAACATGCTGAAACCATGATATAACACGACCATAGCTCCCAGGGCCGACCGTCGCGCGTGGTGAACAGCGGGGATGCTTCGCCAGCCGGCAACGGGAGTAGGCGGCGACGTTCCATATGTGCAGCCAGTTCCCGGGTAAGCTTCGGCCCAATCGGAACGAGGCGTGTCTTGAAGAACTTGGTGTCGCGAACAGTGATTACTTGGGCAGAAAGATCGACGTCCTGCATGGCCAGGCCAAGGGCCTCGCCAATACGCATGCCACTTCCGTACAGCAGCACCAGGAGTGTGCGGTATATCGTCGGCACGCGCGGGCTGTGCCCCACTTGCAAAACCGACGTCGCTTCCAGCAACCGACATAGTTCTTCGGTGGAATAGACATAGGGCGTCTGTTGCGGCGGCAGCTTCGGAAAGGCCTTCGGCAAAGGTGCATCACAGACGTATCCGCGGCCGACGGCAAATTTATACAGGCCCGTCAAGACCCTGTACTTCAACATCCATGTCGTGCTGAGGTTTCCGTCTACATGAAGGAACTTTGCAACTGCCTCCGGCGTGACCTCGTCGATGTCCGGATTGCCTGTCACCCGGCTGAACCGATGGAGCATTCGCCCGGCACCCTCGAAGCGCATGCCCAGTGACCTTTGCCGGGTCAGGTAGGCGTCAACCACGTCGGTTACCGTCATTGGAGGTCTCCCAGGTCGAAAGCGCCAACCTCGCGGAGCGCCGCCATGTTGACCTTGGCGTAGGGTACTGGTTGCCGAATACTGCGGTGTCCCAAATGATCACCGATCTCCTTAGCGACAGGCCGGCGGCCAGTAGGCGCGTCGCGCAGGCATGGCGGAGGGCGTGCCCACCCTTGTGGGCGGTTCCGAGAAGGCAAGGCGACGCACCCCCGACAATTGGCGGGAATTTGCTCCGCAAGTGGTGCGGCTAGTTGATGACAAGTGGACCGCTGAGCCTGTCAATCGCACGCAAGCCGTTAGCGACGACAAGAGCCTCTCCGATAAGCATGCCGCCATGTTCGATGCGATTAAGGCAACCCTGGCCCGCCATGGCTTCATCCAGAGGACCGAGGAAGACGGCAAAGAGCACTTCTCCGCGGCTCGTCAGACTGTCCGAGACCACCTCATCGCAGCAAGTTGGTTCACTGAAGAACAGCTTTTCACGGCTTTTGAGGACGGAAGGGAGAGGCAAAAGCCGACAAAAGCCGCTCTCACCATCGAGAACAACGCACTTACCGCACTGAAAAGAAAGAAGATAATTGACTTCAACCGGGCTCTGGTGTGGAGGCCTTAAGCCTCTTAAGCTTTTGCCGGCTTTTGCCAGCTTTGAGGTCGTCGGCAAAAGCTGGCTTTTGAGCTTTTGCCCCCCTTAGGGGGGCAAGCAAAAGCCAAAAGCAAAAGCCGACGAGCCGATTTGCCAAGCACGTCCGCACCTTCTGGAAACGGATACTTCCAAAGTTCCTCCCTGGCATCGAACGCAAGCCCAAATCTGCCCGCTGGCGGGCAATATCGAAGGTGTCACAAACGGCAGACAAAGATTGGCCACCTGGGGTGATATCAGGTGCTCGATTGTTATTAACAGCCTAATAAGAAGTGGCTTTCGCGCCGGTTTTCGCTTGACGATCCGGGTTCGGGTAACGCATGGGTAACCGGATGCCAAAAATAGGTCCGCATTCCCGCCCCGATAAACTGCAAATCGTTGACGGTCGT
>CAWHWH010000048.1:0-525042 GCA_963832865.1 uncultured Pseudomonadota bacterium
AGAACCGGTCCCGAGAGGCCCAGACCCGTGGTGACGAGGGCAAGGTGGCTGAGCGCCTGAGGAAAATTGCCCGCCAGATGACGGCCCCGCAAATTATACTCCTCCGACAGCAGGCCAACGTCATTTCGGACGCTCAATACCCTTTCGAACGTATCCCTCGCGTCCTTGTCCCGCCCCTGCAGGCGTCTGCAGTCAGCCAGCCAGCAAGAGCAGGCAAGAAACGCGCCCTCCGGCTCCGGACCTTCGCCGCGCTTGCGCCGCACAAGCCCGTCTTCCATCAATTCCCGCTCAATGGCCGCGATTGTTCCCGCCATCCGCGGCTCATTAGCCGGAAGGAACCCAACCAACGGCATCAGCAGCAAGCTACCGTCGAGCACCTGTCCTCCGTAGTGCTGGACGAACGTGCCCAGGCCCGCATGGTAACCCTCCTCACAAACCTCGCGATGGATCCTTTCGCGTAAGGCCGCTAGCCGACGCAGTACGGAGGGCTCCGTGGTACCGCGCAACTGTTCGTGGCGAATGAACCGGTCCACGCCAACCCAGGCCATGACCTTGGAGTAGGTGTATTGACGGGGCTCGCCCCGGGATTCCCACACACCTTGTCCCATGTCCTGCCAGATCGCCTCGATCCGTTCGGCGATGGCTCGAGCGACATGGGTTTCCTGGGAAGACACCTGAATTCCCGCGCGGCTGGCCAACCCCAGCGTATCGAGCACTTCGCCAAGCACATCGATCTGGCGTTGTGCTGCCGCCGCGTTACCCACGCGGACCGGGCGTGCCCAGCGGTAGCCGGGCAGCCAGTCCGCCGACCATTCGTTAACATGCCGTGAACCGTCGACCCGGTACAGGATCCGAAGTTCCGAAGGAGTGCCGCCGATCGCCCGCAGGATCCAGTCACGCCATTGTTGCGCCTCTTTATGATAGCCGGCATTCAGCAGCGCGCCGATGGTGAAGGTAGCATCTCGGAGCCAGGTGTACCGGTAGTCCCAGTTGCTGCTGCCGCCGGGTTTTTCCGGCAGAGACGTCGTTGGGGCGGCCACCAGCCCGCCGGTTGGCGCATAGATCAATGCCCGCAGAGTCAGAAGCGACCGCTTGACCGCCTCCGGCCAATCGGTCGGCTTGTCAAAGCGGCCAATCCAGTCTTTCCAATATCGTTGAGTGCTGGCCAGCGCCGCCTTCGGGTCGATCTCGCCGGGCAGATCCCGGCACGAATCGCCATACTGCAACGTGAAAGCCAGGCATTCTCCATCTGATACCGTAAAAGCCGCACTTGCCCCGCCATGCCGTATTCGGATCGGAACCTGACTCTTGAACAGCACCAGATCAGGACCGATGCGACCGATGAAGCCGTCGCCGCGCGGTTCAGTCCAAGGCGGCAGCTTGCCGAGGTCGAAGCGCAGGTCGAGGTCCAGCTTCATCGCGGTCTGCCCGCGCAGACCGACCACCAAACGGATCAAAGCAGATGATCCAGCGGCCGGCGGCATGAAGTCGAGAATGCGTACAGCCGAGTCGGTGGTCTCAAAGTCTGTTTCCAAGACCATCGTATCAGTCTGGTAACGCCTGGATGACGTGTGCTCGCGGCGATCTGGGGCATCGTCCTGCTCCGGTGCGATCAACCAGCAACCGTTTTCGCGGCCGCCAAGGAGTGCCGCGAAACAGGCGTCGCTATCGAAGCGCGGCCAACAAAGCCAGTCGATCGACCCATCGCGACAGACCAGGGCGGCGGTATTCCGATCGCCGATCAGCGCGTAATCCTCGAGTGGTGCGGTCACGAGATATCTCCCACCGGGGTGTGCCGGGCTAAAAGTGGCACTGGCATCGCTGGGGCTGTAGCAGAGCCACCAGTGCTGCAGTCCGGAAGGGCACCTGATGGTCGAATTCGCCTCCCGCGACGGGCCGGTCATCGGCAATGGGGCGGGGGCCTACCCCTTCACCCCGGTCACGATCAGCCATTAGCTGGCAGGATCATATATCCAGCCGTTTGGCGAGTTGATGCAGGCCCGCCGCCGCCCCGAGCGCAATCAAAGCCCACATCGCGTTCCGATGGCGGCTCGTGAACACTTCCCAGCTTACCGACCGTGCTCGTGAATCGAACCGGCCATGCGCGCTATACGAACCCGGCACCGGGTGAAACAGATTGCTCGGCGCGTTCGCGGGCGTCGGGTCGTCGGTAAGTTGTCCTGAATAACCGAATTTAGCCAGATAGCGGTCGATTAAGCCGGGAGCAATGCGGTTGCCAATGACCGCCTTTACGGTCGGAAAGCCGATCCAGGTCTGCCGCCTCGGATGGAAGGCAGCGAAGTAGATCGCGCGCGCAGGGATCTCAGGCTGAAAGATCGGCGGAACCGGTTGTGGCCGCTTGCCCATCTTGTTAAGAGCCCAATTAAACTGAGGGGTGTTGACCGCCGGCAGGTCCACCATCGACAGCGAGATATTCAGCTTGTCGTGAATGATCTCAGATCGCAGTGAGTCGGTGAAGCCGCGGATGGCGAACTTCGCGCCACAATAAACAGATTGTAAGGGGACTGAGCGGTAAGCGAGGGCCGATCCGACGTTGACAATTGAACCGCGATTGCGCTCGCGCATGCGCTTAAGCGCGGACATCATGCCGTGCACTTGGCCCAAATAGGTTACCGCGGTTCCCCTCGCTACTTCCTCTGGTTCCAGCTTGGAGACCGGGGAGAACACCGTCGCCATCGCCACATTGACCCATACGTCGATTGGGCCCAGTTCTTGTTCAACCCGCGTCGCCGCCGCCTCGACCGCCGCGGCGTCCGCCACATCCGTGGGGATCGGAAGTGCTCGGACACCGAAGGTGCGCGCTTCCGCTGCGGCTGCTTCCAGCCGTTCCGGATCCCGCGAGAGCAGCGCCACGTCACAGCCGTTCCTGGCAAACTCAGCCACTGTTGCTCTACCCACGCCGGCTCCGGCACCGGTAATGACAACGATTGGTACGCCTCGGCGTTTGACATCCAGATTTGTGCGCGGCATGCGGCCGGCATCAAATTGTTGCTTCGCAGGCTCCAGAACTGTGGCATCGGTCATCATTCGCTCCTTGCATCCTACCCTCGACTGGTGACGCATAGAACGTTTCATCGTCCCATATAGTCGCAGCGGCTGACGCAAATGCGCGAATCATGGACCGCATATAATCACTGAAGCCGGCGCTCGGTTTGCTCAACTAACAGGAGCCTGCTTTGCTACCTTCTGCTTCTCGGAAGACCACGCGCTGCATCCGCAAGAAGCGCCGGTTGGATGCACGCGCGCAGCGAACAAAGATCCATTCAATCTTTATGTTGCCGCGGACACAGGCGCATTCGAAGAACCAAATGCTCGATCATGCGCGTCGAACACCATCTCCTGCGTCTCGCGCAGGTAGGCCACAGAACGGCATCCGGCTGTGGGCACAGCCGGACGCGCGCCACCTTCACTGTCACCGTCGTGCTGTTGATCAGCACGACCTAATGGCTGTTGCAAAAAATACCCGGCGGGCTCAAGCCATCTTGCTGAGCGTCACCTCGAATCAGAGCTCCTTCAGCCGACATACCCAATTCCGCCTAAGGCGATGCTCGGCCGATCGATCGAGCTTCCCGGCTTCGCTTTGCTGCCGCCGCCGCCTGGGAGGTCGTTCCCCATTTCTCGTGCCTCAATCTTTTCTGCTATCGCATCGTATTCCTCGGCAAGGTCGAGCAGGTCCTTGTTCGCCTGGGCACCAACGATTACGTTCGCCATAGAGCGATATTGGCGGGCGCGCTGCCGCATTTCTTTCGCAGTCACGCATCTCGCTGCTCGCTTCTTGAGATTGAACACCTCAAACGCTGGACAAGGTTCGCCGTTGAACACAACTTCGCCGTAGCCGCAAAACCACCTAGATGAGCGAGAAAGGGGGCGCTCGAATGCCAGGTAGTTGGGATCCAGAGGTCTTCCGAAGACGAGCAAAGCAATGGCGAGAGGCCGCCCCTAGGCTGCCGGACGGTCCGACACGAAAAGCCTATCTCGCGCTGGCCGAGGGCTATCAGAGGCTGGCGGACCTCATCGAGAAGGAGAAGTCGGTCGAGCGCGTGATCGAGACCGATGCCCAGTTGGTAAACTTGTCCGAGCCGACGACGATCGAGACCTCGTCACCTTGGTCGGCCATCAGAAAGAGCCCCGCAGCCTGAACGCGCTTTCGACGGCCAGGACGCGCAAGCGGAGCGAGGCGCGCGCGGCGGCGGCAATCAACGCCGGAACGGCGGGGGGATAAGCGTCACCGATATGATCCGTTATTTGAATATTGCATTGTAGGCATTCCCGAGAGTGCTAATGGTGGGTTCACCATAAATGCGGTAGTCTGCGTTCTTTCTTTCCCTATGCTTGAATGTCCTATGCCACGCCGAATGTCTCGCAACAATTACTGTCTCTGTTATTCCGGGGAATTGATCTGCCGTGATATCCACGATCACACCATCGATCTCAAGCCAAGTGTGAAATTCGCGGATGCGGGCACCCTGTCGCTCGCCGCATACATAGGTGAACGTCCTAATCCCGATGCCCTGCTCTCGCTAAGAGAAGCACAACGTCTCCGCAGGCACCCCGAGGAAACTGTTTGAGGGTGTCCGGCAGCCGGTTGGGATCGCACTTCTCAAAGGCGCGCCGGAAGCGAACGGCCTCTGATTTGATTCGTGCAAGGTCAATTTCGTTTGGGGACACTATGAAAACATCCGCTCATCCACCCGGCAGCCCTACCTTTCTATTATCATTCCTATATCAGGACATTATCATATATAGGAACCTGGAGGCGGGGGGCGGCCCAGGGAGTCAACCCCGGCCTTAACGAATACGTGAGTTTCCCTTTTGGGCCGAGAACAACCTCCAAGCACGCCCAATTTAGTTGTCCGAGTTCAGCGTCACACAACGGATGATTGGGAACGGGTTTGCAGGGCACCAATTTTGTCGACCTCTCGGCCGACTTTGATGAATGCGGCGAAGGACCGAGTATCCCTCTGGGCCTAAAAGAGGGGAAAACGGTTGACGTAACAATGGTCGAGAGAGGGCTGGCCTGCGGCTGCGTGTGCCGGCCTGCGAACGGCAGCGAGACCCGACGCCGCCTCCCGGCCGAGCAGTTCCACCCGGACCTGCTCCGCATGCTCGCGGGAGATCAGGAAGTTCGTCCATCCCGCGATGGGCTCGCGCGTTGTGACCTCACAGACCACCAACCCGTTTTTATCGAGCGGTGAAGTGCGGAAGCTCCAATATCGCCAGTCTTCGGCCAGCATTTCGCGCCTCACGCCATCTTGCAGCGCTGTCATCACGATATTGCCGGCGCGCAATATATCAACCGCCTTCTCGAGAACCCTGGTCGGACTGAGATACCCGGAATCGAACGCCCGACGTTCCAGTCGCAGCAAGTCGCAACCTAAACCATCTGGCGCACAGCGGGCGATCAACCATGGATTGTTGGTCGCCGCATATGCTGCGAGTTCCATAGGAGATAGGGAGGTAGGGATTTCGGGTGGCGACTCATCTCCGCCGTCATTCACAGGCTCCATCCGCGGCACGGTAACTGCCGCGTTGCCAAAACGACTGATCTCCCAGGCAGAGTTATCGATAAACCGTGCATCAATGTCCCCCGACCCGTCAGGGTGCTTATTCGAACATGAGTTCGGGGTGTCGTGCGGCTTTCAGTCGGTCATTTTCGCCAAGATCGTCCCAGGAAGAAACAAATCGACGAGGCGGCAACAAATATCTCGGGTCCCGCCGTTGCGGCAGCAACTGCCAGACAATCGTCTGAATATCAGACGGCAACTGGCTGAACGGTTCGCCCACCCATGGTTTGAGAAGCGATTCAACTTCGCTATCAGGCAAGACGCGCCTCCGCAGGCATTCCGCAGTTGCGACGGAGGCGGGAAGCCCGGTGCGGTGCCGGGGGTTCGGGCCGTCGCCCTATCCCGCCACAACTGAGCATAACGTCATCGCCCGAGTCGTTGCCACCGCCTGACTGGGCATCATCCGCCACGCGCAACCATCGGCACCACCGTTGTACTGCCGTTTCGTGGGTCAAGCGCCGCCGCCAATAGACGCCCCCAGAGCTCCATCGCCTTGACCTGCTCCGGCCATCGGCTCGACCGCTGATAGACGCCGAGCACGCCACCGCGGGTCGCTGCCTGCCGGTGGTTCAGGTCCTGCATCGGCGACCGCTTCCGGAATGCTGGCCTCGCCTAGCGCGCTGGCGAATGAGCGTCGGAAGTCATGCCAGGTCCACGCGCCGAGCTCCGCACCACCGTCGTCTGGCGTTGTGGCTACCACCAGCGCGGCCTTAATTTTGGAGAACGTCTCAATCTCCCCGCCGGAACGCGGGGCAGGAAACACCAGCCCCGTTCGAGGCGCGCCCGCTGCGAGGATGCGCGCGACTTTGATCGGGTCGCCTGCTGCGTCCGCCTCTGCTCGTGCTCGACGTCGGCACTCCAACACTTCAACCGCCAGCGGATGCAGTCGCAACCGGTGCGGATCCCGGTTCTTTGTCATGTAGTCAGGTTGCCGCCACTCGAAGGCCGCTAGGTCGAGGTGGGACCAGTCAAGTCGGGCCGCTTCCCCGCGGCGGCAAGGAATTGCGATCAGGAATCGGGCGAGATCGCACCACACCGGTTCGTCGATCCTGTCGGCTGCCTTCCACAGGCGCGCCAGTTTTTCCACCGTTAGATAATTGGATCGGCTGCGCGGGGCCTTCGGGCGACGTGCGCGGCTGATCAGCGTGCAAGGATTGACCGAGATATGCCCGGCGTCGTGACACCAGTCCAAGAAGCGGGACAGGGCACCGAAGCGGGCGCGCGCTGATGTCGTGTTGCCGAGCAGCCTGCGAATGTCCGTTTCCGTGAGGTTCGCTGCAGGCAAGTCTACCGCCCCCATCTCTGAGATGGCGGTGCCGGCTTGCATTAATTCGTCGGCGATATAGTCGGGTGACGGGACGCCTGTGCCCCGCATCTTCGGGCGACAAGGTAGGGCAACCTTATACTCATCCAGCAGTCGCTTGAAGGTGGTGCCGCGTTTCCGTTGGTCAGCGCTCGCTCGGGCCTTCTTCTCTGCCGCAGGATAAGCGCCCGCTGCCGCTTGTCCCTTGATCCGGTTCGCTTCCGTCCGAGCGTCGTCCGGTGAGTGGGTGGTAGGGTTCCCCAGGGTTATTGTCCTGTTTGGCCAGCGACGGCCTGTCAGGGGATCGGTCCCTCGCGGCCGATAGGCGTAAGACCACGTCATGGTGGTCGGGTTCACGATCAGCGCCAAGCCCCGGCAGTCCTTGTCCCTTACGATCAGACGCTGGTCTGACTTCCGACGGCGCCATACAGCGTCAATGGTGCCCTTGGTAATCTTCGTCAGATCTTCACTGATCACCCGCATGGTCGAATCCGCCACTGCTATGTTGACAGGACTTTGACAGGACATGGGGCGCGTAGGCAAGCGGAGTTGCGCGGCGCTGCACGGAAGTCGCAGGCAGAAAAATGACCGAAATCTGCGATTACGTGCGCCCTAGTGTGGGGCTGTGGGACGTGGCGGGTTGAAAGTCCGCACACTCTTAATCAGCGGGCCCAAGGTTCGAGTCCTTGTGCGCCCACCAATGATTCGGCATTTGAGTGAGCGCCGCCGCGTGAACCGCACGCACCCATGCTTAGACTAAGCAATGTGCAAAGGCCGGCGTGGGTTGGACTCGATCCGTCAGCCCGGCGGTCCGCCTATGACGACCATTCGTTGCCCCACCGCCCTTGCCGCGGCTAGCACCCGCGCCTCGAAGGCTCGTAACGTCTCGTCCGCTTCGCGCTCTAACTCTTGATCGCCCACCGTCGTACGCATTGGATCAGCGGGCAACCCGCCCGTGATGCGGATCAGCGTCGGCATCGCGTTGCCCGGCGCGGGGCGCCTTTCGAGCGCGGCGATCCGGGTCCGGTGGCTCATTGTTCATCCTCCCGCTTCCGAGCTTCCGATGCTTCGAGCCGTCGCTCGTGATCCGCTAGTTCGATCCCACGTCGTGCACCTCCAACATGGCTGCCACCGCTTGCCCCTCCTCGGGTGTCAGATTGCCGGCTGCGACTGGCGGCCACGACGGCAGCCAGCGCGTGCGGAAGGTCACCGGCCGATTTAGACTAGGGCCGGGAATGCACGGAGCAGCCCGTTAAGGCACGGCCGCAGGAAAGATGTTCCTGGACTTGCTAGGCGTGTTCGCCGAATTCGAGACTGCTATCCGGCGCGAACGCATAGAAACATATTTAGCCATGTGTCCGCGGCCATTACCTGCGCAGCCTCGGCGAGGCAGTTCAGTCCCTCAGCATGGTGCCCGAGCATGGCGTGGGCCTCAGCGAACCACGTGAGCAGGCTCGGTATACCTACAATCGCAGTAGCTTCCATGGAGGCAACCAGCTCTTGAACGCCCCAACTGTAGGCGACGTCAAACGCTGGCGTTGGCGTATACTGTCCCCAGGACGAGAGGGATCGTTTGCTCCTGCGCGGCGGCCGGTACTCTCCATGAGTCAGTACGCTCCATGAACCATAAGGGCCACTTGAAGCTTGAAGCACCCGGGCGTTTCCGGATATACTTTGTTTCCCATCATGGCACCCGTAGCGTCGCAGAATCTGTCGCTTCTCGCATTGCGCCGTAGCACCATCAAAATGGTTTTGTAATGCCGCCTCAACGGTCCGATTGCGTCTTTTGCCGGTGTCGAAAGTTAGGTGACGCAACCCTAGCGGAACGGCATCGCATTGATCAGAGACGCTGCGACGAGAAGTGATCCGATCTTTGGGTGCAAATGGACATGCTGTTCGCGCTGAAAAATGGGCAGAAGGTGCCAGTGATCAACTATGTCTGTCTCGGTAACGAAAGACAACGCGGCACAGTTTCTCAAGTAGGGGCGCGGTCGGCGTGCTCCCTGTTGCCGACCATCCGGCGGGTTTCGCCGCCCGGGTCGCTTGATGACGCAGCGTGGTGCTTGCCTGGCAGGCACCCCGGGATACTGGGCAACGCCGAGGCCAGTTCTTCTGGCATCGGAACGTTGGCTTTCGTACCGTTGTCCGACCGTTGCAGCCAGGACATGACACCTAGTGATGGAAGACCCTCACTATAAATAAACAACTTCCCGGTGTCGTCGTATTGCTTGCAGGTGCGGCCCCCAAGTCCGAATAACCGGCCGAAGGCAGCCGTTGGATCGGTCGCCGGGGTTACCTGCGCGATTGCGGTGCGGAGTTGAAATGTCATGGCCAGGGCCAATGCAAGGATTGCAGTTCTCATCGAAACTTTCATCGAATCAGTGGTATTGCGCAACGCCGTCAGGCAGGCCTCAATCCCGGCGATACGTCCCATTGACGACGCGCGAAATATCGCTTCGGCCTAGACCTAAGTCCCAAAGCTCCCGGTCGCTGAAGGCTCGCAGCAATGCGGCATCACGCCGTTGCTGGCGACGTGTTACCCAAGCGGTTGCGATGCGGGAGAGACCAGCCTGCAGGCGCGATCGCCACGTATTTGCGGCGACCAAGTTCTGTCGCTGGCTTTGCGGTATGCGCCAGATGTTATTAGATACGGCCATTCACACGTTCCTCCGAACTTGCCGGTGTCAACCCGGCAGCGGGCGAAGGACGTTCCTCTCATGGTGCGATGTAGCATAGCGGAAACACCCGAACCGGTGTCAATATAATCGTCATGGAGGCTTTGCTACCATTGAGCGCGGGATTTGTTTCGTCTTCAACCCGCCTCAGCGGCTGCCTGTATGCCCGGAGGTCAAAACGATCATCCGCGCGACCAGCACGACCGGCTTTCAGGTCGTTGCGCCTCACGTTCGATATAAATAAAACTGGCGGAGGAAATGGAATCAAACCTAAACGCAGAAATCGATGAAAGGCCTGCCAAGGCGCCGCTTCCTCGCCATTGACCGACCGCAAAACCGGAAATGAAAGCGATGAAGCGATTTGTCCCGGTGGGTCGTAGTCAGCAAGTATCGGTTCCGGGAACCGAACGACGCTGGGTCAGGACCCGCCTCTGCCCAGGAAGCTAAACCGGCTCAGCAGGCTCTGGCGCAGCCCGGCGTTCGCCGTTTCGTCGTCATCGCGCCTAGGTACGGCGATATCCTCCACCAGACTGGCCGGTTCCCCGGCGATGACGAGGATTCGAGTGGACATCGCCAGCGCCTGATCGATGTCATGCGTAGATAGCACGACCAACGTGCCGCGGCGCCGAACCCGGTCGACGATCCGCACGCCTAGCGTCGTGGCCAGGCTCTGGTCGAGTGATGCGAATGGTTCGTCCAGCACCAAGATCGCGGGGTCGACCACAAGCGCCCGCGCCAGCGCCACGCGCCGCGCCATACCCAGGGACAGCGCGGACGGCAGTAAGTTCGGAATCGGCGGCAGTAGCACCTCGCTAAGTAGCGCTCCGATGTCTGGTGCTGCCGCCCAATTAGCGGGTAGCACAAGACGCAGGTTGTCTTCTACCGACAGCCAGGGCAGCAGCCGCGGCTCCTGGAACATGACACCCAACCGGCCCGGCGGCAGCTGAACGCTGCCTTCGAAATCTCGGTCGAGGCCCAGCGTGATCCGAAGAATGGTGCTTTTCCCGATGCCCGAAGGGCCCAGAAGCGCGAGCACCTCTCCCGGCGCGGCGGCGAAAGCGACGTCGCGCAGGATTTGCCGTGTGTCACCTCTTGATGAGCGAAATTCCTTCGCCCGAATCTTCACCTCAAGCATGGCGGCGCCAGGCGCTCGTGTGTCGTTCCCACGGCTGCAGCACCGCTGTTTCAATCACCAGCATGATCGCGGCGAAGGTCAGGCCGTACGCCAGGATGCCGGTCACGTTGAAGTTCTGAAAATAAAGATTCAGGATAAACCCGATCCCATTCGGCCTACCAAGCAACTCGACTACGAGCACGATTTTCCAGGTGATGGACAACCCGCTGCGCGCCGAAGCAGCAACAAAGGGTAGCAATTGAGGCAGTTCTATCCGCCGCAACCGACGCCCGCGCGGTAGCCGGTACACCAAACCGAGTTCCTCAAGCCCTCGATCGAGCGTGCGCGTTCCTTCACGCATCGTGACGAAAACCGTGGGGGCTTTGGCGACAGCGACCGCTACGATCGCGGCTGTGTCGTTCAGCCCGATCCAGATGTAAGCCAACACCACGACCACCAGCAGCGGTAGGTTGAGTGCGACTACAGCCCATGGATCGAGGAACGCATCGACACGCCGCGACCGTCCGGCCAGATAACCGAGCACGCCGCCGACGAGCATGGCAATGATGAAAGCCGCGATGACGCGCGCCAGGGTGATCGCGACATTCCATGGTAACGCTCCGTCCAGGATCTCGCGCCACGCGAAGACAAGCACCGGAACCGGGCCTGGCAACGACTGCGGCGATGCCGCCACATACGCAGCCCCCCACCACATCAGGACAAGGGCGATCAGCGACAGGGTCCGGGTGGACCGGCCGGTGAAGAGCCCGTAAATCGGGAAGCCGCTCCGGACCGCTATGTCAACCATGAGTTGGTGGGGTCGGCCAGAAAATCCCCGGCGGAAGTTGCTCCAGTCCGCTTGTGGCGTGGGTGCCCCCGGTGCGCAGCAGCACGTCGAACAGCTGCGTCGCGGCGCGTTCCTGTAGCTCGGCCGAGGGGTGCGCGACTCCCTCGACAAAGCGTTGCTTCAATCGTTGAAAAAGCGCCTCGTCGGGGGCGTCCATCAGCGGCCGGATCGACTGCCACTCAGAGCCGGAGGAAGCCAGCATGTCGTCAGCGGCCGCGGCGGCGGTCAGAAAGCCATTGATCGCAGCCGCGTTCCGGTTTGCCCAATCCTCATGAAAGACAAAGCCGACCAGAGACATCGCCGCGGGCAGGCCCAGCCCCCGGGCGCAATCGTCAACAGAAATGACCTGGCGATAATTGGCCGCCTCCAGCCGTGCGGCGAAATTCCAGAAGGTCAGGACCGCGTCCAGTTCACCCTGCATCAGCTTGGCATTCAATAGCGGGGGCGCCCCGTAAACAACATCTGCCGCATCGCTCAGGTCGAAGCCGGCCGAGGCTTTGGCCGCCGCCCGCACGATCAGCCAGGATTTATCTACCGAACCGCCGGCCACGCCCAGCCTTCGATGCGCGAGATCGGCCAACGACCGGATCGGCGACGCGCCCGCCACCATGATGCCGCCGGTGGAACCCGAGAACGGCGCGAAGCAGAGTTTCGTCCCGGCTGCGCGCTGACCCGCCACGAACATCCAATCAGTAACGACGACATCGGTGGCGCCGGCCATCAGCGCTACTCGTCCTGCATCGGAATTGGCGAGCGTCACCGTAGACAGTGCGAAACCGTTTACGCTGTCCAACGCATGTCTTTGGATGACGTCTCCAACCCATTGCACCGTGCCGAACTGCAGGACGCCTAGCCGCACGCTCGGAGAGGCAAAGGCCCAGGCCGGTATTCCGCCCGCCACGACGGCCGCTCCGCCCGCGAGAAAGCCGCGGCGGTAAACGCCCTTGGCTTGCGGTACGTTGCCCACATCGTGCCGCATGGCGCTAAGATGACCGGGGCGGGTAATTGAGTAGGTCACTGGAATGCTGTTGCTCCGATCAGGTGTTGCCCTACTGCTGGCATGTTGCGCCACATCCGCGATGTCGGCCGGTGCCGGCGAGGCAAACGACTATCCAACCCAGGCACGCGCCGAGTATGTCTTTGCCTGCATGGCAAGCAATGGCCAGACACAGGAGGCATTGCGGCAGTGCTCGTGCTCCATCGACGTGATCGCCTCGGATCTACCGTACGACAAATATGAGCAGGCGGAAACCGTGTTTCGGATGCGTCGAGGCGGTGGCGGCTATCTCGGCGAGATGTTCCGCAGCAGCATCGCAAACGATATGGTTCGCGACCTGGAGGAGGCGCAGGCAGAAGCCGAAATCCGCTGCTTCTAGCCGCCGTGCGTGCAGCCCCTTTCATCGGATGACCCGGCGGCGGTCGTAGCGCTGATTTTCGTAACCCGGTCAGGCGCGCGCGACGGACCAAGTTTCCTTGAAGCACTCGCCCTCATTGTCTTGAGCCTCCGCCCGAAACTCGGTCGCGCCGTTGGGGTGGTAATCGAAACGGAACTCCGGATTTTCCGAAATTGAAATCCCGCTCTCGATAGCGAGCAGCAGATCGTCACCCTGCCAGATTCTGACCGTCGAGACGAAATGCGCTGGGACATACAATCGGGTCACCTGATCCATCTGCATGCCGGAGTAATTTGGATGCCTGATCATCAATTGGACCACCCGATTGTCAGAACCGGGAACTGAGCCGAACTGCCGAACCCGCATGGTTCCACTCGGGATGGGATTTGCCTCCTGCTTGGCGGCTGGAGCAGAACATCCACCGGCCGCTTTCACGAAGCGCTCAGCCGCGAATAGCCCGCCATCCGCCATCTCGGCGACCGCATGGATGTTCGTATAGGAATCCACCCGAACACGCGTCGACAAGGTACGTAATCCACTGGTTTCGCCCAACGAGAACTTCGCTGCCAGCGGTGATGGATTTTCGTCTATCACCAGGGTGATGCTTTGAATGCGGCGGTTATCGCCTACCGGGAGTATGTTGTGCACGCTCACCGGGACCACTGCGGCATCTTCGGCGCGGTAAGGCGCATCGATCGCCAGCACACTGCTCCCGTCCGCGATGGCCTGCTTGCCGAAAATCTGCTCGGCCAGCGATGGCCACGGGTCGGCTTCGGCCGGCGCCTGAGCGTTGGCGGCGCGCCCGGCGAACCCCAGAGCCACAGCCGTCATGATCGAGCCCCGCCGCGTCAGACACTGCACCGTTCGCATTTTTGTGATCCCTCCCGAACTGCTTTCCCGAATATCGCAATCCGCTGGACATTTTAGCACGTACCCCAGGCGTGTATATTCGATATGAAGGCGCGATCCCGAAACGCCCAATCGTCGCGGACGGAAAAAGCAACAAGCTGGAGACGGCCAATGGCATGGATACCCCCGGTTCCGCGCCCGATTTGCATAGGTACGGAAATTGAACGGATGCCCTGCCGCTTGGATCTAGCGCTTACTTCTCCCTTCACGAATGGTTGAACGTCCAACGACCCCGACCGCCCTGGTTCTTGGTGCAGCAGCGGGTGGCGGCTTTCCACAGTGGAACTGCGGATGTTCACAGTGTCGTCTCGTCAGGCACGGCGACCCTCGGGTTCGCCCCGCGACTCAGGCGAGTGTCGCGGTCACTGGCGACGGCGAGGGCTGGCTGATCGTAGGTGCCTCTCCCGACCTGCGTCAGCAAATATCGGAAAACCCACTGCTGTGGCCGCGAACCGGCGGCCGTGATTCACCGATCACCGGTGTTGTCCTGATCAATGGGGACATCGACGCGATAGCCGGTCTGCTGGTATTGCGCGAACGGCAACCGTTCACTGTTTATGCTCCGGCGGCCCTGCTCAATGTTTTGGCGGACAACGATGTGTTTGCGGTTCTCGATCCCGCGCTCGTGCAGCGCGTGCCGGTCGAGCCTATGCAACAAATTTCGTGTCGGTGGAAATCTGACGCTGACCATACTGCCGATGCCGGGGAAAATTCCTCTCTATCGCGAAACCCCAGGAGCGACGGAGCCCGAGGCCGGTCCGACCTACGCTGCCCTGCTCCAGGCAAGCGGCCGTAGCGTGATCGTGGCGCCCGCCTGCGCCGACATCACCGACGCCGTCCTCGCCCAGCTGCGCGATACCAATGTGCTGTTCTTCGACGGCACCCTGTTCACCGATGACGAGATGATCGAGGCAGGTCTCGGCGCCAAAACCGGTACACGCATGGGCCATGTGCCAATAAGCGGTCCTAGGGGAACGCTTGGCCGCCTTGCTGACCTTCCGGCGCGGCGCATTTTTTTGCATATCAACAACACCAATCCGATCCTGTTGAGCGAATTCACCGCAACGGCGGCAAGTCGAGGCCGCCGGCTTCGAAGTCGCCTACGACGGCATGGAGGTACGCCTGTGAGCGATCTGCTGACCGCTGACGAACTCGAAGCCAGGCTGCGTGAAATTGGCGCCAAACGCTATCACATCCACCATCCGTTCCACCGGATGCTGCACACCGGCAAGTGCAGCAAGGGTCAGGTTCAGGCGTGGGCGCTCAATCGATATTACTATCAGGCGATGATCCCGCTGAAGGACGGCTCGCTGATCGGGCGATGCGAGGATCCGGCGCTGCGGCGCGAGTGGCGCAAGCGGCTCGAGGATCATGATGGCGACGATCACCGGCCCGGCGGTATCGAACGCTGGCTCAAGCTGACCGATGGGTTGGGACTGGATCGGGCGGACGTCATCTCCACGCGCCTGCTGTTGCCGGCCACGCGTTTCGCGGTCCAGGCATATGTGCGCTACGTCCGCGAGCGCAGCATGCTGGAGGCGGTCGCGTCCTGCCTGACGGAGATGTTCTCGCCGCAGATCATCAGCGAACGCATGGCGGGCATGTTGGCAAACTACGACTATATAACGCCAGAGATCCTTTCATATTTCGACAAGCGGCCACCGCAGGCACAGCGTGACGCGGTATTCGCGCTTGACTGGGTAAAGCAGCATGCGCGGACGCCCGAACAACAGCAGCAGGTGCTGGATACGCTGACGTTCAAATGCGATGTGCTGTGGAGCATGATGGATGCCCTGCATTACGCCTATGTCACTCCCGGTCTGATCTCGCCCGGTGCGTTCGTGCCGCGGCCCGAGGAGAGGTGAACCGGTTGTCGCGGCGCTTCGTCGGGGTCGGCGCACAAGGGCGCTACTCCCATTCCAGTTCGCTGAACGCGGCGGTCGCGTTTCGCGCGTTATAATCGTCGAACAGTGCCCACCGATCGCGTTCCGATACGCCGATCTGGTACACCGCCTGCCCGATCGGGATGCCCGCCGCGATCAGGCGCCGCGTGTCGTCGGCGAGCACCTTCAGGTAGCGCCGCTCGTCATCCAAAGCCTGCGGCCAGGGAGCGACCGTCCGGCCGTGCCCAGGCACCACGATCCTGGCCGGTAGTTCCGCGAGGCGCGACAAAACAGACAACCAGCCAGGCAAACTGCCGTCCAGCACCGGCACGTGCTGCAGGAAGACCAGGTCGCCCGAGAACAGAACACCGGTTGCCTCGTCCAGCACCGTCAGATCACAGTCTGTGTGCGCGGCCGGATTCCAGGCGGTCAGACGCAGGCGCCTGTCGCCAAGATCGAGCGTCATCTGATCCGTAACCAGTAAGGTCGGAGCCACGATCCGAACCTGCTCGATCGCTTCAGGACCAAGGACATCGCGGAATGAATGCAGATAAAAGTCGCCGCGCTTCAGCATTTCCGCCGGCAGATTGTGGTGGCCCACGAAGGTTACGCCGTCGCCGAAAGCGGCATTGCCGAAAATGTGGTCGGGGTGCTCATGCGTATTGATCACATAGCGAACCGGCTTGTCGGTGATCACGCGAATCGCCGCCAGAAGCGCCTGCCCAACCTTTACACTGCCTCCGGTATCGACAACCGCGACAGCCTGACGCCCGACGATGACGCCGAGGTTCGCGATGTCCCCACCGTTTGTCGAGTTTGTCAGCGCGACTTGTCCAAAATGTGCGTAGTCGCCATCAGCTACTGTGATTAAGAAACTGTCATCTTTCAAAGTAGTTTGCGCCTGCGAAGTAGCCACGTCTCGCGCCATCAAAGCGATGAGCAAAACGGCCATGGAGGAAAGATGGCGCGGCATGACGCGGGTGGTCATAGACGTTTTTCTCCCGGCGATTGTTCCATTGGATTTCGGGCAGCAGGCGGAGCAGACGGACTTAACATTGTGTGATGCCGGGTCGATTCCCGATGCCGGTGCTTGACCGAACGCAGCCGATGCTCACGATTGAGGGCGTCGGAGATTACAACGGTCACGGGTATCCGGTAAAAGTTTCTTGCAACGCACAAGAGACTCCCGTGTCTGGCGTTCAAAACATGCCGGAAGGTCACCTTGCGCCGGGCGTCGGATTAAGCCGACGAATTCCGCTGGCAGGCTGCCGGACCTAAAAGTGGCCCCCAAAGGAGGAAATCAATGAAAAGCACGTTGTCGCGGCATCTCGCGGCAGGAACCATCCTGTCATCTCTTTTGATGATGGGCACCCCACATGCGCAGACAGCCGGCGGCGACGATCTCCTTAAGATGGAGAAGAACGCCGCGAACGTCGTGATGCCGACGAATACCTACGACAACCAGCGCTACTCCACGCTCAGCCAGATCAACGCCAGCAATGTCGGCAAGCTGCAGGTCGCGTGGACGTTCTCGACCGGCGTGCTACGCGGGCATGAAGGGGCTCCACTGGTCGTGGGCGACGTGATGTATGTGCACACACCATTCCCCAACGCCGTCTTCGCCCTTGATCTCAATCAAGACGGCAAGATCCTGTGGAAGTATGAACCGAAGCAGGACCCCAACGTCATCCCGGTGATGTGCTGTGATACCGTGAACCGCGGCGTCGCCTACGGCGATGGCAAGATCTTCCTGCATCAGGCCGACACCACCCTGGTGGCACTCGACGCAAAAACCGGAAAAGTCGCCTGGTCGGTGAAGACGGATGACCCATCCAAGGGCGCGACCGGGACCGACGCGCCGATGGTGGTGAAAGATAAGGTCTATGTCGGCGTATCGGGTGGCGAATTTGGCGTTAAGGGATGGCTTGCGGCCTTCTCCGTCAAGGACGGCAAGGAGATCTGGCGCGCCTATTCGGAAGGTCCGGATAAAGACATCCTCGTGGATCCGCAGAAGACCACCTCCCTGGGCAAGCCCATCGGTGCGGATAGCAGCCTCAAGAGCTGGCAGGGCGATCAGTGGAAGATCGGCGGTGGCGCTACCTGGGGCTGGTACTCGTACGACCCGCAACTCAATCTGATCTATTATGGCACCGGCAACCCTTCGACCTGGAACCCGAAACAGCGCCCCGGCGACAACAAGTACTCAATGACGATTTTTGCCCGCAATCCTGACACCGGTGAGGCGAAGTGGGTCTACCAGATGACGCCGCACGATGAATGGGACTTCGACGGCATCAATGAAATGATCCTCGCGGATCAGGAGATCGGCGGCCAGATGCGTCATGTGCTGGTGCATTTCGACCGCAACGGCTTTGGCTATACCCTTGATCGTGGCACCGGCGAACTACTGGTCGCTGCCAAATACGATCCGGCGGTAAACTGGGCGACCAAGGTCGATATGGACAAGTCCAGTCCGAACTATGGCCGGCCGGAGGTCGTGGCGAAGTACTCCACCGAACATAATGGTGAGGATACCAACACCCAGGGTGTCTGTCCGGCCGCTCTTGGCACCAAGGATGAGCAACCGGCGGCCTTCTCGCCGGATACCGGATTGTTCTACGTACCGACCAACCACGTTTGCATGGATTACGAGCCTTTCCGGGTGTCCTACACCGCCGGACAGCCCTACGTTGGCGCGACGCTGACGATGTATCCGGCCCCGGGCGGCAACAACATGGGCAATTTCATCGCCTGGGATGCGAAAGCCGGCAAGATTGTGTGGTCGGACCCCGAGCAATTCTCTGTATGGTCGGGCGCCTTGGCGACCAAGGGCGGCGTTGTGTTCTACGGCACTTTGGAAGGCTACCTGAAGGCGGTTGATGCCAAGACGGGCAAAGAACTGTACAAGTTCAAGACCCCGTCCGGCATCATCGGGAACGTCATGACCTACGAGCACGCCGGAAGGCAGTACGTCGCGGTGCTTTCCGGGGTTGGCGGCTGGGCAGGGATTGGCCTGGCGGCCGGATTGACCGACCCGCACGCGGGATTGGGCGCCGTTGGCGGATACGCGGCCCTGAACGACTATACCTCGCTCGGCGGTGCATTGACCGTGTTCGCTCTTCCGCCGAGCTGATCAACGTCGGGCGGCTTGCTTTTCGTGGCCGGCTCCGGGGTCCCAGCCTCGGAGCCGGCGTTTTGCTTAAATCCAAAATTAGGAAGCGCGTGATGCAACGTGTCTTGCGTGTGGCTGTGACCGTGTCCGCGTTGTTGGTCTTGCCTACGGGTTTCGTTTACGCCGTAGAAGATGGAGCGGGCGACCCCGCTGCGGTAAAATCCGATGACGGCAAGTGGACCGACAAGGAGGGTAATCCCACCTTCAAAATCGAGGCTGATGGCACCGTCGACTGGTACACCTATATTGGGTTTACACGGTATTCGTCCGAGTGTCTGCGTTGCCACGGCCCCGATGGAATGGGCTCCACCTATGCGCCGGCGCTGACGGATTCCATGAAGCATCTGACCTATTCGGACTTCTATTCAACCGTCGCGAGCGGCAAAAAGGCTGTGTCGTCATCCCAGAATCTCGTCATGCCGGCGCAAGGCGACAACAAGAACGTCATGTGTTTCATCGACGAGATTTACAGTTATCTTCGCGCCCGCGGCGATGGCGCGATGGGACGTGGCCGTCCAGAAAAGCACGCGCCGAAGCCGGCCGGATTTGAGAAGGCCGAAGATGCCTGTATGGGATAAAATGAGTAAAGCACCCACGCCGATACCCACTCGGAGGCGGCTTGTCTGGCATCTGGCTCTGGTGCTTGCCCCGTTGCTTATGCACCACGCCCTGGCTCAGGCCCCCGGTCTTGGGGAATCCGTGGAATTGGTCGATCCCAAGGCATTCCGGGTCTGTGCTGATCCGCGCGCCCTTCCCTTCTCGGACGAGCAAGGCGAAGGCTTCGAAAACAAGCTGGCCGAACTGTTCGCGCGCAAATTGAACGAGCCCACGAGTTACACTTACTACCCTCAAGTCATCGGCTTCGTCCGCAACACCCTGAATGCGCTGCGTTGCGACGTGATAATTGGTACTGCTGTCGGCGACACCATGGTGCAGACCACCAATCCTTACTACCGCACGACCTACGCCCTGATTTTCAAGCCGGAAAGCGGGTTGGACGGTATTGAGTTGCTGGAGGATCCACGACTCAAGGACAAGCGGATTGGTATCGTGGCAGGTACACCGCCTGCAACAGTCCTCACAAGAATTGGGCTGATGGCTCAGGCCAAGCCGTATCCCCTCACGGTCGATACTCGGGCGACTTCATCGCCTCAGATGATGACGGATGACCTGATCGCGGGTCGGATCGACGCCGGCGTGCTGTGGGGTCCGATGGCAGGTTACTACGCACTGCATGCAACCCCGCATCTGACCGTCGTGCCTCTGCTGAAGGAGGATGGCCAGATGGACTTCCGCATCGCGATGGGTGTGCGCAGAACCGATCAGGATTGGAAGCGCAAGCTCAACCGGCTGATCGCCGCGAACCAGCCAGAAATCGACCGGATCTTAGTGGATTATGGCGTCCCGTTGCTCGATGAGCAGGGCAAGCTCAAGGCGCAATGAACACCCGACGGACGCTGCTAACGGCCTGCTCGGTTTTACTATTGGGCGCTGCGCCGGAAACCGACGCGCCCGCGGAACCGTCAGACTATCGGATGGATTCCTATCGCGCTCCAACTCCGGCGACCTTGCGAGGCGCCAAGGTCTTGACCACGGATGAAGCCCATACCTTATGGGTCGAGCGACAGGCGGCGTTTATCGACGTGTTGCCCCGTCCGCCGCGACCTCAGGGGCTGCCGCCCTCTACCATCTGGCACCCCAAACCGCGCCTCGATATCCCAAACAGCATCTGGCTGCCGGATACCGGCTACGGCGTTCTCCCACCCGTCATGGAGGCATATTTCGCACATGGTCTCGCCCAGGCTTCCGCCGGGAATCAAGGCCGCATGCTGGTGTTCTACTGCCTCGAAAATTGCTGGATGTCGTGGAACGCGGCGAAACGGGCCATGACCCTCGGTTACACCGACGTTGCGTGGTACCGCGACGGCACCGACGGCTGGACAGCGAAAGGCTTCCCCACCGAGGAGCGTCAGCCCGTGACACGCCCCTCGGAAACCGAGTGATCACTCCAGTTCCTGCTGGATCTGATGCGCAAGCGCGAACAGCCGCTGTTCGATCTTGGTCGGCACGTCACAGGCGTAGCTCAAGGCCTGGCGGCGATCCTGAAACACCTCGGCCGCCCACTTCACTTGCTGCGTCTTCTGTTGCACCGCCGCCGGATCGGCCGAGGGCTCCGCCAGTAGTGTCCGCAGCTTCTCGTTGTCCTCACGGAGCTCCGCCGCTAGCTCCTTTTGCCGTTGTCCAAATCGATCCAGACCCGCGATGACGCTGCCGCGCTCCTGGTCCAGAACATCGAATAACCCTACAAGCACCTGCAATAACTGAGCCTGCTTTTGCTCCCCGGCATGCTGCGCGAAGTCATGCAGCAGCGTTTGCGCCCGGTCTATCGGCTCTCGCCGCGGTGCCAAGGTCGCCACAAGATCGGCGACCGCCTGGTTATCTTTCCACGTGGCGTCCCGCGGATCGACGGGCGGCCCCGACCAGACCGTAGCCAATGACATTTCCGAAACCTTGATCTGCTGACAGGGCCAGTTGGGGTCGCGTGCACCGGGCGGTTGAGCGAAACTTAGCGTCGGTGCGATCAGGGCGGCGCCGATGATCGCACGCCGGATCATCCTGGTCCTCCCCGGCGCGCGACAAGACCGCGGGCCGGGTCGTAAGCGAAGATGGCGCCGAGCGTGAAGACCGTGGTTGCGCATGCAACCACCGCCAGCGACATCCAATCCACTTCAAGGTACAAGCGCGAAGCGAATGAGTTCAACAGCATAGGTGAACGGGTTCAACCGGCAGATGAAATACACCACCGGGCTTGATTGCTGCACCAGCCACAGCGGATACAGTGCCGAAGATGCGAAAAACATCGGGAAGATCACGAAGTTCATCACACCGGCAAAGTTCTCTAATTGCTTGATGCCGGACGACAGCAGCATACCCAATGAGCCGAACATCATGCCGGTCAGGATCAGCGCGGGAATGACCGCGACGTAGCCCCACGGCGGTGCCTGTGAGCCCCACAGCCAGGCGATCACCAGGTAGGCAAACACCTGAAGCAAGGACACCGATGTGCTGGCCAGCAGCTTTCCGAGCAGCAGGTACCAGCGGGGAAACGGGCTGACCAGCAGCATGCGCATGTTGCCCATTTCCCGGTCGTAGACCATCGACAAGGAAGATTGCATGCCATTGAACAGTTGGATCATCGCCACCAGTCCCGGCGATACGTAGACGTCGTAGAGCACGTAGGTGTCATACGGCGGGATAATCGAAACACCGAGAATCTGCCGGAAGCCGGCGGCAAAGATGAACAGCCAGACCAATGGCCGAACAATAGCCGAGATAAAACGCCCACGCTGATGCACGAAGCGCAAAGTTTCACGCCAGACAATCCCGCGCAGGCAAATCAGGTATTGGCCCGCCGTGAAACCTCGGCTGATGACGACGCTTACGCTCATTCTGTATCTTCCCTGCCGCCGCCGGTGAGGGCGATGAACGCCGAACGCATGTCGATGCTGTGGGCGGTTTCGATGACCGTGGAAACATCCCCGGCAGCCACGACGCGGCCCCGGTGCAACACCACCACCGCATCGTCGTCCGCGACCTCGTCCAGCAGATGGGTCGCCCAAAGGACGGCGACCCCCCGTTCCCGGACCAGCGATCGGACGTGCCGCACGATCAGGGACTTGGAACTCACATCCAGGCCGACCGTGGGTTCATCCAGCACCAGCACCCGTGGCTCATGCAGCAGCGCGCGCGCAATTTCCACCCGGCGCATCTGCCCGCCTGACAATTTGCGCGCGGCATCGCGCGCCCGGTCCGCCAGCTCGATGTCCTGCAGCGCGCCCTCCGCTCGGCGGCGTGCGTCACGGCCACCGATACCGTGCAGCGCGGCGTGATAGAGCAGGTTGTCCATGACCGAAAGATCGAGATCGAGGGTTCGGGCCTGGAACACCACCCCGAGTCTGCGCAGAGCCTCACCCGGTTCGCGGGAAACGCGGTGGCCCAGCACGTCGATCGATCCGTGCCGCGTGTCGTAAAGCCGGGTGATCAGAGAAAAAAGCGTCGTCTTGCCGGCGCCGTTCAGCCCCAACAGCGCGGTGAAACGCGCCTGCGGAACGACCAGGCTGACGTCGTCCAGCGCTTTCCTAGCGCCGTAAGCATGACTGACACCATTTACGGCGAGCGCGGGGTTCAACATGGTCATTGCGGTCCCACCACGATCCCCCAGGGCAGGCGTCCCACCGGAATCGACTTCACCACCTCCAACGATGCGACGTCGATGACCGACACGTCGTTGGACAACCCGTTGGTCGTAAGAAGGTCTTTGCCGTCAGGCGTTAACGCCATCTGCCAAACGCGTTGGCCAACCAGTAAATACTTCTTCACGGTGTAGGTCTTGGTGTCGATCACCGCCACTCGGTTCGCCGGACCGAGAGCGACAAAGGCGGTGGCACCGTCTTTCGTGAAGCGGATACCCACCGGCTGGATACCTTCCGCCCGCAGACCTTGCACCGCGAACTCGATCTTGTGCGTCACCACGTGCTTTTCAGCATCGATTACGCTGACCATCCCGCCAAGTTCCGACGACACCCAGACCTCCGATCCGTCAGGCTTGAATTGAGCAACCCTAGGACGAGCGCCGACCAACACGCTCGCCACCATCTTGCGCGTGGCGAAATCAAAGAAGTGCGCCATGTTGGTGGTTTCGGATGTGTTGACGAACGTCTTTCCGTCGGGGCTAACGGCCATACCCTCCGGCTCCACACCGGTCGGGATCTGATCGAGCATCTTCCGCGTGGCCACGTCTATCACCGTGACCATGTTGTCGTTCTCATTCGATACATATAGCGGGTTGCCTGACATATGCAGGGCAAACGTTTCGGGATCCGGGCCAGACGGCAGATCACCGATCACGCGCAGGCTCTTCGGGTCGATGATCTGAATGGTATCGTCGTCGCTGGCGCAGACCAGTATTTCCCCGCCATCCTTGGTCATCGTGATACCGCGTGGCCGCTGGCCCACCGGCACGGTCCGCACCGTCTTCATCTGGTCGAGATCGATCGCGCTCAAGGTATTGTCCCGCTCGTTCGTTACGTATGCCATATAAGCCGCGGCTGGTACGGAGCCAAGCGGAAGCAGGATCAGGACCAGAAGCGGAAGCCGGCCGTGCATCACAGCTTACACCGCGTTTCCGGACGATCGAAACCGAGCGTATCGAGCTCGGTGACCTGATGCAGGAAGCCTGGTTGCGGCGAGATGGAGACCACCGATCGTCCGTCGTCCAGCAGAATTGGCTGCCGAAGCTGCAGGTCCCAGTCTCGGAGAGTGAGTTTTTGCCCTTTGTAGGCAGCGATGCCGAAATCGGGGCTCTTCATGTTCTGGATGATGTTCGCGGGATCGGTCGACCCGCTGCGGCTCGCTGCTTCGCCGATCATGCGGCACGCGGTCCAGGCTTGCATATCGAGCGGCGTCATCCGGCGATGGGCCAGGTGGATGAAGCGATCCTGAAGCTGCGCGCCACCCCAGGATTCACTGCTCGAACTCCAGGAGACAGGACGCAAGCCCGCTGATCCGACGACGGGACGCGCATCCCAAGTCCGATATGGTAGGTAGCCCGCGAACACCTCGTTCTCATCGGCAGTCACAAGAACGTCGTAGTCGGGCAATCCCTGTGTAAAAACCGGCATTTGCTGCTGCGTTTGCACCACTCCGGAATCGGTTTGCCGCGCGCCGCCGGTGTCCTTGTATTGGAGGTCCTTCACAATGCGTGCCCCGAAGCGCTTGGCGGATCGCCGGTACGCATCCGCCAGCAAGTCATCCTCGGGGTGGGAGCCATAAGCCAGCACCCAGTGCGTCCACTTCTTCCAGACCAGATATTGCCCTAACGCATCGGCCAGCATGGCCCGGGACGGTGCGACGTGAATCACATTGCTGCGACACGATTCCTGTCGCAGTGCATCGTCCGGCGCGGCGATGTTGAACAGGGTCGCCCCTTTGGCACTGGCAGCGCCGGCAACCGCCAAAAGCTGCTGCATCGGAACATCCGTCAGCAACAACGCGGTGCCTTCGGTCACCGTTTTCCCAAGGATATCAACCAGGTCATCGCCTTCACGTACCGGGGCGTCGATCAATGCGAACTGCTGACCGAGGAAACGCCCGGTCGTATTGTTGTCGCTGATGGCAAGCTGTGCACCAGCCAGACCATCATCCGCGGCCGGCTTGTCAAGCAATGAAATCGTCGGACGCCGCTCGGTCCATCGGAGATAGCCCACCCCGACCGTCGCACCGGCGGCGTCGGCTTCCCCTACTGGCCTGGCCAGCGCGGCGCCGGCCACACTTGTGATCAACCCGCGCCGGGTGAGGCCGTCACTTTGCGGCGGGTCTGGACGTTCCATAAACCCAGTATGCGGAACCTGTCTCCCGGCAGCAACACGACTGGTGGGTAACTCGCACCCTCGACAGGAGTTTTGGCATGAAGAATTGGCCATATGCGGTCCTTTTATGCGGGTGCTGCGCTGCAACAGCCGTTGCGGCAACAGATCCGTCACCAACCGCCGTGTTCGACTTCGCCTTCGATGACACCAGTCTGCAAGGTCAGGTTCAGGGGACTGAGCCAGCCGAACAGCACCGCCTTAGCGCGCTCGATGCCGAATTGCGTACCATGCTTGAAGAGTCCGGCTGCTGCGCAATGGTGGATCTGCGGGCTGTCGCCGGTCGGGCTCGGGATTTGGACATGCGAACCTGCAACGGCTGCGACGTGGATCTTGCGCGTAAGGCTGGCGCGAAGATCTCGGTGACGGGCTGGGTGCAAAAGGTCTCCAATCTGATACTCAATATCAATGTTGTGGCGCGGGACGTCGCGACCGGCCGGGTGGTCGCCGCCGGCAGCGTAGACATCCGCGGCAATACCGACGAATCCTGGTCGCGCGGCTTGTCCTACCTTTTGCGCAACAGACTGCATCCGTCCGAATGGCGATGAAGCCTGATTGGCGATATGGCTAAATGCGATAAATTATTGATTGTTCGCAGAGACTATCCATGAACCTGGTCGATCTCATCCTACTGGCGTGCGCCCTGGCCAATCCCAGCTCGTGCCACGAGTATCACGTGTTGTTTCAGACCTCCGGCTCGCTGCAAAGCTGTATGATGCAGGCGCAGCCCTACCTCGCCCAATGGGTCGGCGAACATCCAGCCTATCGGGTTACGCGCTGGCACTGCGCCTGGCCGGATCAAGAAGACGGGAAGATTTGAACGAATGAGTGGGGGCGGCATTGACAGAGTGCCCACACACCTTGAACGTCTCGCCAGCCGTCTAAGAGCGAGCTAAGGGAGGATTTGTGATACGTTCATATCTTGTCGCATCTGCGATACTGGTTGGCCTTGCAACGTCGGCGCACGCGCAGGACGCGGCCGCCGGCCAGAAGGACTTTCTTGTTTGCAAAGCCTGCCACCAAATCGGGCCCAACGCGAAGAACGCTATCGGTCCAGTGTTGAGCGGTGTTGTTGGCCGGAAGGCAGGTACTTACCCGGGCTTTGAATATTCGCCGGCAAATAAGGACTCCGGCATCGTCTGGACACCCGAAGAGCTGGATAAATATTTGGCCAATCCCCAGGCGGTCGTTCCTCATACCAAGATGATTTTCCCCGGTCTCAAGGACGACAAGAAGCGGCAAGATGTCATTGCGTATCTCTCACAATTCAATGAGGACGGATCAAAGAAAAACTGACGGCTCCACCACCTGAACAGGAGGCGGACCAACCGGAGATACTCTTATGCAAACCCGCGCTGCTGTTGCACGTCAGGCAGGCCAGCCCTTGAGCCTGGAAACAGTGGAACTCGAAGGTCCGCATGCTGGGGAGGTATTGGTTGAAATAAAGGCTACCGGGATCTGTCACACGGATGAGTTCACGCTCTCGGGTGCTGACCCCGAGGGGATTTTTCCGGCTATCCTCGGTCACGAAGGCGCGGGCGTGGTCGTGGATGTCGGCCCCGGCGTTACGTCCCTGAAAAAGGACGACCACGTTATTCCGCTGTACACACCGGAATGCAGGCAGTGCGAATACTGCCTCTCGCGCAAGACCAATCTGTGCGTCGCCATCCGCGCCACGCAGGGCAAGGGGCTTATGCCGGACGGCAGCAGCCGCTTCTCTACGGGCGGTGCGCCGGTGATGCATTATATGGGCACCTCCACTTTCTCCAACTTCACCGTCCTGCCTGAGATCGCGTTGGCGAAGATCCGACAGGACGCTCCATTCGAAAAAGTGTGCTACATCGGCTGTGGCGTCACGACCGGTATCGGAGCGGTCATAAATACCGCCAAAGTGGAACCCGGCGCGCGCGTAGTCGTCTTTGGCCTTGGCGGTATCGGCCTGAATGTCCTTCAAGGTGCCCGAATGGCCGGCGCCGAAATGATCGTTGGCGTAGATCTCAATCCTCGCCGGCGGGAGATCGCCGAGAAATTCGGCATGACCCATTTCGTAAACCCGAACGAGGTGCAGGGTGATTTGGTGCCGTACCTGGTGGATCTGACCAAAGGGGGAGCTGACTATTCGTTCGAATGTATCGGCAGCACCAAGGTCATGCGCCAGGCGCTGGAATGCGCCCATCGCGGTTGGGGCAAGTCGATCATCATTGGAGTCGCTGGCAGCGGACAGGAAATCTCTACTCGCCCATTCCAACTTGTTACCGGACGAGTATGGATGGGTACAGCGTTCGGTGGAGCCCGTGGTCGAACCGACGTGCCGCGAATCGTCGACTGGTACATGGATAAGAAAATAAATATCGACGATCTGATCACGCATATACTGCCGTTCGAGAAGATAAACGACGGCTTCGACCTCATGCGGCGCGGCGAGAGCATCCGGACGGTTGTGACTTATTAGTGCATCGTCAAGAGACGGGGCCGCCCTCAGGCGGCCCTCCAAGTCAAGAAAT
The DNA here is from genome assembly GCA_963832865.1 of uncultured Pseudomonadota bacterium. Lineage (GTDB taxonomy): Bacteria > Pseudomonadota > Alphaproteobacteria > Acetobacterales > Acetobacteraceae > Rhodopila. The sequence goes on from CAWHWH010000048.1 coordinate 27,812, forward strand.
CAATGCGGCTTTACGCCAGCGGCCTTGGCGACATGCGTCGCGATGGCATCCATCAAAGGCGGTGACAAGCAGTCATAGGGTTCGAGCCCAAGCCCCTTCAGCCGGCTGCGGATCGCCCCCATCTTTTCCGGTGCAACACCGGATTCAATGATGGAGGAAACAAACGCCGCGAACTCCGGCGGCGGCCACCCGGATTCCTGGAACAGTTCAGGGTGGATGAAGTCGAAACCATAGAAAGGATGGTTCTTGTTTTCGATTCGGCCATACATGTGGACGCCGCAACCCTTGCACGCGTACCGCTGGATAGCCGCCGAGGGATCCACAATCTGCAGTTTGTTCTCGTTCTGCGTGACCTGCAGCTTATCGCGGGGAACGACCGCGACAATCGAGAAGTCCGTGCCCGCCGGCTTCCAGCATTTCGTGCACCCGCATGCATGGTTGTAGGAGATCGAGCCTTCTATCCTGACCTTTACCGGATCTTGCGTGCATTTGCAGACCAGGGTCCCGCCGCTAAAATTGGCGGCGCCTGGCTTCACACCGGAATCCACGGATGGATGGATATGAACAGTTTCCGACATCGTGCTCTCCCTATATTGATTTTGATTGCCCAAACCGATTTTCCGGTGGGCTTTGCTGAACGCCTCGCCGCCCGCCCGGCGTTTGCCGCCGACGGCCAAAAGCGAAGGTTCACTCTATCGGCGGCCGGACAACCCGTCAAAGGTTCCCAAGTCTTCAGTGTTCTAAAAGCATGATAATTTTCTAGTGCTTCATCAGCGTGTTGCCGTGTCGCATTTTCTGTGTCCGCTCCAATTGCCGGGCTTCCCTTTCTTACAGCGCGATCTGCCGCCCTACCTCCAGGAATGTGTCTGCCGGCAGATCGAACCGGTCGGGCGTGCGAACGGCATTGCGGTACATCACCGCGAACAGCATGCGGCGCCACGCTGGCAGGCGAGGCGGATTGGCACTACGCACGACGTCGTCATGGGACGCGAAATAGACAGCGTCGTCCAAATCGAGGGGGCAGCCTTTTTCCTCGGCACAAGCGAGTGCGGCTGTCACGTTGGGACGCTCGACAAAGCCAAACCGGATGGTGACGTGCCACAATCCCTCGGCGACCTTTTCGACCTCGGCGCGCTTGTCCAACGGAACCCGGGGGTATTCCTCGAATCGCACCGTCAGGCTGATCACCGTCTCCTGCAAGGCCTTCATCTGAGCGACATGACGGATCATGACAGGCGGTATGGCGGTTTCGAAGCGGCTGAAAAACACCGCCGTGCCGGGCACGCGGGCGATCGTCCCATTCTTCAGCTGCGCGAGGAACTCACCTATGGCTTCCGGTTTCTGCGACTGGATCCGGCGTATCGCGTCGATCCCTCGGCGCCACGTGGTCATCACCAGGAAAATCAGCGCGCCCAACAGCAGCGGGATCCAGCCGCCCTCCCGAATCTTCAGCAGGTTAGCACCAAAAAACGCCAGGTCGATCAGCAAAAACACGCCGCTCACCAGCAGCGCGACGACCGTCGGCCAGCGCCAGATATCCCGCATGGCGTTGAACAGCAACGCCGTGGTTAGCAGCATCGTGGTCGAGACAGCGGTGCCGTACGCTCCGGCAAGCTTGTCCGAGCTGCCAAAGCTGAAGGTCAGGAACAGCGTGCAGACCATCATTACCCAGTTCACCACGGGCACGTAGATCTGGCCGTATTCCTTGTCCGAGGTTTGATGGATGTTCAGGCCGGGGAACCAGTTAAGCTGCATCGCCTGCCGGGTCAGCGAGAACGCGCCGGTAATGATCGCCTGGCTCGCAATGATCGTGGCAAATGTCGCCAGGACCACCAGGGGTACCACCGCCCAATGCGGGGCGAGCTGAAAGAATGGGTTACCCTCGAGACCGGGGTTCTCCAGCAGCAACGCGGTCTGGCCAGCATAGCAAAGCAGCAGCGCCGGCAACACGACGCCATACCAGGACGACCGGATCGGCCTACGACCGAAATGGCCCATGTCGGCATACAATGCCTCGCCACCGGTAAGCGCCAGGAACACGCCCCCGAGCACGACGAATGTATGGAGACCGTGCGCGAGAACGAATCGGACAGCATGCCTCGGGTCGACCGCGAGCACGACCTCTGGCCGGCGCAATACGCCCGACAGCCCTAACACCGCGATCACCGCGAACCACAGCAACATCACCGGACCGAAAACCTGGCCGATACGGGCGGTTCCTCTACTCTGCGCCCCAAACAATAGCAGCAGCACGACCAAAGCGGCCGGCAGGACATAAGGCTTGAAGGCGTCGGTAACGACGTTGATGCCCTCCAGCGCGCTAAGCACTGAGATCGCCGGCGTGATAACTCCATCGCCGTAGAGCAGCGCCGCCCCGAACAGCCCAGCCACCACCAGCGCCCCACCTGATCGCCCTGCTCGGCCGGTTACCAGCGCCATCAGCGCCAAGATGCCTCCCTCGCCATGGTTATCCGCCCGCATCACGAAGACACAGTATTTGATCGATACGATGATGATCAGTGACCATACGACCAGCGAGAGCAGCCCCAGAGCGTCCTCAGCGGACGGGTGTCCGCCGACCGAACCGACGATCGTCTGGTAGGTGTAAAGCGGGCTGGTTCCGAGGTCGCCGTAGACGATGCCAAGCGCCGCCAGCGCGCCCGCGGCAGTTAGCGGGCGATCCGCGGGCGAGGCGTCGGCCGGCGCGGCTTCGGTCGCGGATGCATCCATTCGCTCTCTCCGGGTGCGGGGTTCGCGTGGGGTTACCGCCTTGCTTCGTCAAGGCCGGCTCGACACCGAACTCACCTCAAAAGGCTTAACGCCGTTGGATGACCCCGACGGCGTATCCCACAGTCAAACACGCGTGCGCAACGCTTGCGTTAGGGCCGCGGCATCCGTCATCGGCAAGCCGCACACGTTCCGCCGGCACACATAAGCCGCCGCGCCGTCCGGCGGCGGCGCTTTGCCGTGGGCAGGATGGCTGGCCGGCAGCCAACCACTATCTGGCGCCCGGAGCACCATCACGGCCGGATCGGGCGCACTCAACGCCGCCGCCACCAACGCGGCCGAATTGGCGCCCACGACCACCACGCTGGCACCTTCCTCAAGCAGATCGGCGGCCGCCAGCATCGTCGGCATGCCAGACAACTGATCCGGCTGGCCACTGAACGCCCTGAGCGCCGCACCCGCGCGCGCCCGCCAACCCTCGTCGCCCGTCAGGTGGAACAGTCGGCCCAGGACCTCGGCCATCATCCCGTTGCCGGAAGGCGTGGCGTTGTCCGCGGCCGAGCGAGGCCGGCTCAACGGCACGTCCACCGCACCGGCTGCAGTCGTGAAGAACCCGCCATGCGAGTCGCCGAACGCTTCCTGCGCCGCATTCGCCAGCCGCTCGGCAACTGCGAGGTAGCCGTTCTCACCTGTCGCCTCATAGAGGGCGAGGGCCGCACGTGCCATCGCGGCCTGATCTTCGATCAAACCCGGTGCCGTGACCCGGCCGAGCCGCCATGCATGCTCGACACCGCCATGCCCGGCGGTCATCTGGGTCAAGATGAAGTCGAACGCCTCGCGCGCCCGGCCCAGCCATGCGGTCTGGCCAAACACCGCCGCGCAACGCACCAGGGCGGCAATCGCCAGCCCGTTCCAATCCGCCAGCACCTTGTCGTCCCATCCTGGCCGCACCCGATTTTCCCGGGCCCTGAACAGCACCTCCCTGGTGCTGCCGAGTCGAGCCTCCTGATCCGGCGAACCGGGCGTTGTGATCCTGCGCAGGATGGTGTGCCCCTCCCAATTGCCGGACGCGGTCACGTCGTAGGCTTGCTTGAACGCCGCTGCTTCGAGACCCAGCAGGGCATCCACCTCAGCCTCGGACCAGACGTAAAAGCGGCCCTCTTCGCCCTCGCTGTCGGCATCTTCCGACGCCGCGAAAGCTGCCAATCCGTCGACGCGCTGCGCGCTCATGTCGCGCATCATCCAGCCGACCGTCTCCGTCGCTCGCCGCGCATACAGCGGATTGGGTCGATCGGCGTGCGCGAGCGCCAGCAGCTCAAGCAACTGCGCGTTGTCGTACAACATCTTCTCGAAGTGCGGCACCAGCCAGACCTCGTCGGTCGAGTAGCGGGCGAAGCCACCGCCGAGGTGGTCATAGATCCCGCCTTGCGACATACGCTCCAGCATTAGATGCAGCGCATCCCGGGCCTGCGTCCGACCGCTGCGAAACGAATCCTGCCAGAGGAAGCGGTAGATCGGCGGATTGGGGAATTTCGGCGCGCCGCGCAGGCCGCCAAACTCCGGGTCGGTCATGCGCAGATAGGCCTGCGCAACGACATCGAGTTGCGCAGGCCCGGGCGCGTCTCCCACGGACGCCGCTGCCTGCCGCTCCAGGAACTGCGTCAGCGCCTTGGTGTTCTGCGTGACCGCTTCCGCCCCGGAGTGAAACGCGTCGGCCACCCCTTGCAGCACCTGCCGAAACGATGGCCGACCCCACCGCGGCTCCGGTGGGAAATAGGTGCCCCCCCAGAACGGAACTCCGTCCGGCGTCGTGAACATCGTCAGCGGCCAGCCGCCTTGCTCGCCGAGCGCGTGTAGCGCGGACATGTAGATCTGGTCGATGTCAGGACGTTCCTCGCGATCGATCTTGACTGCGACGAACAGTCTGTTCATCAGCGCCGCGGTGTCGGGGTCCTCGAACGACTCATGCGCCATGACGTGGCACCAATGGCACGCGGCATAACCGATCGAGACCAGGATCGGCTTGTTGGCCGCCTTGGCCTCGAGCAGCGCCGCCGTGCCCCACGGGCGCCAATGCACAGGATTGTCGGCATGCTGGAGAAGATAAGGGGAGGTCTCGCGCCCTAGCAGGTTTTCTGGTGCAGCCATTGTGCGGATCCCAGCAAAGGTTATAAATCAGACATAGGGCTCAGGCGCCGCGATGCTACCCGCCATCAGGACGGCGACGGGCCGGTGCACCGGTCGCGTCAACTGGCGGAAAACCGTGGTGGAACCCCATGGAACGCATAACGGTCCTTGGCGGACCTTCCCCCCTATTGCTACACTCGCGATTGCAATTCGCTTGCTTCCCCGCCGTTCGGGGGCCAGAAGCGGGGGCCGGACCCCAGTTAGGACACTGACCATGAAGCTCAAGGCCGACCGCGCCACCTTGATCAAGGCGCTGGCCCACGTCCAAAGCGTGGTTGAGCGGCGCAACACGATCCCCATCCTGGCAAATGTCATGATCGCGGTGCGCGATGGAAACCTCACGCTGACGGCCACCGACATGGAGATCGCGATCGTTGAGGACGTGCCCGCCGCGTCCGCCCGCAATGGCGCCTGCACGGCTCCGGCGGCGACCCTCTATGAAATCGTCCGCAAACTGCCGGACGGAGCCGAGGTCGAACTCGACCATCCCGGTGGCGATGCACAACTCGCGCTGCGCGCCGGCCGCTACGACACGAAGCTGACGGTTCTGCCGGTCGAGGATTTCCCCTCGATGACCGCCGGCAGCCTGCCGCACAAGTTCGGCCTCGCCGCGCAGACCCTCCGAGCCCTGATCGACCGTACCAAGTTCGCTATCAGCACGGAGGAAACCCGCTACTACTTGAACGGCATCTATCTGCATCACGCCGATAGCGGCGGAACCCCGGTGCTGCGCGCGGTCGCCACCGACGGGCACCGCCTCGCCCGCGTGGAGGAACCGCTGCCGGAGGGCGCCGCCGCGATGCCGGGCGTGATCATCCCGCGAAAAACCGTCAACGAACTTCGCAAGCTGCTCGATGAGGTCACCGGCAACGTCGAGGTCGCGCTCTCCGACACCCGCATCCAGTTCCGCGCCGATCAGATGCTGCTCACCAGTAAACTGATCGACGGCACCTTCCCGGAATACGAGCGCGTCATTCCGCGCGGCAACGACAAGGTGTTGCGTGTCGGCAAGAAGGATTTCGCTGACGCTGTCGGGCGGGTCGCGGCGATCTCGTCCGAGCGGTCACGGCCGGTGAAGCTTACGCTTGCGCGCGATCTGCTGGTGTTGTCCGCATCTAGCCCTGAACAAGGCACCGCGACTGAGGAACTGGATGGAGATCACGTCAAATACGACGCAGGCCCGCTGGAGATTGGCTTCCAGGCACGCTACCTGAACGACATCACCGACCAGATTCCCGAACAGGTGGAATTTCGCTTTGCCGATGGCTCCGCACCGACCGTGGTCCAGGACGCCGGGGATGCCAGCGCGCTTTACGTCCTGATGCCAATGCGGGTGTAGCGACGAAGCCTCGGCGCCGAGCGCCGGCCGGCGCTCCACATCCCAAGATATGACGGACGCAACGCCCGATGGGCGTTCGGCGAGCGCGGGGATGCGATTCAATTTGAATTTGCCGATCCAGGTGATTCAGCGACCTCCACGGTTCTTTTCACCGCCCTCGGCAACCGACAGAATGTTTGCCAGGGAGCCGGGAATAGCTAAAGTCTAAATATTCTTTTACAGGAGGAGTTGTAATACCAAGTTGAGACTATCGTATTTATGCCGGCACAAAATCAAATGGACTTACTAAGCGCGCCAGGTGGTCGCGTTCTAATTTCTCCTGATCCGGCCAGCTCATCGTACCCACATTCGGGACCGTTTCCTCCACGGCAGTCTTCCAGCGCTCCCGGTTCGTCACGCCACATCGCTCTGGTCGCAACGTTGCGTCCGACTTCCAGCTCTGCTCGGGCGCGTAACGACTGCCGCTCGCATGCCCTTGGCCACCGGCCCGGCTAGCCGTGTCAACCTTTTCTTCATACTTTTCCGGCATACCGGCGTCCGATGCTCGATCGTCTTACTCGACCCGACAGCGTCATCCTCGGCGCCGCCGCCGCGCTGTTGGTCGCTTCCCTCGCCTGCGGCTTGATCGTCCCGCCGCTATTCGGGTCCCTCTTGCTGGCGTCGGTCGTAGTCGCCGTCGTCTTCCTGGCGTTTTGCTTTCCGACCGCCTTCTGTGTGGCCTGGCTGCTGGTGACCAGCTTGACCCTGGAGATGGCGCTCCGCGACCTGGTCGGAGAAGACGCCTTTCAACCTGCCATCGCGGTCGTGAAAGGGATCGAAATCGGCCTCGGGTTCCTCTGCATGGTGCGCTTCGGACCACGCGCGGACCCGCTCTGCCCAGCATGGGCGTTTCTGGTGATGACCGCCGTCGGCCTGGCGCACGGACTGTATCCCGGGATAACGGTGGTGGATTCTCTGCGCTCCATGATCGGGTCCGTGGCCCCTTTCGTCTTCTGCTTTGTTCGAGTTCCCCGATCCTGGGCCGAGGCGATCATCCGAGCGACCAAATGGTGCCCGCTGGTAGCCGTCGTGGCCTGCCTGCCGCTGGCGGCAGCCGATATCAGACCTTTGTTCGTGGACAGCGGTGGCGCCCGCCTCGCCGGTTTGGGCCACCCCGCGTTCCTGGCCAACGTATGCCTGCCGGCGATCTACGCCTGTCTGATCCAACTCTACCGCGAGGGTCGCCGCGGCGACCTGCTGCTGCTGGTCGTCAACTTCCTGATCCTGGTGCTGACCGGCGCCCGAGGACCGGCCGCATACGCCGTGGCGGTGACGGCCATCAGCCTGCTCTCCATCCGATCTCGCGTCTTCGCGGCCCGTGACCGGCAGTTGCTGGTCTGCATGGGTCTCGCGATGGTACCCGTTCTGATCCTGCTGGCCGGTGATCTGGGAGACATCCGGCTGTTCAATGTTGCAGTGAACGATACCGCCAATCTCAGCGGCCGGGAACTGCTGTGGCCCAGCTTCGAGAATGCCGCCGCGCAATCCCCTTGGTTCGGGTGGGGCATCGGCTCCGGCAACGCAGTGATCTCGCCTGAAGGCCGGATCGCGCAGTTGCTGCACACCTGGGCCGCACACAACGAGTACCTCCGCTTCAAAGTCGAGGGCGGTGTGGTTGGGGAGACACTGTTGATCGCGCTGTTCGTCGGATGGACGATTGTGCATACACGTCACTTATGGCCGTCAGATCGGCGGATCATGCGGCTCGCGTTTCTCGCCCTCGCCGCTCTGGCGTTTACCGACAACGTGCTGATCTCGACCCCAGCCTGCGTGATGTTCGCGTTCGCCACCGCGGTGTTTGCCCGGCCGGAACCCGAATAGCCTTGCCCGATTCCGCGCTTGTGGCGTAGGGAAAGCCGCCATCCCCGCGGGAGAATTCCAGGCTATGCGGCGCCTTTTCCTCTTGTTTTCACTGAGTTTCGCCACCATCGTCGTGCTCCGCTTCCGGCTGGGCGGCCGGCATCGCCTTCGTCGTCAATTCCAACGGCGCATCGGTCAGCGTGATCGACATGGCCACGCTGAAGGAAGTGCGCCGCATCCCGACCCTGCGGGAGCCGCATCACCTGGCCCTCAGCCCGGACGGCCGCAGCCTGCTGGTCGGCGACACGGCGGGCAATCAGATGCTGTTTCTCGACCCCAACTCCGGCGAGGTGCAGAAGCGTCTTCCGGTGACCGATCCCTACCAGCTGGGCTTCAGTCCGGACGCTCAAGTTCCTGACGGTAAACGGCCTGGCGCGAAACCAGGTTGACGTCTACGACGCCGCCACGATGAAACTGCTTAAGCGCTTCCCGGTCGTGGCGACACCGAGCCATCTGGCTTATTCGCCGGATTCCTCGACCGTTTTCGTCAGTTTGCAGGACAGCGACAAGCTCGCGGCGTTCGATCTCCGCACCATGACCGAGAAATGGATCGTGCCGATCGGCAAGACCCCCGCCGGCGTCCTATGGCTGAACGGCCGGGTGCTGGTAGCGGATATGGGGACGGACTACCTGGCGGCCGCCGATCCGGCCACCGGCAAGGTCGTGGCCCACATCGAGACCGGCAAGGGGGCACATCAGTTGTTCTTGTCGCCGGATGGCAAAATCCTGTGGGTCAACAACCGCGCCGGCGGCACTACCGTCTCGCTCGACAGCACCACGCTGAAGCCGATCCGCACCTACAATATTCCCGGCGGCCCCGACGATCTGGCCTTCGCGCCGAATGGAAAAATCTGGATCACGCGGCGCTGGGCGGAGAAGGTGGCGGTGCTCGACCCGGCCACCGGCTCCTATGAGACGATCGACGTCGGCCGATCGCCGCATGGATTGTTCCTGAACCCGAACGCCCCGTCGCCCACGGTGGTATCCAGCCGCTAAATGAGCGATCCGTTCGACCTCACCGCTGGATGGCTGGAAGAGCACCTGCTGATCCCCGCCCTCTATCAGTTCGGACTGATGAACTGGGAGGATGTGTCCTATGGCTGGGCGCTGTTCGCGGTGTATGGCGCGGTACAGGTCGCGGTGACCTTCGCCGTTTGCCTGCCGCTCGAGCACTGGCGCCCGGTCGAGCGCTGGCCCGACAACAAGGCGGTGTGGGTCGACATCGCCTACACCGTGCTGTCGCGCGTCGGCATCCTGCCGTTTGTCACCTACGTGCTGTTCTATCGCGCCCAGGTCTCGCTCAGCGGCTGGATAACCGACCAGGGTTGGGTCCCTCCCACGCTCGAGGGCCTCTTTCCGTTTCTGCTGGGGCAGCAGGTTCTGACCTTCGTGATCTATGCGATCATTCTGGATTTTGCCGACTATGTCCGGCACTGGCTGGCGCACCAGTTCCGCTGGTGGTGGGCGTTGCACTCGCTGCATCACGCGCAGCGGCAGATGACGTTCTGGTCGGACGACCGCAACCACGTGTTGGATGACCTGATTGCGTTCGTCTGGTTCGGCGTGATCGCGCTGCTGATCGGCGTGCCGCCGTTGCAATTTCCGCTGCTGGTCCTGGTGCTGCGGTTCCTCGAGTCACTGTCGCACGCCAATGTGCGGCTGTCGTTCGGCTGGCTGGGCGACCGCCTGCTGATCTCTCCGCGGTTCCATCGTGCGCATCACGGGGTGCGGGCGGTAGGTGATCGAAGCTGCAACTACGGCGCGGTTTTGCCCTGGTGGGACATGCTGTTCGGCACGGCGGACTTCGCCGCGAATTATGTGCCGACCGGTGATCCGTCGGGCGAGGAAGCGCTCGCCACCGGAACCTGGCTTCGGCAGCAGATCGCCGGACTGCGGCGCTTCGTGCGTACGTTCGGACGCTCGCACGTGCGGCATGGAACGTGAAGCCTCAAGGACCCTCCCGCGGCGACGCCGCCGCGAGCATGTTGGTGGCCAATACCATCAGTGGGGGTGTTGAGTCCGGTACGGTCATGAACCCAAACCGTGCATAAAACCGGGCGGCCGCCTCGTTGATCGGATGTGTCGCCAGGGCCCGAAACCCAGCCCGACGCAGCACATCCAGGCTGCGCAGACAGGCATCCCCCAGCAGCCGCCGACCGAGGCCCTTGCCGTGCTGGGTCACATCCACCGCGAGTTGTCCTAACAGCAACAACGGCACCGGATCAGGCGCGTTGCGCCGCAATGATCCGGGCAGGCCAACCCTGACGGCCGACGCCGTCGAGAGCGCGTAGTAGCCGAGCACCCGTCCCTGCGGCGCGATCACGAAGGTGCGGGAATCGCCCGTCGTCTGGTTGCGCCACGCCCGAGTGCGCAACCATCCGTCCAATGCCGACACGCCGCAGGTGAAGGACGACAGATCATGCTTTTGTCGCAACGCCTCGATCGCGACCTCAGCCACGCGCGACGGCGGCTTCTCGCAGCAGAACCGCCAGTTTGGGATTCGGGGTCGCCTCTGGCGCCGGGTCCAACAGATCGGCCAAGGTCTTCCAGCCGTGCTCCGTCCCGATCTCGAATACGCGAGGCGCGACCAGAACATCCTCCGCGGCCCGAACCGCGCTGGAAATCAGAAACTCTGACACGGTCGTGTGGCGCACATGCGCGGCGTGGGTGAGGAGCGATTTGGTGGCTTGGGTGAGGCGTACTTCCATGCGCTCTGCTTTGGTTTCGCGTTCCAGGGTCGTTGGCATCAGAAGATCCATCATTTCGGCGGCCGAGGGTTCGGCTCGCGCATGTCCGTATAATGCCCGGACAATTCTCGCGTCAACAGTAATGTTGACCCCCGACACCTGTCGCCCCGATTGCCGCCCATATTTCCGTTCCCGCCGGGCTCGTGCCAGCATGGCGGGCAGGAGGAGCAGCCATGAACGACATGCCCGAGACAACGGCTCTGGACGGCAAGGTCATCGCCGATCTGGCCGAGCAGCTTAACCAACTGCTGCGCCTGCGCACCTTCCCCATCGGCATGAAGCTGTTCGAGGACATCGCGGAAATGGAAGCCATTCCCGGCCTCCGAAGGCCCGCCAAAGGGAAAACCTACTCCACTTGCCAACTGGTCACCCAGTCCCGGATGGCCGGCTTCACCCTCGGCATCACCACGGAGAACGTCCCGCCGTTCTCAAGCTGTAGCAGCGTGATCGGGTTGGACGCCCCCGGCGAGATCTACACCTCCGGTCGCAAGATGGAGGGCGTGTGGTTTGAGAAGCGCGAAGCCGCTGCGGCGCATCAGGCGCAGATGCCGCGCGTATCTCCTGGCACCTATCACGGCCTGGCCATCTCGCCGCTGCGGACAGCACGTCTCAGCCCGCCCGATGTGTGCCTGTTCTACGGTAACCCGGCGCAGATGATCCTGTTCATCAACGGGCTGCAGTGGCGCAATTACCAGCGTTACGACTTTAGCATCACCGGCGAAAGCGCCTGCGCCGATAGCTGGGGCAGCGCGCTGAAGAACCGGAAGGTCAGCTTGTCGATCCCGTGCTACGCCGAACGCCGTTACGGCGGCGTGGCAGACGACGAGATGCTGATGGCCTGCCCTCCCGCCGATCTGCTGCGCGCCGTGACCGGATTGCAGGGGTTGTCGAAGGCAGGGTTGCGCTATCCGATTATGCCATTCGGTCCACAGGCCGAACCCGGCGAGGGTATGGCCAAAAGCTACGCCGGCAAAAGCTGACCCGCGCTTCGAACAGCCCGATAGCGCCAAACGCCAGAATTGACAGGTTCCGCGCGAGACGGCACGCTAGCATGATGCAACCGTAAGAGGGCTCGTCCAAATGCCGCGAACCAAAGTTGCTCTGGTGATCGGCGCCGGCGATTCGACCGGCGGCGCAATCGCCCGCCGGTTCGCCCGCGAGGGCTTTTTCACCTGCGTCACCCGCCGCCACGGCGACCAGTTGGCGCCTCTCGTTCAACGCATTGAACAGGATGGGGGCGCCGCCCGCGCTTTCGGCAGCGATGCCAGACGCGAGGAAGCAGCGAGCGCCCTATTCGAAACCATCGAGCGCGATATCGGCCCGATCGAGGTCGTTTCCTTCAACGTCGGGGGCAACGTGCGCTTTCCGATCCGTGAAACAACCACCCGCGTCTACACCAAGGTGTGGGAGATGTGCGCCCTGGCCGGCTTCCTCGCCGGACGCGAGGCGGCAAAGGTCATGGTCCCCCGCCGGCGAGGCACGATCCTGTTCACCGGCGCCACGGCCAGCGTCCGCGGCGGGTCGGGATATGCCGCCTTCGCCGGCGGCAAGCACGCACTCCGAGCCCTGGCGCAAAGCATGGCGCGCGAACTCGGCCCCGAGGGCATCCACGTCGCCCACGTCGTCGTCGACGGCGCCATCGACACCGATTTCACCCGCCAGCGCGCCCCGGACACCTACGAGGCCCGCAAAGCCACCGCCTCGATCCTCAACCCGGACTCGATCGCGGAAAACTATTGGATGCTCCACTGCCAACCGCCTGACGCCTGGACCCACGAGCTCGATCTGCGCCCATGGTCGGAGAATTGGTGATGCCAGGCCCGCTTCAAGGCATCCGGGTCATCGACCTGACCACGGTCATTTCAGGCCCCGTCTGCACGATGATCCTGGCCGATCAGGGTGCCGACGTCGTCAAGGTCGAGCCGCCCGGTGGCGAAATCGCCCGCCGCACCGCCGGCGACGGCGAGTTCACCGCGATGTTCGTCTCCGCCAATCGTGGCAAGCGTTCGATCGCACTCGACCTAAAGCAACCGGCGGCGCTACAGGCACTGCGCCGGCTGATCGCCCGGGCTGACGTTCTGGTGCAAAATTTTCGCCCCGGAACAATGGAGCGCCTCGGTTTGGGCGAACCGGCATTGCGTGCCACGAATACTGGATTGATCTACGTATCGATCTCCGGCGTCGGCGACACGGGTCCTTACGTCAAGAAACGGGTTTATGACCCGGTGATCCAATCGCTGTCCGGCCTCGCCGACCTCCAGGCCGATCAGAAAACCGGACGGCCGAACATGATCCGGACCATCGTCGCCGACAAAACCACGGCGGTATACGCGGCGCAGTCGATCTGCGCGGCTCTCGTGGCGCGCGGGCGAACCGGCCAGGGCCAGCACATCCGCCTGTCGATGCTCGACACCATGGTCGCCTTCCTATGGCCCGAGGCAATGACGCAGTACACCGTGGTCGGCCAGGAAAACGCGCCCCAACCGCCGCCACGCCCAGACCTGATCTTCAAGACCATGGATGGCTACATCACCGTCGGATCGCTCTCCGATGCCGAATGGCGAGGACTGTGCGAAGTCATCGACCGTCCCAACTGGATCGACGACCCGCGCTTCAAGACGCCCGCCGCGCGATCGCGGAACGCTGCGGACCGGCTGACCCTGATCGCCGAGATCCTTGCCGCCGGACGCAGCCAGCAATGGCTGGATCGCCTCGACGCAGCAGAGGTGCCATGTGCCCCCGTCCTCATGCGCGCCGAGGTGATGAACGATGTCCAGGTGGTCAACAACGGACTGATCGAACTGCTGGACCAGCCAACGCTCGGCACCGTCCGCCAGCCCCGGCCCGCCGCCCGCTTCGACGGCACCCCGGCGCGCATCGGCGGCCCCGCCCCCCGCATCGGCCAGCACACCGATGCGATCCTGGCCGAGGCCGGCTACGCCGATGACGAAATCCAGACCCTGAAGACGTCGCGCGCCGCTAAGGCCGCGGGATAGACGCGTGGCCAATCAGCGCATCCTGTGGGGCGTCGGGACCAGTCGGACCATCCGCCCACACTGGGCCCTTCACGAGCTTGACCTCACCTTCGAACTCCGCCCCATCCTGCCGCGCACCGGCGAAACGCAAACCCCGGAGTTCACCGCACTCAGCGCTCGTCAGAAAGTGCCATTACTTCAGGATGATGGCCTCGTTCTGACAGAGAGTGCCGCGATCATCACCTATCTGTCGGACGCCTACGCGGACGATCACAACAGGCTGCTTCCCGCCGATATGCGGGAACGCGCACGGTGCCTGGAATGGTGCTTCTTTGTTATCAGCGAACTGGACGCGACCTCGCTGTATGTGATCCGCCGTCACGGCGACCTGGGCCATATTTACGGCGAAGCGCCAATCGCGAATGAGGCCGCTGCCGCCTATTTCCAGAAACAAATGCGGACCGTCGAGCGGGCCTTGGACTCCGCCCCAAAGTTCATTCTGGGCGACCGCTTCACCGCCGCGGACATCCTGCTTTCAACCTGCATCACCTGGGCGGTGCGATACGGCGTTCGAGTGGCAGAAACCGTCCTCGCCTACAATGAGCGCGTAACGGCTCGCCCAGCCTATGCTCGGGCGCTGGAAACCAACGCCCCGTCCTCAACTCGCCTTACCGAAAAGTAGAAATTCCCATTGGCCAGCAAGGGCAACAGTCGACGCCCAGGGCTGGGGCACTTTGGTCACTCCGGCACGGCGACCCTCGGCAATGTCACGGGCCGAACCGCAATCCACGGCGGGAAGCGCGACTGCGCATCACGGTCCCCGTGACCCTCGGGATGAAGGCGCCGTTGGCCAAACTTCGCCGCCCAACGAAACGCGAGCCCATCACTTCGCGTGATAGGGGATTTGCCCGTGGCGCCAAGGGTGTAGAATATAAATGGAAACCCGGATGGCGCCCAATGTCGCGCCGGCTCTCCGGGGTGGCGGCGAGCACGGAAGCGAGGGGCAAATGTCGAGTAGCGAATTAGCCAAGTCGGGCGGCGGTCTCGGTTATACCCATGTGGCGAGCAAATGGGGTTGGTTCGTGGCACTCGGCGTGGTGCTGCTGCTGTTGGGCGTACTTGCGCTCGGTGATGTAGTAGTAGTGACGCTGATCAGTACTATATTCATCGGCGCGATGCTCCTGGTGGGCGGCGTCTTCCAGGTGGTCCACGCCTTTATGGTGAAGACCTGGTCCGGCTTCCTGCTGAGTATGCTGGGCGGCATCGTCTATGCAGTCGGCGGCCTGCTAATCATGAACGAACCGGTGCAGGGGGCCTTGGTAATCACCCTGTTCCTGATCGTCGCCCTCATGATTGGTGGCATTTTGCGCATCGTCGTCGCAGTGCGCCATCGCGAGATGAACGGCTGGTGGCTGATGGCACTCAGCGGGTTGATCAGCGTCCTGATCGGCTTCTTGCTCTATGCGAGCTTTCCGTGGTCCGGGCTGTGGGTCCTCGGCACGCTGATCGGCGTTGAGTTAATAGTGCAAGGCGCGACCTGGCTTATGTTCGGTATGGCTCTGCGGCGGGTGCGTCTCTGATCTCGCGCGACTGGAAGTGCCGGGTGCCCGCGGCGATCGGAAGCCCCTGATCATCCTTGCGCCATGCGCCTCCCGCATGGTTGCATCGCGTCCAACACCGGAATCGGAGCGCGATTGGCCTACGCCCTGCAGCAGCTCATCAACGGCGTCACGCTCGGCATGATCTACGGCCTGATCGCCGTCGGCTACACCATGGTTTACGGCATCATCGGCATGATCAACTTCGCCCATGGCGACGTGTTCATGGTCGGGCTCCTTTCTCTCCCTGATCGCTCTGCTGCTCCTGTCCGCGCTAGGCATTACCTCCGTCCCGCTGGCCCTGGCGGTGACCCTGTTGTTCGCCGCTGGCATCGCCGCACTGTATCGGCTGGACCATCGAGCGCGTCGCCTACCGCCCGCTCCGAGGTTCATTCCGCCTCGCGCCGCTGATCAGCGCCATCGGCATGTCGATCACGCTGCAAAATTTCGTCCAGGTCAGCCAGGGCGCCCGGGTCAAACCGATCGACGCGATCATCCCCGGCGGCATCCAAATCATGGATCAGGGCGGCTTCGCGGTACGGCTGTCCTGGATGCAGATCGCCATTGTCGTCATCACTGTCACTATCCTGGGCATCTTCACCTGGCTGGTGACAAAGACCCCGCTCGGCCGGACCATGCGCGCTTGCGAGCAGGATCTGAAAATGGCCAGCCTGCTGGGCATCGACACCGACCGCACGATCAGCCTCACGTTCGTCATCGGCGCCGCCCTGGCCGCCGTCGCCGGCTTCATGTTCCTGCTTTACTACGGCGTGATCGATTTCTACATCGGCTTCGTCGCCGGCATCAAAGCCTTTACCGCCGCAGTTCTCGGCGGCATCGGCAGCCTGCCGGGCGCCGTGCTCGGCGGCCTGCTGATCGGCCTGATCGAGGTGTTCTGGTCAGCCTATTTCAGCGTCGAATACAAGGACGTAGCGGCCTTCTCCATCCTGATCATTGTGCTGATCTTCATGCCCACCGGTATCCTCGGGCGCGCCGACGTGGAGAAAGTATGAGGGCGAGCGCGTGATCGCTCTCCGCGATGCCTTCCTCTCCGCCGCCGTCGCCCTCGGCCTGTTCGCCCCGCTCATCGGCTTGGTCACCACCAACGGAGAGCACGGCCTCTCCCTCACTGTCCGCCCTGTCGCTACAATTGTCGTCGTCGGCATGGTCTTCTTCGGCCGCCTCGCTGATCCTGGTCTGGCGCGGTCGCGCGCGCGCCGAACCCACCCGAGCCAATCGCGCATTTGCCGAACGGCTCGCCCGAACGGGGAAATTCGTCGCGCCGGTCCTGCTGGTCGCGGCGATCGCGCTACCCTTCACCGGATCGCGTTACTACATCGACCTCGGCACCCTTGTCCTGACCTACATCATGCTAGGCTGGGGCCTGAACATCGTCGTCGGCCTGGCTGGGCTGCTCGACCTCGGCTACGTCGCATTCTACGCCGTCGGCGCCTACTCCTACGCGCTTCTCGCCACGACTTTCGGGCTGGGCTTCTGGGTCTGCCTGCCGCTGGCCGGCATCCTCGCGGCGCTGTGGGGCGTCATGCTCGGCTTCCCCGTCCTGCGCCTGCGCGGCGACTATCTGGCCATCGTCACCCTGGCCTTCGGCGAGATTATCCGCATCATTATGATCAACTGGGTCTCCCTGACCAACGGCCCCAACGGCATCAGCGGCATCCCGCGCCCCACCCTGTTCGGCCTCACATTCAGCATGGACGGCGGCCCACGCACCTTCGGCGGCTTCTTCAACATCGAGCCCGCGGTCATCCAACGCATCATCTTCCTCTACTACGTCATCCTGGGACTCGCGCTCCTGACCAACTGGGTCTCCCTCCGCCTCCGCCGCCTGCCGCTTGGCCGTGCGTGGGAGGCACTCCGCGAGGACGAGATCGCCTGCCGCTCGCTCGGCATCAACGTCCGCAACACCAAGCTGACGGCGTTCGGCATCGGCGCCATGTTCGGCGGTTTCGCCGGCGCCTTCTTCGCCACCCGCCAGGCCTTCATCAGCCCGGAAAGCTTTAGCTTCATCGAATCCGCCACCGTTCTGGCGATCGTCGTCCTCGGCGGCCTGGGCAGCCAACTCGGCGTCGCGCTGGCCGCCATCGTCATGATCGGCGGATTGGAGGCGTTGCGCGATTTCCTGAGTTTCCTAGGCGATCAATTGAACAGCGAGATGTTTTCCGGCATCGCCGGTGAACTGCCGCTGTATCGTATGCTAATTTTCGGCCTGGCGCTCGTCGTCATGATGGTGGTGCGCCCGAGGGGCCTTGTTTCCGGCCGCACCCCCAGCGTGGCGCTGACCAGACTGAAGGAGATTCCCCCCGAACTGGTCGAGCAAGGGCGAGGCTGATGCTAACGGTGTCAGGCCTCACCATGCGGTTTGGCGGCCTGAAGGCGGTCGACAATCTGTCATTCGAGGCACGCGCCGGCGACATCACCGCCGTCATCGGCCCGAACGGCGCCGGCAAGACGACGGTGTTCAACTGCATAACCGGATTTTACCGCCCGACGGCTGGATCGATCGCCCTCACCCACCCCGGCGGGCGTTCATTTCTGTTGCACCACATGCCCGGCCATCGCATCGCGGCCGCGGCCAAGGTGGCGCGAACCTTCCAGAATGTTCGTTTGTTCGCCGGTATGACGGTGCTGGAGAACCTACTGGTCGCGCAACACAACACCCTGATGGCGGCCACCGGCTTCGGCGTGCTGGCGGTGCTCGGCCTCGGGCGGTACCGAACCGCCGAGGCGGCCGGAATGGAAAAAGCGCGATTTTGGCTAAACGCCATACGTCTCACCGCCCGAGCCGACGATCCCGCCGGCGCGTTGCCTTACGGCGCGCAACGCAGGCTGGAGATCGCCCGCGCCATGTGCATCGACCCGGTGCTGCTTTGCCTGGACGAACCCGCCGCCGGTCTGAACCCGCACGAGACCGAGGACCTCAACCAGTTACTGCTGCGTATCCGGGATCAGGGATGTTCACTGTTGCTGATCGAGCACGACATGGGCGTGATCATGCGCATCTCAGACCACATCGTTGTGCTGGACCATGGCAAGAAGATCAGTGACGGCACCCCGGCACAAATCTGCGCCGACCCTGCTGTCATCGCCGCCTATCTCGGCGTGGGCGAGGAAGACGAGGTCCCGGCTTGACCGCGGTACTGTCGCTCACCGGCGTGACCGCCTTCTACGGCGCTATCCAGGCGCTGCGTGGCATTGACCTGACGGTTGACCCCGGTGAGATCGTAACGTTGATCGGTGCCAACGGGGCCGGCAAGTCGACCCTGATGATGACCATCTGCGGCAGTCCGCACGCGCGAACGGGTCACATCGTCCATCAAGGGCAGGACATCACGCGCTGGCCTACTCACCAGATCATGCGCCGAGGCATTGCCCAGGCGCCTGAGGGCCGCCGCATCTTCAACCGCATGACAGTGCACGAAAACCTGTTGATGGGCGCCGAGGTCGCCGGCCGCTCCGAGATCCCGACCTTATTGGAGGAGGTTTTCACCCTGTTCCCGCGCCTGAAGGAGCGCATCAGCCAGCGAGGCGGCACTCTGTCAGGCGGCGAACAGCAGATGCTGGCGATCGGCCGAGCGCTGATGTCGCGCCCGACGCTGCTGCTGCTCGACGAGCCGTCGTTAGGCTTGGCACCGCTCGTGGTGCGCCAGATTTTCGGCGCGATCCGGGAACTGAATCGGACCACCGGGGTGACCGTGCTGCTGGTGGAACAGAACGCCTACCAGGCACTGCGGCTGGCTCATCGCGGCTACGTGCTGGTGAACGGATCAATCACCATGGCGGGAACGGGCTCGGAGTTGCTGGCACGCCCGGAAATCCGGGCAGCCTATCTGGAAGGCGGCCACGTATAGGCCCCGGTACCGAGCAAGACTGGCGGTCAAGCCTTTCGTTGAAAACGGTTCATGCGGAGGACCAGCATCTCACGGAAATGCGGCCGCATCCGAGCAGTCCATGGCGTGTTGGCGGCCTTCGCCCAAGGGTCCGAGCGGGATACGGTCGCATCACGCAGATGATACAGCGCGAGGTAGCGGCGCTCCGAACCCGTATCGGAGGCGCGGTATCGGCGCGCCGACAGGACACCGGGGACAGCGCCGAGTTGGGGAAGGTGTTCAGAATTATACCACTCGGTGAACTCCGCTTCGGCTGCCGGATCGATGTTCATCGATGCGACCAGCAATGCGCCTGCGCCTGGGGCGGCAGTGAGGTCGCCCGGCAGAAGCTGCTCGCCTTCGTAGCGCATGATCCGGCGGCACATCGCCGTTACCCGCCCGGTCCACGGCGACTGGTGATCGCCGGTGACGGCGCGGTAGGACGGCGATGTCAGTACCGCGGGTTCTTCGAGGTCGTAGGTCGCGACATGGATCGAAGGGTTGTCCTCGGCGATCCAGCGTTCGGCATTCAGAAAGCCGGGAACGCGCAGGCGTTCAGGGATGTGTTCCAAATCGTACCAGTCGTGAAACTCATCCGCGTGGGCGCCCGAGAAATCGAACGCCGCCAGCAGCAGTCCTTTAGCCATATGCTCATCCTCCCTGCGGGTTATCGTTACCCCTAGCTTTGCACAGGAAGCGCCGGCGTTGCCAGTCCACCGCGTTTGCGGCATGCATGCTGACCTTGTTTGGGAGCGTGGACATGCCCTTTCTGACCGAACCGGAACCAGAGCGCGGCGTCAATCTGCCGGTGATGCCCGGCATTAGCCGGATCATCGCCAACAATCCCGGCCCGATGACCTACTACGGGACCAATACTTATCTCATTACTACACAGGAAGGGCTGGCCGTGCTGGATCCGGGTCCGGAGGGGCATCCCGAGCACGTGGAAGCGATCTTGCGCCACACTGGCGGCCAAATCGCGTTCATCTTGGTGAGCCACACGCATCACGATCATATCGGAGCAGTGCCGGCGCTGCAGGAAGCGACGGGTGCGCCAACAGCCGGGTTCCGCACCAGCGGCAGCGCAACGTTTGACCCCGACATCAAGCTGGATCGCGACGGTCGGGTCGCTGGCCTACAGGCGTTGCACACACCGGGACACGCGTCAGACCATCTATGCTTCGCGCTTGTCGCCGCCAATGGCGACAAGGTGCTGTTCAGCGCTGATCATGTCATGTCTTGGTCCACCAGCATCGTCAGCCCGCCAGGCGGCGATATGCGGGATTACTTCACCAGTCTGAGATTGCTGCTTTCGCGTGATGATGACGTCTACCTTCCGGGGCATGGTCCGCCGCTGCGGGAGCCTCGGAAATTGGTGCGGGAGATGCTGACCCATCGCACGATGCGGGAGCAGGCGATCGCGAGAAAGCTGACCAATGGTCCATCTGATACCTACACGATTATGGACACGCTGTATTCACAGTTGAACCCGCGGCTGCGCAAGGCCGCGGAACGCAACGTGTTGGCCCATTTGCTGAAAATGGAGGCCGAGGGCAAGGTCATTCGTGAAGGGGAACTTTGGCGCGCGATGTAGAGTGTGCGGCTTTTTGGGGGAGATAAGAGGGTCGTATATTAGTAGCCCGCGTGCTCCAGAAAGCGCCGCAAAAACCCTGGCGTCGAGCGATTTGATGCGAGCAGGGATTGCTGTTCCGTTGCGCTCGTCGTCGGGGACCACTGGTTACGCTGCTGAGATGCCTGACCTTCCGCGTCCGCGCTGGCCAGCTCGCGGGCGCGACTGATGACGTAAGCAATGGCGGCGAAATTCGGGGCGTGGTCATTATAGGCCGGGATGCTCATCGAACGTCCCGCGAATTCCCTGATAGCGGCCCTAAGATAATAGCCGACGCAGTCGCCGGCCGCGATATGAGCGATGCCGCCGCGCAGGCAGAAGCGGCCCTTCTCGTCGCAGTCCTGATTGCGCAGCCAACGCTTTCCGCCGTCGAACAGTGCGGCCAGGTGGTCGAGCGCCGCGATGGTTTCACCGGCTGACTCTCTGAATGCCCGCTTCACGGCGTCAGGGTCATGGTCAAACCTGACTCCACTCTTGCCATCAAACGGCATGGCTTCCCCCTGTCCCTCGATGCGGCCAGCTTCCATCGAACCGGCAGCCAGGGCAAGCAGCCGTCACGAGCGGCAGGCACCCGCGCCCAGCACGCTGTAGAAAGCTGGGTAGAGACCTATCCAAACCCCCTGCCCAGCACCAGCCGCTTGGAGGACATTAGCATCGCCGCATTTAGCTAGCAGACGCTCAGCGGCAAGCCTTCCCCACGATATAAGCGACGCCTTCCGGCCCCACCTTCGCGCTATGCTGACACCCCGTCGGAATCTCGCAGTGATCGCCTGCCCGGAACGTCTCCGCTTTGTTGTCTCGGATCACTGTGATCTCGCCGCCCAGCACCATGATCCGTGCATCAAAGTCATGTGCGTGCAAGTCCTCGGTGAACCCAGGATTCTGACCACCGTGCACAACCTCAAAGCCCTCGCGGCGCAGGTCACTTTCAAACGCTTCGCGGGTGAGAGGCCCTCCGTTGCGGCGACGGCCCGACACGAGGGCAACCCCCTCCGGACCCACATGCTCAGCATGCATACATCCCGTCGGGACCTCGAAACACTCACCCGCTCGGAAGGTGGAGGGGGTGTTGTCACGGGTGATGGTGATTTCGCCGCCCAAGACGAACGCCTTGGCGTCGAAGTCATGGCAATGATTGGGCGCAACCAAATTCGGCGTCAGGCTGCTGTTGACGACGCGGTAGCCGTCGCGCCGGAGGTCTGCTTCGAATTCGATGCGATCCACTGACGTTCTCCAGAATGAGGTGGCCGGGCTAAACGAGCATCGCTCGAGCCGAGTTTCCGGTTCCAGCGATGGCCGATCAGCAGGCTGGTAGATCAGATCAGTTTTCAAGGCAAGCCTGTCTGACAGAACGCAAAACCAGGCAATTTACCCCTGCCAGGGATTACGATAA
Organism: uncultured Pseudomonadota bacterium; assembly: GCA_963832865.1. Classification (GTDB taxonomy): domain Bacteria; phylum Pseudomonadota; class Alphaproteobacteria; order Acetobacterales; family Acetobacteraceae; genus Rhodopila. The sequence goes on from CAWHWH010000048.1 coordinate 50,194, forward strand.
TCTTTGTGCGATCATCAACATAGGGGAGGAATCCAGTGCCCGTCGACGTCAAGTATCGCACAACTGCCACAGCCATAGGTGGCCGTGATGGCCAAGCCGGCACCGAAGATGGCAGCTTCGCTGTCAAACTGTCGACACCAAAAGAACTGGGCGGTGCAGGAGGCGACGGCGCCAATCCCGAGCAGCTGTTCGCAGCTGGATATTCGGCATGTTTTATCGGTGCGCTCAAAGTGGCTGGCCAGCAGCTCAAGCACAAGGTTCCCGCCGAGACGAAGGTGACAGCGACTGTTGGCATCGGCCCGCGTACCGAAGGCGGGTTCGGCATCACCGCCGACTTACGCGTAGAGCTGCCCGGCGTCGACCGTGCGACCGCGGAGAAACTGGTCGAGACCGCACATCAGATCTGTCCTTACTCGAACGCAACGCGTGGTAATGTCGATGTCGGCCTGACCGTCGTCTGATTGGCGCACGGCCTGCTATCTCAATTTGGCCGATAACGTCCGTTGCCGCATCATAGGGCGGATGCCCGGTATAGTTGTGCGTCAAACCGAAGACGATGCCGGCGTGGCGAACGGGGACAGCAGCAAAGGGATATTAATGTCTTACTCCAAGATTTCCGTAAGTTATGGCCGTCGCAATGCGCGATTTTAAATCGACACTTCAAAACAATTTATGCGGCTCAGCGACCGAGTGTGCGTGCGCACACCAGGCAAAAATCTAGATCGGCGCGGTCATGTTGGGCGCGCATCAGTCGGATTGATTTTCATATTGGCTTGACTCCGGAGTAGGGGCGGCGTCTTGTTCCGCCCCGTCGCACTAAGAATCGCTGAGAAGTTTGGCTGAAAGCTACTGGGCGGCACCTCGACCCTTCGTAGCCACCGCGACGCGTCACTAGGCTGGTGAACCGAAGAACCGCCGGTCGCTCTGAGACAATCAACTATTGATCATGGAGAGGAAACCTCGATGCAACCGCGCAAATCCCTATTGTCCGCCTTTATATTGACCACTGCTGTGGCTTTTGGAGCTGCCGCACAGCAAACCTCCGACCGGGACGTGTGGCAGGCCGGCGACCTCGTCGTCCAGGCACACAACAAGGCGATGCAAGCCAGGGACGCCGCTGGAGTAGCTGCCCTCTACAGTGAGGATGTGATATTCCTCTCGCCAGACGGGCCGGTGTACGGCCGTTCCGCAGTAGAAAAGATGTGCGCTGGAATCTTCAAAGTCCTCGTAACCATGGAGCCCGCCAAGCTCGATAAGGCGATAATGGTCGGCGACGCGCTGAGAGTGAGAACCGGGAGTTATTCGGCCGTAATTCAAAGCCCAAGTGGACCGATGCCTGTGAAGGGCTATTGGTCAACTACCGATGTACGTGACGGCGATTCATGGAAGATCCGCATGGAGACCGATAATGTGACCATGCCTCCACCTCCCGCAGAACCCAAGAAATAACGCTCCAGGCGGCGTTGAGTTAGCAACGGTGCTGTCATCCGACAGCGCCGCCGGGTGCTCGGAGGCGCAATTGCTGCGGTCATGCTGTGGGCGGTAGAGCTGGCGGCTGGCAGGATTTAAGGAAAATACAACACGAAAGATCCTAGGCAGGATCACGACCAAGAAGCCATTCCATAGGAAGAAGGTCTTATCTCTCGATAGCGGTCCAGCCCGCGTCCCGGCGCCCAGACTCGACCGCCGCAGCGATAAATCGCATGCCGCGCAGCCCGTCCTCAATGCCAGGCACCAGCATACTGGCCTGATCGGGCTCGCGGCCGTCAATGCGAGCCGTGATCTGTTCGCCCAAGTCACGATAAAGCTGCGCGAACGCTTCCAAATACCCCTCCGGATGGCCGGCCGGGATACGGCTGGCATGCCCCGCGACCGGGGACGCCCCAGCGCCAGCCCGGCGGATCGTCCGAGGCGCCTCGCCGAACGGCGTATGCAACAAAACATTAGGCTGCTCCTGCGCCCATTCGAGACCGCCTTTCTCCCCATAGACCCGCAGGCGCAGCGCGTTCTCGTTGCCCGGCGCGACCTGCGACGCCCAGAGCACACCCCGAGCACCGCCGGCAAATCGCAACAGCATATGCGCGTTGTCGTCCAGCGCCCGCCCCGGCACGAAAGCGCTGAGATCCGCCGCCAGACTTTCGCAGCGCAACCCCGACACGAACTCCGCCAGGTTGAACGCGTGCGAGCCAAGATCCCCGACACAGCCCGCCGCTCCAGCGCGTGCCGGGTCCGTGCGCCACGCCGCCTGCTTCTGTCCGGTTTCCTCCAGCCGCGTCGTCAACCAATCCTGTGGATACTCGACCTGCACGACCCGCACCTTCCCGAGGTCTCCGGCTGCGACCATCTCGCGCGCCTGCCGCACCATCGGAGTCCCGGTATAGTTGTGCGTCAGACCGAACACGATGCCGGCGCGGCGCACCGCATCCGCCATGTCCAGCGCATCCTCCAACCGGTGCGCGAGCGGTTTGTCGCAGATCACATGAATGCCCCGTTTGGCGAACGCCAGGACCGGCGCAGCGTGCATGTGGTTCGGCGTCACCACCGCGACCACGTCGATGCGGTCAGACCGCTGCGCCTCCTTCTCAGCCATTTCCTCGAAGCTGCGGTAAGCCCGATCCGGTGGGATATGGAGTTCGGCAGCGCTCGCCAACGCGCGGTCGGGATCGCTCGAAAGGGCACCCGCCACCAACTCGTACCGGTCATCCAGCCTGGCCGCGATGCGATGTACGCCGCCGATGAAGGCACCCTGACCACCACCCACCATGCCCAGGCGCAGCCGTCGCCCCGCAGCCCCGGCCGTTCCGCCCTCAATCGCCATCTCAGCCGATCCCCAACAGCTTGCGGTTGGTGTCGATGTCCACGCCGCTGGCCGCGAAATCGTCGAATGCTTTCGATGTCACCTTGATGATGTGGCCGGCGATGAAAGGCGCACCTTCGGCCGCTCCCTGCTCGCTGTCCTTGATGCAGCACTCCCATTCCAGCACAGCCCAACCGTCGAAGCCGTACTGCGACAGTTTCGAGAAAATCGCACCGAAATCCACCTGCCCGTCCCCGAGCGAGCGGAACCGTCCGGCACGCTCCGCCCACGGCTGAAAGCCCGAATACACCCCCTGGCGGCCGGTCGGATTGAATTCCGCATCCTTGACATGAAACATCCGGATGCGCTCGTGGTAGATGTCGATGTAGTCCAGGTAGTCGAGCTGTTGCAGCACGAAGTGGCTCGGATCGTACAGAATATTGCAGCGCTTGTGGCTGTCCACACGCTCCAGAAACATCTCGAACGTGATCCCGTCGTGCAGGTCCTCACCCGGATGGATCTCGTAACAGACGTCGACCCCGGCTTCGTCGTAAGCATCCAGGATCGGGCGCCAGCGCCGTGCCAACTCGTCGAACGCGGTCTCTACCAGCCCCGCCGGGCGCTGCGGCCACGGATAGATAAACGGCCACGCAAGAGCACCCGAGAACGTGGCGTGCGACGTCAGCCCAAGGTTGCGCGATGCCTTTGCCGCCAGCAAAAGCTGCTCAATCGCCCAGGCCTGGCGAGCCGCGGGATGGCCTCGCACCTCCGGCGGGGCAAAGCCGTCGAACGCGAGGTCATACGCCGGGTGGACCGCAACAAGCTGGCCCTGCAGATGAGTGGAAAGCTCGGTCAGCTCCACGCCGGCGTCATGCAGAACGCCCTTGACCTCGTCACAATAAGTTCGGCTTTCAGCCGCCTTCGCGAGATCGAACAGCCGAGCATCCCAGGACGGAATTTGCACGCCCTTGTAGCCGTGCCCCGCTGCCCAGCGGGCAATCTCCGGAAGGCTGTTGTATGGCGATGCATCCCCGGCAAATTGCGCGAGGAAGATCGCCGGTCCCTTGATCGTCCGCATCTCGACCATATTCGTTTCCTCCGATGATTGCTGGTCCGGAACCGGGATTGTGCATCAGACACCGAGTGTCAAGTCATCAGTGCTTCTGTCAAATAACGCCGCGATGATGGTGACCTCGTGAGCCAGCGCGCCGCTATGCGACCGACACAATCACGGCATGGTTCGACGGACCACGAACAAGTCCAAATTGTTCAAGATCGAGAGAAAATACAATGAGATAAAACGAAAGAACACCCCGGCTGGAACTCAATCGGCGACACCGACGACGAACGCCAGCAGCCGTCCGAGCGCCATCATGGCGGCGTCGTCTGCCCGGCCGGTCGCGATCCCGCAACGGTCGCGGCGGACAGCCATGATCTTGTCGACCATGACCTGCGATGGCTCACGAAGGCCAGTTGCTTCCCCCGCCGCAAGTGACAGCCGGTAGAGCGGCGCGGCGCGCAACGTGCTCGTCAGCAGGCAGACCAGCACACTGTCCGTCTCCGCCAGGAAGTCAGATTGGATGACCAGCGCAGGTCTCGGCTTGCCGAAACCACCACTGAGGGCAACCGTGGTGAGATCGCCGCGCCTCACAACCGAGCATCACCCCGGTCTGACGTGACGTCGATGAAATCCAGGGCGTCATGTTCTTCCGGAGCGTTCCGCAGTAGACGCGCCTGTCGCTTAGCCTCCTGGCGAAAGCCGGGCGCACTCGGATCGGGAACCCAGAGCCGCAAAAGCTTCATGCCGCGGGCGCGCCGGTTGGCACGGTATCGCTGGAACTTGTCGAGACCGTCGTTGTTAGCTGGGCGGGGCATGGGTGCCTCCTCTAAAAGGTAGTGCGCTACCCGTCCACCCGGCGCCAACCCCAACAATGGCAGCTACCCCGTTGTCCCCAACCGCCCCGAATGCGAGGCTACCGGGTCCCAACCGCAGGATCAGCCCATGGACCCGACCTTTCTCCCCGCCACCCAACTCGCCGCCCTCGTCCGCGGCGGAAAGATCGGAGCCCTGGAGCTCCTGGACCACTACATCGCCCGCACCGAGCGACTCGATACCCGCATCAACGCCGTAGTCGTCCGGGACTTCGACCGCGCCCGGACCCGCGCCCGCGCCCTCGACTCGCAGCCCGACAAATCCGCCCCGCTGTTCGGCGTCCCCACCACCGTCAAGGAAAGCTTCGACGTCCAGGGCCTCCCCACTACCCGAGGCCACCCGGAACTGAAGCACCAGCAAGTCACCATCTCCTCCATCGCCATTCGCCGCCTGGAGGCCGCTGGAGCGGTCATCTTCGGTAAGACCAACGTCCCCGTCGATCTCGCGGACTGGCAGAGCTACAACCCGGTCTACGGGACCACCTCCAATCCCTGGAACACCGAGCACACACCCGGCGGCTCCTCGGGCGGGTCGGCGGCCGCCCTCGCCGCCGGCCTGACAGGGTTCGAGATCGGCAGCGACATCGGCGGCTCGATCCGCGTCCCCGCGCATTTCTGCGGCGTCTTCGGCCACAAGCCGACCTGGGGCCTGTTGCCCAACTACGGCGACCCGGTGACCAGCGCTGCGGCAGGGACCGACATTTCCGTCATCGGCCCGCTAAGCCGCTCCGCCACCGACCTGATCACCGCGTTCGACATCCTGGCCGCCCCCGACCCAGACGAAACCGGCCTGACCCTCAACCTCCCTGCCCCGCGCTTTTCCAGTCTGAAGGACCTGCGCGTCGCCGTTTGGGCCGAGCAACCGGGCCAGGCAACGGATTCCGAAACCCGTGCCGCCATGCACGCGTTGGCGGACGACCTCGAGCGTCAAGGCGTCGCGGTCAGCCGCAGCGCCCGTCCAGACTTCGACCCCTCCGCGGCCTATCAGCTCTATCTCCGTTTACTGGATACCGCATGGAGCGGCCGCATCACCGATGCCCAGGTCGAGGAGCAGCGGCAGCGCGTCGCCGGACTGTCGCCCGATGACATGAGCGCCGACGCCATCATGGCCCGCACCGTCGATATGCCTCACCGAGCCTGGCTCGGCATGAACGAACAGCGCGCCCGGTGGCGCCGCAACTGGAGCGCCTTCTTCCGAGCCCACGATGTTCTGCTGTGCCCGTCCTTCAGCACCGCGGCCCTGCCGCACCGTCAGGATGGGCCGCCGTTTGGCAGGCGGATCATCGTGGAAGGCCAGGACATAAACTACGGCGACCTGCTGTTCTGGCCAGGCCTGATCGGCGGCTACCACTTGCCCGCCACCGTCGCCCCGATGGGCTTGACCAAAGGCGGGCTTCCACTGGGTGTGCAGATTGCCGGCCCGATCTACGGCGACCGCACGACCCTCGCCGCCGCGGCCCTGCTGGAGCAAGCCGGACTGAGCTTCAAACCGCCTCCGGGATGGTAGCCAGCCGCGATGGTAGCCAGAGGGATGGTAGAATCCGTCAAGGTCCCTCGGCGGCCGGCAGAACGTATCTGTTAAGAACCATCATCGGACCCGCGCTCTGCTGACTACTGTCGTATCGCCCCGCATGGACCAGCACCACGAGATCCAGGCCCGGCACGATGAACAAGCGCTGCCCGCCATAGCCCCAGCCGGCCGCCCAGTCGATCTCCCCTCGCCCGAGCACGAAGGAACGCCCCAGCCAGAACTGGTAGCCATAGAAATAAATCTGCTGGCCGTTGATCTGCGGCGAGGTCGCGGCCTTGATCCAATCCGCCGGCACGATCTGCGCCCCTTTCCACGCGCCATGATCGAGCACCAACTGCCCGATCTTCGCCAGGTCACGAGGACGCATGCGAAGGCCGGAGGCAGCCACCGGCTCGCCGGACGGGAACCGGATCCATTCGAAGTCGGTAATGCCCAGAGGTTCGAATAGTTCGTCCCGGGCGAGGCTGTCGAGCGTCTCGCCGGTCGCCTTGTGCAGCAGCGCGGCAATGATGGTCGCGGAGCCGCCGCTGTAGTTGTAGACCGTTCCGGCAGGCGCCTGGACCGGCTGCGCCAAGGCATAACGTAGCGGGTCCGGGGCCTCGTCCATTTGGATTTCGCTGTTGCGCGGGTCGCTATAGGGAAGATCCTCGTCCCACGCCAATCCCTGTGACATCGTCAGCAGATGCCGCAGCGTGATCTTGTCCTTCTCCGGCGAACGCAGGTCAGCATATTCGGGAAATGCCGCCAGCACCGGCAGATCGACGCCGGCAATCCGCCCCTTGCCAATTTCGATGCCCAGAACCAGCGCGGTCACGCTCTTGGTGATCGAGCGCAGATCGTGTTGCGTCCCGGCATCGAATTTGACGACACCGAGCGGACGACCGTACCGCTGATCCTCGCCGGCGAAATAGTGCTCGTAGACCAGTTTGCCGTGACGTATCACCAGCACTGAATGGATGTCCGCCTCGGTCCACGCCGCTGAGGCGGGGTCCGATGCCGCATAGCGTCGCCGGAACGAAGCCAACCGCGTCGGGTGGCGCAACCTCCCAACCGTCGTTCATCGCGGCCGGCGCGCCGCACGGGGGTTCCTGGGCGAGCGCGGCGAGAGGAACCAGCAGTCCGAGCAGAATGACGACCCTCAAGGCCATGATTTGATGCCCTCAGACGGTCAGCATGATCTTCCCGATATGCGTGCTGGACTCCATCAGCCGATGCGCCTCCGCGACCTGCGCCAGCGGGAACGTCGCGTGGATCACCGGCGAGCAGCGGCCCGCATCCAGCACCGGCCACACCTTCTCACGCAGTTCCGCCGCGATCGCGCCTTTCTGCGCCGTGGTTCGCGGCCGCATGGTGGAGCCGGCGATCGTCAGCCGCCTTACCAGCACCGGCACGAAGTCGAAATCCTCCACTTTGGACCCTTGCAGGAAGGCGATCAGCACCAGCCGCCCGTCCATGCCCAGAGACCGGATGTTGCGCGCGATATAGGGGCCGCCGACCATGTCCAGCACCACGTTGACACCACGTCCCCCGGTCAGCGTCTTCACCTCTGCGGCGAAATCCTGCGTGCGATAGTTGATCGCCGCCGCCGCCCCGAACTTCAAGCAGGCCGCGCATTTCTCATCCGATCCCGCGGTGGCGAATACCCTCGCGCCGAACTCATGCGCGAGTTGGATCGCTGTGACGCCGATGCCGCTGGTGCCGCCATGGATCAGGGCGGTCTCGCCCTTCGCCAGCCGGCCGATCTGAAACAAATTCGCCCAAACGGTGAAAGACGTCTCCGGCAACGCCGCCGCTCGGATCGCGTCGTAGCCCGTCGGCCAAGGCAGGCATTGCGGCGCCGGCGCAACGCAATACGCGGCATACCCGCCGCCGTTGGTCAGTGCGCAGACCCGATCGCCAACGGACAGCGTCGTTACCTGCTCGCCGGTTGCGACGATCTCGCCGGCTACCTCCAATCCCAGAATCGGACTGGCGCCGGGCGGCGGCGGATAGGACCCCTGCCGCTGCGAAACATCTGGCCGGTTTACCCCCGCCGCCTGCACGCGGATCAGCACCTCGTCCGGCTTCGGCACCGGCACCGGACCGGTGGCCAAACCGAGCACCTCTGGCCCTCCGGCGCCGTTGGCTTGGATGTATGGCATGGTCTGCGGGATCGGCATGGACGGGAACCTCCGGCGTGGATGTTGCCCGAAAGTAGACGCGTCATGGCCCGCGGCAAAGCTGGCATCTCCAAACCGCCAAACGCCGAAATCCGCGGAGCCGACGATCTCAAGGAGCTCGGCGTCACCTCGGTAGGTCATCGCCGCCAACTGCTGGAAGCGATCGCGGCGCTGCGGTTCAAAGATGCGCCGGTTGTTGATCCCAGGCCGCCGAGCGTCCTGGCCGAGAAGCTCGACCCCTTGGGAACCACAGCCGAACGCCGCCCGCTCAGCGTGATGTTCTGCGATCTCATCGGTTCCACCGCACTCTCGTCGCGGCTCGATCCCGAGGACCTGCGGGAGGTCATCCGCACTTACCAGGAGTGCGTCGCCACCACGATCCAGCAGTTCGACGGGTTCATCGCCCGTTACGTTGGCGACGGTGTGCTGACCTATTTCGGCTGGCCGGAAGCCCGGGAGACCGATGCAGAACGCGCGGTGCGTGCAGGCCTCGCCGTTGCCGCCGCTGTCAGCGCATCACCTGTGAACGGCGAACCACTGCAGGTCCGCATTGGTATCGCGACGGGACTTGTGGTCATAGGCGAACCGATCGGGTCGGGTGATGCCCGCCAGCAGACAGCGGTCGGTGAGACGCCAAACCTCGCGGCACGCCTGCAGGGCCTCGCGGGGCCAAATCAGGTGGTGATCGACGCGGCGACAAGGCGGCAGATCGGCGGCCTGTTCGAGTGCCAGGACCTCGGCATGGTGGAACTCAAAGGTCTGCCCGTAGCGGTGCCGGCCTGGCAAGTTCTGTCTGAAAACCGAACACTCGGCCAGTTTGAGGCACTGCGTTCCGGCACCACGCCGCTGGTCGGCCGCGACGAGGAATTGGAGCTGCTGCTCCGCCGCTGGGCGCAGGCGAAGGCCGGCAGCGGACGGGTGGTGCTGATTTCCGCCGAACCAGGCGTGGGCAAGTCCCGTCTTGCCGAGGCGTTGGCCGAGCGGATCGCTGCCGAACCGCACACTCGGCTGCGCTATTTCTGCTCGCCGCACCACCAGGACAGCGCGCTCTATCCGGTGATAGCACAAATGGAACGGGCGGGCGACTTCCTCTACGCAGATACGCCGGCGGGCAGGCTCGCCAAATTGCAAGCTCTGCTCGCCGTTACCGCGCCGCCAATGGAAGATATGGCGTTAATCGCTGAGTTGCATTCGTTGCCGTCGGTCGATCTCGCTCCACCGCTCGACGTCACCCCGCAGCGCAAGAAGGAGAAGACGTTTGAGGCGTTGCTGCGGCAGGTTGAAGGCCTTTCGCAACGGCGGCCCGTGCTGATGGTATTCGATGACCTCCACTGGATCGATCCGAGTTCGCGCGAACTGCTCGACCGCGTGACGGAGCGGATCGCCGAATGGCCCGTGCTGCTGCTGGCGATGTTCCGCCCCGAGTTCCAGCCGCCGTGGACAGGGCAACCGAATGTGACGACGCTCGACGCTGACACGGCTCGATCGGCACAACACCACGGCGATGGTTGCAAACGTCGCGGGGGATGCCGCGCTGCCAGCCGAGATCATAGAGGAGATCGCCGAGCGCACCGACGGCGTGCCGCTGTTCGTCGAGGAATTGACCAAGGCGGTGCTTGAATCCGGCGCTCAAGGTATGGCAGCGCTGTCCTTCATGCCGCACCCGGCGTCGTCGGTACCGGCGACCCTGCACGCCTCGCTAATGGCCCGGCTGGATCGACTGGGCCCAGCAGCCAAGGACGTTGCACAGACCGGTGCGGCGATCGGTCGTGAGTTCGGGTTCGGGCTACTAGCGTTCATCTCCCAGCTGCCGGACCCGCAACTTCGCGAGGCGCTCGATCGGCTCACCAACGCCGGTCTATTGTTCGTTCGCGGCACAACGCCGCAGTCGAGCTATGTCTTCAAGCACGCGCTGGTGCAGGATGCGGCCTATGGAACGTTGCTGCGCAGCCGGCGGCAGCGGCTGCACAGCCGCATCGTCGCGACCCTCGAAGAGCGCTTTCCGGAGATCGTGTTGGCGCAACCCGCGCTGTTGGCCCACCACTGCGCGGCAGCCGGGCTCGCGGAACAGGCCGTTGATTATTGGCTGAAGGCCGGCCAACAGGCGCTAGCGCGCTCGGCGATGTTGGAAGCGGTCACCCAGCTGCGGAAGGGGTTGGATATGTTGGCGGCCCTGCCGGACGGCCTGAGGCGCCAGCAACAGGAGCTGGACCTGCAATCCGCCCTCGGATCGGCGCTTTCTGCCACGTCAGGCTGGTCGGCATCGGAAGTGGCCGAGACGCTATCCCGAGCCTACGAACTGGCGAGGCAACTGGATCGACCCGAGCGCCTGGTACCCGCTGATCATAGGCCAATATTGGTTTCATCTCGTGCGGGCCGAGCACAGGTTGGCGCTGCCGCTAACCGAGCAGCTCGAAAAAATCGGCGAGTCGCGGAACGACGCCGCGACGCAATTGCTGGGCCGCTTCTTGCAAGGCGTTACCCGCTTTTTTCTCGGCGAATTCGTTGCCGCCCGTGCCACGCTGGAACGGAGTATGGGGCTTGCTGATCCTGTGCATCGCGCCGTCGGCGGGAATGTCCGTCGACCCGTACGCTCGGGTTGCTCGGATACGCTGCAATGACCCTGGCGTATCTGGGTTACGTCGATCAGGCATGGGCACGGATGGACGAAGCGTTGTCAGAAGCCCGTCGGCTCAGACACGTCCATACGCTCGTTCACGTACTCGCATTTTGCGAATTGGATGGGCTGGCTCACCAGGTTGCCTATGATGCACCTTGAGGAACTTCTTGCTCTTACAACCAAGCACGGCTTTCCGTTTTATCTGGGTTTCGCACAAGCGTACCGCGGTCGGTCGCTGATCGGGCTTGGGGAAGCGCAAGAAGGCCTTGCGCTCGTTACGCAAGGGCTGGCGGACCTGCGCGTCATCGGTTGCATTACAAGCGTGCCGATGTTCCTCACGTGGCTCGCCGAGGCCTATGCGGTGCTCGGGGAGCCTGCCGAAGAACGGAACTGCCTCGCGGAGGCTGCGCGAATTGTCGTAACTACGGACGAACGATTCCTTGAAGCTGAGTTGCTGCATCGGGTGCCGGGGGATTTGCTGAACGCCGCCGGCGACCGACCGGGGCCGTCGTAAACGGGTGACAAAACAGAGCAGCGGCGTCTTCAGGTCCGCGAGTGCGAAGGAATCAGACGATCCTGCTCGTTTTATTCTTCCAGTAACGGTCGCGAAGAATGCGCTTATACAGCTTGCCCGTCGGAAGCCGCGGCAGCTCCGCCTCGAAATCGATCGACCGCGGGACTTTCTGCCGCGCAAGATGCTGCCCGCAGAACGCTACCAGTTCGGCTTCGATGTCTGGCCCAGGCTCGATGCCAGGCATGAGTTGGATGGCGGCCTTGACCTCCTCGCCGAGGTCGGCGTTCGGTATCCCGAACACCGCGGCATCGGCGACCTTGGGGTGCGTGATGAGCAGGTCCTCGCACTCCTGCGGGTAGATGTTTACGCCACCGGAGATGATCGTAAAGGCGACGCGGTCGGTCAAATAGAGGTAGCCGTCCGCGTCGACGTAGCCAACGTCGCCCGCCGTGCCCATCGTGCCATCAGCGGAGAGTACCTCTCTCGTTCTCGCCTCGTCGTTGAAATACTCGAACTGCGAACCCAGCTTGAACCACACCGTCCCAGTCGTTCCCACCGGGCATGGATTCGCCTCCTCATCGAGGATGTGCAGTTCGCCGAACACGCTCCGGCCGACCGTGCCCGGATGCGCCAGCCACTCGGCACTGTCGCAGGCGGTGAGGCCTATCCCCTCGGTACTTCCGTAATACTCGTCAATGATTGGCCCCCACCAGTCGATCATCTGCTGCTTGACCTGGACGGGACAGGGCGCCGCGGCATGTATGGCGGTTTCAAGTGACGCGAGATCGTAGCGGCGGCGGACCTCGTCCGGCAATTTGAGCATGCGTGAAAACATGGTCGGCACGAGTTGGCTATGAGTCACCCGGTAGCGTTCGACGAGGCGCAGAAAGTCTTCGGGATCGAAGCGCTCCATGATGATGGCAGTGCCGCCCATGCGGATCGTGAGATTGACCCCGACATGCGGCGCCGCATGATACAGCGGCGCGGGCGAGAGGTAGATCAGGCCGTCCCGGAACCGCCACAGTCTTTGGATGAAGTCGATGACGGGTAGCTTCTGGGATGGCGGCTGTTCCGGCAGCGGCCGGAGAATGCCCTTTGGCTGGCCAGTCGTGCCGGAGGAATAAAGCATGGCGCTGCCGAGGCTCTCGTCCGGGATCGGCGTATTTGGGCAGGCAGCGGTGGCGTCGTCGAGACTGAGGGTTGTGGCACCGTCACCCGGCCCATCAACGATGAGGCACAGCGCAACGTTTGGGCATTGCCGCAACGCCGCCAGCGCCACGTCGCGTTTCGCCCGCGATGTGATGAGAAGCTTCGACTCGCTGTTGTTGACAATGTAGGCGAGTTCGTCCGCAGTCAGGAACGAGTTCACGCAGGTGTAGTAGAGGCCCGCACGCTCACCGGCGCCACAGGTTTCGACGTAGCGGGCATTGTTCTCCATGAAGATCGCATAGTGATCCAGACGCCGTAACCCTCTCGCGCGCATGAGATGGGCGAGACGGTTGGTGCGCGCCTCAAGCTCGCCATAAGTTACGATCTCGCCCGTGCCGGCCATGATCAGCGCCGGTTGGTCAGCACGGGTTTCGGCTTGCTTGCCCGAATACATGTTCACCCTCCCCATGGCAGTCGCGTCATAAGAAAGGGACTCAGCGCGACTTTTTACCGCTATCAGTAAACTCGACCATAGCCGCATTTTTGCTGCGCCACTGGTCAACGATTTGGTGGCGGAGTCCGATGCACCCCGTGAGACTTATCCCGCTACAAGTCTTTGGCACCAGCTCATGGTTTGGCCTGCGGGCCGTCACGGCCGCGGCGCTCGGCGAAAAGCACGCCGAGATCGGGGACGCTGCCCAACATCCATAGCCCCTTGAGGTGACGCATCAGAATCGTCATGCCGCCACCTCGGGCGCGAGCCCGTCCATCCGGAGATTGCTGAGCACTCAGGGCGAATTCGCCGGCTGTGCGGCATGATGGCCGGAGAGTGTTTCAACACGGGTTGGTGTAGCATCTTCGCATGCCCCGATTCGGCTTACGCCTCACTCCGCACGGCCGCCTCGTCGCCGAGGACCAGGACGACGCGCCCGAGATCGACACCGCGGCACGCGACCGCCTGGCCGCCGCGTTTGCTCAAGGGTCCGGCCCCGGCCTGGTGCGGCTCGGCGCCGGCGAGGTCGGACACAACTTGCCGCCGGTCTTCGTCTGGTGGCGCAGTTTTTCGACGCGCTACGTCGGTTCGGTCTGCCTGAACGCGTCGGGCCGCGAGGACGACGTCGCACTTCCCGCAGTGCCGCCTCTCGATGCCGGCGACCTTGCCTCCCTGGTGTTGACCGCTCCCATGATGGCTGGCGCGGAGTACCTGACCGAGGCGGTCCTGCTTGGCGCTGTGGGATGAACTGGCACTGGCCTTCGCCGAAGCCCTTGCCGCCTCCAGGACCGGCTTGCAGCGCTTCCTCAATGCCCTGAACCCGGCATGGAATCTGGTCGGCCGCGTGCATTTCAACCTTGCCGAGAACCGCCGCGATGCCGAACAGCCGTTCGCCTTCATGGCCACCTACACGACGCGCCTCTCCGCCCAGGCTCGCGCCCAGCACGTCCCGCTCGGTCAGGCGCTCCGCGAATACGCCGGGGCGGCAAATCGCGACAAACTTCTGTCGCTGCTGCTGCCGGTGCAGCGCGCCGCCGAACACTGCGACTGGCTGCGGCCGATGATCGACGCCGGGGAGATTTTTCATCCGCTGCGCTGGGGACCGGCCGAGGCGTCCCGCTTCCTCCACAGCCTGCCCGAACTGGAAACCGCCGGCGTCGTGGTCCGTATGCCCGCGACCTGGCGTGCCAACCGCCCCGCCCGACCCCGGGTTACCGCCACCGTCGGCAGTCGCAGGCCTTCCGCCCTCGGACTGGAAGGCGTGCTCGATTTCCGCATGAGCGTGATCCTCGATGGCGAACCTCTCACCGAGGATGAGGTCGCAACCTTGCTCGCCGGCACCGACGACCTCGTGCTGCTGCGCGGCCAATGGGTCGAAGTCGATCGTGCCCGCTTCGAAAAAACCATGGATCGGTTTCGCGAGGCCGAAGCCCTTGCCGCCCAGAACGGCCTGAGCTTCGCCGAGGCGATGCGGATGTTGGCCGGCGCGTCCGTCACCGGCGAGGACCCCGCCGCGACAGACGCCAACTGGTCCCGCGTCACCGCCGGCCCCTGGCTGGAGGAAACCCTGAAGGCGCTGCGGTCCGGGGACGGCGACGGTCCCGATCCCGGACCCGCGCTGAAAGGCACGTTGCGCCCCTACCAGCGCACCGGCACGCGGTGGATGCATCTGCTGTCCAGCCTCGGCCTGGGCGCCTGTCTGGCCGACGACATGGGTCTGGGAAAGACGATCCAGGTCCTGTCGCTGCTGCTGGTGGAGCAAGCCGCGGCCCAACCAAGCCTCCTGGTCGCACCGGCCTCCCTGCTCGGCAACTGGGCGGCCGAAATCGAGAAATTCGCCCCCGGCCTTAAGGCCGCGATCGTTCATCCCTCGGCTATGTCCGCCGACCAGATCAAGCAGTTCAATCCCGCGGACCACGACCTCGCGATCACCAGCTACGGCTCGTTGTTGCGCATGCCAGCGCTGGCTGCGACGGCGTGGCGCTTCGTCATCCTGGACGAGGCGCAGGCGATCAAAAACCCCGCCGCCCGGCAGACCAAAGCGGCGAAGGCGTTGCAGGCCAAGGCACGGATCGCGCTAACGGGAACGCCGGTGGAAAACCACCTCGGTGACCTGTGGTCGATCTTCGACTTCATCAATCCAGGCCTGCTGGGCAACGCCAAGCAGTTTTCCCGCTATGCCAAAAGCCTCGCCGAACGGACCGACAACCCATACGGTCCGCTGCGGGAGTTGGTGCGGCCGTACATCCTGCGCCGGATGAAGACCGACAAGGCGGTCATCGCCGATCTGCCCGACAAGACTGAGATCAAGGCGCTGTGCAGCCTCAGCCGCCGGCAGACCGCGCTATACGGCCAGGCCGTCGAGGACCTGGCGAAAAGCCTGGAGGAGGCAGAGGGCATCCAGCGCAAGGGCGTCGTGCTGGCGATGCTGATGCGGCTTAAACAAATCTGCAATCATCCCTCGCACTGGCTAAATGACAATGTCTGGGCGGAGGAGGACAGCGGCAAATGGGGCCGCCTGCGGGAAATCGCCGAGGTTGTCGCGGCCAAGCAGGAGAAGATGCTCGTCTTCACCCAGTTTCGCGAGATGACCGGTCCCCTGTCCGCTTTCCTGGGACAGATTTTCGGTCGCCCGGGTCTGGTGCTGCACGGCGACACCGCGGTGAAAAACCGCAAGACCCTGGTGCAGACGTTCCAGGAGGACGAGAACGTGCCGTTCTTTGTCCTGTCGCTGAAGGCCGGTGGCTCCGGCCTGACGCTGACCGCGGCGTCCCACGTCGTGCATGTCGACCGGTGGTGGAACCCGGCCGTCGAGAATCAGGCGACCGATCGGGCCTTCCGCATCGGCCAGAAGAAAAACGTCCTGGTTCACAAGTTTATTTGCCGTGGCACGGTCGAGGAGAAAATCGACGCCTTGATCGAACTCGAAGCAAGGGTTGTCTGATGAACTGCTAACCGGTGGCGCCGAGGTCAACCTGACCGAAATGGGCAACGAAGACATCATGCGGCTGGTCGCGCTCGACCTGAACGCCGCGATGAAGGAGTGAACGCCGTGGCTCGGTACTACGAAAGATCAATGGCCGGCTTACGTTTCGGTCGCCGAACGACGCCTCAAGGCCGAACGCGCGGCCGGGAAGTTGACCAAGAAAGGCTCCGTTCTGTCGCCCGTGACCGTGGAAGGCCGCAAGATCGTCGCAACGTTCTGGGGCAAGGCGTGGTGCGACAATCTGGAGAGCTACCGCGACTACGAAAACCGGCTGGAGCGCGGACGCAGCTACGTGCGCAACGGTCTGGTGATCGACCTGCAAATCGCGCCGCACACGGTGACCGCGATGGTCAGCGGATCATCAGTTTACACCGTCAAGATCACCATCGCCGAGGTGGCGAAGCCGCAGTGGAAATCGATCTGCGCCGATTGCGCGGGCGGCATCGATTCACTCGTCGAACTGCTGCAGGGCCGGTTTTCCAAAGCGGTAATGGAGCGGATTTGCCGCCAGGGCACCGGCCTGTTCCCCAAGCCAGCCGAAATCAAGTTCTCCTGCAGTTGCCCGGACTACGCCTCCATGTGCAAGCACGTCGCGGCTTCGCTATTGGGCGTCGGCGTTCGGCTCGATGCCAAGCCGGAGTTGCTGTTCCGGCTGCGCGGTGTGGACGAGAATGATCTGGTCGGCGATATCGGTTCGCTGCCGATGACCAAACAAGGTCCAGCGGTTGGTAAGGTGCTGGAGGCCGACGATATGGCGGCACTGTTCGGCCTGGACATGGGCGAGGCAGAGAGTCCGGCCCCAGTCGCCGCGCCTATCCTGGTCATGAAGACTGCGGCGCCCAGGAAAGCTGCCGCGCCTAAGCCTGACGTCCGTAAAGTAGCACCGGCGAAGAAAAGTTCGGGTGCAAAAAAGATCGCCGCGCCCGCGATGGCCGCTCGGACGAAGCCTCCCGCACCCAGGAAGATGGCGCGATTGAGGAGCGCGCGAGCGAGTGTGGGCTAATATAACGGCCCGGTGATTTCTTGGGATCACCAGGCGATTTGTTCAAAATCTTACCCTGGCTAGGCAACGAGGTACTTGGCGACGATCCGGGAGACTGTTGGCCGACTGACATTTAGACGCGCCAACTGTTGCGGAGGAACGCCATTTCGTCTCCCATAGGTCCAGGCTTGCCTCGCGAACAAGGATAGACATGTTCATGACCAGCGTCGCTCGAATCCGAGCCGCCGCTTTCGTCCTCGCTTCGATCCTGGGTCTCGGTGCCGTTGGCGGCGCTCGGGCGGATGTGTCGGTGACCAGTCCTTCCGTGCGGAGCGCCATCGATGCGGCGGTGGCGAAGGAGCGTGATGTATACGGCGGCAGCACGCCGGTTCCCGGAGTGCTCGTCGGCGTGTGGGACAGTGCAGGCGACAGTTACGTGCGCGCCTACGGGACCGCCGATTTCGCAACGCATCGGGCACTTACGCCGGCTGATCATTTTCGGATCGGCAGCAACACCAAGACGTTCGTCGTCAGCGTCCTGCTCCAGTTGGTCGATGAGGGGAAACTCAACCTCGATGATCCATTGAGCAAGTTCGCTCTCGGTGTGACGATCCCGAACGCGGAGCACATCACCATCCGCGAACTGTGCGAGATGCGCAGTGGCCTGTTCGAAGCGTACGATACGCCGGAGATCGACCCGTTGAAATTGACGGGGGAGATGACATTCGATGCGCGCACGCTGATCGGCTGGGCAGTCCGGCAGAAGCCGTATTTCGCACCGGGGACGGCGTACAAATATTCCAACACCAACTATCTTATTCTTGGCTTGGTCATCGAACGCGTCACCAACGACAGTGTCGCCAATCAGATCCGCACACGGCTTCTAATTCCCTTCGAATTGACGGAGACGAGCTATCCGGCGACCCAGGCCATGCCGGCGCCGTGGGCGCATGGCTACGGGCTCGGCCAGCAGGGCGATTGGGAGGATGTCAGCAACACCATCCCGGTTTCGCTGATGGGCGCTGCGGGCGAGATGATCTCGGATGTTGCGGACATGAAGCGCTGGGTCGCGCTGTACGTCACCGGGAAAACGAACGCCGCGGCGACGCAGCGTGAGCGGCTGAACTGCATACCGATCGGAGAGGGAAATCTCGCGTTCGGCCTCGGCATCGGCTGCAGTGCCGGCTGGTACGGCTACACGGGCGGGTTGCCCGGCTATAATACAGCGGGATACTACTTCCCCTCGAGCGGCGTGACGATCATCGCCTGGGTGACCTTGCAGGCGGACAAACCTGCTCCCGGTGTCGCCAATGCGCTGTTCCGCGACATAGCGACCATCATGACCCCCGAAAACATCCCGTTCGTCCTGCAGGAGGCTGCGCATTCGGGCGCTGTGGGACGGGATGTGTCACATCAGTGAAGTCGGGGAGCGACGGTGCCAGAGCTCACGTCCCCCCGCCCGGGGCGCCGGACTGTTCGACTACCCGAGCGGGCGATTTGACTTGGTCTAGCGTCATCCGGTGTTGACCACTCCCTCCCGGTGGCGGCCGGCGGAATGCCCAGGTGACCAAATCTTCAGGGCTGGACCAGCGGCATGCGGAAGGTGAAGCGCGTGGCCTCTGGCGAGGACGTGACTGTGAGTGTGCCGCAATGTGCCCGCGCAATCTCCGAAGCGATAAACAGACCCAAGCCCAGGCCCTGCTGACTGGGGTGCACCCCACCGCGAGAGAATGGCTGAAATATCCGCTCCAACGTGGCGGGAGGAATCGGATCACCCGCGTTGGAGACGGAAAGCTCAAGGCATTTTTCGTCCGTGGTGGCCTTCACCTGAATTGGAGTTGCCGCAGCCCCGTGCGTCAACGCGTTCGCAAGTAGATTCGAAAGAAGCTGTGCAATGCGACCCGGATCACAGACAACCGGGCTATTTAACACGATCGTCGCGTCGATAGACCGATCCGGAAAACTGGCTTGCAGCTCAGCGATTACCTGCCTCAGGATGGGCTCCAGCGGTTCGGTGGCGCTGCAATCCAGCGCCACTCCACTACCCAACCGGCCGCGTGCGAAATCCATCACGTCGTCTATCAGCCCGGACATGCGCGCCGCACCGCGACGTATCAGGTCAACAGTCCGCAATGCCTTGTCACTCAATGGGGTCTTGAGCAATAACTCCGCCCCAGCGCTAATCGCGGCGAGTGGATTGCGCAGGTCGTGGCCCAGCACCGCGATGAATTGCTCACGCAACTCCGACGTCCGTTGCGCATCCAGAAGGCGCGCTTCGCTCGTGGCAACCTGTTCAATCGCATTGAGGTGGAAGGCGATCAGCTCGGCGAACAGCTTGAACATCCCGAAAACCTCCGGCGTCTGAAGGCGCGCTGGGCGGGGATCGATCGCGCAAAGCGTACCGAAAAATCTGCCGTCGGGCAGGATAATCGGCATCGAGATATAACTTTGGAAGCCATACATTGCCGGCGTTGGATGACCACAATAGAGGCGATCTTCAGCGACGTTGTTGATGACGACAGCTTCCCGGCTCTCGCGAATTTCGTGGCAGATCGTGGTTTCAACCTTGAGTTCGCCGCCCTGTCCAAGCCCGAAGGCGATATCGTCCTTTACGCTACAGGCAATCCATCGGTCAGCGGTTACCCGCGCAACAGCGGCGAACCCCATGCCCGTTGTGCGACATACAACGTCAAGGATGGTCGGGACCGCTTCAATGCTGCTAACCGCAAGGACGTCAGCTTCAAACTCGTTCAACATCTGTCCGTCTACGTTTTCGTATTATTCAACCGGCATGTAGGAGGCTTCAAGGGGAATGTCACCGGCGCCCCTCTCTGTTCACTTCCTTCCGATCTTCCAATCGCTAAAAAAGTTTCGAGGCCGTCGCGATATGTCCGCCACGCTCGGTATCCTACCGCGCCGGCGGCTGAGTCGTATTCTTTATCTGCATCGCGCTGGACAGCGTGGCATCTGCATCGCGCTGGACAGCGTGGCATTTTCATTTGGCGCGCTGGGTTCACGGCGCGTTGGCCACCAGGCGTGTTACCGTTTGACGATGGCCGTCGTCGGTGCCGCGGACTGCCCGTGCCACGATCCTCGTTCCCCAAGCGCCCACAGGCGGGCTCGCTACCGCGCTGAACAGCGAAAAAATTCCGAGAACTTTAGAAAATCATCCCGGCCTGTGGGCAATCTCACAGTCTGAACCTCAGATGTTCGGCTTCCTTCCGAATAGTCCAATTCCGCAGGGAGATGTTCATGTTCGGGGCCATGACCATTATTGTCGCGAGCGTCGCCGCGATATGGGGAGTTGGCGGTCGCCGGTTATGGCGGTGGTTTGCGCAGATCAGAGGCGCGCCACTTGGCAGCTTCGAGGAGCGAGTGCGCCGTCGAGCATACCTTCTGTGGAAGGCGGATGGATGTCCGCCTGATCGCGCGGAGCAAAATTGGCGGTCGGCGGAGGCAATCGAGAGCGCGGCCGGTGCTGGACGAGACGATGACGACTCTCTCTCCAGCGATATCGAGCAGTTGCAATTTCGTAGCGATCTAGCCGAGGTGCAGCTTCTGCTCGATTTCATCTCCGGTCGACCGGACAAAGCATTTACTTGGAGAAGAGACGCTAAGGGGGGCCATTGCGCCCCGTCCGCGTCGTTGGCAGCGGATCCGGCGAACTCATCCGCGACGGCTCTCGCGCATGCGATCACGAGCGACCACGTCACGCCGGAAGAGCTGAGACAGATCGCAACGATCCGGTTTCCGCCAAACAAGACCCTCGAGGCGAACGCTGAGGACGCGGCTTTGCTAATCGCTGTTCGCGACAAACTAAACCAGTTGGTGCGGCCGGCGAGCGGCCTCACCATCGCATTCACGTTGGGCACCTGGGCGCCATGGAGGATGTCCTCAAGACGCCGGAGCAGGCAGTGGGCTCGCTGGAAACTCGCCGCCGCGGCTCATCCGCAGCTTAGGTATGCCACCTTTCGGTTCCGCTTGAGCGCCTATGCGTTCAGCATCCTTGCCTTGGTGGTTACGTTGGCCACCGTTTGGCTATCCAACGAAGTCGCGGATGGCACCGCCAAGTTGCACCGAGTTCAGGCGTTAGATCAGAAGCAGTCCGCGATGGTTGAGGAGATTTGGAAAATCGAGGGAATCAAGGCAGCGCCTAGCGCGATCGACCCGCGCCAGAAGCCGCGCGACCAGAGGCCCGTGGTTTATTCGGGCAAGGGAGCAACACCCGACCAGCCGTTTGTCGTTCGCTATTGTGAGAAGCCAAGGCTGATCCAACCCGTGACGGATATCGCTCGCGGCGTGCCGGTTGAAATATTCGACAGCGCGCAGCAATACGAGACGTGCGACAACTATGCCAGGCTCACGTCGGAGCTCCGCGCTGCCCAAATCGATCTTGCGCGATGGTGGACGGACCGGACACATTCGCCCCTGGTCGTCGGTCGCTGCCGGTTGGAGCAGTGGTTGGGAGGGGACTCGGCAGAATGCACGGCATTTGACCGTCCGCTGCCGGAACGATCACCTCTCGTGCTAGCTCGGCTCGGCAGCCCGATGCCATCAGCCATGCCGGAGCCGGAGTCGGCGGATGACCAGGCCGCGCCTTTTTTCCCCGACGATATCGCTGACATGCTCGCGAGCCTATCCAACATCTGGCTGCCGATGATGTATGGCATTAGCGGAGCGATTGTCGCAGCACTGCGGACCATCTACCGCAAGGTTAGCGCCAGCACTCTCGCGCCATGGGATACAAGACTGTTGTGGACGCGTATGGTGCTAGTCGCCGGTAATATATTAGATCCAGGGCATGTGTAGAGCCTCAGCCGTAACTTACGGGAAATCTGTAATCTTTTTAACTTTTCGACATCGCTGCTCCTCAGACCGGCAGTCAAATCACTTATAAGTGAGTGTGGTGCGGGCGGCGGCTCTGCCAAGCTGTTTGCAGTCTGCTTCAGCAGAATAAAGTGTCAAGCCACATCGGAGACTTGTGGAGTGGTTTGAGTAGCCTGTAGCACCGCGCCGGGATATGACAATGGTTGAGGTCGCTTTCCAAGCCGAGGTCTCGGACCGAATTGGGGTATTGCCGAATTTCTTTCGCACGGCCGACGCCGCCCCGGGCCTGATCAGCGAACTCTGGGCCTTCACGAAATCGGGCTATCTCGACAATCCCTTGCCCTCCCTGTTCAAGGAGCGATTGTTCGTCCACCTTTCGCGGTTCTGCACGGTACGGTATTGCATCGTCCGCCACGCTGGCTTTCTGATAGGCCTCGGCCGGCCAGCCGGCGACGCCTCCGCCGTTCCGCATTCTATCCAGCAGGTTGTGGAGATGCTGAGACGACCAGGCATCCCCGACAAAGTCGAGCTCGACGCCGCATTGTCGCGGATGGGTGCGTTCGCTGCGCCAGGTCCGATCCCTGATCCGGAAACGCGTGAGGAGGAGGACATTTTCGCCGCCGCGACCGTGATATTCCTTGAGCCCGCTCCTGCCGAACGCCCGATAGAGGCTCTGAGAAGAGCGATTGGCGCCCTTGGATTCGAACTGGTCGCCGCTTTTCTCGCCTTCGTTCGCACCGCTCATTATTGGACCGTAACTCACCCGGAACTCACTTTCGAAGACGATGTCAATGCGCTGCTGCACCACCAGCAGGAACTTGCGCAGCTTCTTCTGGACCAGTCCGATGCCAGCCGAAACTGCATAGGTCGACAGTTGTTCGACGAGTTGGTCCAGCTGCGGCGCGAGCGCGATGAACGCGATGCGCTCCGGAGCCTTTTGGCAGAGCGCCAAGAGGCGCAAAGGCATCAACAACTCCTGATCAACGAACTGAACCACCGGGTAAAGAACACGTTGGTCGTCGTTCAATCGATTGCTGCCCAGACACTCCGGAGCGCGAAGGTGCCACGCTCTACGTGGGAGGTCTTCAACGAGCGTTTAATGGCATTGGCGCAGGCCCATGACGTCCTGACGGAGGAGAAGTGGGAAAGCGCGAGGCTTCAGGACATTGTCTGCCGAATCATCGATTTACACCGCAATTCCGATGGGTCCAGTCGGTTCGTCCTGGACGGGCCTGAAGCTAGGATCGGCCCCAGCATGGCCCTTTCTCTCTCGATGGTCATCCATGAACTGGCCACCAACGCCGCCAAATATGGCGCACTATCTAGCGAAGCCGGCCATGTTGAGATTCGTTGGAACATGACGCCGAACGGAGCTTGCGGGCAACTGACTTTGACATGGAAAGAGGTGGGAGGACCTAATGTGGTTCAGCCTTCGCAGGCCGGTTTTGGCACTCGACTTATTGGAGGCGCCCTCGCCGAAGAACTCGATGGAGAAGTACATATCTCTTACGCACCGAGCGGCGTCATTTGTACGATCAGTGCGCCTGTGTTGGTGAACTGATATGATTACGCGACGCGTCCTGATTGTCGAAGACGAGATGATGGTGGAAATGTTCCTGAAGGACATGCTGGTCGACCTCGGGCACGAAATTGTAGCATCCAAGCGATCTGTCAACGAAGGCTTGGAGATAGCGCAATCGGCGCAATTCGACTTTGCGATTTTGGATGTAAATTTACGAGGCGTGGCCTCATATCCTATTGCAGACGTGCTGCGGGAGCGGGGGATACCGTTCGCCTTTGCAACGGGTTACGGCAAGACCGGCATAGACGATCGCTTTGCTGATATCGTAGTTCTCAGCAAACCATTTAGTATCAAGCTGCTTTCTTCTATCATAGACAGCCAAACTTAGCTACGGTTTTGCACAAATCGTGCTTTGCAACGCGGATGATGGCAAGGACATCTGGCGCAGGCGCTCGAGCTCGTAGAGCGCCTGCGCCGGCACCTCGCCGATATTCCTTATTGCATTTATCTTGAGGACGGTTCGCGTCGCCGACGCCGTCTTTACGAAGGCCGCGTTGAACCGGGAGTTTGCGGGGCCTAACTTACCGTTTCTGGTCCCTGCTGCTAGCCCAAAACTGCCCTTTGTTATCGGGATGCCTCCCGGATGGCCGCGTTAAGTGCCCTAACACCAGCGGCCGGCCCCTCCAGGTGGTTCCACACACTTCCGACCACGGCCAGGAAATCCGCCCCAGCTCCTACCAGCGGACCACAATTCTCCGGCGTGATCCCGCCGATCGCACAACTCGGCAGTTCCATCATCTCGGACCACCATGCCAGGATCTCGGGGTCGAGCAACGCCGTAACCACCTTCGTGGTGGACGGATAAAACGCCCCGAACGCGACGTAATCCGCCCCGTCCTCCCCAGCCTGCATCGCCAGGTCGCGGCTACCCTTGCAGGTCACACCGAGCGTCAAATCCGGCCCCATAACCCGCCGAGCCTCTCGCGCCGGCATATCGTCCTGACCGACATGAGCACCGTCGCACCCAGTCGCCTTCGCGAGGTCGGCGCGGTCGTTCAGCAGGAACGCCACGCCCCGAGACTGGCAGACCGGCCGCAGCGCATCGATCGCCCGCCGCCACACGTCGTCGCTCACATCCTTCAGCCGAAGCTGCACCGCGGCCACGTCGCCCGCATCCAATGCTTCCGCGAGAAGGCTAGCGAAGGGCACGGGATCCAGCTTCGGAGGGGTAATAAGGTAGACGCGGCAGCCCGCAGCGGAATTTGAGCCCTCCTGAATCATCAAAATCAAGACTAGGCCGGGCAAGCAGCCCTGTCACGCCCCGGACGCGCTCGACTCCCGCAGCCAGCCCTCTAGCCGGCGGATTGCATTGCGGTTCGCGAGGTCCAGCGCCGCCGGCGCCGCGCTCAGGACGAATCCGCCCTGGCGCTCGGCGATCGCTGCGACGCTCGCCCATCCGGAGGCCTCCGGCCAGAGCACCAGGCGGCAAATGCCGCTCCGCAACGAACCCATCGCCATACCGGAAGCGTCGGCACAGTCCAGAATGTCCGTTGCCTCCGTGTCGGGGAACGCCGCCCGAGCGGCCGCGACCATCTCTCGCCACCACACGCACCCGGCGAACATCGCCGCGCCCGGTGCCGACAGTAGCGTTACCGGGAGGCCAAGCGTCAGCGTCGCCTTGGCATCCGCCAGCCCATGGACGATCACCGCAGGATGAATGATCATGCTCACGTTCATACGGTTGACCGCGACGAGTTCAAGCGGCATCAGCGGCGGGACGTGCCAACCGGACACGATAGAGGCGGACATGGCCGACGAGCTCGAGGACCCGGACGCAGCGGCAGCCAGGCTGGAAGCTGCACTGGAACGGATCGCGCGCCTGACGGCCATGCAATCGGCGCCAAACACCGCGCCGGTGCCGGATACGGACCTATCGGTCCCCGAGATCGCCGAACGCCTCAATTCGCTGATCGGGCGGTTGCGGGCCGCTCTCGACAAACGAGATTAAACCAGGGGAGAATTGCGCGATGGCGCAGGTGACGCTTCGCATCAACGGATACGCCTATACAATCGGCTGCAAGGATGGCGAGGAGAAACACCTCGAATCCATGGGTGCTGAGGTCAGCCGCCGAATCGAGGGTGTTCGCGCGGCCGCCGGACCGAGCGGTGAGGCGCGCATGCTGGTGATGGCTGCGCTGCTGATGGCGGATGATATTTTTGATCTGCGAAACCGGCTGCAGGCCGCCGAAACAGCCACCGCCGCGCCGAAGGGCGATCCGAAATTGGGCCACAAGCTCAACCTGATGGCAAAGCGTGCAGAGGAAATTGCCGCTAGTCTCGAAGAGCACAACGGGCGCAGTAGGCCGGAGCAGTCCCTCGCTATGCCACCGAACGCCTGATTAGGCCGGGACGGTTCCGATCCGACGATAAATCAGGTCCGACTCAGCCGTTTGCGCGTCCTGAACGGCAACATCGAGAAGCGCGTGATGCGGCGACTTGCCGCAGGCGGGATCAGTGGCGAACGCGTCGCCCGTGAGCGCGAAGGCTTGGCAGCGACACCCGCCCCAATCAAGTTCACGACGATCGCACCCGGCGCAAGGCGCTGGCATCCAGTCGGTGCCGCGGAAGCGGTTAAAGGCATCCGATCCATGCCAGATGTCCTTAAGCGACTCGTTACGGACCGACGGGAAAGCGAAGTCAGGGAGGCTTTCGGCGGCATGGCAGGGCAGCACCAGGCCCATCGGCGTGACGGTGATGAAACGCCGGCCCCAGCCGCCCATGCAGGATTTGGGTAGGCGGGCATAGTAGTCGGGCACGACATAGTCGATTACCACCGCGCCGGCGAGGCGTTCGCGCGCTGCCTCAACCTCCTCTGTGGCTTTGTCCAGCTGATGCCGAGAGGGCAGCAATGCGTCGCGATTGGCCAAAGCCCATCCGTAATACTGTACGTGGGCCACCTCGATCCGGGCTGCGCCGAGCCCGACCGCCATGTCCAGCATTTCTCCAAGGCTGTCGAGATTCTGACGATGCACCACGAGGTTGGCCGTGAGCGGCAAGCCGGCGCGCCGCACGATCGCCGCTACCTCGCGCTTCTTTTTCTGCGCCCCGGCCATCCCGGCCACGCGGTCGCCGTTCACATCATCGGCATCCTGAAAGCTGATCTGAACGTGGTCGAGCCCGGCTTCTGCCAGAGCGTCCACGCGCGCCTGATCAAGCAGAACGCCGGAGGTGATGAGATTGCTGTAAAGTCCCACGGAAACCGCGTGCCGGACCAGATCCACAAGGTCTCGCCGGGCTGTCGGCTCGCCGCCGGAAAAATGCACCTGAAGCGCGCCGATGTCGGCCGCCTGGGTGAGTACATCGCTCCACTCCGCGGTTGTCAGCTCGCCCTTCACGCCGGAAAGCCGCACCGGATTGGAGCAATACGGACATTGCAGCGGACACCGGTGGGTTAGCTCCGCAAGAATAGCCAGCGGCGGTTCGATAGTGATTGCGGTCCTCGACATTGGTACCATTGTGTTCACAAGAGGGTCTGGAGTCACGAGAAGTAGCCAGCGGAGCTGCATCTCCACGTGGCGATGACATACCTTCACTACTAGAGCTCACAGCGCCACTGGTGCTCCGCTTATAGCTCATATAACTTTCGGTCCTTGTGTATCGGCACGAAGCTAGCTGATGACCTGGCCGGATAACCTGGCGGGCGAAAAGCGGGAGCTAAGCAATGTCCTGGCGTAAACCTACTGTCACACGGATCTCGGTTGGCTGCGAAATCAACGCCTATGGCTGCGCGGTCGTCTAACGGCATTCGCGGTATTTCCGGGGCGACGCGGTACCAGCCGCGCCGCCCCAACGCGCTCGGACTGGTCCCATCCCTCGGCCGCTGCGCCAACGCTACCGCGTGCTCGACCTGATGGTTCCACCCGCCTTTACGCTTAATCAGCTCCGGATATTCCTGGCCGTTGCTCATTCGCAATCGCTCACCCGAGCGGCGAAGCTTCTGGATCAGACTCAACCTTCGCTCTCACAGCACATCGCCAAGCTTGAGGAGGCCGTCGGACAGCCGCTATTTGAGCGAGGCCGCAGCCAGTTTGGGCTGACAGACGCGGGTGCGTTCTTGTGCCAGCGAGCCGACATCATAATGGCTGAGGTCGAGGAGGCGATGGTCGGATTGGCGGCCTACGCCAAAGGGATCCGCGGTGTCCTGTCGGTCGGCATGCTCAGCTCGGTTGCACGCAATTTGTTGCCCGATGTGCAGTCGCAGATGGCCGAAACCTTCCCGGACGTCGAACTTGATGTGCATGAGGTTGCGCCCGCCGAAGCGATCGAGATGCTGTATTCCCGCCGGCTTGCGGTTGCGGTGGTCGCGGTCGGATCGCTTGCCAGCAGCAGCCTTTCCTTCCTGCAAACCGATATTTTTTCCGACCCCTACGTGCTCGCGGTGCCGCGAGGACTTGACCTCGGGTGCATTACCGATCCAGCGACACAGCTCGATGCGGACGAGCGGCGGATCTTGAACAGTGTTCTGCAGTTTACCTTCGGCAGCCCGCATCAGTTGCGCATCGCGGACTGGCACCAGCACTTTTTGCCGGATCACCACGTGGTAGGTCGCGTCCGCTCGTACGAGCTGGCGCTGGCCATGGTTCAGGCTGGCCGCGGTGTTGCGATCGTTCCGGCGCTCAGTGCACGCGTGAGTGCGGGGATAGGCTACGATGTCACCCTGTACGACATTGGGATGGAAATGCGCCGGGTGGTGGCGCTGATGCCGTCGCAGTATCTCACGACCGAGCCGCACGCGACTTTTGTCGCCGCCCTGCGCTCGGTCGGCGCCGCGACCCCGCTACCGCCAGTCGAGCCAACGCCGATCTTTTTGCGGACAGATTTACCTACCGCTGCGGTAGCTCGATAGAGCATGCGTCTTCCAGAACTGTGTCGTCAGCAAGCTCCTGAAGCATCACCAAAATATC
This sequence comes from uncultured Pseudomonadota bacterium, assembly GCA_963832865.1. Classification (GTDB taxonomy): domain Bacteria; phylum Pseudomonadota; class Alphaproteobacteria; order Acetobacterales; family Acetobacteraceae; genus Rhodopila. The sequence goes on from CAWHWH010000048.1 coordinate 78,670, forward strand.
CGCCAATATCTCATCGCGCGGGGCGTTATATTGCGTGGCCAGTTGCTCGGCGATCGCGCTGACCGGACGGACGCCATCGACGAGCTTCAGCACCTCCACCGCGATCTCGTCAGGCATCATAAGTCGCTCCGGGGCCAGAATTACCCAGGCCTGTCGGGTTGCGTCAAAGCGAAACCGTGTGCCGCGCGGAAGGCGGGGAACTGATGACGACCCGATGACGGTCCGGCTTCGAGCGGTCATCGGCAGTGCGCGCCAATGGTTGAACAACAGGGAAAATCTCCTGGTCCAATGAAGTCGAAGTTGCAAGCATATCACAGACCCTTTAGGCGATGATCGACTGATCCGGTGAAACCCACTTTGCGGCAAGAAAACGGTGACTGGCAATCGCAGAATGCCCCACGCAGTTTGTAGACATGTTGGGCGACACAACTTGATGATCATCCTCGTACCGGAATGTGCTCATGCGTAGACGCATTTTCACCATGCTCTGCATTCTCGCGTTCGTCGGATCGACGGGCGCTCGCTCGGCGGATCGCATGAAATTTTGGAACCTGACCGGAACTACGATCGCACAGCTTTATCTGGCGCCTGTGGGCACGACGCAATGGGGCCCGAACCAATGTGCCAACGATCCAGATGGGACTGTCACTTCAGACGAGCGGCTTGACCTCAAGGGCCTCACGGCCGGTCATTATGACGTAAAAGTTACCGACGCAAATGGACGCACCTGCATCGTCAAGGACGTCGCGCTCCTGGCCGGAAAGCCCTATGCTTTTTCGCTATCGGAGGCTGATCTCAAGGACTGCACAAAGTAACATGCTCTCACTCGATTCGCGGCCGCGGATGATTAAGGCGCGCCCCGTGACGATCGCACCGCTCGTATCGAATTCGCCATCGTCACCGTCTTGAGTTCTAATGCCTGAATCTAACCGAGACGAAGAAGGATAACTCGTGCAGATAACTTCGGTCGCGTCGCGGCCATCACTCTTCCTGGCTACATTATCCGAATCGCGCGACTACCTGCCCCTGCTTCGTTGGCTCATCCTCATGAGCTTGACCGCCTTTGGACTGGCGACGCTCTGGCAGTTGAACGTCATTCAGGTGATGCTCCAAACCGATCGGACGCATATCTCGTTGATGATTCTTGGCCTGTTTGCGCTCACGAGCGTGCACTGCCTGGTCCAGATCTGGCACATATCGAAAGAGTTGGTGGCGACGCGATCGTATCAAACCTTGCTCCGCGAGGACCTCAATCACCCGTCCCTGGCCTTCGATGATCTGCAGCGGGCCCCCAAAGGCAGCACAATTGCCCGGCATATCGGCAATCTGATCGCAAAGGCCCGTTCACAGGGTGGCGGCCGCCTCGACCAGACGCTCCTTCTGCGGGTCCTGGCCAATCAGCTTCACGGGCGAGAAAGGCTTGGCCTGTTCGTATCGGAAGCCCTGCTGCGCTTGGCACTGCTGGGCACCGCCCTCGGATTCATCCTGATGCTGATCCCAATCGCCGGGCTGAGTGCATTCGACGCAGATACCCTGCGCAAGGCCCTCTCGGGCATGAGCGGGGGTATGGCCATCGCACTGAACATCACGGTAACCGGAATCGGAACCGCCCTTGTCCTCAAGCTCGAGTATTACTTTCTCGGTATGGGGGTGGTGGATCTCGTCCACGCGATCACGGAAGTGACTGAAGTTTACGTCATCTCAGTCCTCGAGCGCGACGGCAATGGATGAACATGATCCCCTGCACGGCAGCGATGACGGGACCTTCGTCCCGTTCACCGACATGCTGTTCAATGTGGTGCTCGGCCTGACGTTCATGGTGTTCATCGCCTTTGCGCTGATTAACCCAACCGCCAAGACCGGAGCGGTCGAGATGAAGGCCGAATTCCTGATCACCATGAACTGGCCCGACAACGACCCGACTGACATGGACATCTACGTCAAGGATCCGGTCGACAATATCATTTGGTACCATTCACGCGAGGCGGGTCTGATGCATCTCGACCATGACGATCGCGGCAGTTCCCGCGAACGCATGACGGTCAATGGCCGTACGATTCAGAATCCGCTCAATCAGGAGATCGTCACCATCCGCGGCATCGTGCCTGGCGAATACGTCGTCAACGCTCATGAATTTCTTGCCGCCTCAACTCAGAAGGTGCCGGTGTCCATCAAAGTCGAGAAACTCAACCCAACGGCGAGTGTGGTCTATTACGGTAGCCATGATTTTGATCATAAGGGTCAGGAGGAAACGTTCGTTCGATTCACGATCGACGCCGACGGCAAAATCCAGGATGTCAATACGGGGCAGCCGATTTCACTGGTCAAGGCCGTTCGCAGGCCCTCGGCCGGAAACGGTCCGAAATAGGCGAAGCGACTGCCACGGGGAGGATTGCAGTGAGTGTGTCGGTTATCGGTGTAGTGGCCGCTTACGGCATCGTGACCATGCTGCTGCTCAGTCTCAATCTGACTTCGCTGTGGCGATGGTGGATAAAGGCAGGTGCAATCATAGTTACCACCGTCTTCTTCGGTGTAACCTATCTCGCGATCAACGGGCTGATGGGGTGGCCAACGACGCACAAGCTGCCCTCACGATTCAACCTGGTTTCGAGCGTCGTTATCGAGCCTGACAGACGAACTAACAATCCGGGCCATATCTACCTATGGGCTACAGAGATTGATGAGAACAACGTCCCCGCCGGGACCCCACGCAGCTATCAGATCGGCTACACGAGCAGTTTGGCTCGGAAGATCGCCGGCGCACAGGAAAAACACGACAGCGGGCAGGAGGTGATGGGCGTGATATCCGACCGTCAGCCATCAGAGGACGCCGAGCCTCGCAGCGATATCAAGAACGGCCGGATGCAGGATAATGGGCAGCAAGCCCCCGCCACCGACACGGTATCGATCAAGGAGGAGGGAGATGATATCATGTTCCAGGATCTTCCGCCGGTGCTGCTGCCTGACAAAGAGCCGCTTCCAGATCAAGGTGGATGATCAGATTGCGTTATCGACGCACCGCTAACACCGGATCGTGGCACCAAAGCCGTATCGTCGTCGAATAGGATCCGGTTCGCCGCGCCATCCAGGTCGTCGTACTGTCCTGAGCGCAGCGACCACAGAAAGAATCCCAGTCCGCTTGCGCCAATCATCAGGCTGACCCCCAGCAGAAACAAGATGATCGTCACGCGCTTCGGGCTCCTGTGCAGGCGCAGGCTGTTCGCCATCACCAGGACCGACGAACTCGACATCGCCACCGCGGCGAGCCATGGGGTTACCCACCCGGCGATGGCCAGCGGCACCATGATGACGTTGTAGCCGATCGCGAATGCCAGGTTCTGCCGCATCACCGTCTTTGCCCGCCGCGCCGTCTGCAGCGCGAGGGCGATCGGCTGCAGTTTCGCACCCTGAAAGACCAGGTCGGCCACGGTCTGGCTGACATCCGCCGCGCTCGCAGGCGAAGCCGACACAGAGGCCGCCGCCAAAGCAGGGCTGTCGTTCATGCCATCGCCCACCATCAGCACTTTTCGGCCCGCTGCACCCCATGCTTCGATCAGGGAGACCTTATCCACCGGCGTGCATCCGGCCTGCCAATCCTCGATATCGAGCACGCCGGCGAGGCGCCGCACCTGTTCAGGGCGGTCGCCGGATATCAGCTTCAGCGCAAATCCCATGGCGCGGAGGCGAATCAGGACATCCTTCGCGTCCGCGCGTGGCCGTTCGTTAAAGCAGAATCGAACCGGGTCCATCCCCGGACGGGCAAGCCAAATCTCGGCCCCGTCGGCGGCGGCATCGGGACCGCCGCAAAAGTTACGGCTCCCCAGCCGGATCTCTCCAGCCGTTGTCGCAAGGCTCAGACCCAGACCCGAATGTTCCGCAACGCCCTCGGCTGGCACTACCGCTCCGGCGGCGGCGACCAGAGACCGTGCGAGCGGATGGCGGCTCGAAACCGCCAGCATGGCCGCGTCCCGCAGATCCGCGGGAGCGGGATCGCCTACCAGCGCCAGCAGCGGTTCGGTCAGCGTGCCGGTTTTGTCGAACACCACCGTGTCGACCTCGGCCAACCGCTCCAGTGCGGTCGGTGACTTCAGCAACATACCCCCACGGAACAACCGACCGGTGGCGATCACCTGAACGGCGGGCACTGCCAACGCCAACGCGCATGGGCAGGTGATGATCAGCACGGCGCTCGCTGTTAGCAGCGCCTGTCCAGCGGAGACGCCGATCCCGAAGAACCACCACAAGAACGTCAGTAGCGCACATAGGTGCACCGCCGGCGCATACCGCCGCGCCACCCGGTCGGCGAGCACCACGAAGCGACCGCGCCTGGTTTCGGCCGCCTCAATGAGCCGCACGCACTCGGCGAGCAACGTGGCGCCGCCGGTCGCCGTCGCTCGGATCGTCAGCGTGGCGCCCAGATTCAGCGTGCCGGCATAGACCGCGGCACCAGGTTCGACGCTTACGGGCAGGCTCTCGCCGGTGACCAGGCTGGCGTCCAATACGGCGCTCCCGCGCTCCAGCACACCGTCGACGCCAATTCTCTCACCGCTCGCCACCAGAACATGATCGCCCTCGGCGACCTGTTCCTGAGCGCGGCGCCGAATGGTGCCGTCAGACTGGACCACGGCGACATCCGTCGCTCGCAGTGCGAGCAACTGTTCCGCCGTGGCCCGCGCCTGACCGCGTGCTCGATGATCCAGCACCCGGCCGATGAGCAGGAAGAACAACAAGGTGACGGCTGAGTCGAAATAGGTGTGGTCGCCGCCGTTGATGGTTTCTGTAAGGCTGATGGCGGTGACCAGCAGAACCCCAAGGCTGATCGGCACGTCCATGTTGGTGCGGCGTTGCCGCAGGGCCGCCAGCGCCGAGGCAAAGAACGGCCGCCCGGCATAGGCGATCGCCGGCATCGCGATCAGCGCCGAGACCCAGTGCAGCAGCGCCAGTGTCGCCGGTCCGATAGGATCGAGCGAGCCCCCCTGCCCCGCCCATATACCGATCGAGATGAGCATCACGTTGCCTGCCGCAAATCCGGCGACAGCCACGCAACGCATCAGCGTCCGCCCGGTGCGATCCTGAGTGGCGGCGAGGGCCGAGATTTCAAACGGAACCAGCCGATAGCCTAGGGCCTCAATCCGCCCGACAAGACGGTTCGCATCCTCGTCCGCACCGCGCCAAGCCAGGCGCAAGCGGCGAGTGGTCATGTTGACGCGGCCGGCCGCCACGCCGGGCTCCTTGGCCAGCACGGATTCGATCAGCCATACGCACGCGCCGCATTGCAGGCCGTCGACGGCGAGCATCAATTCCTTCGTGCCATCCGGTTTGGCGACGATATGCCGAGCAAGGTCCCATCGCTCCGCTGGTTCCGGCCGGAGAGCGCGCGAACCGATCGCGTTCACGCGCTGAAGGTAGTAACGCCCGAGACCCAGGCCCTCGATGATCTCTTTAGCTGCCGCGCATCCGGAGCAGCAGAATAGGCGCCCAGCCACGGTCGGCAGGCCGCAATGCGCACAAACCGAGTTCGCGGCATCGCTCCCCGTCAATGGCAGCGCGACGCTCGCGCTCATGAGATTACTTCACGACCACGCGCCGCGTAGCTCTGTAGTCGCGGCCGTCGGCGTGCACAGTCAGCATCACGTCCCATTGGCCGGAGTACAATGAGGTGTCGGCCAGATACCGGCCATCGCCGATCGAGCGGAATGTCAAGACAGTTGCATCGACAGGACCGATCGGCCTTTCCGCCTGGGCGTTGATCCCGGTCGCGCTGAGCGGCGCGCCGGTCCGGTCCGTCAGCCGCAGCACGGGGAACCGCTCGTCCACCACGCCCGCCTCGACCTGCCAGCCAAGGGCGGCCTGTTGTTGCGCCGTTTCCAGCACACGCTTGTATTCGTTACTTACATCGAAACCGTCTTGTCCGGAGATGCCTGGGAAGGTGCTGTAGGCGTCATAGACCATGTAGCCGTTCACCAGGAACACGATACCCATCGTGGCGATCAGTCCATGGGGAAACCAGCGCCATACGGTCGTGTTCATTTTGCCCTCGTTGCCGCGTAGCTTGGCGGGCCCATAAAGGTCGAGTGATAAACGGTTTGTTTTCCCGTGACGGCATCGCTCAGAACAAAGTTGATCGGTTGCGACCCGTCCGTCAGCGCGGCTGGGCGAGCGTTGACGAGCACCCGGAAGGTGCTCACCTCATCCGACGCGCTCAGCATACGCAGGACCTCGACGGGCTTCGGATCGCCCTCGGCGACGACAAGAGTCGCACCGGGCAGGCCGTCCACGGTTAGATCGAACTCAGCGCGGAGCGGCGTCTTGTTGGCAATTTTCACTGTGTAGCCGTTGCGCAGGCTGCCATCGGCCAACGGCACATAGACAGGCGCGCGGTCACGTTGGACCGATAGCTGAACGGTCGAACGTGTCAGCAGTGCCGTGCCCAACCCGACCATGGCGACGAGCAGGACGGTGAGGTAGATCAGGGTGCGCGGGCGAATGAGCCGGATCGCCTCGTGCCGCCCCGCTTTCTTCGCCGTTTGCCTGGCCTCTGTGTCCCAGGTAATCAGCCATTTGTCTTGATGGGTGCGTTCCATCACGTGGTTGCAGGCATCGATGCACAGGCCGCAGTTGATGCACTCCAGCTGAATACCGTCGCGAATGTCGATGCCGGTAGGACAGGCGGTGACACAGGCGCCGCAGTCGACGCAATCGCCGACAGATGATCCGCCCTCATGACGCTTGCCACGGCTGCGTGGCTCGCCCCGCCACCCCTGATAGGTTACAGTGAAACTTTGATCATCCAGCATCGCCGACTGAAAACGCGGCCAGGGGCACATGTAGGTGCAGACCTGCTCGCGCGCCCATCCGGCCAGCAAATAGGTCGTGAATGTGAACAAGCCGGTGAAGAAATATACCTGAGTCGACGCCGATCCGGTCCAGAACTCGATCGTCACGGTCGGGGCATCGACGTAATACATGATCCAGGCGCCGCCGGTCCAAAAGGCGATCCCGATCCAGATCCAGTGCTTTAGGAACTTCTTCCAGATCACATCGGCGTCCAGCAGCGCCGGCGTCGCGCTGCATGCGTTCGTTTCGGTCACCTTCGACCCACCGTTCGACCCACATGAACAAGTCTGTCCAGACGGTTTGCGGACAAGTGTAGCCGCACCAGAGGCGGCCAAATAGACTGGTCACTAGGAACAACCCGACCGCGCCCAGGATCAGCAGGCCGGCGAGCAGCCAAATATCCTGCGGCCATAGTTCCAGATTGAAGAAATAGAAGCGCTCGCGAGAAATATCCAAAAGGACTGCCTGCGTCGGCCTCCCCGGACCGCGATGCCACCGCAGCCAGGGCAGCAGGTAGTAAATGGTCAGACACGTCACCAGGATCGCCCACTTGGTCCGCCGGACCAACCCATGCACCGTCTTCGGGTAGACCTTCACCCGGTTGGCATAGAGGTGGTCGCCGGCGGCCTCCCGCTGGAGTTGCAGAAGGCGCTCGTCCTTGCTGATACGTGACACGACGACGATCCTTACTCGCCGCCGCCCAAGGAGTGGACGTACAGCGTCACCGCCTTGATGGTCGCCGGATCGAGCCTCGCGCCCCAGTTCGGCATAACGCCCTGGCGCGGCAGATTCACCTGATGCAGGATCGTTTCTTTTTCGTCGCCATACAGGTGAACATGGCTGGCAAGCTTGGGCGCGCCCATTTCACGCTGTCCCTGCCCTTGATCGCCATGGCAGACCGCGCAGTTGTCCGCGAAAATCTTCGCGCCGGCTGAGACATCCTGGGCGGTATCCGAATGGCCGTAGAACGTCGCCCAGACGTAGTCGGCAACGGCCTCGATCTCCGCCGGCTTCAGTGTGCCGTCAGCGCCGAAACGCGGCATCGCGCTCTGGCGAGTGTCGGGATCGGTACTGCGGATGCCGTGGGTGATAGTCTGCTGGATGTCGGACAATGTGCCACCCCAGATCCAGGCACCGGCGGCCAGCGCCGGGTAGCCGGGACTACCGCCACCGCCCGCTCCGTGACAAGGCTGGCAGTTTTCGGCGAATGTGATTCGGCCGCTGGTGAGCGCGACCGCCATCAACCCTGGATCGCTCTTGATGGCGTCGAATGACATCGTAGCGATCTTGTCCATCGAGTCTTTCCGTTGGGCAACGAGCTTGCCCACCTCCGCATCGACTGAAGCACGCTGAGAATAGCCAAGCAGCCCGTGAAAATAGCCCGTGCCATAGGGAATTGAAGGATAGAGCACGAACAATCCGAAAGCCCAGACAATGCAGGCCATGAATACATACAACCACCACTTCGGTAGCGGGGTATTCAGTTCCTTCACGCCGTCCCATTCATGGCCGGTGGTATCCTGGCCGGAAATGGCATCCTTTTCGATCTTGGTAGGCACTACACATCATCCTCGAACGGAATGCGCCCCTGCTGCTCGATCTTCGTCTTGCGGCCGGGCCAGTAGGTGGCAACAACAATTCCCACGAACACCACGGTCATGATCACCACGAGGTAATGTTCAAGCCACTGCGAGACCGTCATTGCTGCAGCCTTTCCGTGTTCGTATCGGCGAAGTTCACCAGTGTGCCGAGCATCTGTAGGTAGGCAACGAGGGCGTCAGCTTCGGTGACTTGGCGACCGTCACCGGCGGTGACGATGTTGGCTTTCGGGTAGCGCGCCAGCAATTTGGCGCTGTCCGCGTTCGTGTCGGCCTGCGTCGTCAGATCAACCTTCGCATTGGCAATATCATCATCCGTATAAGGCACACCCACTATGCGCAGCGCCCGCATCCGGTCCTGGATGTCGTTCGGGTCAAGCGGGGTTTCCTCCAGGAAAGCATAGTGCGGCATCAGCGATTCCGGGACAACGGCTTGAGCGTCCCTCAGATGAAGATAGTGCCAGTCGTTGGAATACTTGCCGCCTACACGCGCCAGGTCAGGGCCGATGCGCTTAGATCCCCATTGGAAGGGGTGATCATACATGCTCTCCGCCGCGATCGAGTAGTGGCCATAACGTTCCACTTCATCACGCAGCGTGCGGATTTGCTGGCTGTGACACAGATAACAGCCTTCCCGCACGTAGATGTCGCGACCTCGTAGCTCCAACGGCGAGTAGGGTCGCACGCCTTCTACGTGTTCCACGGTCGTTTCGATCGTGAATAATGGCACGATTTCCACGATGCCGCCGATCGCGACGGTCACCAAAGTGCCGAGCAACAGAAAGATCGCGTTCTTCTCGAACCATTCGTGACGGATAAACATTGTCTCAGGCTCCCGCCACGCCAAGTTGGATTGGTAGGGCCGAAGCGGCGATGCCGTGGCGCGGTCGCTCCGTGGTCGGGCTGGTGACTGTGCGGATCAGGTTGTAGACCATGATCAGGCCACCGGTCAAAAATAATACCCCTCCCAACATGCGGATGACAAAGAAGGGGTGGACCGCAACGACGGATTCGACGAACGAATATTGCAGGAATCCGAACTTGTCGTATGCGCGCCACATGAGCCCTTCCATGATTCCAGCCACCCACATCGAAACGATATACAGCACGATGCCCATCGTTGCGATCCAGTAGTGCCATGACGCCAATCGGGCAGAGTATAGTGCCTTCCGCTCCCACAATACCGGCACCAGATAGTACATCGCACCGAACGTGATGAAGGCGACCCAACCGAGCGCGCCGGAGTGAACGTGACCGATCGTCCAGTCCGTGTAGTGCGACAGGGCGTTGACCTCGCGCACTGACATGACCGGACCCTCGAACGTGGACATCCCGTAGAAGCCCACAGCAGTGACCGAGAAGCGCAGGCCAGGGTCCGTCCGCAATTTATCCCAGGCACCGGACAGGGTCATGATGCCGTTGATCATGCCGCCCCAGGAGGGCATCCAAAGCATGATCGAGAACGCCATGCCAAGGGTTTGTGTCCAGTCAGGCAGTGCGGTGTAGTGTAGATGGTGCGGGCCAGCCCATATATACAAGAAAATCAGAGTCCAGAAATGCACAATCGAAAGCCGATAGGAATAGACCGGACGGCCGGCGGCCTTCGGGATAAAGTAGTACATCATTCCCAGAAACCCCGCGGTCAAGAAGAAGCCTACCGCGTTGTGGCCATACCACCACTGAACCAAAGCATCCTGAACGCCTGCGTAAGCCGAGTAACTCTTGGCGGAATACATCGTGATCGGGATGGCCGCGTTGTTCACCAGATGCAGAACGGCGATGGTGACGATGAATGCCAAAAAGAACCAGTTGGCTACATAGATATGTGGCTCTTCCCGCTTCAGGATCGTCCCCAGAAAGATCAGCAGGTAGCAAACCCAGACCACCGTCAGCCACAGATCGATATGCCATTCGGGTTCGGCGTATTCCTTGCCTTGACTGAAGCCCATCACGTAGCTGAGCGCCGCCATGACGATGAAAAACTGGTAGCCCCAGAAAACGAAATTCGCCAACGCTTCACCGCCGAACAAGCGTGCCCGGCAGGTGCGCTGCACGATGAACATCGATGTACCCAACAGCGCCGATCCGCCAAAGGCGAAGATCGCCGCGGACGTATGAACCGGACGGAGGCGGCCAAAATTGGTAAAGGAAAGCCCGAGATTGAGCGAGGGCCAGGCCAGTTCGGCAGCGATGTAAACGCCGACCAGAAAGGCGACGATGCCCCAGAACATCGTGGCGATGACGAATTTTTTTACGACGTCGTCATTATAAACGACCCGTCGATCGGCCAACGCGAAATCAGACATGGGGATTTTCCGGTGCCACGGCCACAGGTGCCGCAGCCACAGGTGCCACGGCCGCAATCGAGTCACGGAGGTCGAAATGGCGCTTGATCAGGCCGAAATCGAATACGACGGCAAACACGCACAGGCCGAGTCCAAAAATATACATCTCGGCGTCGGCGGCACCGGCGACGAGAAACAGACCGATCAGGCCGAACACGGCCATCATCAGCCCGACGATGAGGTCACCCACGTTGCTCTCCATTTATCCACCCTTCCCGCAGATGCAGGGACATTGCTTCGATGCGCGCGGGTTAACATTGATCCATATCAATGCGGTCCGGCTCACCACGGGCATCCTTCGACGAGGATGGAAAGTCTCCTTTGGCTGGGGAGTTTGTGCACACCTGACACCGCTCTTCAGGGCGGGCTGCTGCTCGGATTGTTCGCCGCGGGCGCTGCCGGCAGCGTCGTCCACTGTGGCCCAATGTGCGGTGTGTTCGTGCTCGGTCAGGTGTCCGAGCGTATGGCGCGTCTGCCTCCCGGGCGGCTGTGCGAACGGCAGCGTATCAGTAGCGGTTTGTTGCTGCCTTATCACCTCGGGCGGCTGACGACATATGCAGGCCTAGGCGCATTGGCCGCGGGGTCGGCGGCAGTATTTGGCCACCTCAGGTGGTTCGGAGATCTTTCAGCTGTTCTGCTGACAATTGCCGCATTGCTGTTTCTCACACACGCGTTAGGCCGCTTTCTGCCGGCAATGGGTGAACTCAGTCGGCCGCCTCGGTTCTGGGGTAGGCTCATCAGTACATTCGCCCGGCGAATCCCTCGCGGATCGTTATTTGGCGGCTATCTGCTTGGGATGGCGCTAGGCTTCCTGCCTTGCGGCTTCCTCTACGCCGCGCTGACAGCCGCCGCGGCGGCGGCTCGGCCCGTGATCGGGGCGATGGCAATGGTTGCGTTCGGAGCGGGAACCGCGCCGGTCCTCATGGTGATCGGGGTCGCAGGCCACGCGGCGGGACGGCGGTTCAACCACGGAGTGATGTATGCGGCGCCGGTGGTGATGGTCTTGAACGCGGTGTTGCTACTGGTGTTGGCCTGGAACCGGCTGAAGTGAACCGTGCGAGCGATCCTCAGGCGCAACCCTCCGCGGATGCAGCGCTGATATCACGGGCTTACGGCGTCGGGTTGCAGCAGGCTGATGCGGGACAGGTCCGCGGTAGCGCTTCCCGTTTCGTCGAGCGTAACGGCTTCAGCGAAATGCATCCCGAAGCGGATGGCGGCGGCGGGATAATTCTTTACATCCTGCACCAGCGCCGCCAACGTCTGGTCGCGCGCCTCAACGGTCAGGAAGATCCTGACACCCGCGGCGACCAGGCTGTCTGCATCGAGGCCGTGTAACGGACTGGTTTCGTCGATCACATGCAGCAACGTCCAGGGCATGACGAAGACGGGCAAATGTGACTGCACCAGTTGCAGATCGTGGATACGGCGGAAGTACTCACCCTCGGCGGTGCGCTCCTCCAGCAGAGCAAACATTCGGGCATTGGCACTGGTCATGATCGACCTACGCCCGTTTACGAAGCGAAGCATCAGGGTCGGCCGGCCGTTGCGTGTGGTGATTACCGGATTGTCGGCATAGAGGATTTTCGCCTTGGCCCGAGAAAAGCGGACGAACAGCAACCCCGTGACGATGGCGGTAAAAGCGGTGCCGGTGACGATCTCCGTCGCTGAGACGATATGACCGTAAAGCGTCGCCGGGGCCATAACGCCATAGCCCACAGTGGCCAGGGTTTCGATGCTGAAGAAGAAGACGTCGCTGAACGACCCCGGACGAGCATTGACCACATCCCCTGGGCTGAGGACGTAGAGCAGCGCGAACACCAGATTGATCGTCAGCCAACACCCAATCATCGCCAGGATGAAGCTCGGCCAGGAGAGGCTGACGGTAATGTGGTAGGGATCGCGAAAGTCGAAGCGCCGTATTCCCAGCCCCAACATCCCAAATCCTCCCGGGCCGATTGGGATGGGTTTCGGCGACTGGCGATGCTTTCGGTTCGACATGGCGTGAAAATAAGCGGTCAAAACGGCGGCGTCACCCTTCGCGAGAGTCGTCGCTAACAGGATAATTCCGGCTATGAGGCAGCGGTTAGAGCGGGAAGTCCGACTCTATTCGCTCGATATTCCTGACCCGCGGTTACCGATCATCGCCAGCAGTTCCCGCCGCGTCGCCGCGTTGTCGCGGAAAGCACCCAACATCCGGCTGGTAACCATGGTGACGCCGGGCTTGTGGACGCCACGCGTGGTCATGCACTGGTGCGCGGCCTCGACCACGACCGCCACGCCACGAGGCTCCAGCACATCCTGGATGGTGTTTGCGATCTGCGCCGTCAGCTTTTCCTGGATTTGCAGTCGCTTGGCGTAGGCATCCACCACCCGGGCAAGCTTGCTGATGCCAACGACCCGGCGATGCGGCAGATAGGCGACGTGGACCCGCCCGATGATCGCCGCCATGTGATGTTCGCACGTGCTTTCCAGGCGGATGTCGCGCAGCAGAACGATTTCATCGTAACCATCGGTTTCCTCGAAGGTGCGTTCCAGCAGCGCCACCGGATCCACGGCATACCCGACAAAGAACTCTCGGTAGGCGCGCGCGACCCGAGATGGTGTGTCGCGCAGTCCCTCCCGGTCCGGGTCATCACCAGCCCAGCGCAACAGGATACGGACCGCGGACTCGGCCTGCTCCTGGGTCGGGCGATCCTCTGTAACGCCATTGGCGGCAATTCGGGGCGAGGTAGGCGTTACGATGTTCACCGAGAAGGTTCCTCCGGCTGCTTCTTGGGTTTGGATACCCGAACCGACATGGGGCTGGTTCAGAGGCCCGCAACCCACGCCAAGTCAGTGAACCCTACCGCTTTGATGCGGGCTGTCCAAACTGAAGGCAGGAATAGCGACGTCGAAGCTCTCGCCGGACGATGGGACGACCATATGATAGGCGCCCACCATGAACCCCGACGGCGTGTCAAGCGGCGTTCCGGACGTGTATTCGAAGCTCTCGCCCGGTTCGAGCAGCGGCTGCTCGCCGACCACGCCAGTACCATGCACGTGCTGGGTGCGGCCTCGTGCATCGGTTATTTGCCAGGTGCGGCGCAGCAACTGAATCGGCTCCGGTCCCTGATTCTCGATCTTCACCCGGTAGGCCCAGACAAAATGGCTCTCTTCCGGCTGCGACTGGTCCGCTAGGAAGAAGGATCGGACAGACACACTCACGTCGCGGGTGGTGCGGGAATAGTCGGCGCGCGCGTTCGCCGCCGAGCGGCCTTGCCGCTGCGGCTGGGTCGCGGAGGCTGCCGGACGTCTCACCCGGCCGGGTTTTGGATCTTCGGTCGACATGACACCACACCTTCTTGCCTTGTCGGAGCTCTGAATCAAGGACCAATCCGCTCGGCTTGTCCAGCACCACGGGATCAGCGCTCTCGCAATGACGACCATGACCCGGCAAGCCTCTGCCGCAACACCGCCCCCACAAACGCCGCAAAGGCCCGTGCCTTGGCGGTCGGCATGCGCCCAGCGGGATAAACCACCCACAGGTCCACCGCCGGCAACGACCAATCCGTCAGCACCGGCCGCACCGCGCCCGAGGCCAATTCTGGGCTGAACATCCACGCCGAGGTGATCGCCAACCCCATGTCAGCCAGTACCCCAGCCCGGACACCCTCAGCCGCGCTCACGCGAAGCGGGCCGGATACGGTGACCGACACCTCGGCAGCGCCCTGCCGAAAGCTCCAGACCTCGCCGCCTCCGCCCTGGGCATAAATCACCGCCGCATGCTCAACCAACGCGGCGGGCGAAGCGGGCACCCCGCATCGTTCGAAATAAGCCGGGGTCCCCACAACGTGCCTCGAGCCGGATGCAAGCTTACGCGCCGTGAATGTTGAATCGCCAAGCGATCCCATACGCAGCGCCACATCCACGCCTTCCTCCACCAGGTCGATCGGCCGATCGTCCAACACCACGTCCATAGTCAGACCAGGATGCAGGGCCAGGAACTTCGGCAGGTGCGGCACGACATGCAGCCGAGCGAAGGTCACCGCGGCACACACCCGCAAACGGCCCGTCAGGCTCAAACCCGCACCGCGAGCCGCCAACTCGGCCTCATTCGCGTCCTCGATGACCCGTCTGGCCCGGTCGTAGAAGCTCTGTCCGGCCTCGGTCGGTGACAGGCCGTGCGTGGAGCGCATCAGCAATCGCACTCCCAGTCGTTCCTCTATCTGCGCCACTGTCTTCGAAACAGCCGGCTGGCCGACATTCAGCCGGCGCGCCGCGGCCGAGAAGGACCCGGTTTCAACGACGCGAACGAAAGTCTCCATCGCAGCGAGGCGGTCCATTGGTTATTCCTCCAAGGAATGGAGGTTATCACGCCGCAGCGCCTGCCGCGCCATCCCCGATAGGACCAACTTCTCCCCGACGCGGCGCCCCCGCCGCTCACTGACCCAAGGAGAGATCTGATGTCCCTGCAAGCGAAGCTCGACGCCTTCAAAGCGGATTTCGAGGCGGGCAAGCCGCCCTATAACGTGCCAGCATCGGTGATCGAGACCATGCATCGGGCCACCAACGAGCTCATCGCCTCGGGCGCCGCCGCAAAAGCGCTGAAGGCCGGCGACCGTGCACCCAGCTTCGTGCTGAACGACCCGGACGGCAGACCCGTCGCCGCCGCCGGCCTCCTCTCCGAGGGACCACTCGTAGTCAGCTTCTACCGCGGCGTCTGGTGTCCCTACTGCAACATGGAGCTGCAGGCCCTCCAGGGCGCGTTGCCGTCCTTCCGTGAGCTAGGTGCCCAACTCGTGGCAATCTCACCGCAGAACGCCGTGAACAGCCGCAAGTCGATCCGCACGAACGAGCTCGAATTCCCGATCCTGTCGGACCCGGGTAACCAGACCGCGGCCGCTTTCGGCCTGCGCTTCAAGCTTCCAGACTATCTCGTCGAGCTCTACAAGAGCCTCAAGAACGAGCTGCCGGCCTTCAACGGCGACGCGAGTTGGACCCTCCCCATTCCCGGCCGTTTCGTCATCGGCCAGGACGGGGTCATCCTCTACGCCGAGGTCAACCCCGACTACACGCATCGCCCCGAACCCGAAGACATGTTGCCCGTCCTGCGGAGCCGCGTCGCGCAGGCGGCATGACGCCGTAAACGATTCAGGTCCCGCCAGGCCGGTTCAGCCACGCCGGCCTGGCGCGACGCCAAGAATCACCTCACCGCGGCCGCCGGGTGGCTAGCCGGCAACCGCGCCCCACGGCCGAACAATTTTTCCCGAAATGTGCCCGGAGCATACTCGTGCTTGTACAAGCCCCGAGCCTGCAACTCGGGCACCACCAGGTCCGCCACGTCCACGAACGTGCCGGGGGTCAGCGCGTAAGCCAGGTTGAAGCCATCGATGCCAGTTTCCTCCACCCAGGCGCGCAGTTCGTCGGCGACCTCCTCTCCCGATCCGATCACCACCGGTCCGCGGCCGCCGATTGCCGCATGCTTGGCGATTTCCCGAACAGTCCATTCGCGGTCCGGATCGGCCGTGGTGAAAGCTTCCAGCGCCGAGGTCTGCGCATCCGCTTTGTCGGTGAAGCGTAAGATCTGATCCGGGTCCATCGCACCGAAGTCGAGCCCGATCCACCCGGACATCAAGGCAAGCGCGCCTTCCTCGGACACATACCCCAGATAATCCTGATACTTGTCCGCGGCGGCCTTTGCGGTCGTATCGGTGATGATCGTCATCATCGTGAAGATGACCAGGTCGCTCGAACTTCGGCCAGCCGCGACGGCACGGCGGCGCAAATCCGCGACGATCCCGCTGATCACCTTCTTCGATGGGCCGTTGATAAACACGCACTCTGCGTGACGCGCCGCGAAATCCCGGCCGCGCTTGGAGGCACCAGCCTGGAACAACACCGGCGTCCGTTGCGGTGACGGCTCACACAAGTGGATCGCATCCACCCTGAAGTGCGGGCCCTCATGCAGAATGCGATGGATTTTGCTGGCATCGGCGAAGCGCCGGCCCTGCCGGTCCCGCAGTACAGCGCCGTCCTCCCAGCTCGCCTCCCAAAGTTTGTAGGTGGCCTGCATATAGTCCTCGGCCACGTCGTAGCGATCGTCGTGGGCGACCTGCTTCGCCATCCCCATCCCACGCGCCGCGCTGTCAAGGTATCCGGTCACGATGTTCCAGCCGATCCGACCCTTGGTCAGATGGTCCAGCGTGCTCATCCGCCGAGCGAACGGGTATGGCAGTTCGTATGACAATGCGCAGGTAACACCGAAGCCCAGATGTTCGGTAACCGCGGCCATCGCCGAGATCGGCATCAGCGGGTCGTTGACCGGGACCTGGACGGCGTTCTCCAGCACGGTGCAGGGAGAGCCTTTGTAGACGTCGTAGACGCCCAGCACGTCGGCCAGGAACAGTGCGTCGAACTTGCCTCGCTCCAGCGTGCGGGCCAGGTTCGTCCAATACTCCAGCGTGTTGTAGGTGTCCGCACGATCATCCGGATGCGTCCACAGACCGGGCGACTGATGCCCGACGCTGCTCATGTCGAAAGCGTTGAGGCGGATTTCTTTCGGCATCAATGCGCGGTGTCGCGGCGAGGGAACTGCATGGCCACGACTTCGGCCCCATCCGCTCCAGCGACGGAGCGGAACGCCGGATCACCTGGATAGACGAAGGCGCAGGACATTTTCGCCAACGCCTCGCCATCGTATTCGAGGCTGCCATCAATCACGACCCAATACTGGCCCCGGCCTTTCGCGGGATCAGGGCCGGCGAGGGCCTCGCCTGGTGCCAGCCTGTAGCGCCACGCCGTCATCCCGTCCGGGTCAGGCCCCAGCAGGGTTTGGCTGGGCGCGGTCGGGGCGGCCAACGGACCGGCGACCGCCTCCCGGTGCGTGCGGCCGGCGATCGTGCGCAGGGCAGCACGATTTTCCGGTATGGTCATGAAGCGAGCACCCGGGTCGAACCCGTTGCGGAGGGTGAAGTACCAGACGCCCTCGTCTGGGCTCGCCTTGATCGGACCATAGGCAGTGTGGGCGCCGGTGAAGTGGACGGTCACCGGGCGGATCTCGTGCAACCCCATCGTGCCGTGGCCGCCGACAACGAGCTGGAATTGGTCCTGACGGTGGTAGTGCGCCTGTGCGGTGCTGCCCGGGTCCTGCTCGACCAGGAAAGCCATTGGAAACAGCGCGTCGGGAGCAGGGTCCGGCGTACCGGGTGCCATATTGAAGCGCGTCGTTCCCAAATACAGCGTGTGCCAGAAGGTGACCCCGTCCGGGGCGGTGCCTCGGCGGCGATTAACGCGTGCGGTCTCGGCGGATGCAGTCAAAGTCACGGCAGCATTTTCCCTCGCGATTGGCGCAAGTTCTATACTGAATTGCGTGCGGCTGAATAGCTGGTCGAGTAGCTCAGAGGGATTTCACCTCCGGGCTCTCACGCAACGGTACGTGAATCTCTCGATCCATACCGCTCCTATCGTTCAGCCGTTCCGGCGAAGGTGACAGCCCAGTGGCGAACAGATCGGGCTTTTGCTGTGCTACTGGCCGCAACCAAGCGCCGGCCCGAGTTGGGCCTGCCTTCAGCCGTTTCAATTTCCTCCTGGCCCATCGCCGGAGCGCGTAGTCGAACTGCCCGAGAACGGAAGCCAGCTTCGATTTGTAGAATTGGCCGTAATATAACGCTCGAACGGATTGTCGGGACGGATGCGCTGCATCCGTCGCGGGGAATGGTCGAGCGGGTCTGTGGCCACCATTCGCCGGACCGCATGAAAAGAGCCGTCGCCGCATTATTCTAAGTCATTGACCCAGATAACCGAGAATTCGTTCCCGCCGATGACTACTTAAAGCATTGAAAAAACTGGTGCTGCTGGAGGGTATCGAACTCTCGACCTCTCCCTTACCAAGGGAGTGCTCTACCACTGAGCTACAGCAGCCACCGGCCTGCTTCCTATGGATTACGGCCAACGCGGTCAACCCCGATCGCAAGAACACGCATCGAACAGCGGTGATTTACCGGCCTTCAGCGACAGTGGCTGACACGCGGTTCGTGTAACGTGCCACGCACCTATAGGGGTGGCCGGCTTCGTCGAGACAGTGTTTCGGTTCCGCCCAGCCTATGCGCCAGACGCAATAAGCAGCAGAGGGTTTGGCGCATGGCGGGCCCAGCCGGCCTCGGCAACCAGCAAATCCAGGCCGAGGGTCGCCAGATCGTCCGCGAACGGGTCCACCTGCGTGTCGCGCGCCTGATACAGCATCTTCGCGTAGGTGTGGCACAGGTTACAGGTCTCGGCTCTGGCAGGGCCGGCGTCGCCCTCGATCCCCTCCAGCGACAGTGCGCGCGCCTCACCGCAGGTGATGCACACGGCGCGCACATGGTTCCACGCCGTCGCGCACAGCGAGCAATACAGATAGCGTGCTCCAGAGTTTCGGCCCGACGCGGTCACCACGCCCGACACCGGCGTCGAGCCGCAGCAAGGGCACAGCCCGCGCTGCGGCAACAACCGCAGCGAGGCGGCCGGCAAACCCGCCACCGCCCGGGTGAAATACACCTGCAAAGCCGCCGCCACATACAGCGCGGCCCCCGCATCGGCGTCGTCCACTCCTCGAATCAGAAATCGATCGGCCAAGGCTTCCACCGCATTCGCATCCCGCGCGCGCAGGTTCGCCACCGCGGCCCGCGCAGGCAGCGGTGATGCCCGGCCGTCGAACGTGTCGAGCAACATGGTCAGCCCCTCGCGCCACGCGGCGTCGCGGCGATGCCCCTCCGCGGCGAGCGGCGGCAGGCGCGCCTCGACCGCGCTCTCGACAGTGATCTGCTGCGGCCCGGGGAACGGTCGCAGCGTCGTCGCAACGACGTGCTGGGCCCGCGTCAGCCGCGCCATGAACGCAAGCCACTCCGCCATCGGATGTCCCGCTGCCAAAGCTTCAAGCCGCGCTGCGGTGCGGGCGAACCGCGTGGCGGGATCGGGCAGGATCAGCGCCGGCGGTGCTTTCACGCCTCCAGATGGATCACCGGTCCACTTGCCCTGCGAGGCGACCTCGCCCTGTCTCACGCGCGGCCCTTAGCCACGCGGCCGCGGCCCGGGAGAGCCTGTCGCCGCCAGGCTCCGCAGCCATTTGCGATGATGCCGCCACGCCCATCCCGGCGTCACATAGCCGCGCGTCATCGCCCGAACCGAGCCTCTCACCCAGATCGCGGCGTAGACGTGGGTGATCCACACGATGATCGCCGCGATGGCCGCCAGACTGTGGATCAACAAGGCGATCCGTTGCTGTTCGATCGTCGTGTACGTTGAGAAATACACTTCCCAGATCACCATGCCGCTGACGAACAGCACCGGGACGAGCAGCGCCATCGACCAGAACACGAACTTCTGGCCGGCGTTGAAGCGCGCGACTTCGGGAACGCCCTCCTCCTCGTTCGCCAGCACCCGGCGGATCGCGAGCATCCACGCCAGATCGTCCCGGCTCCACATGTTGTCGCGCCAGAATTGCACGATCAGCCCGGCATAGCTGACCAGCAGGACGATGCCGATCCACGGATGGATCGCCCGCGTCCATTGGCCGCCGCCGAACAACCCCGACAGGAAGAACAGCATCGGGTGGAACATCGACAGGCCGGACAGCAGCAGCAGCACGAAGCAGCCGCCGGTGATCCAGTGGTTGATCCGGCTCGACGTCGTGTTGCGGATCAGCGTGCCCCTGGGATATGTCATCTCGGTCTATCCGACGGATGCAGCAGACGTTGCGCCTCCGCCTCGTCCTCCGGCTGCACTTCGTTCGGCCCGGCGACCACCCAGTGCAGGAAGCCAGCGATGGCCGCGGCCGCGATGCCGGCCAGCGCCACCGGCTTGAACAGGCCCTTCCAGGCGGCGACGAAGGCGCTGATGTGCGGATTGTCCGGCAGGCCGGCATAGATCGACGGCTTGTCGGCGTGGTGCAGCACGTACATCACATGCGTGCCGCTGACGCCCGGCGGATCGTAGAGCCCGGCATGTTCGAAGCCGCGCGATTTCAGGTCGATGATGCGCTCGCCGGCCCAGTTCGTCATGTCGGTCTTCGAGCCGAACATGATCGCCCCGGTCGGGCACGCCTTGACGCAGGCCGGCTCCAGCCCGACCCCGACGCGGTCCGAGCACAGCGTGCATTTGTAGGATTTGTGATCGACCGGGCTGATGCGGGGGATGTTGAACGGACAGCCTTTGACGCAATAGCCGCAGCCGATGCAGTTCTCGCTGATGAAGTCGACGATGCCGTTGGCGTATTGCACGATCGCGCCGGGTGCCGGGCACGCCTTCAGGCAGCCCGGATCCTCGCAATGCATGCAGCCGTCCTTGCGGATCAGCCACTCCAGATTGCCCTGCTCGTCCTCCCATTCGGTGAAGCGCATCAGCGTCCAGGTGCTCGGGGACAGATCCAAGGGATTGTCGTAGGAGCCCTCGAAGTAGCCGATGTCCTGCCGCAGATTGTTCCACTCCATGCAGGCGGACTGGCACGCCTTGCAGCCGATGCAGCGGCTGACGTCGATCAGCTTCGCCACTTCCTGTTCGTGGTCGCGGATCGACGGCGGCGTCAGGGTCGATGCCGACCGGCGGATGTAGTCCTGAGACTGCAGGTCGGCCATCGGTTGCTCCTTCAGGCCACGGGGACGCTGGTCTTTTCGACGTTGACCAGGAACGCCTTGAATTCCGGCGTCTGCGTGTTGGCGTCGCCGACGGACGGCGTCAGCGTGTTGGCGCCGTAGCCCTTGCGCGCCTGGCCGGTGAATCCCCAGTGCAGCGGCACGCCGATCACATGCGTCGGCTTGCCGTCCACGGTCAACGGGCGGATGCGCTTGGTCACATAGGCCTTGCAGACGATGAAACCGCGCTTGGAGGTCAGTCGGACCCAGCCGCCCTGCTCGATTCCCTTCTCCTTCGCCAGAACTTCGCCGATCTCGATGAATTCCTCCGGCTGCAGGATCGCGTTGATCAGCGCGTGCTTGGTCCAGAAGTGGAAATGCTCGGTCAAGCCGGTAGGTGGTCGCCACATACGGGAAGTCCGGCGCGGTCCCGAACACCGCCCGATCGTCGGCGAACACCCGCGCCGCCGGGTTGGTCCGAACCTTCGGGTGCAGCACGTTCGGCGACGGCGATTCGAAGGGTTCGTAATGCTCGGGGAACGGTCCTTCCGCCATCTGGTCGCGGGCGAACAGCCGCCCGACGCCTTCGGCGTTCATGATGAACGGGCCAACCCCATCGGAGGGCTTGGTGGTCGGGGCATAGTCGGGCACGTCGATGCCGACCCAGCGGCTGCCGTTCCACTCGATGATCGGCTTGCTCGGGTTCCAGGCCTTGCCTTCGAGGTCGGCGCTGGCGCGATTGTAGAGGATGCGCCGGTTGGCCGGCCACGCCCATGCCCAGTTCGGCGCGATGCCCTGCTCGCGCGGGTCGGTCGCGTCGCGGCGAGCCATCTGGTTGCCCTTCTCGGTGTAGCAGCCCGAGAAGATCCAACAGCCGGACGCGGTCGTGCCGTCATCGCGCAACTGGGCGAAGCCATCCAGCAACCGGCCAGCGGGCACTGTAACCGCACCCGCTGCATCCTTGATATCCACCAGCGCCCGGCCGTTCATGTCCTTCGCCAGTTCTTCCGGGTTCGGGTCGATGCGGGTTGGTGTAGTTCCAGGTCAGGTTCAGGATCGGATCGGGGAATGCGCCGCCGTCCTTGCGGTACATCTCCCGCATCCGGTGGAAGATCCCGGTCATGATCCAGATGTCGCTCTGCGCTTCACCCGGCGGCTCGGCGGCTTTCCAGTGCCACTGCAGCCAGCGCGCCGAGTTGACCAGCGAGCCGTTCTCCTCGGCAAAGCAGGTCGTCGGCAACTGGAAGACTTCGGTCTGGATGCTGGCCGGGTCGGACGGGTTCTGCGGGCCAAAATCCTCCCAGAACCGCGACGTCTCGGTATCCAGCGGATCCATGACGACGAGGAATTTCAGCTTGCCCAGCGCTCGGCGGATCTTGCCCCGGTCCGGGAACGCCTGCATCGGGTTGAAGCCCTGGCAGATGTAGCCGTTCATCTGGCCGTTCGCCATCATGTCGAAGGCGCGGATGATGTCGTACAGCGGGACATCGAGCTTCGGCAGCCAGTCATAGGCCCAGTCATTCTCGGCCCGCGCCGCATCCCCATAGATGGCCTTCTGGAAGCTGACGAAGAACTTGCGATAATTCTGCCAGTAACTCGTCTGCCCCGGGCGCAGCGGCTTGTACTGCCGCGTCTTCATGTAGTCCTCGAAGGTGACTTCGTGGTCACGCGGCAGCGTCAGATAGCCCGGCATCAGATTCGACAGCAGGCCGACATCGGTCAGCCCCTGGATGTTCGAATGGCCGCGCAGCGCGTTCATGCCGCCGCCCGCCACGCCGATATTACCCAGTAGAAGCTGCACCATCGCCATCGTGCGGATGTTCTGGGAGCCGACGGAATGCTGCGTCCAGCCGAGCGCGAACAGGCTCGTCATCGCCTTGTCAGGGGCCGCGGTGCCGGCGACCAGTTCGCAGACCTGCAGGTATTTGTCCTGCGGCGTGCCGCAGATGCGCGACACCATCTCCGGCGTGTAGCGATCGACATGCTTGCGCAGCAGGTTCATCACGCAGCGCGGGTGCTGCCAGGTGTCGTCGATTTTGGCGTAGCCCTGCTCGTCGAGTTCGTAGTCCCAGCTCGATTTGTCGTAGCTGTGGGTCTCTTCCTTGTAGCCGGTGAACAGGCCGTCCTCGAAGCCGAAGCCTTCCTTCACGATCAGGCCGGCGTTGGTGTAGGCCTGTACATAGTCGTGCTGGATCGCGTCCTTCTCCAACAGGTAGCGGATCACGCCGTTCAGGAATGCAATATCGGTCCCCGGACGGATCGGCGCATAGAGGTCGGCGACCGAGGCCGTGCGGGTGAAACGCGGGTCGATCACCACCAGCTTGGCGTGGTTCTCGATCTTGGCCTCGATCACCCACTTGAAGCCGCACGGATGCGCCTCGGCGGCGTTGCCGCCCATGACGACCACCACGTTGGCATTCTTGATGTCCTGCCACGTGTTGGTCATTGCGCCTCGACCGAATGTTGGAGCCAGACTGGCCACCGTCGGTCCGTGTCAAACGCGGGCCTGATTGTCGAAGACCAGCATCCCGAAGGAGCGGGCGACCTTCCAGGTCAGGTAAGATGTTTCGCTCGATGAAGCGGACGCCGCCAGCATGCCGGTGCTGAGCCACCGGTTGACCGTGGTGCCGGCGGCATTCTTCGCGATGAAGTTCGCGTCGCGGTCCTGCTTCATCAGCGTGGCGATGCGGTCGAGCGCGAAGTCCCAGGAGACCTGCTTGAACTCCTTGCTGCCCGGCGCCCGGTATTTCGGAAATTGCAGACGCGTCGGCGCGTGCACGATATCGAGCAGCGCCGAACCCTTCGGACACAGCGTGCCGCGATTGACCGGATGGTCCGGATCACCCTCGATGTGGATGATGTTGGACCTGGCATTCTTCGCACGGTCGCCGAGGCTGTAGATCAGGATGCCGCAGGCGACCGAGCAATAGGTGCAGGTGTTGCGAGTCTCGGTCGTGGCCGTCAGCTTGAACGGCCGGACTGACGCCGCCAGGGCCTCGCCAGCGGAAGCAAACCCGAGGGCGGCGATACTGGACACCGCCAGACCGGCGCCGGTGAGCTTGACGAACCCGCGGCGACTCAATTCCAAGGCAGCATGCTCCCCAACCGGCCAGCGAAACCCGGCTCGCATTGGCTTCAGCATACGCGACGGAGGGCGCATCGCAACCGGACGCGGGTCGATTTACGGGGTTTCGGTCAAATACGAGATTGAAATGCTGGTGAGCGTGTCGTCGGTCGGCAAAGGCTTCTCGCCGGGCAGCAGGAGGCGGCGCCCTACGCTCAAGTTCCGGTCGAACGTGAAACCAGCGGCGTCGCCTCGGCGTGGCAGATCGTCGCTGCCTTCTCCCGACCACCGCTCTTCATGCCGATAGGGGATGGGGAACGTTTATGGCAACGACCGGTAGCGGGCCAGTTTGAACGTATGAGTTTTCACACAGGGCGGAATACAGGGCTCGTTGAACCAAGGGCTGCTTTGCGCCCAGCTCCGTTATTCAGAGGCATGGCCGCCGCACCCGAAGCAGTCGTCCACTGAGCTTGATGGGTGATGGCGGCAACGCCGCCGTCGGTCAGCATCTCGTTCTGGCGTCGCCCGCTCATCGTCATGAAACCGAAACGTGTAGCCCTTTCCCGGGACAATGCCCTTGACTGCTTAAGCCGCCAGGCGTGCCATAAGATCGTCTCTTGAACTGGGGGGAGACCCGGCGGATATCCCGCTGCGCTCGTCTTGGCCAATGTCACCAAAGACCAGGACATACTCTGGTGTCGTGTCGGGCAGATCGCCCTCCAAATAAGGATGAAAAAACATGAGCCTTCATCGTGTCGTAATCGCTTGTGTCGCCGTGGCCGCAATGGGCGTCATGGCGCTGCCTGTACAGGCCCAGACGCCGCCGCCGCCCACACCCTCACCCGCGTTCGAGCGCGCCTTCCTCGGCGAAATGGACGCTGCGACCCGCGCCGAAGTGGAGAAGCGGGCAACCGCTGGCAACACCATCTCGGGTGTCATTGCTACGACGCTGCTCAACGACAACCAGATGGCTAGGCACAGCAAAGCGGGGGGGCCGATCTCGGTCGTCGCGGTCGATTTCGTGCGCGGCGTGGTCGTCATTCAGAACGGGCCCAACGAGTACGAGCCCGTGCGCTTCGACCCGAAGACACTGCGTGTTCTGAACTGACGCAGGCGGCGGGCGCTGAGGCGTCCGCCCATCTCCCTGTCCCTCCGTCGGCGATTGGTCGCAAAACGGTAGCTCCTGCCTCAACGAACGAACGTGTGTAATCCTGTGCTCGACGCCCGACAGCGGCCAGGCCGCTTCCGGCCAACTCCCGCCTTTCGGCAGCTTGAAGCGAATGCCCGTAAGGGGCAGAAAGGCGGCATTCAAACTGACCCACTACCCAACGGCCAGTTCGTTCGTGAATTACCGGCGCATTGGCGACGCGGCCGACACGTGACCTGCTATCCGCTTCCCTGTCCGACCGCCTGTTGGCCTCGCATTTAAGGATCAGCTATCAGGCACCGAAGGCGATCTTCTCCCGCCGGTACATCTGACGGATCAGCCTGAGCACGAGCGCGATCTCTGGCGATCGATCACCTTTCCGACTGCTCATGATGATCGGTGAAACCGCATGGACCGCATCCAATTTCCGGTAAACCACGTTGTCGCGTCGAAGAGTTTCGATCGATGCTGGAACCAGACAGATCCCCTCGTCCGCCGCGACCAGCCCCAGCGCGGTTTGCAGTTCCCGCACCTCGTGCACGAACGGCGGTCTTAGTCCCGCGTCCCGGAACAACGATAACACCTGGTCCGCGTAACTCGGCCGCGGCGCCTTGGGATAGACGATCAGCGGCAGGACGGCGAGATCCGCAAGACTGAGCGCCCGATCAGGTCGTAACAGGGCATGACCGTCGGGAACCGCTGCGATCAGCTTTTCATTACGCAGCAGTTGGCGGTCCAAGGCCGGATCGTCCAGGGGTATACGTCCAAAGCCGACATCGATGCGGCCTTCCTTCAGGGCGGCGATTTGCTCAACACTCGTCATCTCCAGCAAGGTGAGCTCAACGGCCGGACGCGCCGCGCGATAGCTGCGGATTACTGTCGGCAGCTTCCCGTACAGCGTCGAAGCGACAAAACCCATGCTGAATCGGCTTCGTTCGGCGGCGTGCAGACGGGTTATCATGGTTTTCATCTCATCGACGCGTTCGAGTACCTGGACTGCCTGCTCGTAGAACAGGCGTCCGGCCTCACTCAGCCGCAGCGGCCGGCTGCCGGTCTCGATAAGATCAATGCCCAACTCGTCCTCGAGTTGCTTCACCTGCCGGCTGAGCGGCGGTTGCGCAATATGCAGCTGCTCCGCGGCGCGGGTAAAATTCCGTTCGCGCGCGACGGCCACGAAATAGCGCAGGTGCCGCAGCTCCACGACTATACCTCCCGGGTATTGTTGCGACCAATTTAGTCTTGGACCGGCTTGCCGGAAAGGAGTGATGTCGCGCCATCGGAGGAAGCAACCTCCAAGGTATCGTAAGGAGGACCGCCATGCTTGATAACGTCCAGACGACGCTTGATACCGCCCTGGTGGATGACGCCGCGACAGGCACCTTCCAGGTCGCGCGCGACATCTTCACCGATCCTGACATCTTCGAACTCGAGATGAAGCACATCTTCGAGGGCAACTGGATCTACCTCGCGCATGAAAGTCAGATCCCGAACAACAACGACTACTTCACCACGACCATGGGCCGGCAGCCGATCTTCATCGCCCGGAACAAGGAAGGCGTGCTCAACGCGTTCATCAACGCGTGCAGCCATCGCGGTGCGATGTTGTGCCGCCATAAGCGGGCGAACAAGACCAGCTACACCTGCCCGTTCCATGGCTGGACGTTCAATAACTCCGGCAAGCTGATCGCGGTGAAAGACCCGCGCGGCGCCGGATATCCGGAAACTTTCAACAAGAATGGCTCGCACGACCTGACCAAGGTCGCTCGCTTCGAATCCTATCGCGGCTTCCTGTTCGGCAGCCTCAATCCCGATGTCCTGTCGCTGACCGAGCATTTGGGGGAAGCGGCCAAGATCATCGACATGATCGTGGATCAGTCGCCCGATGGGCTGGAGGTGCTGCGCGGCTCTTCAACCTATGTCTACGACGGCAACTGGAAATTGCAGACCGAGAACGGCGCCGACGGCTACCATGTCAGCGCGGTGCACTGGAACTACGCCGCGACGACCAACCGGCGCAAGGACGCCGAGCAGGTGGATAACGTCCGCGCCATGAGCGCCGGCGGCTGGGCCAAGAAAGGCGGCGGCTTCTATTCGTTTGAGAACGGCCATCTGCTGCTGTGGACCAACTGGGCCAATCCGGAGGACCGTCCAAACTGGAGCCGGCGCCAGGAATTGGCCGATCGCTTCGGCCAGAGCCAGGCCGACTGGATGGTTCAGCGATCGCGTAATTTGTGTCTTTACCCTAACGTCTACCTGATGGACCAGTTCAGCTCGCAGATTCGCACCTACCGGCCAATCGCCGTCGATAAAACTGAAGTCACAATCTACTGTATCGCCCCAAAGGGCGAAGACCCCGAGGCTCGGTCTCGCCGCATCCGCCAATACGAAGATTTCTTCAATGCCAGTGGCATGGCGACGCCGGACGATCTGGAAGAATTTCGTGCCTGCCAGATGTCCTACATGGCCAGCGCGGCACGCTGGAACGACATGAGCCGCGGGGCACAACACTGGATCGAGGGCGCCGATGAAGCCGCCGAGGCGATCGGGCTGCGACCTTCATTGAGTGGTGCCCGCACCGAGGACGAGGGTCTGTTCGTCGTGCAGCACAAGTACTGGCAGCAGACGATGCGGAAGGCGCTCGCCTCCGAAATCAAAGCCAAGGCGTAGGAGATACCACCATGGCTCAACTATCGATCGAAGATGTTCGCCAGTTCCTATTTCGCGAATCCCGTTTGCTGGACGACAAGGACTGGGACGCCTGGCTATCCTGCTACGCTCCGGACGCGGAATTCTGGATGCCGTCGTGGGACGATGACGAATCCCTGACCGTCGATCCGCAAACCGAGGTTTCGCTGATCTACTACGCCCATCGTGGCGGCCTGGAAGACCGGATCTTCCGCATTAAGACCGACCGGTCGAGCGCCACCAGCCTGCCGGAGCCGCGGACGTCGCATAACATCAGCAATGTTGAAGTCGTGGAGCAGACCGGAACTGTCTGCAAGGTCCGGTTCAACTGGATCACCTGCAGCTTTCGCTACAAGACGGTGGATACTTATTTCGGAACGTCTTTCTACACGCTGGATACGGCAGGTGACCAGCCGATCATCAGAAACAAGAAAGTCATTTTGAAGAACGACTACATCCATCACGTCGTCGATATCTATCATATATAAGTCGGAGGAAACGATGGTTTACAATGTCGCGCTCAACTTCGAAGACGGGGTCACCCGCTTCATTGCCTGCAGTCCGGACGAGACAGTTGCCGATGCCTCATTTCGCGCCGGCGTCAACATTCCGATGGATTGCCGTGACGGTGCTTGCGGCACTTGCAAGTGCCGTGCGGAATCAGGCGATTTTGACGCCGGGACCTATATCGAGGACGCCCTTACGGAACAGGAGTTCACCCAGGGCTATGCGCTGGCTTGCCAGATACGTCCGCACAGCGATTTGGTGATCTCCATTGCGGCGTCTTCCGCCGCGTGCCGGATCAAAAGCCAAAACGTTGCAACGACGCTGACGGCGGTTGAACGTCTGTCGGATACCGCGATTGCTTTTACGCTTCAGGCGGCCTCGCCGGTGGCGTTCCTGCCCGGGCAGTACGCCAATGTCACGGTACCCGGAACGGATCAGGTTCGGTCCTACTCCTTCAGTTCGGTCCCCGGTGACAAGACGCTGTCGTTCCTTGTTCGTGACATTGCTGAAGGGGTCATGAGCAGCTTCCTTCGGGATCGGGCTGTTCCCGGCACGCAGGTAGCGGTCGCCGGGCCAGCGGGCAGCTTCTATCTGCGTGACATCAAACGCCCGGTGTTGTTTCTCGCCGGAGGCACTGGCCTGGCACCTTTCCTTTCCATGCTGGAAAAGATCGTGGTGACGGGCAGCCAGCAACCGATTCACCTGATCTATGGCGTGACAAATGATGCGGATCTGGTCACGGTCGATCGTTTGGAAGCCTTCGCCGCCCGTATCCCCAGCTTCACCTTCGCCTGCTGCGTTGCGGCCGAGGCGAGTTCGCACAGTCGCAAAGGTTATGTCACCGCGCATATCGAACCTGCGCACCTGAACGGCGGCGACGTCGATATCTATCTTTGCGGTCCCCCACCAATGGTCGAAGCCGTGCGCGGTTGGCTCGATCGGCAGGGCGTCACACCGGCGAGCTTCCACTTCGAGAAATTCGCGCCCAGCGGCGTTGTGCTGCAAAAGGCCGCGTGATGATGACCCACGCAGGACGTTTCGCCGGCAAGGTCGTTGTCGTGACCGGTGCGGCCCAGGGTATCGGGCGGACCGTCGCGCTGCGGGTTGCGCGGGAAGGCGGTCGGCTCGCGCTGATTGACCGGTCTGAACTCGTTCACGACGTCCGGGACGAGGCAAAGGCCAGCGGCGCTGAGGCGATCGCGATCACGGCCGATCTGGAAACCTTCGAAGGCGCGTCAGCCGCGCTGCAAACCGCGCTGTCGCAATACGGCCGGATCGACGTGCTGATCAACAATGTCGGGGGCACCATCTGGGCGAAGCCCTATGCGGCGTATGAGCCAGGGCAGATCGAGGCCGAAATCCGCCGGTCACTGTTTCCGACGCTGTGGTGCTGCCGAGCGGTGGTGCCGGTGATGGTGGCGGGCGGCGGTGGCACGGTGGTGAATGTTTCGTCCGTCGCCACGCGCGGAGTGAACCGTGTTCCCTACGCGGCGGCAAAGGGCGGTGTGAACGCCATCACCGCTTGCCTGGCAATGGAATACGCCGATCATGGCATCCGGGTCTGCGGTGTCGCACCGGGCGGAACCGTGGCCCCGCCGCGACGTATTCCGCGCAATGCCGAACCGCCCACGGAACAAGAAGCCCGGTGGTATCAGCAGGTCGTCGATCAAACGGTCTCATCCAGCCTGATGAAACGTTACGGTACTACCGAGGAACAGGCCGCGGCGATCCTGTTCCTGGCCTCTGACGAGGCTTCCTACATCACCGGCGTAACCTTGCCCGTCGCGGGTGGAGACCTTGGATAGCGAAACGAAAATCACGGAGGACATGAAATGACTGAATCGCTCTTGAACACACAGGAAGTCAAAGATCTGCTGGCCAAGGTCAGTGGTCTGAGCGACGGCGGGGGCAACCCGCGCCTGAAGAACATCATTCATCGGGTGGTATCCGACCTATTCCGCACCATCGAGGATTTCGATGTCCAGCCGGACGAGTTCTGGTCAGCCGTGAGCTATATTACGGCGCTGGGTCAGGCCAACGAAGCGGGGTTGCTGGTACCGGGCCTTGGCATCGAAACGTTCCTCGATCTGCGGATGGACGAAGCCGAGCGTAAGGCCGGAATCGAAGGCGGCACGCCGCGCACGATCGAAGGCCCGCTGTATGTCGCGGGTGCCCCGCTCTCGAAAGATGAGGCGCGCCTGGACGATGGTACCGAGCAAGGCGAAGTCCTATTCATGGACGGCCAGGTTCGCGACATTGACGGCCGGCCGGTCGCGGGAGCGATCGTAGATGTGTGGCATGCCAACACACTGGGCGGCTACTCGTTCTTCGATCCGTCGCAGTCCAAGTTCAATCTTCGCCGCCGCATCGAAACCGACGCGGAAGGGCGCTACAGCTTCCGCAGCCTGCTGCCGTCCGGCTATGCCTGCCCGCCGAACGGACAGACGCAGAAGCTGCTCGATCAACTGGGCCGTCACGGCAATCGGCCGGCGCATATCCACTTCTTCGTTACTGCGCCAGACTATCGGAAGCTCACGACCCAGATCAACATCGATGGCGATGCATATCTACACGATGACTTCGCCTTCGCCACCCGCGACGGCCTGATCCCGGAAGTGCGGCGCTCGACCGATCCGGTGGAAATTCGTGCCCGTGGCCTGAACGCGCCGTTCGCGCAGATCACCTTCGATTTCGTTCTGCATCGCGAGGCAGCGTCCGCGCCAAACACCGTCGTGACACGGCCGCACGCCGAAGCCGCCTGACGATACCCCGGCCGCCCGTTGTGGCGGCCGGTTTTCCTTTCGCGCCCTACCCGGAGCCAAACAATGCCGGATTCCACGGTGTCCATTTCCAGCGATCTGCGTCGCGACCTGACGATCGAGGAAGTTAAGTCCACCATCGTGGATGTCCCGACGGTTCGTAAGCACAAACTTTCTTCGCTTTCCGTGACCGCACAAAGCTACGTCATCGTCGAGTTGCGTTTGGCCAACGGCGTAACCGGTATCGGCGAAGCCGCGACGCTCGGCGGTCCACGCTGGAGCGAAGAAAGCGTCGAGAGCATCAAGGCGACCATCGATACCTATCTGGCGCCCGCCCTGATCGGTTCGGCGGGAAATCGGTTTGTCGCGGCTCGCGCCCGCATGGACGAAGCCGCCAAACGCAATAACGCCGCCAAATCAGCAATCGAAACTGCTCTGTTCGACGCAGTCGGCAAGACACTGAATGTTCCTGCCGTTCAACTTCTGGGCGGCGCGGTCCGCGACAGCATACCGGTGTTGTGGACCCTCGCGTCCGGTGACCCCGGGCAAGAAATCGAGGAAGCAGAAAACAAGATCGCCGCCCGTCTGCACAACACGTTCAAAGTGAAAATCGGCGCGCAGGCGCCTGAAGCCGACATGGCGCGGATGCGCCGCCTGGCCTCGGCCTTGGAAGGGCGGGCAACTCTGATCGTTGATGCCAACCAGGCCTGGGATGAGACCACGGCGCTGCGTTGCCTTCCGGTTCTGACCGAGATCGGTGTCGCCTTGGTTGAACAACCGCTCCCGGCCTGGGATCTGCCTGGCATGGGTCGCCTGCGAGCCCGGTCCTCGATCCCGTTGATGGCCGATGAGTGCGTGTTCTCGACGCACGAAATGCTGGATGTCGTGCGTGCCGGTGCCGCTGACGTGGTGTCGCTGAAACTGGTCAAGCATGGCGGCCTCCTGGCGACCCGCGACGTGGCGGCGGTAGCGGCGGCGGCAGGTATCGGCCTTTATGGCGGTTGTCTGCTGGAGAGCTCCATCGGTGCGGCTGCGCATCTTCAGGTCTTCGCCGGACTGCGCGACCTTGCGTGGGGTTGCGAGCATTTTGGACCGCAAATCCTGACTGGAGACCTGGTGACCGAACCACTGCGGTTCGAGGACTTCCACATCCATCTGCCCACAGGCCCCGGTTTGGGCGTCACGCTCGATCCGGCACAACTGCGCCGCTACGCAAGGTCATAACGATGCTGTAGGCTCTAGTGTGGTCCGATCCCGACAGAAGCATCCCTTGCAGTCGGGTGAATCGGCCCACAAAATCAAGGGCTAGTGGTTCAAATCAGACGGGTACTATCCGTTCTGATTTGAACCACTAGATGGGAAATGACATGGACTGCTGCTGCGTCTGCTGTGATGGACCAACTCGCCGCTCCTGGATGTGGGGCACCGTTCTCACGTCGATCGGCGCGATGCTCGGCGGCGGTCTGTCGCCGCGTGGTTCGACGGCCGCGGCACAAACCGCGGAAAACACCTCCGCCGCGCTGGACGTCCTGCGGAAATCCATCTCGGTCGATGTGCATACCCACGGCGGCGCAACGGGGATTACCTCGAAAGCACCTCCCAGCAATGACCTCGCCAGTGACATGCGCGCAGGATCACTCGCCGTGGCCTGCCTGGCTGACGTGCCGGACGGCCCCATCCTGGGCGTGTCTGCGTCCGGTGTTCTGACCGCCTTGCGCACGCCGAAGCCAGGAGAACTCTACAAATATCACCTCGAGCGCCTCGCCTGGATGGATGAGATGGTGGCAAACCACGGATTGCGACGAGCACTCACGGGCGCCGATTTGAACGCGGCCCACGACGCCCGGCAGCCCGCAATCGTGATGGATATCGAAGGACTCGACTTTCTGGAGATGAAGCTCGAACGCTTAGAGGAAGCCCACAATCGCGGCGTCCGTCACGCCCAACTCGTCCATTACACGCCGAACGATATCGGCGACTTCCAAACCGGCGCGGTGACGCACAACGGCCTCACCCCGTTCGGCGCCGACGTGATTCGCGCAATGCACCGGCTTGGTTTCGTCTGCGACGTTGCGCACGCGACCGAGGACACGGTCAGACAGGCGGCCAAGGTCGCCACGAAGCCGCTTCTGCTTTCACACACCGCGCTTTCAGGATCGAGGGCGATGGGCCCGACGCCCCTGCGGGGGCGTCAGATCACACCCGACCATGCGCGGATAGTCGCCGAAACGGGCGGTTCGGTTGGCATCTGGCATTTCTTCCCCAGCTTGGACAAATACGTCGACGGAGTGAAAGAGGTGGTTGACGTCATCGGCGTCGATCACGTGAGTATCGGCACGGATCAGCAGGTCAGGCCGGGGAGTTTGCAGGACTATTCGCAGTGGGTGCAGCTCGTCGCCGCGATGCTGCGCAGCGGGTTCACCGCTGAAGAGACAGGTAAAATTGTGGGCGGTAACTACATGCGTATCTTCAACGCCGCCCTTGCCTGACAGAATCAGACCAAAACCCAAAGAACCGCCTAGCATAAACCGAGTTAGCTAAGCGATCACCTGTCGTGGTAGAACACTGACGCTGAAAGCGCATGTTTAATTACAAGGGGGAGCGTGATGACCAAAGCGTCGATCAAGTGGGCATTGATTCTGAGTTTGACGTTGACTGGGACGGCGTTGGCGCAGCAGCCGCCGAGCGAGAACAAGGGCATGAGTGCTACGCCGCTCGCTGCGTTCGACCTCAGCAAACAAGGACTCAAGGATTTTGATCAGCGGCAGATGCGTATGCGGGTGATCCAGGTAGAGCCCGGCGGCGCTGCCGCTTTCCACAGTCACTCGCAGCGCCCCGCACTTACGTACGTGCTTAAGGGTAGTCTGCTTGAGCACCGCAAAGGCAGTGCCGACCGAACCTACAGCGCAGGCGAGGTTATCGTCGAGACCACGGATGTTGATCACTGGGCCGAGAACAAAGGCACCGAGACCACCACGCTCATCTCCGTCGACCTGTTCAAGGGATAGCGTTCCCGATCGACACACCTCACCGCTAGTGGTCCGATCCCGACAGAAGCATCCTTGCGGTCGGGTGATTCGGCCCACCAAAACAAGGGCTAGTGGATATAGTCTGGCGGCACTATCCGTCGGATTATATCCAATAGGATGGGTCTCAGCACAGGTGGCGATGCCTCCCGTGCAATCCGGTGACCGAATAGCTCAGCGGCAGCAGTGACGCGACCACAAGGCGTCATTTGGGCGCTCTGTCATGGGGTGCGATAGCCGTGGATCGTTCAGTGTGCACACGTGCCGCCAGGATTTGGCGTATCGCCGCGTCTACCCTCATAGCAAGCAACACGCGCCCGAATTTGGCCGAAGCGTGGGACGGGTCGCCGGCAACGCCGGCGCTCTCCGGCGCCGAAGGCAACTGTGTCCAACCGCGGAGGTTCACGCCTCCTGGATGGACGGCCATCAATTCCGACGTATCCGCTATGCCTGCATGATCGCCAATTTCGGCTCGGCTCACACCCTGAGAAAGCAGCCAATCATTCTGCTGCTGGTAGTCATTGTATTGGTTCACGTCGACAATTTCGACGCCGTCCGCGGCCCATGCAGCATTCAGCCTACGCGCGACAGCGGCCTGCGGCGCGAGGCTCTGCCCATGCTCTGCGATGAAACAGATTCTGCGGAAACCGGCTCGCTTAAGGCTACGAGCGATACCGTCGAGTGTGGCTTCAAAAGCTGAAACCGATACGCCGACGGTACCGGGGAAACGCATGTTACCGGTAGGTGGGTCGGTATCTCCTTCCGGGACGTAGGCTATGGTAGGCACGACTAAGGCGTGGCCGACACCGGCGGCGATGCGGTGAGCGGCCTCATCCATGATCCAGCCATGCTTTCCGATCGCCATGTGCGGCCCGTTCTGTTCGAGCCCACCGCTCGGCACAATGACCGTGGTAAAACCGGCGCTAATCGCCGCACGCACCTCGACCCAGGTCATGTCCATAAGGTCCAAGCTAGTCGGTACCTGGGCGAACGGCCGACAGGGGCTTACGAGCAACGCGCCGATAAAGCCAAAGCAAGCAACTCTAAACGCCCGCTTAGGAACCTGGCCCGACTTAGCAAGCGCCTTAAAGACCCGGCCGATAAAAGATATTACTAGACGGCTGGGTCTGCCACAAACCGATCGCCCAAACCACATTGAGCAGCTCCCCATAGTGAAATGATCGCCTTGCTGCCGGCAAATAAACCATCCAACTCTATTCTGTCTTTGAATAGCTTATTGATTTTTACTTTGCCGTAGGCGGTGCCATCGCGGGCTCGAATGCAGAAAATTGTTGGTTCCGCAATCGCGACGATGTAGAGTCTATGGTCGACCTCGGAAGTAGAGGGGCATTTCTTTAGATCTCGAAATGCCTCCTCCAGGCTCATCCGGTTTGACTTGCCATGCTCCGGAATCCGCCCACAAATCAGCCGAGGGTCGCGAGCACCTCCGCGTCCGTTGGGAACCGGCTGGTCGCCTTCTTGGAGTACGCGAGCCTGCCATTCACGGTAATCTCGAACACACCACCGCCGGACCTGTGCAGCTCCACCTGCGTGCCGGGTGCCGTCTGCTCAATCAAACTTGCCGCCGCACGGGCGCGCGGTTCATAGCCTCACATTCCGCAAT
This sequence comes from uncultured Pseudomonadota bacterium, assembly GCA_963832865.1. GTDB lineage: Bacteria > Pseudomonadota > Alphaproteobacteria > Acetobacterales > Acetobacteraceae > Rhodopila. The sequence goes on from CAWHWH010000048.1 coordinate 114,848, forward strand.
ATTCGATCTCAACTTGCATGATCTGCCCTCCAGGTTGTCGCCACGCTTGTCGAAACAATAACAGCCACCGCGCCCTTCACGTCGCGATCCACCGCCATCGCCTAAACTAAATAGCCTACATCACGATGCACACCGTGTCTACCAGAGTATATCCAGATAGATATCACGGTGAAGACACAGTTACGCCTCATTGGTCGGCCGCTACCGAACGCCTTTGCCTCGATGTCGAGGAGGGCGATTTCGATGGCGGTGATCGCCTGATGGTTGCTTTGCATGGGTCGCGAGATATTTGTCGCGCTTCCTGGCTGGCATTTGCCATCGCACCCGGCCCCCAAATCCTGGCGGTGTACCGAAAGATTTGCAGTCACCATAGCCGGCATGACCGCCGCCCCGCCGAAACGGCCAGCCGGCTAATGGAACGGCTAGCTCACTCCCTCCGCAGGGCCGCGCGCAATCGCGCCAGCAAACCGAGGTCCCGGCGGGCCTGATTTTCCTGTCTTAGCCGCCCCGCCTCCGCCTCGGCCTTTTCTCTGGCAGCCTGCTCCGTGACACGCCGCGCCTCTGCCTCCCGGCGCTCGCGTTCGAAGTCTTCGCGGACCTGGGAAAGCTGGGCCTCTGCAGCCGCCCGTGGCTCCCTCCGCCTGCTTCCTGGCCTCGCGCTCCGTTACGGTTTCCGCCTCCGCTCGCGCTAGCGCCTCCTCAGCGGTCGCGTGCAAGGCTGCCACCATCACGTCCGCTTCCTCCCCACGCTCACGCAGCATGGCTGCCGCGGTTTCCAAGAGACCAACAACCTGGCCTATATCCCGCCCGACACCATCCCCGTCATTATCGGCCACCTCCCTTTGAGGGTTGGCTTCGTCGACCGGGACCGCCACCTTGACTGTCCCATCATTGCCATCCTGACGCCGCCATTTGCGTCGGAAGACCAACCGGATTGCTGATGCCGTGCTAATCCCGCGAACTTGGCCAAGTTCGCTATAGCTGAGCCACCTCACATCATCCCCGACATCGTCCCGATAGTCGTTCCCGGCATCACGCATGGCCTCATCTCCATTATCTGACCGCGGTGGCCTACACCCGCCCGCCGAGTCGGAAAAGACCACACTGCCAGGGTCGGGTCATAGAAATGGTCTCGCACCGTTTGCCAGACCCGTGTCGCTCGGCTGATGATATCTTCCTCGGCAATACCACCGCGCTAGTGGTCCGATCCCGACAGAAGCATCCTTGCGGTTGGGTGAATCGGCACGCCAAAACATGGGCTAGTGGATATAATTTGGCGGTCCTATCCGTACGACTATATCCACTAGCGCTCCAGCCTGAGGCGCGGCGCTTCCAAGCGGGCAGAGTGAGTTGCTGGGCCTCCCATTGCCCAGCGCATTGTGGCGGCAACGTCCCTTCGTCGGCGACACAGACTGCTCTGGTGAGCGCACGGATTGTAGGCGAACGCCTGTCTGCGCGGCGGCGTCGTGCGTCCCACCGAACCAGGCGAAGAATCGCTCCAAGACGCGATCGTCGCCTCCGGCATAGTGAATGTTGTATTGGCATCTCCATTGCATCGACCTCACGAGCGGCCCGCGGCAACTGGCCACAAGACAGAGGATGCTCGGTTGCGATCAACGACCTGCGCGCTTAGATTGACGACGACGGCATGGGCCCTGTGCAGCTTTCTGGCGGCCTGGTCGTCAGCCCATGCTGAAATGGTGCTCCGTGTGGCGATGACGGCCGGCGACATACCGGATTGGACCGGCGCGCCTGACCAGGGCTACGAGGGCTACCGCTTCGTCGGCTTTTCGCTCTACAACTCGATGGTCGAGTGGGACCTGTCCCGCTCGGACAAAGCCGCCGACATCCGGCCGGGCCTCGCCGAGAGTTGGGAAATCGACCCGAACGATCCCAAACGTTGGATCTTCCACCTGCGCAAGGGCGTCAAGTTCCACGATGGTTGCGACTGGAACGCTGATTCTGCTGTCTGGAACTACAAGCGGGTGATGGACTCGAAAGCGCCGCAATACAACACACGCCACCATGCCGGTCAGGGCTGGACCTTGCTCAACGTCGCCAAATTCGAAAAAGTGGACGACTATACTGTGGCGCTGACCACCTCGATCGTCGATTCGCTGCTGCCATACGAGATTGCCGTCTACTATCAGATCTCGAATTGCGCTGTAACCAAACTGAACAACGACTACGCCGCTTACGCCAAGGCGCCGGTCGGCAGCGGTCCGTACAAATTCGACAAGCTGGTGCCGCATGAACGGCTCGAGCTCGTAAAGAACCCCGATTACTGGGACACCAAACGGGTCCCCAAGCACGACCGTATGGTCCTGCTGCCGATGCCGGAGGCCACCACTCGGACCGCCGCGCTGCTGTCCGGACAGGTCGATTTCGTCGAAGCGCCCTCACCCGACGCCATCCCCAAGCTGAAGCAGGCAGGGATGAATATCATTCTGGTGCCGTACCCGCATAACTGGGACTACCAGCTTCGCGTAGACCGGCCGCCGTTCAAGGACATTCGCGTGCGCCAGGCAGCGAACTATGCCGTCAATCGTGACGAGATGGTGGAAATGCTGCAGGGCGTCGCGACCCCGGGCTACGGCAAATTCATTGAGTCGCAGCCATACTACGGCCATCCGATGAAATACGAGTTCGATCCGGACAAGGCCAAAGCCCTGCTCAAGGAAGCCAATTGCCTGCCGTGCGCCTTCACCGTCGGCATCTCCACCTCCGGCTCCGGCCAGATGCAACCGCTGCCGATGAACGAATTGGTCAAGGAACAACTTGACGCGGTCGGGTTTCAAGTGAAACTGGTGCCAATGGACTGGAACTCGTTGATCGACGTCTACTTCTCCGGAGCCAACAAGAACCCGACCTTGGATGCCATCAACTTCAGCCTGTCCTCTATCGAACCTGAACAAGGCATCATGAAGAACGGCATGACCCGTTACTGGCCCCCGAACGGGCTCAACTGGGGTTACTTTTCCGATCCGGAGGTGGACAAGCTGGGCGAAGAATCACTCGCTGAATTCGATGTCGCCAAGCGCAACGCCCTGATCGGCAAGATGCACGAAAAGCTGGTGGCCGATGCCTACGAGGTCTTCATCGTGCATGACCTCAACCCGCGCGCCCTGTCGCCCAAGCTGACCGGCTTCGTGCAGGCGCAAAGCTGGTTCCAGGACATGACCCCCATCGTCGTGCATCCCTAGAGAGCATGATCGCGCCGAGTGGGATCCCGGTGACGCCTGACCCCGCAACGCTGCTGCTCGCTCTGCAGTTCGGCGACAGCGCGTTCCCGTCAGGCGGTTTCGCCTTTTCATGGGGTCTGGAAGGCTTGGCGGCAGACGGCCTGATCGACGATGACGAGGACGTCGCCGAGATCATCGCCCAGCAACTGACGATGCGGTGGAACACCATGGACCGCATCCTGCTCGCACGAGCGCATGCCGCCCAGGACCTGCACGCTGTGACCTGCGCCGACCTGGCAGCCGAGGCGGCGACGCTATCCGCACCGATGCGCGCCGGCTCGCGTCGGGCCGGGCGCGCCCTGCTCGGTGTTTGCGCACGCCTGGCGCTAGAAGGCGTCGCCGAGTATCGCGACGCCGCAGCCGATGACGGCCGCTTAGGACATCTCGCCGTCGTGCAGGGGTTGGTGTTTCGGGCCGCGGGCCTGTCGCTGACAATGGCCGAGTTACTGAGCGGCTGGGCCGTCATCAGCGGCCTGACAAGTGCCGCGGTGCGGCTCGGCCTGATCGGCCACATCCAGGCGCTGAAAATGGCGGGACCGTTACGCGCAACGCTCGCCGGCCTGCTCGCTACCCCGGTCGCTGCCGATGCCGAGCTATCCAGCTTCACGCCGCTCGTCGATATTGCGGTGACGCGGAACACCCAGCGCGACATGCGGATGTTCGCTACTTAATCGATCGCGACGGCACCCCGAGGTAGGCCATGAACCTGACGCCCACGGAACTGGACCGGCTGACGATCTTCTCCGCGGCCGAACTTGCCCGCCGCTACCGCTCGCTCGGGATCAGGCTCAGCCGCCCGGAGGCGATCGCGCTGATCTGCGACGAAGTGCTCACCGCCGCGCGCCGCGACATGCCATACGCGGAGATCCGCGACCTCGCCGGGCGGCTGCTCAGCACCGACGACGTGATGCCCGGCGTGATGGAGATGATCCCGCTGATCTGCATCGAGGCCGGCTTCGCCGAGGGCACCAAGTTGATCGCGATCTTCGACCCCATCCGCCCCGGCGAGGACACCGCGCCGCTGGCCCCGGAGGACGCCATCATCCCCGGCGAGATCATCACCCCGGACGAGGACCAGAATCTGTTCGAAGGTGCCGACGTGGTCGAACTGGAAGCGGTCAACACCGGCGATCGCGACATCCAGGTGCGCAGCCACGCGCATTTCTTCGAGACCAACCGAGCGTTGCGTTTCGATCGCGCTGCTGCCTGGGGCCGCAAGCTAGACGTGCCAGCCGGCGCCGGGGTCCGGTTTGAGCCGGGTATCCCCAAGCTTGTCCGCCTCGTGCCGATCCAAGGGCTGCGGGTGGTGGTAGGTCAGGCGGGACTGGTGAACGGCGCCCTGGACGCACCCGGTGCCCGCGATGCAGCGCTGGCCCGGGCACAGACCCACGGATATCGCGGAGCATAGTCATGGTGGCCATCAGTCGTCGGGCTTACGCCGAACTCTATGGTCCCACCAAGGGCGACCTCGTCCGGCTAGGTGACACCAGCCTGCTGGCCGAAATCGAGCATGACTACACCGTCCCCGGGCACGAACTGGTGGTTGGTGCCGGCAAGACGCTGCGCGACAGCGAGGGCATCAACGCCCGTATGCGCTACTCCGACAAGGCACTGGATATCGTCATCCAGAATGCCACCATCATCGATGCGGAACTCGGCATCGTGAAGGCCGACATCGGTATTCGGGATGGCCGCATCGTCGGCATCGGCAAGGCCGGCAATCCGGACGTCATGCCAGGCGTTCACCCGGACCTGATCGTCGGCCACACCACTACCGGCATCTCCGGCGCCGCCTTCATCGTCACCGCCGGCGCGATCGAATGCCATGCGCATATCCAGTCCCCGGAACAGTCCGAACACGCGCTCGCCGGCGGCACCACCACGCTGATCGGCGGTAGCCCCGGGCCGGTGTTCGAGGTCGGCAGCGGCAGCACCACGACCTTCGCGCGCTTCCTCCAAGGCACCGAACATTCGCCGTTGAATTTCGCCCTGTTCGGCAAGGGCGGATCGGACCCGGCGGCGGTCGAGGAATCGGTCGCGGCCGGCGCGATGGCGGTCAAGGTGCATGAGGATTTCGGTGCCTCGCCAGCGGTCATCGACGGTTCACTGATTGCCGCCGACCGCAACGACTTCGCGGTGCATCTGCATACCGACTCAATCAACGAATTCGGCTATTGCGAGGATACGCTTGCCGCGATCGGCGACCGCACCATCCACATGTATCACGTCGAGGGCGCCGGCGGCGGCCATGCGCCCGACCTGCTGAAGGTCAATGCCTTCGACAACGTCATCCCGTCCTCGACCAATCCCACCAACCCGTTCACCGCGTACGGGTTGGAGGAAGGCGTGCCGATGACGATGATCTGCCACCAGATGAACTACAACGCCCCCGAGGATGTCGCATTTGCCGAGGCGCGCATCCGGGCGCAGTCGATGGTCGCCGAGGACTTCCTGCACGACATGGGCGCGATCTCGATCTTCGGCACGGACACGCAAGGCATGGGGCGCCTGGCCGAAAACGTCGCCAAGTGCTGGCAGCTTGCGAGCGTCATGAAAGACCGCAGCGGCCGGCTGCCGGAAGAAACCACCGCCCGCGCCGACAACGAGCGGATCAAGCGCTACGTCGCCAAACTGACGATCAATCCGGCGATCGCGGTCGGCATCGACGATCACGTCGGGTCCATTGCCCCAGGGAAGCTGGCCGACCTGGTGCTCTGGCCGCGCGCGTCATTCGGCATCAAGCCATGGATGGTCATCAAGAGCGGCTTCGTGGTGTGGTCCGCGATGGGCGACGGCAATGGCAGCATGCCGTTGTCGGAGCCGATCGTGCAGCGGAAGATGTGGGGCGCGCTCGGCACCGCGCCCGCAGCACCTGGGCGTGGTGTTCGCCTCGAAGCTGGCGATCGAGGCCGGTGTCCGGGCAAAGTTGGGACTGGTGAAGCCGATGCTGCAGATCAAAAGCGTGCGGGCGCTGCGCAAGTCGCACATGATCCGCAACACCGCGATGCCGCACATCGAGGTCGATCCGCAGACCTTCGAGGTGCGCGCCGACGGCCGCCTGCTGATGAGCGACCCGCCGTCGCGGGTTCCGCTCTCGCGCCGATACATGTTGCGATAGGCCCTCCGGATGGCAAAGGCACCGCAGGTGGGGATCGGCGGGCCGGGGGCGATCCGGTCGGGTCTGCCGGCGGTCAACAAGGTTGATGTCGCCCCGTTTGTCGGCGTCGACCTAAACGCTCGGTACGCGGTAGGCGCTATACAGTTTCGGCCACGGATTGTCGGACTGGCAGCGGGATCGATACGCCATCGGGCGCGCGAAATTCCGTTCCGGCCATGACTGGCCTGGAGAGGACAACGGAAGGAGCGCCGCACCTCGATCTGTCGTTCCGCCGCCATCCTGTGCACGGCACATGGCTCGACCGGCGCGTCTTTCGCTGGCCCTTTACGCTGTCGCGCAGCTTCCGGGTGGAGGGCGACCGGCTAACGCTCATCCTACAGACAGTGAGTGGGGCCATCCAGGCCGACGACCGCCTGGTCCAGCGCATCCATGTCGGCCCGAGGGCGGCGGTTCATGTCACAACCCAGGGCGCGATGCCGGTCTACCGGGCCCGAGCCGGCATGACGGCGCAGGACGACATCACGCTCGATGTCGAGGACGGCGGCAGCATCGACTATAGGCCGGACCTGCGGATCCTGTTTCCGGATGCCAGCCTGTCACAGCGGGTCTGCCTACGGCTCGCGGACTCCGCGACCGCTGTCATCGCCGATGGCTTCGTGATGCACGATCCGGAGGGACAAGATCGCCCCTTTCGGCAATATTACTCTGAGTTTCTGGTGCAGCGCCCGGGCGGCCACCTGCTTGCGCTGGACCGAACGGCGCTGCTCGCCCCACCGAGCAGTGGCGGCAAACGCGGGCGCTACCTTGCGTTCGGAACGCTGATTGTTGCCGTCTCCCGGCCTGTCGCATGGCTTGAGGCGTTCTGCGCGGACGTCGATGCGCGACTGGCACATCTAGCCGGCGTCTACGCCGCCGCGTCGGCGCTGCCGAACGGCGCCGGCGCCGCGATGCGCGTTGCAGCAACTGACGGCCGGCACCTGCGGCTCGGCCTGCAAGCCGCCTGGAGCGCTGCACGCCTGCACCTGTCTGATTTCGAAGCTACCTCACCGGGGTGGACAACCGCCGGTCCGACGGAATCCACCGGCCCATCCTCTCCTGCCATCAAGACGGCATGTATGTCCCGCCGTTGGCATGCACCGTCTGGCCAGTCATGAACGCCGACTTCTCGGATGCCAGGAATACCGCGAGGGCGGCGATGTCCTGCGGTTGCCCCATCCGCCCCACCGGAATGAGCGACGCCATCGCCCGCAACTCATCCTCCGTATGGCCATAGCGCGGCTGTGCGGTATCGGTGAGCCCAGGGGCGATCGCGTTCACCCGGATGCCGAGCGGTGCCAGTTCCAGCGCCATCGCGCGGGTCAGCGACACGACACCGCCTTTGCTCGCCGAGTAATGCGTCGAATGCGGCGACACGCCGGTGACCGACTGCGAGGCGAGGTTGATGATCCCGCCGGGCCTTCCCGCCGCCACCATCGCACGCGCGGCGGCCTGGGCGCAGAAGAACGTCCCCTTCAGGTTGACGTCCATGACGACGTCCCAGTCAGAACTCGGTCAGGTCCAGAAACGGCACGCGCGGGAACACCCCGGCGTTGTTGACCAGGATGTCGATCCCGCCAAAACTCGAGACCGTGCTGTCGACCATCGCCTCGCAGGCTGCAAGATCGGTCACGTCGCCGGGCACCAGGATCGCACGCCGTCCCACGGTACCAACCGCTGCCGCGACTTCTTTGGCTGCGTCAAGATTGTCCAGGTAGTTGATGGCGACATCTGCCCCGGCTTCGGCAAAGGCGATCGCGATGCTGCGACCAATCCCTTGTTGCGCGCCCGTCACCAACGCGATCTTTCCTTCCAGATCTTTTCCACCCATCCCGCTCTCCTTGCAATCCGTTTCAAAGCAACCCAGCATCCCGGCGCCCGACCCCGGGCGTGAACCTGCCTGGACGAAACCTGCGGACCCGGCGCAGCCCAGCGGCGACGAGGTCACCGCGCTATGCGGCGGGCACGGCTTCGGGCATATCGTTGCGCCCTCGCAAGCCCTCGATCGCGGCGATGGCCGTTGCGCTGTCGATGACGTCGCCATACCGTCGCTCGATATCCTTCAGGTTCTGATCATGTGCGGTCGCATCGTGGTCGCCCACACAGTCGCGCGGCACCATAACCCGGAAGCCAAGCGAGAACGCATCGATCACGCTCGCTCGGATGCAGCCGGAGGTGATGCACCCGGTGACAATCACCGTGTCCACCCGCTCCTTCGTCAGGATCGCGGCGGCGGGGGTGCCGAAGAAGATCGAGGGAGCCGATTTCATCAAGACCACGTCCGGCCCCGCGCCGGCGATTCTGGGATCAAGTTCGACCGATTTGCTGCCGACCAACAGATCAAATACGCCCTCGGCCTTCCAGAGCGGCGCCGCACGCGGGGTATCATAGCCGATGACGCAAGCGATGACCGGAAACCCCGCGCGCTTGGCTGCCACCATCAGCGGCACGGTGTTGCTGACCGCCGCGTCGACCATCGGTGCACCGCCCATCGGGAACGCGGATTCGGTAAATCCGCGCTGGAAATCGACGACGACAACGGCCGGCTTGACGCCAAAACCCACGGGGCGGCTGCCATAACCGCGTTGGGCGTAAATGTCCGACATGATTTTGATTCTCCTCGCGCCACACGGATCGGCATACCGCGCGGCATAAGGTTTGCAAAGCTGTGCCCGCGAGGTAGCCCCAGCCGCGTTCGTGGCACGCACCTATCCCTCGCCCGAGGTGACGATCATGCTGCTCGAAGTTCCTGTCATAGACGTCGCACCATTTCGCTCGGGCGATCCGGCGCGGCGGCGCGTTGTGGCGCAGGCTGCCGGACAGGCGGTCAACGACATCGGATTCCTGGTGATCACCGGGCATGGCGTGGACCCTGACCTCATCGAGCGCGTGCAAGCCGCCTCACAGGCATTCTTCGATTTGCCGCTGGAAGAGAAGCAGCGCGTCGCGCGGCCAGCGCCGGACGTGACACGAGGCTACATCCCGCTCGAGGCCGAGAGCGTTGGGCGAAGCCAGGGGATCGAACTGCCCGGCGACCTGAACGAAAGCCTGATGATTGGCCCGGTCGATGTGGGCACTGACCAATATTTCACCGGACCCGCCGCGGGGAGGCATTTCCATCCCAATCTTTGGCCAGCAAACCCGGTCGAACTGCGGCCGCTCTACGAAACGTATTTTCGGGCAATGGGCACACTGGCCGGAGACCTGATGGCGATTTTCGCCATGGCGCTGGATTTGCCGGAGACGTTTTTCGCCGACAAGATCGATCGCCACATCTCCCGCCTGCGGGTGCGTAACTATCCCGCCCCAACGACCACGCCGTTGCCGAACCAGTTCCGCGCCGGCGCGCATGCGGACTACGGCTCGCTGACCATCCTGCGGACCGAGGATAGGCCGGGCGGCTTGCAGGTGCTCAACCACGCCGGCGCATGGGTCGATGTTCCCGTCGCGCCCGACAGCTTCATCGTCAATATCGGCGAGCTGATGGCCCGCTGGACCAACGAACGCTGGAAAGCGACCTTGCATCGCGTGGTCAACCCGCCGCCCGAGCAGGCGCCGATGTCGCGGCGGCTGTCGCTGGTATTCTTCCACAATCCGAACTACGACGCTCCGGTCGCCGCGCTGCCCGGCACCGTGCCGAACGGTGAGGTTCCGAAATATCCACCGACGACCAGTGGTGAGCACCTCCGCACTCAGTTCGTTCGCACCCAGGTGTGACCGTTCGGCTAAACTGACCTATCATTACTTCGCCGTAACTGGGATGTTCGCGCCGCCAGCACATGGCCCTACCGCTCGCAGGCAGGCATGGTTGTGCATCGCGGCAATCGACGCCAAACTCTGCCAATCCATGGAGGGAGATCTGCCCGTGCCACCAATCGATACCGACGCCTTCCTCCGTGACCTGCACGAACTGCGCCGCATCGGCGCGTTCCGCACCGGCGTCCATCGGCCCACCTTCTCGCCGCAGGACATGGAATCGCGGCGCTGGCTGATTGATCGCTTGACGGCATGCGGCCTGGATGCCTCCATTGATGGCATCGGCAACGTTTATGGCCGGCACAAAGGGCCCGGCCCGCATTTGCTGGTAGGTAGCCACATTGAAACCCAGAACGAGGCCGGCTGGCTCGATGGGGCGCTCGGGGTCATGGCCGGGGTCGCGCTCGCCAGAGCCGGCCTCGCGGTCGATGTCTGTGCCTTCGCCGATGAGGAAGGTCATTTCGACGGCGGGTTCCTTGGCAGCCGCTCGATCATCGGGGAACTGTCGGAAGAGGAAATCGATCGAAGCACGAACCGGAACGATGGCACGCCTTTGCGAGTGGCGCTTCGCCAGGCTGGCTTGGAGGGAAAACCGCGCATGCGGCTCGAGCCCGGCCGGCACAGGGGCTTCCTGGAAATGCATATCGAGCAGGGCACTCAGCTTGAGCAAGCCGGCCTTCGCATCGGCGTGGTCAGCGGCATTGTCGCGATCTGGCAGTGGCGCATTGTGGTTCGGGGCAATCAGGATCACGCCGGCGGCACGACCATGGCGGAACGAAAGGATGCCGGCCTGACCGCGGTCCGGCTGCTGGCCGCGATCGACGATGAATTTCCGCGTGTCGCTGCGGAGCGCAGTACCTGGACGACCGGGTCGATCGTTCTGACGCCTGGCGCACCCAGCATTATTCCCGGCACAGCCACGATCCTGTTTCAATTCCGCGATGTCTCCGTCCCTGTGCTGGAGCGAATGGAAGCGGCCCTGCGGGGGCTGGTACGTGAGGCGAACCGCCGCGAGCGCTGCGCTGTCAGTCTGGAGGCGGTTTCTCGGGCCGTTCCCGCCCTGTGCGATCCAGCTTTGATGGCGGCCTTGTCGGCGGCGGCCGAAACCTTGGCCCCGGGGGCATGGCAGGAAATGCCGTCCGGCGCGGGACATGACGCGCAGAATATCGCCCGGCACATGCCGGCCGCCATGCTGTTCGTGCCGTCGATCGGCGGCATCAGCCACCACTGGGCTGAAGACACCAAGGACGAGGACCTGGCGCTCGGTGTCCGGGTGCTTGACGACGCCGCACGGCGGATCCTGGCGGGGTGAGTGGGGAGCCGTAGGGTTGGACCCGGTCCGAACCGCCGGCCGGGCATAAAGTAGGCTTGGCGCCGTTCCGCTCAGCGCGATCATACAGTAATTTTTGCTTGGGGAACGCCTATCAGCAGACGCTAGAGCTCCCAAGCTGCCGAGAAGACCAGGTCGGAGCGAGAACATTTGCAACGGCCGCCGCGACGGTGCTGCTATGCGGCGGACGGCAGATTGATGCCGCCTCGCGAGGAGAGGTTCATTGCGCTGACTGGCAAGGTTGTTGTCCGTGACGCCATCTTGGCATCCAACCGAGCGCGTTCCGCCTGTTTCCGCTGCGCCTTCGACGCTTTGCGTTCCAGTTCCCGGCGCTGCTGCCGCGACAGGTCTGGGCGCAGAGCGGGCGGAGTGGACCCCGGGTGGCCCGCGTTGATCGCCTCAGGGGTGTCAGTCGGATTGGCCGGTCTTTCGGGCGCGGGTGAGCGAGCGGCCGCGAGGCCGGCCGCCATCCGACGCTCCTTTTGCAGCTTATCCAGGGTGCGCTGGCACTGATGCCCCGAGCGGTGGGCGGCATTGGCGTTTCCGCGTAACCGAAGAACCGCGTTCAGGGGCAGGTCGGGATCCATTGCCTTGGCGAGACCCTCCAGCGTGGCGAAGCCGAAACTGATGATCTCCGCAGCCAGGCGCAGTTCCTGCTCGTCTTCGGGGTCGTAGGCGGCCAGGGTGCTGAGGACGGCGTAACGGGCGGCGGCCTCATTGCCACCGGCGCCGCGGATGAACAGGTGCAAGAGGTGGGCGACCATTTCCTCTAGAAAGGCAGGGGCGATGGTGGGGAAGAACGACATGTTTAGGACCTGCGAGATGGACGGGGGATGGCGTGGCGATGGGGAACATTAGAGGAACATTGAGTTCGATACAAGAAGAATTTCCTTGCTCTCTGGAATTGGCTTGGCCGCGCTGACGCTTGGTCCCGAGACGTTGCGACGCCGGTTGGCGTTTGGGTCGTAAGCCGTGGATGGTCGGCCTGCGCCGATCATGACGAGAGGCCGGGGCTGCGCCGACCATGACGAGAGGCCCGAGTTGCACCGGCCATGACGAGAGGCCCGAACTGCGCCGACCATGACGAGATCCGGGAACTGAGCCGGCTATGACGAGAGCCGTGATTGCGAATTTTAGCGAAGCGTGGCGACAAGCGGATCGATTGTCGCCATCTCATCCAGCCGCCACGCCGCAGCGATCGCATCTTCAATTGCGCCCGCGAACGCGCCGTGCTGGGCGAGGTCGCGCACTTTGGATTCGATGTCGTGGTCGGAGAGCGGCTGTTCCAGGCTGCCGCGGGCATGCAGCACTGTCGTGGTCAGGGTCCGACCGTCCGTGGTGCGGACCGTGGCGGTTGCGGCGCCTCGGGGACTCTCGGGGTTCAGGCGCGGCTTTATCCGATCCCGGAATGCGGTGACTGCGGGCGCGCGGACGGTATCGTCGGAGAACTCCTTCAGCCCCGCCGCACCGAACAGGAAGGCGACCGCGGCGCAGTGATGGATGCTGACCCGCGCATCACGCTCGTTGGTCACCGCCCGGTTGCCGCGATCAAGTAGCAGTTGGTCGCCGGATATCATTACTTCAGCGATCTCCGCCGCCGTCAGCGCGTGATCGCGCCGCAGCGCGAGGCATGCGTCGATCACAGCGTGCATCACGATCCCGCACGGATAGGGCTTGTAGGTGTTCTTCTGGATCTCCCATCGCGTGCCAAGGTCGTCGGTTATTTCCGACACATCGGGATCGTCGCCCATGGCGCGTGCCCAGCCGAGGGCACCCTCGATCGCGGCTGGCGCAGCGGTGTAACCCTGTTCCGCCAGCAGAGCCGCGAACAGGCCGTGGCGGGCGGCGTTGCCGACGCTTACGTTTTTCGCGGCGCTGGGCAGATTTTCTACAATTCCGGCCGACTGGCTGGCGGCGATACCGAGCGCGTTCCAGGTCTGCGCGGCGTTCAGTTCGAGCAGCTTCGCGCTGGCGGCGGCGGAGCCGAAGACGCCGCAGGTGGAGGTGATGTGCCAGCCGCGGGCGTAGTGGCCGGGGGAGACGGCATTGCCGATCCGGCATGCGACCTCGGCGCCCAGGATGAAGGCGTGCAGCATCGCGGCGCCGGACAGGCCGCGTTGCTCCGCCAGGGCGAGTGCCGCTGGGGCGACCGGCGCGGTGGGATGGATGACGGTCCGCAGGTGGGTGTCGTCGTAGTCGAGGAGGTTTCCGGCGACTGCATTGATGAACGTGGCACCCAGCGGGTCGAGCCGCTCCGTTCGGCCGAGGACGGTGACACGATCGGGGCCGGACAGTGGCGCCAGGACGCGCAATGCCGCCTCGATCGGCGGGGCGTGGGCGACGCCGAGGGCGCATCCGATGAAATTCAGCACGGACCGCTTGCCCTCGTGGCGCACCTCGGATGGCAGTTCACCCCAACGGGACGCCGCGACGAACTGGGCGAGGCGTTCGCCGGCGAAGCGCGGCACTGTCAGATCCGACATCGTGGTCCTCCCCGGTTAGCCGATGGGCGACACGGCTCGCGGTTGGACCTTATACCAAACATTTAAACTGGCCCATGGGCACCGGTCTGGCCGCAACCGACTAAACGAAGACTATCCGAACACTGCCGATAATCCACCATAATCGATGCGGTCGAGTGCCGCACGCAACAACGCAGAAGATCCGAAGGTGCGGCTGCCCAATTAGGTATTCGTTTATGTTGAAGTGGCAGAGGTAAGATGGAATACATTGGATTGCTCGATTGATACTCCATACTGTGAATCCGTGCCCGTGACTTTCTCCATTAAAATGCTCGTGTTATTGCCTTCGATCTTTGTTTTCAGCTTAATTTTGCTGTCTGTGTCGCGATTTTTCACTGATACATCTTGTGCAAATCCGCCGACATGCGGAAACCCCGGCGACTTGCCTGCCTGGTTCTTAACCTCGGTCTCCCACCATGTGACTTGCTCATCTGTAAGATCGGCCCGGGCCGGCGGCGCCTTAAGCTTGCATTTGGACTTGAAGCGTTCCTTTATATGTAGATAGTTATCTTCACGCTTCGGATCCAAGATGATTTCAATCTGCTCCGCAACGGAGCGGTCCCCACTGGTCAGATACGCCTTTCCCGCAAGCTTCGGGTTGTCCTTCTCAAAGTCGGCTAAAGCTGCCTTTACGTCGTCTGCGATGCCCATGGTTCCCTCCTGAGGAGGCCTACCGCTGATCAAGTCTAGGAGCAAGGTTTTGGTCCAATTCATGGCGTGGAGAAACGCCGAGGTTTGCGATGCATGGAAGCTTGACGCCTTTCCCGCGTGTTATGTGGGTGCGATGGTCTGATGGAGGGGTCTCCATCCGGGTTATTTCGGCTCACTCATAGGCTGCACGGCACCGGCGCAAAGAAGCTCAGGCGACCGTAATTCCTTGAAAACGTAAATTGAGCTTTGGGCGACCTGACATCGAGGCGGTTCTGGCCGTGGTTTTCGGCGAGGCCATCGCTTTGCTGGTCATGCTTTGCCGCTCCGGGACATACGTATCGATTGCGGCGAGCCCCGCATTCTTAGCCCATGTTACGAGCTTGCCTGTGCAGGACGGACACACAGGCGTATCGACGACCACGATCATTCGCCCCTTTCGCATATCGGGACTGGCGCTCAGGATCTTCAATATCTCCGCTTCAGCGTGCTTATCAAAATGGCCTGTCTCAAAGAGACCTAGCCCTAGGGGACCGATCCGTCGGCCCCCCGTGGCCAGAATTTGAATGATCGCAAGGGTCTCATAGCCTTTGCCGACAGGAGCGCCCGGACCCTCCATATCATTCGGCAGCGTTGCAGGACTTGCCCTATAGGCATCCTTGGTCCCGCTCGGTGACGAGAGGAAGCCTCTCTCAATCATCAACCTTTCCCACAGTTGACTCTCGTTGAATGTTTCGTCTGTCGCGGGCGTCATCAGCATGGCGGGCATGTTATTGGCACCTACTCGAATGGACAGCCTGCCATCAGCTTAACGCAATTGCGAAAGTCTTGCCATTCGGGCAGCGCAGCAGCCAGTGTGCAGGAACTTAACACATCTGCAACCAAATTGGCCCACTGAATTGATTGCGTTGTTTCGATGCACAATTTCAGATGCAACAGTAAACCCAAAACCCGACGCACCGGCGGTGACAATACGCTAGCACGGTATGACGGCGACCAGGTGGGCAGGCCCCCCGGCTACGCTGCGCTACGTGGAGGCCGGGACATGACCGTCCTCCACGCGGCAAGTATTCAGGCGGCGATCAAGTATCGATATAGGCAGTCTAGCGGCCGTAATTTTGCGGGTAGTGGCCGTAGTTATGCGGATGGAAGCCGGCAGGGACGCTTTGTGCATAGGCACAGCCGACGCCCAGGCTTAGGGCGGCAAAGGCGGCAAGGATCATGGTTTTCATCGGAATTCTCCAACCTCAAGTCGGGCGAGATGTCCGGCTTCGACGGGTAAATAGATAGGGCTACGAGTGCCGAAAGTAATGTGGCCCGACTTTAAAATCGATTTTAAGATTACTGCCGGAAGTGTTAGGGCGCGGTCGTAGGGGGCACGCACGCGCGTCTCTACATCGACCACGTCCGGACGCCCTCTTGCTCTCAGTTTTATTCTTAGCGGGATATGAGTGAGACGACATCACGCTTGCCAGCGGTGCTGCGAGCCACCATGACCGGGTTCGCGTCCCGCAAAGGGTCGTTCGGGACGAAAAATCGGAACCATCCCCGCTATCTTCCGCGTCAGCGAAGCCGCCGTTGCCGCGATCCGCGCCAACTTTGAGGACGAGGGCGACTTACGAGCCGCCATCGAGGCCGCGGCTCGTTCCCCGGCGTCTCGGATAGGCGCGAAGCGTGGGCCCTTGAGCGGATCGTCGCTGGGTGGCAGTTGCAACCCTTGCCCTGTCCTCGGTAAGGCGGCTCCCGACCGACGCGCGCTAACCAAAACCAACCACTGCAAGCCGTGATAGGGGTAGGGAGGAGCGGTTACCCGTCCCCCTTCCCTCCGAACCGGACGTGCGGATCTCCCGCATCCGGCTCTCCAGTCGGTGGTCTTACCCTCAAGGGGACTGGCGGACCGTGTCATGGGCCTCCTGCAAGCTGAACAACCCATGATCGGCAAAGAAGGCATTCGGCCAGCGTGTCTGATCCGCCCCGCGTACCTTGGCGATCCCCCGCAGCTTCTGCTGTTTGCGCAGCAGGCTTCGGAGCCGGCGGCGTATCCAGCCGTCCAGCGTGCCAAACGTTCGCCTTCGGCTGTGCTTGAAATACTCAAACCAGCCTCTCAGCGTTGGGTTCAGGTCCGCGATCACCATGGCAAGCCCGCGCCCGGTCGTCCGCTTCGTCTTCGCCCGCACGGCGTCCTTGAACTTCACCAGGCTCTTCTCGCGCGGCCATCGCTGGCCCGCTTCGAAGTGGTATCCGAGGAAGTCAAATCCGTCCATCCTGGCGTCCACCAGTCGGGTCTTGGTCGGGTGCAGAGTCAGGCCGGCCGATGCCGTCCGGTCTGTCACCGCGGCCAGCGCCTCGGCAGCGTCTTCCGGGTCCGGCACAGTATCACGAAGTCATCTGCGTACCGCACCATCTCGTAACCCTTCTCCGCCATCAGATGATCCAACGGGTCGAGGTAGATGTTGCTCAGCAGCGGACTGATCACCGCGCCTTGCGGCGTGCCCTGTTCGGGAACCCATTCCTGGGCGTCCTCCAGGACACTCTGTTCCAGGAACGACTGGATCAGCGCCAGGATGCGGCGATCGGCCACTTTGCCGGCCACCAGGGCCAGCAGGCGGTCTTTCGGGATAGTGTCGAAGTACGATTTCAGATCGGCATCGACCACATGGACGTAGCCTGCCTTGAGCAGTTCATCCACCCGCCGCAGCGCGTCTTTGCACCCAAGGTTGGGGCGAAAGCCGTAGCTCTGTTGGGCGAATTCCCGCTCAAAGATTGGCTCGATCAGCATGCGCAGCGCGGTCTGCACCACGCGGTCCTGTATGGTTGGAATCCCCAGCGGCCGCTTCTCCTGGCTTCCCGGCTTCGGGATGTAGTGCCGCCGGATTGCCTGCGGCCGGTAGGTGCCGGTGCGCAGGGCTTCACTCAGGCGGGCCAGGTTGGCCTCCAGGTTTTCCGCGTAGCCCTCGATGCTGACATGATCCACCCCGGCCGCGCCCCGGTTGGTAGCCACGGCCTTGAACGCCGCCCGCAGCGTGGTCTCAGGGTAGAGCTTGTCAATCGGACTGTACCATTTTCCTCCGATGACCCCCTTATCGAGGGTCGCCAGCATCGCGCGCTGTCCAGATCGGCGGTTCGGCCGTTGGGCGCGCAGGCCCGACCTCGCCGGCTCGTTTACCCGGATGGTCCGGGACTGCCTCCGGTGTCTGTCCGTCTGTTCCGGTCATCGCGTCTCCACCTTCCTGCACCCCTTGGCTCCCCCGGCATTACCCGGCTTCATCGCTACTATGAGTGCTGTGACTCCTGCGCGTGGTTGGGCTTGTGGCTTACTCAGCCTGGCACCCTTCCCCTGCAATCTGCCGCGCAGGTCTCTCCACTTCACATGTCTTGCCTTCCGAGCTCTCTGTCTCCAACCACCTCGCCGCTCCCCGGATCGCTTTTGGCACCTACGTCTCAGCGTCCTGGGCATCCCGCTTCTGCGCGGGTTCGGGCTTCGCCATTCCATCGCAGGCTCGCCACACGGCTCGGCCGAATCGAGTTTGTCATTCTACGGATTGCTCGTTCGCCTCGGGTTGTTTCCCACCCCGCCTCGCGGCTGACGCAGTTACCTCCGGCTTCAGGTTTGGCAGGTTCACCTGGGTTGGACTTTCACCTCCCTGACATGACATGCTTGTGGACACACGATGGCCGGAACAAGTCCGGTCACGACGGTGGGTGAGAAAGCGGCTATGGTCGCTCTCAGAGGCCCCAGGTCCTAATCCAGCGTCGGGTGCCGCGCATGCCAGTCGGTGACCGACTGGTAGGCATGGCCAGCCCGCAGGAGCAGGCTTTCCGACAGATGCTTGCCGACGAGTTGGAACCCGATCGGCGCACCGCGTTTGTCGAACCCGCCATTCAGCGTGATAGCCGGCTGGCCGGTGAAATTGAACTCGGCCGTGTAGCGCAACAGGTGCGAGATGTCGCCTTTCACCATCTCGATCCACTCGGCGGCGCTGGGCGTCGGATTGGTCATCACCGGAGCCAGCAGCACATCGATGTCCCGGAACACGGCGGCCACCTGCCCCGCGAACTTGCCGCGGGTAATCTGGGCCTTGCCCAGATCAAATGCCGTCACCTGGCGGCCTGCCTCGATGAAGCCGCCAAGGCCCGGACCGTAGGCGTCGGCCTGGCTGGGATAGGTCGCCTCGTGGGCGATCGCCGTCTCGACCATGCACAGATGCCCCCAGGCGGTCGATGCGTCGGTGATCGACGGGAAGGTCACCGGCACCAGCCGGGCGCCGAGGTCAACCAGGGCCTCCTGGGCGGCCGCCAGCACCGCCCGCACCTCTGGGCTCGTGGGCTCGAAGGCGTAGGCATCGGCGATGCCGACTCGGAGCCCCTGGATGCCACCGCCGATCTCGGCCAGATAGTCCGGGACCGGGGCCAGCACGGCGGTCGGGTCGTTCGGATCAGCTCCGGCGATTGCCGCCAGGATCGCTGCGGTATCGGCCGCGGTGCGCGCCATTGGCCCGATGTGGTCGAGTGATTCGGACAGATGACAGATGCCGTAGCGGCTGACGCGGCCCCAGGTCGGTTTCAGCCCGGTCAATCCGCAGCCGGCGGACGGAAAACGGATCGACCCACCGGTATCCGAACCGAGCGATGCGTAGCAAAGGCCGGCGGCGGTCGCCGCGCCCGAACCGCTCGACGAGGCACCGGTCCAGACCTCGGGGTTCCACGGGTTGACCGGGGTCTTCATTTTCGGGTGGTGCGTCGCGTAGGCACCCTCGGTCATGCTGAGTTTCCCCAGCAGGATGGCGCCGGCCCGTTCCAGCCGCTCGACGACGGTCGCGGTGTAGGGTGGGACAAAGTCTTTGTGGATGAACATGCCGGCGGAGGTCGGGGCAAAGCTGGTGTAGCACAGGTCCTTCACGGCGATCGGCACGCCATGCAGGGGGCCGCGGTAAAAGCCGCGCCGCAGTTCCGCTTCGGCCTCGCGGGCTTTGACGCGGGCTCGATCGGCCAGCAGCGTCGTGTAGGATTTCAGCACGCCGTCGTGGCGGGCGATCCGCGCGAGCAACGCTTCGGTCACCCCGGTCGGCGTCAGGGCGCCGCTGCGTAAGCCCGCTGAAACGTCCATCAGGCTGAGGTAGTGCACGTGATCCGATGCCATGAACTTGAGTTCCCCCGTGTCAAATGCAGTTAGAACGCCTCAGAGCGTCCGCCAGTCTCCCAGCGCCTCTACGCCGGCCGCCGCGCGCAGCACGACCGCGTCCTGGAAATGCCGGCCGACCAGCATCAGCCCGATCGGCAACCCGCCGCGCATCGCGCACGGCACGCTGATGGCCGGATGGCCGGTGGCATCGAGTGACGCGGTGTTGCCGATCATCGGCAACGCGCAGTCCAGGATTTCCGAAAATGTCGCCTGGGTCGGCGGCATCGGCATCGCCGGGAACGGGATCGTCGGCAAAGCCACCACATCGCAACGACCGAACGCGGCGGTGTAGGCGTCCCGCACCTTGCCTGCGCAGCGCCTGAGCCTTGGCGTAATAGCGGCCGTGGTAGCGGTGCTGCAGATGCTCACCCATCAGCAGCATGGTCAGTGCCGACGGGCTGATTGCGTCCCCGCGCTCCCGCCAGCCCTGCGAGAAGGCGTCCAGCAGCGCCATCGAGGTAAAGCCCTCGGCATAGCCGCCGGTTCCTGCACCGAACATCAGCGCGGCGGTGCCCTCGGCGACGATAGCGCTGAAGATCGCGAACATCTCCTCATGCGCGGGGACGGCAATCTCTTCGAGTTCCGCGCCCGCCGCCTGCATGCGTGCCAGCGTTTCATGCACCGCGGAATCGGTGGCGGGATCGCTTTCCGGCCGTCCGAAACCTTCCTTCATGACGCCGATTCGTATTCCGCGCAGCCCTTCACCCAGCGCGGCGAGATAGTCCACCTGAGGGATCGACGCCGGCTGGCGCGGATCCAGTCCGTCCGGGCCAGCGACGACGGTCAGCAGCCGAGCCACGTCCTCGACCGTGGCACCCATCGGGCCGCAATGGTCGATGCTGGCTTCCAGCGCGCAGATGCCGGTGTATGGCACCAGCCCGTGCGTGGGCTTCAGTCCGACCACGCCGCACCAGGCGGCCGGAATGCGGATCGATCCGCCCTGATCGCAGCCGAGCGCCATCGGCACGTCGCCGGCCGCGATAGCTGCTCCGCTGCCGCTGGAGGAGCCGCCCGCGGAGAATCCCGGCGCGCGCGGATTGACCACGCGGTTGGGCCAACTGGTGTGGCTGTGGCCGGAATAGCTGAGGTTCTCGCACACCGTCTTGCCGTGAACGGTGCCCCCGGCGGCGAGGATGCGGGTCACCACGCTGGCGTCACAATCAGCCACGAACCCATCCAAGACCCGTGACCCGTTGCGGAGAGGAAATCCACGAACAGAAGTGTTGTCCTTGATGCCGACCGACTTGCCGGCCAGCAGCCCCTTGCCCGAGCCGGTGATCGGCCCCAGCCAGGCCCACGCTCCGAACGGATTTTCTGCCGCGGTCGGCGCTCGGCCGGGCGGGCGCGCCGACATATCCGCCCCCGGCATCACCGGGTCCGGCATGGCGTCCAGCTGCTGCATCGCGGCCACCGACTTGTCGAGGGCGGCGCGTATCGTCGTCGCGATGTCGGTGCTGAGTGGCGGCAGGCCGAGGCGGTTCGCCCCGTCCTGCAAATCCCGAACGGTCGGACCCGAGAACGCCACGGCTCAGGCCGCCTTCGTGGCGTGTGATGGCGCCGCCGTCGCACAGGCGACGACCTCGTCCGTCGTCATGACGTCGGCAAACAGGGTCACCATGTTGACGAGCGTCGCGTTGTGCTCGGCGTCGGTCAAAGCCCCATTGCCGTCGCTGACGAAGATCACCCGGTAGTCGCGCTGCATGGCATCCCGCGCGGTGGACTCGCAACAACAGTTGGTCAACGTGCCGGTGATGATCAGCGTGTCGATCCCCGCCGAACGCAGCCTTTCATGCAGGTCGCAGGCACCGGGGACAAAGGCACTGAAGCGCGTCTTGTCGACGATCCAGTCCGATGGCTGCACGTCGAGTTGCGGCCACAGTGCGAAATGGTGGCTTTCGGGACCAAATGCGGCCTGCATCTCGTCGCGGCGGGTTCGGTTGAACATGGCGTCGTAGAACGCCGTCCAACTGGCCAGCGCGCCGGCGTCGGTCATGAACCGCAAGTAGACGATGGTGCCGCCGGCCTCGCGCACTGCCTTGGTGATTCGATTGACGTTCGGCACGATCTCGCGCGCCGTTGGCACTTCCACAGGAGCTCCAGGCTCCATGAACCCGTTCTGCAGGTCGACGACGATGTGCGCGGTGCGACGCGGGTCGAGATCGGCGAACATATGCCTCTGCGCGCGGAACCGCGCGACGCGGTCCAGGATGGTGTCGGGGATGTTAATCGTGTGCATCTTGGTTCCTCTCCTGTGCGAAGGTGCTTCAGCGATCCATCGTTATGCGGCGCGATTTGCGAGGGCTGCGCCGCGCACGTCTTCGGTGCGAAGGCAGGATGCGGTGTGATTCGCCCCTACTTCCGTGCGGTCTGGGAAGGCGGCCGTGCAGGTAGCGATTTCGAACTTGCAGCGTGGCGCGAAGCTGCAGCCGCGCGGGAGGTTCCGCAGATCGGGCGGACTGCCGGGAATGGCCTCGATCTGGATATCGCGCGACTGGCCATGCACGGTCGAGGACAGCAGGCCGAGCGTGTATGGATGAGCCGGACGCCTCAGCACGTCGGCAACGCTGCCATATTCGATGATCCGTCCGGCGTACATCACCGCCACCTTGTCGGCGATCTGGGCCGCGACGCCAAGATCGTGGGTGACGAAGATCACCCCCATGCCGAACTCGCGCTGCAGGCCCCGCAGCATCACCAGCACCTGGATCTGCACCGTTGCATCCAGCGCGGTGGTCGGCTCGTCCGCCAGGAGCAGCGACGGGCGGCAGGATAGCGCCAACGCGATCATGGCGCGCTGGCGGAGGCCGCCTGACAACTCGTGCGCATAGGCGCGGAGGCGACGCTCCGGCGATGGAACCTTGACCAGTTGCAGCAGCTCCAGCGCCCGTGCCATCGCGGTCGTGCGTGAGCAGCCCTCGTGGCGCATCACGGTCTCGGCGATCTGGTCGCCGATGCGGTAGACCGGATCGAGCGCGGTCATCGGCTCCTGGAAGATCATGGAGACGACGGGGCCACGCACGGCATTCATGGCGCTCTCGCTCAGCGCCAGGATATTGTGCTCACCGACGCGGATGCTGCCGCTGACCACCGTGCGGCGCGGCGGATGCAGCCGCAGGATCGAGCGCATCGTCACCGATTTGCCCGAACCGGACTCGCCGATAATGCACAGCACCTCGCCCGGCAAGACGTCGAACGAGACGCCGTTGACGGCGGCGACCGTGGCCTCGCGGCTGACGAAATTGACCGTCAGGTCGCGAATTTCGACCAGCGGGCGGGGCGCCACGGCGCTCGACGGGCCGCTTCTGTCCATCAGTGCACCAGCCCGCGAGGTGCGGCCTTGCTGTGACCCGACCCTGGGTGCGCCATGTGACAGGCCACAAGATGGCCGCCAGCGTCCCGGTCATTTGCGCTGGGCACAAGGTCACCCAGCGTGGGCATCTTCGCCTCGCAGATCGGTTCGGCGTGAGGGCAGCGCGGCCGGAAGCGGCAGCCCGACGGCGGGTTGATCGGGTTCGGCGGGTCGCCGACCAAGGACGGGGTGTCGATGCGGTCGGCCGGATCAACCGTTAGGCGGCAGGCCAGCAGTGCCGCGGTGTAGGGGTGACGTGGCGCCTCGTAGATCGCCGCCACCGGCCCCAGTTCGACCACCTGACCAAGATACATCACCAAGACGCGGTCGGCGACGTACTGAACCACGTGCAGATCGTGCGAGATGAAGATGTAGGTCAGATCGAACTCGCGCTTGAGCTGACCGAGCAGGTTCAGCACCTGGGCTTCCACCGATTTGTCGAGTGCCGAGACCGCCTCGTCCAGGATCAGCATCCGCGGACCGAGCGCCAGCGCTCGGGCGATATTGACGCGCTGCTTCTGGCCACCTGAGAGCTCGTGCGGGTAGCGACCGGCGAAATGCTCAGGCTGCAATCCGACCCGCCGCAGCAGCTCGCGGGCTGTCTCCTTCGCCTGGGCCCGTTCCATGCCGTGCACCCGAGGCGCGTAGGCAATCAACTCCTCCACCGGCATCCGCGGGTTCAGCGACGAATAGCTGTCCTGAAACACCATCTGCATGTTGCGTCGCAATTCGCGCAGCGGCAGCCCGTTCGGGACGCCGACCGGATCGCCGTCGAAGATCAGTTCGCCCGCGTCTCGGATCAGCAGATGCATCAGTAGCCGAGCCAACGTCGATTTGCCGCA
Organism: uncultured Pseudomonadota bacterium; assembly: GCA_963832865.1. Taxonomy (GTDB): domain Bacteria; phylum Pseudomonadota; class Alphaproteobacteria; order Acetobacterales; family Acetobacteraceae; genus Rhodopila. The sequence goes on from CAWHWH010000048.1 coordinate 138,873, forward strand.
ACCTGATTCGCCGACGACACCCAGCGTCTCGCCCTTCAACACGGCGAATGAGACGCCGTCCACGGCCTTCACTTCGGCCACCTTGCGGTTGAGAATGCCGCCGCGGATCGGGAAGTATCGTTGCAGGCCCTTGGCGATCAGCATCGGTTGCGCCTTGCCGCCGCGATCGGTCTGCTGACCTGGCAACGCCCCGGATTCGTCTAGCGGCGATGCCGTCATAGGCTGCTCCCGGTCCGGCTCATGCCTTGACGTCCATCGCTTGTCGCAGCCCGTCGCTCACCAGATTGAAGGCGATCGAGGTGATCAGGATGGCGACGCCCGGCATCGCGCACACCACCGGCTGCACGTAAATCGCTTGCCGCAAGGTGGAGAGCATTAGGCCCCAGTCCGGCGTCGGCGGCGACACCCCCAGCCCGAGGAACGACAGGCCCGACGCCAGCAGGATCGAGGCCGAAACGAGGGTCGATGCATAGACAAGCGTCGGCGAGACCGTATTGACAAGGATGTGGTTGAACACGATCGACATCGTAGAGGCACCGCTGGCGCGTGCGGCGTCGACAAAATCCATGCCGCGGATCTGGCTGGTTGCCGTCTCCGCCACCCGGCAGATCGGCGGCGTGAGCACGACCGTCAGGGTGACAAGCTGGTTTACCATGCCGCCGCCAAGACTGCCGGAAATCGCCACTGCCAGCAGCACCGACGGAAACGCGAAAAACACGTCCATGGTGCGCATGATCACCATGCCGAGCCGTCCGCCGGCATAACCCGCGACAACGCCGAACAGGCCGCCGATGATGGTGGCCGCGAACACTGGCAGAATGCCCATGAGCAAGGAGGTGCGACCGCCATATAGCAGACGGGACAGCATATCCCGCCCCTGTTCGTCGGTGCCGAGATAGTTGGTGCGGAAGAACAATGGCTTCAGCCGGTGCGCCATGCTGGCCTTGTTGGGGTCGAACGGCGACAGCAGTGGCGCGAACACCGCCGACAGCACGATCAGGATGATCACGGCCAGAAACAACAGCGTCACGTAGTCGTAGCGAAGCCGCTGCCAGACGTTTCCCCAGTAGCCGCGCATCCGCACCGAAGCGACGACGGCAGCCACGTCAGTGGTCGCTGAGTCAGAAATGGCAGACAGGCCGCTCATCCGCGCTTGATCCTCGGGTCAACGGCGGTCTGCAGCAGATCGACGATCAGGTTGATGGCGACGAAAGACATCGCCAGCACCAGGATGGTACCTTGCAGCAACGGAATGTCGCGGCTCAGGATCGCCTTGTTGAGCAGGAAGCCTGTGCCGGGCCAGGTAAAGACGGTCTCGACCAGGATCGACCCGCCGATCAGGTAGCCGAGTTGCAAGCCGAACATCGCCAGGATTTGCGGCAGCGCGTTGCGGATGGCGTGCATGACGATGGCGGTGCTGCCCAGACCGTTTGCACGCAACGTCTGGATGAAGTCGAGTGCGAGCACTTCGGCGATGGATGAGCGCGTGGTGCGCATCAGGATGCCAAGCGGTGTCATGGCCAGTGCGATAATCGGCATCACGGCGTACTTTGCCTCCGACCAGCGGAACCAGCTGAAATTGTCCGAGCCGGCGGACCCCATACCAGTGGCTGGGAGCCAGCCCAGTTCGACGGCGAAGATGATCACCAGGATCACGCCAAGCCAGAAACTCGGCACGCTGATACCGAGTACCGCGATCGCGGTGGAGATCCGGTCAAGGAAGCCGCCGATGCGGGTGGCGGCGAGAATGCCCAGTCCAAGCGCAATGGCGAACGACAGAATGACGGAAATCACTGCAATGGGGACGGTGTTGGCCAAAGCTCGCGTCACCTCGCCCAGCACAGGACGGTTGGTCTGGATGGAGATCCCAAGATTGCCGGTCACGGCGTGCCCCAGCCAGATCAGATATTGGATCGGGATCGGCTTATCCAGGCCGTAGGCATGTTGCAGTTCGGCGATGTCCTTCGCGGTCGCATCCGGCGGCAGTAGGCTCTGCACCGGATTACCTGGCGCTAGATAGATCAGCGCAAAGCAGATGACAGTCACCCCGATGCTGATCGGAATCGTCATCAGAACTCGGCGGGCTGCATAAAGCCACATGCTTGGCTCCTTGCCGGCGGGCGCGCACCCACCGGGTTGGGGGTGGGCTTAGGTTTGAATCAAGGCCCGATCGTGATCGGGGTCAGGTCCTGGAACCAGCTTTGCGCCTGCACGAACCCATGCACCTTGGGTGAGATCGCCCGCGGGTTTAGGTCGTGAGCGATAAAGATCTCCTGCGCGTCGGCGACCGCTGTCTCGTGAAGCTTGGCGATCAGCTTGTCGCGGGTCGGCGCATCGAACGTCGACAGAGCCTGCTCACCCAGCTTGTCGATGGCCGGATCGGTAAAGTAGCCCCAGTTCCAGCCGTTGGGCGGCTGATAGCGCGTCATCGTGCCTTTCATGACGCCCTGCACAGGCTCGATCGATGAGAGGCTGACGTTGATCGCATCGTATTTGTCGTATTTGTGGGAGCCGCCGATGAATACGTCGATCAAGGAATTCCAGTCCATCGGGGCCAGCGTGACCTGGAACCCGGCGGCGTCGAGCTGTTCTTTCACCAGCTCGTTCATCGGCAATGGCTGCATTTGTCCGGAGCCTGAGGTCGAGATGCCGACTGTGAACTTGCACGGCATGCAGCCGGCTTCCTTCAGCAGCGCTTTCGCCTTGTCGAGATTGAAGGTGTACTGCATCGGGTGGCCGTACCAGACCTGCGATTCAATGAACTTGCCGTAGCCGGGGGTTGCGACGCCCTGCAGCATGTCCATCAGTTCGTCGCGGTTGATCGCGTAGTTGGCCGCCTGGCGGACGCGAAGATCGTTGAACGGCGGGCGGTCGACGCGCAATTGATAGTCCCAGTTATGCGGATAGGGCACCGTGATGATCGTCATCCCGCCTTCCTTCAGGCGCGGGATGGTGTCGGGGGACGGCGCCTCGATGAAGTCAACCTGGCCGGACAGCAACGACGCGGCTCGGGTCGACGCTTCCGGCATCGGCAGCAGCACCAGCCGGTCGTGCTTGGGAATTCGGCCCTTGTCCCAGTAGTCCGTGTTCTTCACCAGTTCCAGCCGCTCATGGGGTACGACCTTGTCGAATTTGTACGGTCCCGTGCCGGCCGGATGCTTGGCATAGGCGGCATAGTCGTTGTTGAGCTTGGTGACGGCGCAGTTGGAGACCTGGAAATAGCCGGTGATCTCGTACGGCAGCAGGGAGTCCTCGATCGCCGTGTGCGCGGCGATGGTGTAGTCGTCGATCTTGTCCACGCCGGTGATGTTGGTGATTTGCCAGCCCTGCATGGCGTGGTGGCGCACGTTGTACTGCGGCGACTCGGGATCTGCCACGCGGTGGAAATTCCACACCGCCGCGTCAGCGTTCCAGTCGCACCCGTCGTGGAACTTCACGCCGTGGCGCAGCTTGAATATCCAGGTCTTGTGGTCGTTCGGATCGATAGCCCAACTTTCGGCCAGGGCTGGGCGAATGTCGGCGGCGCGGTCTGAATGCGAGAGATCCCATTCGATCAGGCTGTCGTAGATAGAGAAGCCAACGAAACGAAAGCCCTCGTAGCCCTGGTCGGGAGCCCCTGTCCAATCGGGGATGTCGGCGGCGCTCATGGCGACCCGGAGGACGGTCTCGGCATGGGCTACCCCGATGGCCAGCGTCAGGCCAGCGGCACAGGCGATGCCAAGGGTGCGCAGATGAAGGGACGTCTTGAGGTGCGGCATTCTGCTGGGTCTCCCGATCAACGAGGCGACTGACGAGGATCAGATAATTACGCCGACAAACCCGCGCTCGCCGTCGCCGTGGAGTACTGTTGGTGCTGGATCAGGCAAGCCCTGTGCCAGCGCCGCACCTCAGTCGTGCTGAACAACGCAGCGCGTCATTGCACACTCTTTGTGCATAATTCTCGGATCCCGTAGTCTCTTGACCCCTCTTTGATCATCCGAGGGAAACAGACGTCCGTATATGCAACCTTATTGTTTCAGATGAAATCTGATCTAACCTGGTGAGCAGCAGCGGGTGGTCGCGTCGTCGCACGGAAGCCGCCAAATTCCTATGACGTGCGTTTTACGATCCTAGGAAGCGATGCGAATCCAGGATCGCCTCTTCGCTTCGCTGGGTTGTTGTTGCCAGGGTTTGCCGGACCAGCGGGAGGGGCAGAACAACCCCGGAAGGAACAGACCCAGTGGGCATGCTCTCATCTGTCATCCGCCCGGTGAAGAACAGCCGTGGAAAGTGGGTCCCTTACCAAGGCGCATGAGGCCACGTGCGATCAGCCCCTTCCCCATCGGCGGCAGCTTCGGCTTGCCCGCATCGGGGCCGCCGCGCCAGTCTTCAGCCAAAGCCCTCAGCCACGCTCGGCAACGTCGAGAAGAAGACGACTGGTTCACGGCGAATGCAGTCCCGTTCCCGGCAAGCAGCCCGGCGATCATCCGATCTTGCGTCTTGCTTGGGTCTTTCATTGACCGCGGGTCACCAAGTTCACATCGGTGGAATCAACCCGTCCTTTCCCACCAGTATTCGTGCAGCGGCAATGGCGCCATCTTCGGCCCGCGTGCCGATCAGGATGATGTGCGCTCCGGCCGCAAGCATCGCCCGCGTGCCCGGCTCAAATGCCACAATCGGCGTGTCAGGTGGCACAACGATGGTCTTTTCTCCGCCCTGATAGGTAACCGTCAACGTCCGCCCGGTCGTGCCGGTCACCGAACCGACGGTGCCGTTGGTCATGGTGCTTTGCGGCTGCAGATCGAACGGCCGGTGGCCCTCGCCCGTACCCCGCATGCTTTCGGGAAACACATGGATTTCCAATGCCCGCTGAGTGCCATCCGGCTGAGGCATCGCCGCGGATCCGATGAATGATCCCGACACGATGTCCTCAAGCCTGGTTGGAACAATGGCGACAACCATGGTGTTGGCGGTCAACGTCACGATCATCTTTTCGCCGGATCGCGCGGTCACACTCATGCTGTCGCCGCTCACCTGGTCGATCGTCGCGCGCGCACGGACCGGTTTCGATGAATCCGCGCAGGCCGGCCACGCCGCGACCAGTCCGACCAACACCAATCCGACGAGCCTCCGGGCGATAAGAACATTCTGCATCAGGTAAAATCCTCGCGACTGACCGGGTCTATATGCACCGGTCAGTGAGGGAGAGGAAATGGGCCTCGGGTGTGGACTTTCACTGCATCATGAATTGACGACAGCGACGGCTTCGATCTCGATCATGCGCGGGGCCGGCGACGCCGACGGTTGTGCCCGTCGGGATCCTTTGGAAGCTGCTTCAGGTCGGACGGGCTCATGTCGAAGTGCCAGAGCGCGTTCGATTGCTCCGCCTGGAACCGCACCCGCTGGCGGCTGGCGCGTCATGCGATCGTGGCCATAGCCGAGGCGACGCGTATGCCGGTTGATGGTCGATGCGGTCAGACGGTTCCGCCCGGAACATTGCGAACGCCAGAACGGGCATGCGCGATCGCCGACGCAACCAACCGCGCCGCTATCGATCGTGATGTCGAAGCGTTCACCCGCCGCTAGCCGCGCGCGCGGAAGACCGTGCGGTGCGCGCCGAGACGCGCTCATTCCGGCCACCGGTCCCGCGATTGAGCGGCGCGCCCGCCTGCCTGGCGTTCAATGGACCGCGACGAAATGGAGGTTATTCTCGGCGACCCTGGTCACTGCTGACTCAATGGTGTCGACCGTCTCAAGGGGTGTCCCATCGGCACCGTAGATTATGAAGGCCGGCTCGCCATCATTGCGCGTGGACTTAAGGTAGACCACTTCGCTTGCGCCAAGGTACCGCAACTGCTCTGCGGTCATTCGGTGCATGGGGAACGCGGCGAGGTTAACGGGGCTTAATTGCATCATGTCAACGACCTTGGCGCTGTTTGGCAAACACGCCTTTTTGGCTGCACGACGGCGTGGAAAGTTTCCGCATCGCTTTGGGCCACCCGCCGAGATGCAGAATCCCACACAAAGCCTAAAATAGGGTAAACGACGACGGTCATGATTAGTTATTTAGGCGAACTAGGTGTCCGCGACGAGAATTTGACCGAGCCGCCGCTGGCCTGCTGGGGCGATCTTGGCATCGAGTTTCTTCCGCGATCTGTATTGAGGCGCACGCCCCACGCGACTGGCACGGTCTGATCTGTCACGAGCAGTCTTGCGACAACACCCGGTGGGGCCTCGGTCGTGGCATCGTCGAGGGCTACGGCGACACACAGCGCACCGACCAGCACCGCGGCCGCGAGAATGAACGTAATCATGGGGGACCCCCTCCGCTCGATCGATCGTTGTGAAACCGGCTTGGTGAGCTAGCCCCAGCCTTGACCAACCGGCGCATTAACGGTGCCGACCAGGCGCTGCATGCGCTGCTGGTGACTTGAGGCGCGTAAGACACGTTGGTCGAGCGATCGCCATTCCGCTGTCGGCATCGCTGGTCTGCGAGCCGGCGGCGGACATCGGAGCACCGATAGCGAGCGCTGCGGCGATCGAGCCGCCAACGAGAGAAATGAGGCCGGCATTGATCACCTGATCGATCAGGTTCTGGAGGTTGGTCTTGTGGCGTAACTGCTGGAGGACGATCAGGGCTCGCTGGGCTTGCTGGCGGCAGTGACGACCTGCTGAGGCCCGGTTGGCGTGGATTGAGATCATGGTTTCCGTTTTCCTTTGGTCTGGCGTGAAGATCGGATCTTCGCGCCGTGTCCGCACTCTGGGTCTTGCTTTCAAACTCGAAAATTATGCTGTCTCTGACTTTGCGGCATGGGGCCACTTGCTCGTGAGATAGAATGGGACCCGACCTCGAATGGCGGGAGTGACAAGTGTGGCGGGTTTCGGGCTCGCTGATCACGGCCTCGCGCTCGCGTTCCGCCGCTTGCGATCGCCTGGTGGCGGCGATCTGCTGGCCGCAATGCACGGGAGCCCTACTTCGGTCTGACGCGGCGCGGGCGCCGGTTCGGCCCATGCCCCGCTCCCTCCGATTGATGCCGGCCAGCTTCTGCCGCGCCAACCCGCGCGGGTCGTCGGGCAGTGCTGGCGGGTGATCGAAGCGCGTTCCCTCGGACCTTGCGCGCCCCCCGATCAAGGTGCGTTTGCCGCCGGTGCGCGTGAGAGGGGGACCGCGCGGTTAGAGGATTCGGTGGCAGCCTACTACTTGGCCCTGCAGGAGAGAACGCGCGAGCACGTGCCGCTCGACTGGGCAGCGACGCGGCACCGCGCTTTTGATGTTGGGCGAGCGGGAGAGCGACACGGCGCGGCTGGAGGAGGCGGTGTTGGCGTTTGACGCCGGCCTTGAGATCTTCAATGCCGCTGGGCGTAGTCATCACGGAGTCGCATGTAGAGAAATAGAGAGAGGGTGCGTGCGCTTCTGGGCAGGAGGAAGAGTTAGTTCCGCTTCCTGTCTGTCTATCTTGCACACCCAGTCTGGAGGCAGAGGGGTATGTTTGGTTTAGCGACCTCCCCAATCAGTTTAAATGTTCGTGTCAGGGCACGAATTTTGACTTGCAGTCTATGCGGAGAAATCTCCGTGCCCCACCTTGGGCTCAAGTATCGCGCAACAGACCTCAGCCGGGCTCATACCTAACCATGGGTGGCGGGCTCCAATTCCGCATTCTTGTTTTGCGGGTGCATCGGCGACGTCAGATCGGATATTGCTGCTATAGTCAAACCCGCCGGCCCGCGGTGTCCGCACTGTTGTCCCTAACTGAGACGTTCCAACAATCCGGCCCGTCCGATCAGCCCCAGCCAAACCCAGCGAAGGCAAGACTGTCTGCCATCTTCTTCTGCTGGGAACTCATGACTGAATACAGCGGCATGAACGCTGCCTTCGTGGACTGCGCCGCCTCCATCATCCCCGCCGTCATCTTTTCCATCCGGTCGAGGCGTTCGGGCGCGCTCATCGATGGGGCTGAACCCATCTTCTCATGCATTTCGGTCATCCGCCGTGCGTTGTCGTGCATGGCGTCGGCAAAAGCGTTCCACTGCGGCATTTGCTCGTCCGTGATCTTGAGCTTAGTCCGCATAGAGGCCAGTCGGCCCTCCATATTTTGGGCCATGCCCGACATCTTCTCCATGCAGCCGCGGGCGCCCCCCTGCATCGTCGGCGTAGACGATCGGTGTTGGCCCCCCATCCCCAATTCCACAGCGCTTTGGGCCATGAGGGGGCCGGCCATCAGGGTCGCGATCGCAAAAACGGGAAGAATAATCTGTTTCATAGGTGCTCCTCTTCAAGCCTTCAGCGAGTGCCGATCGATGCCTGGAGCCCGGATCCTACATTTCGTCCCGCCCTGGCGGAACAAGTTTGCAGCTCCGGTCACATGGATAAGCATATCGAATTAGTCGATATCGCGCGTTCGTGACCCTGACCGGAAACGCCCCCCGTCATGGCCACCTCGTCCGAGGCCAGGACCTGAGTCACCAGGACGGTCGGGCCCATTCATGGACACAACTTTTTCGCTGACGCCAGTAATTACGGCCCCCGAACCGTGTTTGGTCCGAATGGACTAGTGTCGGTTGATTGCGAACGAACTGCCCAAGAATGCTCATTCCAGAAGAGTTTTTTGGATATTTTGGGTGGTGTGATTTGAACTCGATTTCGCCGAGTCGAACGACTTTCCGAGCGGATCGGGCCGATCGTCAATCATAAACGGCCGAGGCGGGAGTCTCCGCGTACAGATCGGAGGGTCTCCTTTCCGACCAAGTATTTGAAGTGAGATATAGTCATTGTGTTTTGAATCGGAATACGGATGCGAAGAAGCAATAACACATACGTCATTGATTCCACGAACTTATCCACCGGACACTAGTGTCCGAATGGTTCAACTTATCTGTGTGCATTTGTGTGCATCGGTGGTTTCATTCCTTTGACGTAACCATCCATGTCGTCGGTTTCCCAGCAGGCTTGGAACCACAGATGCACACAAATACACGCAGATAAGGCCCTCCTCCCGGATCTCAGCGGCCGTTGGTTATGAAACGATGATTTCTCCGGCCGACTGCTCTCACGCCCAACCCGCCGCGAAGCTCCAGCCTACAGCGAGATTTTCAGGAACGCGCCAAGTTCGCCGATGATGCCGCGGCGGAACGCCAGCACACAGACCATGAAGATCACACCCTGGGTCACCGTCACCCAGGCGCCGAACTGGGCGAGGTAGTTCTCCATCGCAGTCACCACCACTGCGCCCATCGCCGGGCCGAATACCGTGCCCAATCCGCCGAGCAGAGTGGTCAGCACGACCTCTCCGGATGTCGAGTAATGCACGTCCGTCAGCGTGGCGATGCCGAACACCAGCGCTTTAGTGCCGCCCGCCACGCCCGCGATCATGCAGGACAGCACGAACGCGATCAGCTTGTAGTCATCCGTCCGATAGCCCAGCGAGGTCGCTCGCGGCTCGTTTTCGCGGATGCCTTTCAGCACCTGTCCGAACGGCGAGTGGATGATGCGGTGGACCAGCAGGAAGCCGCCCAGGAACACCGCCGCGACGACCCAGTACATCGTCATGTCGTTGCTCAGATCGATGAAGCCGAACAGATAACCCCGAGGCACCTGCTGGATGCCGTCCTCACCGCCGGTGAACGGCGCTTCCAGGCAGAAGAAGTAAACCATCTGCGCCAGCGCCAGGGTGATCATGGCGAAGTAGATCCCGGACCGGCGGATCGCCAGGTAGCCCAGCACCAGACCCAGCGCCGCTCCGGTCAGGCCGCCGAAGATGATGGCGATCGAGGCGTCCACGTGCCAAAACTTCATCGTCCAGGCGGCGACGTAGCTTCCCATGCCGAAGAACGCGGCGTGACCGAAGGACAGCAGCCCGACATAGCCCAGCATCAGGTTGAAGGCGCAGGCAAACAGCGCCGCGGTCAGCACGCGCATTAGAAACACCGGATAAAGCACGAACGGGCTGACCACGATCAGCACCACCATCACCACGAAGGTGATGGATTGTGCTCGGGAGAATCCAAACATTCAGGCGGCCTTTCCAAAGAGGCCGCGCGGCCTGACCAGCAGCACGATCACCATCACCAGAAACACCACGGTGGCGGACGCCTGCGGATAGAACACTTTGGTCAATCCCTCGATCACGCCCAACCCAAAGCCGGTCAGGATCGATCCCATGATGGACCCCATGCCGCCGATCACCACGACGGCGAACACGGTGTTGATGAAGTTGGTGCCCATGTTGGGGTTTACCGAGTAGATCGGCGCCGCCAGCACGCCCGCGAACGCCGCCAGCGCGACGCCGCCGCCATACGTCAGCGTTATCAGCCGCGGCACATCGACGCCGAATGCCTGCACCAGCGGAGCGTTCTCCGTGGCCGCCCGCAGCGTCGCGCCCAGCGAGGTTTTCTCGATGATCGCCCAGGTCGAGATGCAGACGACCAGGGCGCAGAGAACCACCCAGCCACGGTAGTTGGGCATATACATGAAGCCCAGATTGGTCGCGCCCTGCAGGATGTTCGGGATGCGGTAAGGCAAGCCGGAGCTGCCATAGGCGTTGCGGAACAGGCCCTCGATGACCAGCGACAGGCCGAAGGTCAGCAGCAGGCCATACAGGTGATCCAGCTTGTAGAGCCGGCTGATAATGGTCTTCTCAAGAATAATGCCGAAGATGCCCACCAGCAGAGGCGACAGGATCAGCGCCGGAAAGTATCCGATGCCGGCATAGTTCAGCAGCATCCACGACGCGAAGGCCCCCATCATGAACAGCGAGCCGTGGGCGAAGTTGATGATGTTGAGCATGCCGAAGATCACCGCCAGCCCGAGCGAGAGCATGGCGTAGAAGGCGCCGTTGATCAGCCCGAGCAGAAGCTGGCCGAACAACAGCGGTCCGGGAATCCCGAAGATCGTGATCATGATTGTTGCTTCATTTCGTTTCCCCGGGCACGCCGTTTTATGAGTTTGCGCTATGCCTTGATGAAGGGGCAGTGGCCTTCGGCCAGCGGGCGGTAAGCCTCATCGCCCGGGGTCGTCACCTTCAGCTTATAGTAATCCCACGGGCCTTTGCTTTCGCTCGGGTCTTTCACCTCGAACAGATAGGCCGTTACCATATTCACGCCGTCCTCGCGGATCTTGCTCTTGCCGAAGCAGTCATCCTCGACCGGCATCGCCTTCATCCGGTTGATCGTGGCGACACCGTCCTTCTTCGCTTCCGCCGCGCCCATGTCAGCGACCGTCTTCAGGTAGTGCAAGGTGGCCGAGTAGCAGCCGGCATGGATCATGTTCGGATAGTTCTTCGGGGTCTTCGGCAGCACCCGTTTGGTGAAGGCGCGCGTCTTGTCGTTGAGGTCCCAGTAGAAGCTTTCCGTCAGGCTCAGGCCGCCGGCGGTGTCAAGGCCGAGCGCGTGCACGTCCGTGATGAACATCAGCAGCGCGGCGATCTTCATCGAACTGTTCAGGCCGAATTCATGCGCCTGCTTGATCGAGTTCACCGTGTCGCCGCCGGCGTTGCACAGCCCGAGGACCTTGGCGCCGCTCGATTGCGCCTGCACCAGGAAGGACGAGAAATCCGTGGTGCCGGGGAACGGATAAGGCGCCGAGCCCAGGACTTTGCCGCCCGCCGCCTTCACCAGGACGGAGGTGTCGTCCTGCAACTGCTTGCCGAACGCATAGTCGGCGGTGAGGAAATACCAGGAATCGCCGCCGGCCTTCACCATCGCGCCGCCGGTGGATTTCGACAGCATATAAGTGTCGTAGCACCAGTGTATGAAGTTCGGCGAGCATTGCGCCCCGGTCAGCGCCGAGGACGCGGCGCCGACATTGAGATAGACCTTGTTCTTCTCCCGGCAGACCGACTGCACGGCCAATGCGACCGACGATGTCGGGACATCCAGCAACACATCGACGCCGTCACGGTCGAACCACTGCCGGGTGATCGAGACCGCCAGATCCGGCTTGTTCTGGTGATCGGCGGTGATCACCTCGACGTTCATGCCCTTGGCGGAGACACCGAAATCCTCCAGCGCCTGCTTGGTGCAGATGACCGAGGTGATGCCGCCGGTGTTGGTGTAGGGGCCGGACTGGTCGTTCAGCACGCCGATCTTGACGACCGGCGCCTGGGCACGAGCCGGACTGATCAGGGGGAGCGTGGCGGCGGTGGCGGTCGTGAGGGCCGAACGACGGGTAAGCATCATCAATGAACCTTCATAATTTGACCCAAGAGCAGCCGCCTTTATCCAACGGGCGGGGTAGAAGCAACGTGCCCGCCATGTCCGGCGCTCCCGCGCTCGCCGGCGGTTTCCTCATCGTCCAACGCACCGGCGCCCGTTCAGTCGTCAATCTGTTGGGTCCGTTACTCAGACGCCCAGGTATTCGTGCAGCTTGTCCATGCTGGATTCGAGGAGATGATTGGGGATCATGTCCACGACCTTGCCATGCTCCATGACGTAGTGGCGGTCGGCGACGGTGGCGGCGAAGCGGAAGTTCTGCTCGACAAGCAATACGGTGAAGCCGCGACCCTTAATCTCCCGGATGGTGCGGCCGATCTGCTGCACGATGACGGGGGCGAGGCCCTCGGTCGGTTCGTCCAGCAGCAGCATTTTTGAGCCGGTCCGCAAGATGCGGCCGATCGCCAGCATCTGCTGCTCTCCGCCGGATAGCTTCGTCCCGTGCGCGGTCGCGGCGCGTTCCCGCAGGTTGGGGAACAGCGTGTAGATCTCGTCGACCGACAAGCCGCCGGGGTGGACGATCGGCGGCAGCATCAGGTTCTCGGTTACCGACAAGGAGCCGAAGATGCCGCGTTCCTCGGGGCAGATGGCGATGCCGGCCCTGGCGATCTGGTTCGGCATCCGCTTGATCATCTCATTGCCGCGGAACTTCACGCTGCCCTCGCGGCGCGGCACTATTCCCATGATCGACTTCATTGTGGTGGTCTTGCCGGCGCCGTTACGGCCCAGCAGCGTGACGACTTCGCCTTCACGGACCTCGAAATCAACGCCGTGCAGGATGTGGCTTTCGCCGTACCAGGCGTTCAGGCCATTTATCTCAAGCATCGGGGATCTCAGACATCGGCAGTCCCCAGGTAGGCGGTGATCACCTCGGGGTTGTTCGACACCGTCTCGTAAGTGCCCTCGGCCAGCACCTTGCCGCGGGTCAGGACGGTGATCTTGTCGCAGAGACCTTCCACGACCGAGAGATTGTGCTCCACCATCAGGATGGTGCGGCCTGGGCGGATCGCCTTGATTAGCTCGACGATGCGATCCACGTCACCATGCGCCATGCCGGCGGTGGGCTCGTCCAGCAACATCATCTCAGGTTCGAGGGCGAGGGTCGTGGCGATTTCCAGCGCGCGCTTCAGGCCGTAGGACAGGTCGGCCACAACGGTTTCGGTAAACGAGGACAGCCCGACGTCGAACAGCAACTGGTGGGCGCGGTCGTCGAACACCTTGAGCACGCTCTCGGAGCGCCAGAAATCGAAGCTGGCGCCGCGGGCCCGCTGCAAGGCCAGGCGCACGTTCTCGAGCGCTGTCAGATGCGGGAAGACAGCCGAGATCTGAAAGCTGCGAACCAACCCCAGTCTGGCCACCATGGCCGGCTTCATACCCGTGATGTCACGACCCTTAAAGGTGATTTTGCCGCGTGTGGGCGGCAGGAAGGAGGTCAGCAGGTTGAAGCATGTCGTCTTGCCGGCGCCGTTGGGACCAATCAGGGCGTGGATGTTGCCCGTCTCCACGCACAGATCGACGGCGTCGACAGCCACGAAGCCGCTGAACTCTCGCGTCAGGCCTACGGTTTCCAGGATGGTGTCGGTCACCCCCGGACGTCTCCCCATTTTGCAATTGGTTCCAGTGAGCGGGGCGTTTTGCATATGCCGTGCCGCAGTGCAAGGCCACGTCAGCCGGAGGATGCGTGAACGTAATTACAGGTGTCGGCCGGGTTCGTGGTGGCGACTGGAAGCGTTGGATCGCCGAAGATCGGACCGGAAGAGCTAGCAAGAATTGCCGGCCTCTACCCTCTGATGGATCGATCCACGTAGCGCTGGGTAATCTGATGTGACCATGGCCCGCGCCAGCCGCTCAGAGAGCGAGGGTCAGGTACACGGCGGCAGTCCACACAAACACCGAGAGAATGACGCCGTGCACTACCCCTCGCATCAGTGCGTGCTGGTCGTCAGTCACAGTAGCGCTGCGGCCCCATGGCTGACTGGGGGTTTGCATAGCCGAAGAGATTTCCCGCACCGGACTGCTCCTGTTGGTTGGAGCGACGATAACGGACCGGTGAGAGCGCGCCAACTTTAATCACGGGTTCGCGAGCGAACCGAAATCCGAACCCAACGAATACGTGATGCAAGCATAACCAAAATGCGCAATTTATGAGTTTTTGTGAACGATGTGTTGCCGTATTCAAAGTCTGGCGATTGGTCGCGGATTCCAGAGCGTTGCGGGGAACCCCTGACCTTTCGCGTAATCACGTGACCGTGAGTCGTTAAAGTATAATTTCTATGGGCAGCATCCTCGCGGCGGCGTGAGGGGTATTTTCACATGTCCGTGAGCAGGCGTCGGAACTCCTCGTTAGGCCGGTCAAGATCCCGGCTGGGGTATCTCGACATCCCGCGTCCCACTCTGGAGGCTGGGTCGAGCGAATGAACTCTTGCTCATTCAAAATGATAGTTTAGTATTCTCAGGCAAAATTTGCAAGGACTGGTTGCTACGACGACATCAATTTGTTTCGGAATAGAACCGACGCCCCCGAAAGGTTCAAGGTTGTTTGCCCGAATCGTCTGACTGACAACTGCGCTGGGCTGCTGGACCCGTGTACGTATCCAGATTAAGTGCCGCGTTGATCAGGGCCAAATGGGAGAATGCTTGCGGAAAATTGCCGAGTTGGCGTTGACCGACAGGGTCGTATTCCTCGGCCAGCAAGCCGACGTCGTTCGCCAGACCCAACAAATGGTCGAACAAGGATCGAGCCTCCTGATGGCGGCCTTGGAGGGCGAGGTTGTCGACATACCAGAAGCTGCAGGCCAGGAAGACGCCTTCGCTGCCTGACAGGCCGTCCGAGGTTTCCTCGGTGAGATAGCGGCGAACCAGACCGCCGATCATCAGGTCGCGGCCAATCGCGTTGACGGTACCTACGATCCGTGGATCCTCGGCCGGAAGGAAGCCCACCAGCGGCATCAGCAGCAGGCTGGCATCCAACGTATCGGCACCGAAGTATTGGACAAAACTCCCGCGCTTCTCGCTGTAGCCTTCCCGGCAGACTGTCTCATGGATGCGCGTGCGGAGCGCCTTCCAGTGTTCCAACGGCGCGGGTAGGTCGAAGGCCTCGGCGCCGCGGATCGCTCGGTCGAAGGCGACCCAGACCATCACCTTGGAGAAGGTGAAGTTCTGCGCTCCACCGCGCACCTCCCAGATGCTCTCATCCGGCAGTTCCCAAATATCCTCCAGGTGGGCGATCAAAGCGCGTTGCAGGGGCCAGCTCGAGGTTGGGCGAACCAGACCGAGCGCGGCCTCTTGGTAGAGGGCGTCGATGAGTTCGCCGAAGACGTCGAGCTGTAGCTGGCTGCTGGCGGCGTTGCCGACGCGGACCGGTTTGGCGCCCTGGTAGCCTTCGAGCCAAGCCACCTCCCATTCTGCGACCCAGCGTTCGCCGGCCAGACCATAGAGGGTCTGCACTTGGCCCGGCGTGCCGGCGACGCTGCGGCGGAGCCAAGCGCCCCAGGCCTGTGCTTCCTCCTGGTAACCGGCGTGCATCAGGGCCAGCAAGGTAAAGGTGGCGTCGCGCAGCCAGCAGTAGCGATAGTCCCAATTGCGCCCGCCACCGGGCTCTTCAGGAAGGGACGTCGTCGGTGCCGCAACGATGCCGCCGGTGGGGAGGTAGCTTAATGCCTTTAGCGTCAGCAGGGAGCGTTGGACCTCGGCACCGTATGAGCCGCGGTATTTGCAGCGGCTAGACCAGCTGCTCCATAACGCCTCGGTGTCACCCAAAGCCCTATCGGCGTCTGGCGGGACGGGCACGGGAAGGTGGGACGCCGCATGGGTCAGCACGAAGCGGGTCCGCTGGCCGGCCTCGGCTACGAAGGACCCTACGGTGGTCATGCCTCTGCCTTGCAGCTTGATGTCACTCTTGAGCACGACCTGATCGGGGCCGGCGATCGCCAGGATCCCGCTCCCGTGGTTCAGCCGGGTCACCCAAGGGACAGCCGATCCGTATTCGAAGCGGAGCGATAGGTCGAACCGCATTTCCACCGAGCCGGAGCGGCCCTCGACGATGCGGACAATGGAGTGCTTTTCGGCCGCCATGAAATCGATCAGCGCGACGGATCCCGACGACGTTTCGAACAGCGTTTCGAGGATCATCGTCCCGGGCCAGTACTGCCGAGTAATCTTAGCCGGAGAATGGCTCGGCGTGATTCGCCAGCGGCCGTTGTCAGGTGAGCCTAGGAGTGCGGCGAAGCAGGCCGGGCTGTCGAAACGCGGCCAGCAGAGCCAGTCGATGGACCCCGCCTTGCTGATCAGGGCCGCGGTGCGGCAGTCGCCAATCAGGGCGTAGTCTTCGATGGCGACCGCCTCGGACGGGCGCGGCGCTTCAGGCCCCCGTTGCGGGTCCGGGTGTCTTGTTCGCTGGTCGGATGAGTGGTGCCGCTGACGGCCCGTGGCCATCAGTTCGCCCTGCCCCACACGTGCTGCCCGCCGTTACCCAGGCAGTAACAGCCGCCGCCGGTCGCGACCGGACGATCCATGGGGCACACATAGGCGCCAGCGTAGCACATCTGCCCAGCACCCGCGTGTGCCGGGGCATATGCCTGAGGTGGCGCATACACCACGGGAGGCGGCGGCGGGTAATACGCTGGCGGCGGGTAATAGTATGGGCCGGGGTAGTATCCCGGGCCGTAGAAGCCCGGGCCATAAAACGGGATCCCGACCCCGATGAATACTCCGGCGTTGGCAGGGCTGACCGCCAAACACGCGAACACCGCGCCCAGTGCGATCGCGACTGTGGCTGGACGCGGAAATTGCCTGGATAATGCCATGGTGAATCCGACTCTGCCGGTAGAGCGTAACCGCATTATGTCTGATTCCGGCAAAAGGAGAAACCGCAAATGCGCATCAAGAGTTTGCTGGTTTCAAGGTTGCGGCGGATTTGCCGTGGCCAAACAGCCGGCCCAGGCGCATGGCCAATCTCGCCAGCGCCGGCGTCGTGGTGGGGCGCAGCAGGCGTGGATCGTAGCCGGCAAAGCGGCGATCGTTCTCGGTCAGGCAGATCGCCATCAGGTCGAGCGGATTGAGGTCGATATCACTGACCGCCTGGGTGCCGTGGAGGGTGAAGTTGTTGTCCGGTTTTTCACCGCTGTCGATGCCGCGGGCGATGCCGATCCGCTCCCAGGCGAGAAAAATCCAGGCGCAGACGACGCGCAGCTCGAAGCGGAGGCGGCGCCATGGGCCCAGGCGCTTGCGGTGCCAGGCCAGCCAGTTGGCAAACAGCAGGATGTGGCGGGCTTCCTCCTGGATCACCGGCTCGAACGTGTCGACCAGTGCCGCTGGGAAGAAGCCGGAGCGGCGGGCGACTTCAAACAGGCCAAAGGCGAAGAAGCTGTCGATGCATTCGGAATAGCCGGTGACCAGGTAGCCCCACTCCGGATCGGCGGGCAAACGGTCGGGCGTCTCGGGGGCCAACGGGATGCCGTAGCTGCTGACGAGATTGGAAAGCACCTCGCGGTGGCGGCTTTCCTCCCAGCCGTTCTGCCCGATCGCCTCGCGCCAGGCGGGGTCTGGCGCGGTGTCGCCGTAGGCGCGCATGCGGGCGCTGGCCTTGTTCTCGGTGGCGACGGCGATATCCCAGATCGGCAGGCTGGTGAGGCGGCGCAGCGCCTCGGGGTCGAGCTTCGGCCATTCGATCACCGACGGTTTGTACGGGTTGAACGTGTCGCGGAACATGCGGCACGCAGCATCGCGGTGGGCGTCCGAGCCGATCGGCAGGCGACCGGGGCTCGGAAATTGCCACTCGCGCGCGAGCCGGTCGGCGGTGTCGATTTCGGTTTGGGTCGGCATACACTGGGAATGGGCAATCGGCATGAAGCGGTCAAGGGGTTAACGCCTCTGCCATCGCGGCTCGGCAACGCGGCGATCTGCCGACTATGCGCGCGCCGGCATCGTGATGACCGCGGACGCGATCAAGACAGCGTTGGCGACAGGGCTCCTCGCACGGGTATAGTGGTTCGGCGTGAGGCGATTCGCGCGAGGCGAGATTCGGGAGTTTTCGGCCGGAATGTTAGCGGAAAACATGCTTCTCGATCCCGCGCAGGTGTTGCACCGGGTGTTCGGCTTCCCCGGGTTTCGCGGACAACAGGATGCGGCTGTGCGGCACATGGTCGCCGGTGGCGACGCATTGGTGCTGATGCCGACCGGCGGGGGCAAGAGCATCTGTTACCAGGTGCCTGCCCTGGTTCGGCCAGGAACAGCAGTGATCATCTCACCACTGATCGCGCTGATGGACGACCAAGTGGCGGCGCTTCGGCAGGTTGGGGTGAACGCCGGAGCGCTGCACTCCGAGATCGATCCGGCGGAGGCACGCTCGATCACCCGCGACCTGATCGAGGGGCAATTGGACCTGCTGTATGTCTCCCCCGAGCGACTGCTGACCAATGGCACGGTGGATCGGCTTGCGCGGGTTCCCCTGGCGCTGTTCGCGGTGGACGAGGCGCATTGCGTCTCGCAGTGGGGGCATGAGTTTCGGCCCGAATATCGTGAGCTGGCGCGGATCCCCGATATGTTTCCCGGGGTACCGCGGATCGCCTTGACGGCGACCGCCGACCCGCGGACCCAGCAGGACATCCTAACGGCACTGCGAATGGAGCGTGCCGAAGTGTTCGTCTCCAGCTTTCATCGGCCGAATTTGCGGCTATCCGCCGCGGCCAAGGTGGGCGAAACGGCGCAGTTGTTTGAGTTTCTGAAGCGGCACAAGGGGGAGTGCGGGATCGTTTATTGCGGCAGCCGCGCGAAGACAGAGCGGATGGCGGCGAAATTGAACGAAAAAGGATTTCCGGCGCTGCCGTTTCATGCCGGGCTCGATCCAGATCTGAAGCGGGAGTCTTTGACGCGGTTCCGGTCCGGAGAGCCGCTAGTGGTGGTGGCGACGATCGCGTTCGGGATGGGCATCGACAGGCCGGATGTGCGGTTCGTCGTGCATCTGGATATGCCTGACAGTCCGGAGGCGTATTACCAGCAGATCGGCCGGGCGGGGCGGGATGGCGATATGGCGGATACGCTGCTGCTGTTCGGCGGGCAGGATGTGGCTCAGGCGCGGCACTGGCTGGCGCAGTCGGGGGCGCCGGACGCGCGCAAGCGGGTGATGCGGACGAAACTCGAGGAAATGGTCGCGCTGACGGAGGCAGTGACGTGCCGCACGCGGTCGCTGCTGACCTGTTTCGGCGAGACTTTAGCGTCCGAATGCGGTCACTGCGACAACTGCGAGGCGCCTCCAATCACAGTAGATGCATCGACCGAGGCGCAGATGGTGCTGTCGGCGGTGTATCGGACGGATCAGATATTCGGGGCGGCGCATATCGTGTCGGTGCTGCGAGGGGAACGCACCGAGGGTGTGCTGCGGCATAGGCATGACAGGCTGCGCACCTTCGGTGTAGGGGCGGGTCATGCTGCAACTTACTGGCGCGGGCTGGTCCGGCAGTTGATTGCGCTGCGGGCCTTGGATGTCGACACCGAGGGCCATGGCGGCCTTTGTCTGGTACAGGAAGAGGCTCGGCCGATTCTGCGCGGCGAGGTTCGGGTGATGCTGCGGCAGGATCAGCCCAGGCCAGAGCGGGCAGAGCGCCCCGAGAGAGGCCGAGCCGCGGTCGGGGTACCGGCTGGGGGTGGGGCACTGGACACTGGTCGCGCCTCAGCGCCCGTTTCTACACTATACGAGGCGCTGCGACTTTGGCGGCTGGCGGAGGCAAAGGGGCAATCCATCCCGCCATATGTCATTTTTCACGATTCGGTGTTGCGGGATATCGCGGCGATGCGGCCAACTTGTTTGGATGAACTAGCCCAGATCAAGGGGGTCGGGGCGTCCAAGCTTGAGCGGTATGGGCGACGCGTGCTTGGGGTGCTGAGCGCAGAGGTTCCGGCTGGGTTGGCGAAACCGGACTAAGCGCTTGCGGCCGGCAGTGGAGCTTCAAAAATCCAGACCGAGCTCATCCAGTTGTTCTGATAGTAGTTGTGCGCGGGGTGTACGATACGGCTGTGGTCCGGCATTCGCGACGTTCATGGCCGTGGTCAGCCACAGGGCGGCAAAAGGCGGCGAGGATCAGGGTTTTCATCGGATATCCCCATCTTCAGGTCGGACAGAAGTCTGGCTTCGATTTGGCAAGACTTAGGCACTTTCTCGGCGAGGAGATAATCCGCTTTCTTTCGCAGTTGATTTATGCCTCCGGCGGGGAGGTGCCCGACTGACTCCGGCGGCGCCCGGGCTGCAGCCTATGTCACTCGGAAGCCCGTATTGGCCGGAGTGGCTAAAGCGGTAATACTCCGAAGATGACAAGTTCTCCCTCCACTCGCGCCGATCGCCTTCGGGCGCTGCTGACGCAGCAATTTGCACCGACGTTGCTGCAGATCCAGGATGACAGCGCCCGTCACGCGGGACACGCAGGTGCTCCGGCGGGTGGCCAGTCGCACTATAGCGTGCTGGTGGTGAGCGCAGCCTTTAAGGGCGTTAGCCGCGTCGGCCGGTCTCGCGCGGTGCATGAGGTGCTGGCGAGCGAGTTCGGGCCGGCTGAGGAGGGGGGTATGCACGCCCTTGCGCTGACGCTGCGCACGCCGGAGGAACATGCGGCCTTAATAGGAAAATAGTTTCGTAATTCGCCTCATGTTCTGTGATTTTGAGTATTTTCTTCTCCAGAGGAACCAGTTAAGGGTAGTTGGTTCTGCTGGTTTCCTGAGGAAGGACTACTCGAATGGCTGCGGACAAGGATCTCGATCGCCTCGACCGCGAAATCCTCCGGCTGATAGCGGTCGACGCCTCGCTGTCTTTGGCCGAGATCGCCGCCAAGGTCGGCCTGACCCCGACACCCTGCTGGAAACGCATCCGGCGGATGGAGCAGGACGGCGTCATCCAGCGCCGCGTCGCCATCCTCGATGCCGACAAGGTCGGGCTGCCGGTCTCCGTGTTTGTGGCTGTCGAAACAGCTGATCATTCCAGCGAGTGGCTCGGACGCTTCGCCAAGGTGATCCAGGAATTGCCGGAAATCGTCGATGCCTGGCGCATGAGTGGTGATGTCGATTACCTGCTTCACGTGGTGGTCGCCGATATCGCGTCCTATGACCAATTCTACCGCAAGCTGATTGCTGCCGTGCCGCTGCGCAATGTGAGCAGCCGCTTTAGCATGGAGCGGATGAAAGCGGCTCCGCTTCCAATCTGAAGATACATGGCGGCGTGGTGCGATGATTACGGGCGTGGCATAAACTTTTGCTTTTTTCCCGTTTATCAACTTTTGCTTAATAACTTCATGGTGTTCTGCACTCCGGCAATTTGGAGGTGGCCATGGCAGTCAGTCGTCTAGTCAACCGTAACGTCGTCGCGGAGCGCGGGCGGACCAGCATGCGGCTGGAACCCGAGCTCTGGAACATGCTGAGTGAGATCTGCGAACGCGAAGCGCTGGATATGAGCACCTTGGTGCGTCAGATCGAAGCGGCCGGGCACGCGGGAGGCCGCACAAGCGCGGTTCGGGTCTATATCGCCAACTACTTCCACGCAGCCGCGACCGAAGTCGGACATGTGGGGGTGGGCCACGGCTCGCTGATGCGCAGAGTCCCGGAATTAGCCCGCTCCGCCGCATGATCAGCCTAATGGCGCGAAAAACCGCGTCATCCCATCGACCGCAGGTGCCAACAAAATGATGGACTTGCGGCTGCTTTCCCCGGATCAGCGTTTGGACAGGGCATCGAGCCCGGACTGAACCATTTTTGTGTCCTCGCCGCCGGGAGGCATCTTCGTCAACAGTTTGCTCCAGTAACCGCGCGCCTCATCGATCCGCCCGTCCTGTGCAGCGGCCATGCCCAGAT
Organism: uncultured Pseudomonadota bacterium; assembly: GCA_963832865.1. Taxonomy (GTDB): domain Bacteria; phylum Pseudomonadota; class Alphaproteobacteria; order Acetobacterales; family Acetobacteraceae; genus Rhodopila. Next base: position 160,890 of record CAWHWH010000048.1, read on the forward strand.
ACCATAACACCAGTGGCTCGTCCGGAGCGGTGGCTTCGATACGCTTCAGCAGGCCGGTCACCCGGGGCGGCAGCTTACCCGCCGGCGCCTGGTCGCTCAGCAGGGCGCGCACTTCCTGCAACGGGATCGATACGTCATCCGGACGCAGTTTCGCGGCCTTGTCGTAAGCGTCGGCGGCCTTGTCCGGCTGGTGGAGCACGGCGTAGGCGCGTCCCAGGCGCAGCCAGCCGTCAAGATTCCCCGGATCGGCATCCTGTTTTGCCGCCAATTTGGCGACCATGTCGCGAACCATTGCCTGCCGCTGTTCGTCCGACATGTTCGCGGCGTCGGCCAATGCGTCGGGGCCAGATGCCGGTGCGGGCGGAGTGGCCTTCGCCAATTCAGGAACCGGAATGCCCGCCGCGTGGGCTGCCTCCGCGACCTTCTGCCCGAGTTGGGGGCGCAGCGGAGAGTCCGCCGGCATCTCGGCGAGAAGCGCCTGGAAACCTTCGATCGCCTGACGTGGCTCGCCAGCCTGCATGGCGGCTACGGCGAGGTAGTATCGGGCGATCCCACTACTGGGATCGGCTTTCAGAACTTGGTGGAAGGCTGCCTCGGCCGCGGGGGTGACGGTGCCGCCGGCTTGCAACACCAGGACCTCGGCGTGGTCGGCAATGACATCGGGGCCGGTCTGGCCGAGGTCGATTGCGTGACGGTAGGCGTCCTCGGCCTGATCCCACTGGTTCAGCATCGCCAGGCTGCGGCCGTAGAGCAGCCAACCGGCGGCGTCGGAGGGGTTCTGCTTCAGCTTGGCGGCCAGGGCCGTCGTTGCCTGTTGCAGCGAGGCGGGGTTTCCCCCGTGCGCCATCTCGGCCTTGCGGGCGGCAAACGGCTCGTCCGGCAGGCCGGGGGCACCTAGCCACAGGTAGCTGCCCACGGCACCGCCGGCGATGACGACGAACACGATCAGCGCCAGGATAGGGCTCCGCGACAGGCGGGACGGCGGGGCCGGCACCTTGTCGGTGGCGAGCAGGCGGCGCTGGATCTCCAGGCGCGCGGCATCGGCATCGCCGGGGGTGATCAGGCCTCGGGCGAGGTCGCGGTCGAGTTCCTGGAGTTGGTCGCGATACACCGCCTGGTCGAAGCTGCCGCGGGGCGCGACGGGCCGGCTGCCGCGCAGCAGTGGCGCCACGATCGGCAGCAGCGCGCCGAGTGCCAACACGGCCAAAAGAAATGGCAGGATCAAGCGTCGTTCTCGCGCATCAGCCCTTCCAGGCGACGGCTCTCCTCGGGGTTGAGCGGCGCGATGTCGGCGGGCGAGGATGGACGGCGTTTTAGCCAGATCAGTGTGCCGGCGAGGCCAGCGGCGAGCAGAAGCGGCGGACCGTACCACAGGAGGTAGGTCGCCGGTTCGACCGGCGGCTTCAACAGCACGAAGGATCCGTAGCGGCTGACGATAGCCTGCATCGCCTGGGCATTGGTGTCGCCGGCGGTCAACCGCTCACGGACGAACACGCGGATGTCGTGAGCGAGATCGGCGCCGGAATCGTCGATCAACTCATTCTGGCACACCAGGCAGCGGAGTTGGCTGCTGATGCTCCGAGCGCGCGCCTCCTGGGCGGGGTCGGCGAGACGCTCGCGGGGTTCAACCGCTGGGGCCGCTAGCGCGACCAGCAGGAGCAGCGCGGCGAGGATTGGGGTTCTCATGACTGATCAAGCTGTTTGAGCAGCGGCAGAAGATCGTTGTCCACCGTCTCGGCGGTCAAGGGGCCGACGAAGCGCCTGCGGATGATGCCGGAGCTGTCGATGACATAGGTCTCCGGGACGCCGTAGACGCCGAAGTTCAGCCCCACACGGCCATCCTGGTCGACACCGACTTGCCGGTAGGGGTCGCCGAAAGTCGCCAAGAGACGTGTGGAGTCGGCCGGCTTGTCCTTGTAGGCGATGCCGTACAGCGGGAGGTGATTGTGTTCGGCCAGACGCATCAGCAGCGGGTGCTCGATCCGGCAGGGGACGCACCAGGACGCGAAGAAGTTGATGACGAGGGGGTGTCCCTTCAGCGCGTTGAGATCCAACGACTTTGTGGTGTCCAGTCCGGCCAGGTCGAACGCGGGGGCCGGCTTCTCGATCATCGCCGAGGGGAGTTCGTGGATGTCGTGGTTCGGCCGCAATGAGATCACGAAATACCCCGCAAGCACCATGAACAGCGCGAGCGGCAGCACATAAGCCAGACGCCTCATGGTCTATTCGGCGGCTTGCAGTGGGGGTGCGATCGGGCGGCGAGAGGCGCGTGCGCCGGCGCCTACCCTCCAGCGGCGGTCGCTGAGGCTGACCACACCGCCGAACGCCATGATCACGCAGCCGATCCAGATCCAGGGAACCAGCGGCTTCCAGTAGACCCGGACGGTCCAGTTGCCCTCGGTGTCGGAATCACCGAGCGCGACATAGAGGTCGGCGAGCAGGTTGGTGCGGATCGAGGTCACACTGGTGGTCTGTTGCTGCAGCGGGAAGAACCGGCGTTCGGGGTGCATGACGGTGACGAGTTGGCCGCCGCGCGTCACTCGGATCGCGGCATCGTCGGCGGTGTAGTTCGGGCCGGGGACGCGGGTCACGCCCTCCAGCGTCAGTTGGTATCCGGCGATGGCGATGGTGCCGCCGGGTTTGAGGATCTCGATCGCCTCTCTTGCGTAGGCCGAGGCGGCGAAGCCGGCGACCGACACCGCCAGGCCGAAGTGCGCGAAGGTCATGCCGTAAGCGGACCGGGGGAGGCGGATGGCGCGGCGGATCGTCTCGCCGAAGGGCGCGCGGAACAGACGCGTGCGTTCGGCGAACTCGGTCAGTACGGCTGCGGCCAGCCATGCGGCCAGGCCGAAGCCCAGGACGGCCAAGACGGGGCCGCCGTAGGTGACGTAGAAGGCTACCAGAACCACCAGGGCGGTGGCGATATAGGCGACCCACAGGCGCTGCAGCGCGCCGAGCAGATCGCCGCGCTTCCAGGCCAGCATTGGGCCGATGCCGACGGCGATGATCATCGGCACCATCATCGGCGCGAAGGTGCGGTTGAAGAACGGGAACCCGACGGACAGTTTCGGGCCGTTCATCGCGTCCAGGAACAGCGGGTACAGGGTTCCGAGGAAGACTGTGGCGCAGCCGCAGGACAGCAACAGGTTGTTGAGGACCAGGGCGCCCTCGCGGGAGATCGGCGCGAACAGGCCGCCTCCCTTCAGGGCCGGCGCCCGGAAGGCGTACAGGGTCAGCGATCCGCCGATCGCGGTCACGAGCAGAAGCAGGATGAACGTGCCACGCTCCGGATCGGTGGCGAAGGCGTGCACCGAGGTCAAGCACGCCGGACCGGACGAGGAAGGTGCCGACCAGAGACAAGGAGAAGGTGATGATCGCCAGCAGAATGGTCCAGGCTTTCAGGGTGTCGCGCTTTTCCACCACGATCGAGGAGTGGATCAGCGCGGTGCCGACCAGCCAGGGCATGAAGCTGGCGTTCTCCACCGGGTCCCAGAACCACCAGCCGCCCCAGCCCAGCGTGTAGTAGGCCCACCAGGAGCCCATGGCGATGCCGATGGTCAGGGCGCACCAGGAGGCCAGCGTCCAGGGCCTCACCCAGCGCGCCCAGGCGGCGTCGACGCGGCCCTCGATCAGGGCGGCGACGGCGAAGGCGAAGGCGACCGAGAAGCCGACGTAGCCGAGGTAGAGGAATGGCGGATGGAAGGCGAGGCCGGGATCTTGCAGCACCGGGTTCAGTCCCTGGCCGTTCGGCGCCGGCGGGAAGGTGCGCAGAAACGGGTTGGAGGTCAGCAGGATGAAGAGCAGGAACCCGGTGGCGATCATGCCCTGGACCGCCAGGACGCGGGCGCGCAACGCAGGCGGCAGGTTGTCGCTGAACAGCGCCACGGCGGCGGCGCAGAGTGAAAGCATGAACACCCACAGGAGCATTGAGCCCTCGTGGTTTCCCCAGACCCCGGTGATCTTGTAGAGCAGCGGTTTGTCGGTGTGGCTGTTCTGGACGACGTTGATGACCGAGAAGTCGGAGACAACGTAGGCGTGCATCAGCGATAGCATCGCCAGCGCGGTCAGCGCGAAGCCGATCAGCGCGCAGGACCTGCCTACCGCCATCCAGCCGACATGGCGCCTCGCAGCCCCGATCATGGGGATGGCGGACTGGATCATGGCGACGAACAGCGCCAGGATCAGCGCGAAGTGGCCTAGTTCGGTAATCATGGCAGGACCTCAGGGACGGCCAGGGCTGTGCCCTGGACCCGCAAAGGGGGCGACGCCCCCTTTGATCCCATTAATGGGTGGGTGGACAGGAGGGGGCGACCACGATGGTTGACAGGACCGAGTTGCCCCTCCTGTCCACCCACCCAATACCAGGGTTCCAAGGGCCGCCGGCCCTTGGCGGGGTTCGGGGCAGCGCCCCGACCTTCCTTGATCCCACCATCACGCGGCTCGGCGGCGTTCCACGGGGATGATCGTGGTCAGGGCCTCGACCAGTTCGTCCATCATCGCGTCGGTGTGCAGCGGCCCGGGGGTGAACCTCAGGCGTTCTTCACCACGAAGCACCGTCGGGTAGTTGATGGGCGTCGCGTACATGCCGAATTCGTTCAGCAGGCGCTGGCTGACATCCGTGCAAAGCGCGGCCTCGCCGATATGCAGCGGCACGATATGGCTGACCGAGGCAATCCGCGGCAGGCCGGCGGCGTCGAAGCGGGCTTTCAGGGCCGCGGCACGCTCGAACAACTTCTCGCGGCGGGCGTGGTCCTGGCGGACGTGGCGGACGCTGGCGAGCGCCGCGGCGGCGATCATCGGCGGCAAAGACGTGGTAAAGATGAAACCCGGAGCGGTCGAACGGATGTAGTCAACAATTTCAGCATCGCCAGTGATATAGCCGCCGTGGCACCCGAACGCTTTGGCCAATGTACCCTCGATGACGTCGATCCGATCGGCGACCCCGTCACGTTCGGACACGCCGCCGCCATTCGGGCCATACATTCCGACCGCGTGGACCTCATCGAGGTAGGTCATCGCGTGGTACTTGTCCGCGAGGTCGCAAATCTCGCCGATCGGCGAGATGTCGGCGTCCATCGAGTAGACCGATTCGAAAGCGATCAGCTTGGGCGACGCTTCGGGCGCGGCGCGCAGCAAAGCCTCCAGATGCGCGGTGTCGTTGTGGCGGAAGATGTTGACAACACCGCGCGCGCCCTTAATGCCGGCGATCATGGAGGCGTGGTTCTTGGCGTCGGAGAATACCTGCCACGGCAGGTCCGGACCATGCGGGAAACTGTTCAGGATGGCGGACAACGCCGCCTGGTTCGAGACGAAGCCTGAAGTAAACAGCAGCCCCGCCTGCTTGCCGTGAAGGTTCGCGAGTTCCGCCTCCAGGTGGTCATGCACCGGGCTGGTGCCGCTGATGTTACGCGTACCACCGGCGCCCGCGCCCATGGTCTGGGCCGCCTCGCAGGCTGCGTTTACCGGGATCGGATGACCGCCCATGGCGAGATAGTCGTTGGACGACCATACCAGCACACGCGATCCGTCGGGACGCAGATAGTAGGGAAAACCGTCGGCACGCTTCTGGAGCGGCGTGAAAATCCGGTAGCGCCCCTGGCCTCGGATGGCGTCGATGGACTGCCGGCAATGCTCTCTGAACCCATTCATTCTTCGGAAGCCCTCAGTTCGCCCAATTCGATAAGTCCAGTCAGCCCATCTGCCCAGGTGGATTACAGCGAACCATTGATCCGCATCAACTCTGTCACGCCTTCCCGGGGCGGGAGATGTGCTGACTAGCTACATCGTCAATAAGGAGTTGACTAGAATGAACGGAGGTTCATTCGCGCTTCGGCGGATGCCTGCACGTGCGAGGCCCCTGGTCGGCCAAGGCACAGTCATCGACGTTTCATCCGGGCGCAACGAGAGATGCAGGGTTGCCGGTTGTTAGGCCGCGGCCGAGGTGCCAGGTCGTGGCGGTACCGTCGCGCCAATGCGGGGCGCGGAGTCACTTTTTACCGTCGGACTCAAGAGGAACCACGACCGCAGGCGCCGGTCCAACTCACGCGGACCGATGACTTCGACCCGGCCGGATCGGACGCCCGCATCCCATGCCAGCCTACCGAACCAGATATTTATCATCGTGCGAATATCGGTCGTCACGTAAAGGTCCACCGGGAAGCCTGGATCCAGCGCGCAAAGGTCGACAGCGCCCCGCTCGTTCACCAGCCACCACTGCCTTCTGTCCTCCGCCACATCGGTAAACTCAAAACGAACTGTGGTCCGGCGTCCCGGGAATACGCTGGGATCGACCCGGCGTCTCATGTTCCACATCAGGACGGTGACGTCGAGATCGCCCTCCTCCAGCGGGAGTTGGGCATATAACAGCCCCCACTCGCCAAGCTGCTGTATGACCGGACCAAGCGCTTTGCCTGCTTCGGTCAGACGCCATTCGCGAGCCTGCCTGGCATCACCGCCCCGCTCCACGATGCCGGCACGCTCCAGTTCCTTCAGCCGGGTAGACAGCAATGTCTGCGACATGAGCGGCACGCCGCGGCGTATGTCGTTGAAACGCGTGCTGCCGGCTAGCAACTCATGAAGAACCAGCGGCGTCCACCGCTCAGCGACAATCTCCGCGGCCTTGGCGATCGGACAGAACTGATGGTACTGCATGGTGCCGGCCACCTCGATACATATCGCGCCGCTCACGATACAGAGGTACAGAGGTTCTGGCAACAACGCTACAGATTCTGGACTAGTTGCGACCGTCGGATTCTGCGACCTCCACGCCAGCCCGCGGTGATTTTGTGATGCGGCGGGCGTTGTGTAGTCGGAGGAAATCAGAATGTCACAGGAGGACTTCATGCAATCTTGGTTTCATAAGGCGAGGTCGGTTCTACTTGTCGGGCTGCCGCTCGCCTTACTGCTTACCTCGGCAGCTTTAGGCAACCAGCCACGGCTGGCCATTGGCGGCTATGATACCGTTGCCTATTTCACTGATGGAAAGCCAGTCCCGGGCACGGCGGAATTCCAATATCAATGGCACAACATCACCTGGCAATTTGCAAGCGCGGCACACCGCGACCTCTTTACCGCCGATCCGGAACGTTACGCGGCACAATACGATGGTCATTGTGCGATGGGCGTATCGGTCGAGAGCGGTCATAAGGACACGGTCGACCCAGAGGCTTGGACAATCGTGAACGGCAAACTTTACATCAGTCACACCAAATACTGGTCAGACGAATGGCGCAAGAACGTGGCCACAAACATCAGCCGGGCCGATGCGAACTGGCCAACAGTAAAGAATATGCCGGAGCCAGAATAGCCGCCGGGCGCCACCCCCGCCGATTTTGTGGAGCCGGATAGCGTCAACGGTGTGGTCACGAAACCGCTGAACTGAAACGAAAAAGGCACGACCGTCGACGGGACAGTAGACTATCGGGACGATCTAAAAATGCAGAAATTCTGCGGTATTGTGTCCACGTGGATGGTTGCCTGCCTTGACATGCGGCAGCGCCGCGCGGAGCGCAACAGGGAGAGCCATCATGCGCGAGAACCTTCAGCTTCACCGGGCAGTCGCGAGCCCCGGACGTCGTTCATTTCTCCGTATCACCGCCTCGAGCCTAATCATGCCGCTTGGGGCAATGGCCCCGGCGTCATGGCGAACTGACCGCCCAGCGCTCGATACGCTGAAGCATCCACCCATCTGTCGCGTGGCTGCTGCCGCCCCTGCGGGCGCGCTGCCGCGAGAGCTGAAGATAACCTGGAACACCAATGCGGTCTGCAACGTCGGCGTCGCGGTGGCCGACGAGCGCGGCTTCTTCGCAAAACGCAATCTCAAGGTAGAAAAGATCAATTTTGCCGGTGCTACAGATCAGTTGCTGGAGCTGCTCGCAAGCGGCAAGGCGGATGCGGGTGTCGGGATGGCGCTGGCGTGGATGAAACCGCTCGAACAGGGTTTCGACGTGAAGCTGACGGCGGCGATCCATGGCGGCTGCATCCGTCTGATCACCACACCCGTGTCGGGCATCGACAGTGTTGCCGGCTTGAGGGGCAAGACCGTCGGAACGCTGGGTATGGCGAGCCCGGACAAGAACTTCATCTCAATCCTGGCGATCAAGCAGGGCGTCGATCCGGTCAAAGATATCGAGTGGCGGCCGTATCCGGCAGATCTGCTCGGTGTGGCGCTGCAGAAGGGCGAGATCCAGGCTTTCTCCGGTCCCGATCCGATCGTCTCGATCCTCCGCGACCGTGATCATTTGGTGGAAGTGACGAACAACCTGAGCGGAGAATTTTCCCACCGCGCCTGCTGTGTACTCGGAATTCGCGGCAATCTGGTGCGTGATGAGCGTCCCGTCGCCGCCGCAATCACCGCCGCGCTGATGGAGGCGCAGGAGTGGGTGGCTGAGAATCCCGATGCAGCGGCCGCGATTTTCGCCGGCTTCACCAAGGTAGCGACCGCGGAGCAGTTGGCCCCGATGTTGCGCAGCCACACACACCACCATCATCCGGTGGACGGTGATTTGAAGCGAGAGATCGCGCTCTATGCACAGGAACTGAAGCAGGCGGCGGTGTTTAAATCGAGTACAGATCCAGATCAGTTTGCTGATCGGGTCTGCGTGGATGTTCTCGCCGCGTGAAGGTGTCGACGCACTACGCCGACGTAGCACGCGATGATGCCACTGAGACCGGAACGCACCGGACACATCCCCGGATGTGGCGGACCGGTGGTTTGGCGGCGATTGCCTGGCTGGCTATCGCATGGTTCACCGCCCACTGGCCCGATGTGGGCGACTTCGGACCAGTGGGTCTGCTTGCCGGCTGCATGGCGGCTGTTGGCCTTGGGATGGCCGGGGCAATCGTCGCAAGCTTTTACGTTGATCTCCCCAGGCTTTTCCGAGCAGGTCCCTGGATCATCGCGCTTGCGCTGTTGCTAGGAGTGTGGGAGCTGGTGACGGCAAAGCTTGATCTGCTGCCGCGTCCGTTCTTCGCGACACCACAGTCTCTGCTTGAGGTTTACATCGATGACTGGCCACGCCTGGGTGAGAGCACGCTGCGCTCACTCATGCTGCTCGCCACCGGATATGCGATCGGAGCGGTACTCGGGTTCGCCGCCGGTGTTGCGATCGGGTGGTCACGCACGGTCGGCTACTGGGTGCATCCGGTACTTCGCTTCATCGGGCCGTTGCCGGCGACCGCCTGGCTGCCACTCGCTTTCTTCGCGTTTCCCTCGAGCTGGAGCGCCGGGATCTTCCTGATCGCGTTGGCGACCGGTTTCCCGGTGACAGTCTTGACTTGGTCTGGCGTGGCAAGCGTCAACCCCGCCTACTACGACGTCGCGCGAACATTAGGTGCCAACACGGGCTTCCTGATTCGCAAAGTCGCCATCCCGGCCGCGATGCCGTCGGTGTTCGTTGGGCTCTTCATGGGCCTTGGAGCATCGTTCGCGGTGCTGGTCGTGGCCGAGATGATGGGCGTGAAGGCAGGGCTCGGCTGGTACCTAAGCTGGGCGCAAGGCTGGGCTGCTTATCCGAATATGTATGCAGCCCTGCTGGTGATGGCGTTCATGTGCAGCGGTCTGGTCACGCTGTTGTTCCACCTCCGCAATCGGCTGTTGTCCTGGCAAAGAGGGCTGTTGCGATGGTAGCGGCCGTCGAATTGCATGGGGCGGCGGTTCGGCTGGCGAAACTGGCGCACCATTTCGAGCTCCATGGGCGGAAGCTGCCTGTGCTCGATGGGATCGATCTGGCTGTGGGCCCCGGCGAGTTCGTCGCACTGCTGGGCCCCAGCGGCTGCGGTAAATCGACCTTGCTCCGGCTTATCGCCGGGCTGGAGCGGCCGCGCGCGGGGCGGCTCCTGATGAGCGAGCAGGAGATCGATGCGCCCGATCCTTCTCGCATTCTGGTGTTCCAGGATCCGACACTGTATCCGTGGCGCACTGTGCGGCAGAACGTGGCCCTTGGCCTGGAAACGCGAGGTCTATCGCGGGCGGAGGGCCAGCGCGTCGACAATATGCTCCAGCAGGTTGGGCTTGACGGCTTCGATAACGCCTATCCGCACCAGCTATCGGGCGGCATGGCACAACGCGCCGCGTTAGCGCGGGCTCTGGTAAACAATCCGTCCGTCCTGCTGTTGGACGAACCGCTCGCCAATCTAGACAGTCTGACGCGCATCGCCATGCAGGCCGAGTTGCTCGCGCTATGGGAGCATCGTCGCTTCACGGCCTTTCTGGTGACCCATGATGTCGAAGAGGCATTGTACCTTGCCGAACGCATCCTGGTGCTGAGCCATAGACCGGCGCGAATCCAGACGGAAATCGTAGTCGATATGCCATATCCGAGGCACCGCGGCGGCTCCCGCTTCGGGGAACTTCGCAAGCACGTGCTGGCCGAACTAGGACTTCAAGAATACTGGTAGAACGTTCGCCAGAGAGCTGTAGCCGGGGGTCGCAGTCCGTCTACGTTGATCTTGGCGAATCCCGCGTCGTCGAGCGCGAGCGCGATCGCTTCGGCGGCGAAATCGACTGACCAACGGCCGCAGATCTTGCCCATCGGGATGACGCCAAGGCCCACGATTGCTCCCTTTCGAGCGCCCTTTGGCTGGTTCGGCATAATTGCGCTCTCCTCAGCCGGCGGCGGGACGGAATTTCGGAATGCGGATTTTTTCGCCGGCATCTCTTAGAAAACGGCCTGAGGTGGCATGCCGATACGAAGTGCGTCGTTAGCGACACCAACGACGTTGGACGTCATCCGCACACCCTCGATCAGATCCACCCGAGCAACGTTGTATGGGACGGTGGAGGCAAATCCCGGGTTCATGACCTGATGCATGATGGTGAAGGCATACAGGCTGCCGCGTCCCTCGCCTGCCATTCGAGTTTTGCCGCGAAACAATGCGGGCAACGTTCGCGCACCGGGAAGCTCCAACGGTCGCACGCCGTGCAATGCTGTAGCATAAGGCGCCCCTCGCGTGCGCCGTCGAAGAAAGGGCGCTGAGCTCATCCGCAACGGGAATTGGTCTCCCAACGGTTTGCGACATGACGTTCACTCCTTGCGCGAAAACCCCAGCGGGGGGTCGGTGATGTGACAACGATCGCGCCCCTGCCTAAGCTTCCCCGGTGAAACCCGGCCAAGGCCGGGACGCCTGAGAAGCGGAGGAAAATCCAAATGAGCCTGGCCGCCGGAATGCGTGATCTATCCACTATGCTGCGGCCACGCTCGGTTGCGTTGGTGGGGGCGACCGACCGTTCCATGTGGTCCAGAGCCACGTTCGCAAACCTCACCACCCTCACCTATGACGGCCAAGTGCACCTTGTTGCCCGCCGCGGCGGCGTCGTGCATGGCCGCACGGCAGCGACCTCATGCGTCGCGATTGGCGAAAAAATCGATCTCGGCCTGCTCATGGTTCCGGCATCCGCGATCGAGGAGGCGATGGCCGATCTGGGCGCGGCCGGCGCGCGCAATGCGGTGATCCTGACTTCTGGCTTCGCCGAAACCGGCTACGACGGCGCCGCGCAACAGCAAAAGCTCGCCGACCTGGCGCGCCGCCACAACATCTCCTTGCTCGGCCCGAATTGCCTGGGATTCGTCAATTTCCTCGACGGCGTGCCGCTGTGGACCGGCTCCATCCGAGCGCCCAATCGGCCGGGTCCGATCGCGGTCATCTCACAGAGCGGGGCGACCGCGGGCTTTATCGCGAGCCTTGCCCTGCAGCAGGGGATCGGCCTCAGTCATATGATCTCGACGGGTAACGAGGCTGATCTCGACAGCGCTTCTTTTGTCAATCATCTGCTCGACGATGAACGGGTGAGCGCAATCGCCATGTTCATCGAAACGATTCGTATCCCGCATAACTTTGCCGCCGCCGCGCAGAAGGCACGGACGGCGGGGAAACCGATCGTTGCTTTGAAGATCGGATTGTCCGACGTGACCGCCCGTTCCGCGCAGGCTCATACCGGCTCGTTGGTGGGCGATGATCGCGTGTTCGACGGCGTTTGCCGCCAGTTCGGTGTTGTGCGGGTGAACTCGATCGAGGAGCTGTTGTTCACGGCCGACGTGATTGCGCGCACCGGGGTGATCGGAAGCAAAGGCGTGGGGCTGGTTTCCGTTTCCGGCGGCGCCTGCGAGATCGCGGCTGATCGCCTGCAGGTCGAGGGGGTTCCGCTGCCGCCACTGCCGGACGCCACGGCCAACGCGCTGGTTGCGGTGCTGCCAAGCTTCGGCACGCCGCACAATCCGCTGGACATTACCGGCGGCGCGGTGCTGGAACCCGAACTGTTCGCGAAGGCACTGGACATTATGGGCCACGAGCCGGCCTTTTCGGCGCTCGCGGTCCTGTTCGACGTGCCGGTGACCGAGGCGCTTGCCACTGAGTTCCAGCTTGCCTCGCTGCGCCAGATTTCGGCGGGCCTCAAGGGGCAACCGCTGCCGGCACTGATGGTCAGTCATTCGCTGAAGCCAGTTACCGAGGTGACGGAACGGATCGTTGCCGATCTTGGGCTGCCCTATACTGGGGCCGGAATTTCTCTCGGAATGTCGGCACTCGGCCGCGCCTGGTGGTGGTCCGAGCAGCTACGCCGCGACGTGTCGCACTGGACGCCGCCGGCGGTGACGGATGGACCAGGCCGGTGGCCGGCTACGGAGCGGGAGGTGCTCGATCATCTGGCGCGTCACGGCGTGCCGATCGTTCCGGCCTCGTTGGCGACAGACGAGGCCTCGGCGGTCGCCGCTGCCCGCGCGATCAACGGGCCGGTGGTGCTGAAAATTGCCTCCGGGGACATCCAGCACAAAAGTGACATCGGCGGCGTCGCGCTGAATGTCGCGGGCGACGAGGCGGTTGCCGCGGCCTTCCGCCGCGTGATTTCGGCGGCCCCGGCTGGGGCACGCGTGGATGGCGTCCTCGTGTCGCCGATGCGCGAGAGAGGGCTGGAACTGTTCGTCGGCTGCACGCGCGATCCGCAATGGGGACCGGTGCTCGCCGTCGGCCTCGGGGGTATCTTCGTGGAGATTCTTCAGGACGTGGCGTTGCGGGTGCTGCCGGTCACAGCGGGCGAAGTCCGGCGGATGCTGGGCGAGTTGAAGGGTGCCAAGATGCTGGAGGGGCAGCGTGGCGTCCCCGCCGCCGATCTCGATGCCGTGGCCGAGGTGATCGCGCGCATCGGTGACGCCGCCGTGGCGCTGGGGCCGGCGCTCGAGGCGTTGGACGTGAACCCCCTTTGGGTGCGCGGATCTCAAGTGGAGGCGCTGGATGGGCTTGGCGGTCGCGCGGTCGGGTTAGGGCCTGTCTCGAATGATCCCGGAATGCCTGTTTTGGGCCAAAATTCGCCGTTCAACGCTGCGCTAGTGCTTCCTGATTGCAGGCACTGGTTCAACAAGACAGCATGTTGCGAGCAGTAGAGGAGGCTAGGGTGGGACGTGTCAGAGTCGCGGCGTTTTCGGTGTCCCTGGACGGGTTCGGCGCGGGCCCGGAACAGAGTCTTCATGATCCCCTGGGAAAGCGCGGGAAGGAGCTCCACACCTGGTTCTTCGGAACGAAGACGTTCAAGGCCATGTTTGGCGACGGCGGTGGCTCGGAGGGTGTGGACGAGACCTTTGCCCACCGGTCGATGGACGGCTTCGGTGCCTTCATCCTTGGCAGGAACATGTTCGGTCCTGTACGCGGGGAATGGCTGGACGACAGTTGGAAGGGCTGGTGGGGAGACAATCCGCCCTATCACGCTCCGACGTTCGTCCTGACGCACCACGCCCGCGAGCCGATCGTAATGGAGGGCGGCACCACGTTCCACTTCGTCACGGACGGGATCCACGCCGCGCTCGAGCGCGCACGCGACGCCGCGGGAGCACGTGACGTCAAGATCGGAGGTGGCGTCTCAACCGTTCGCCAGTACCTGCAGGCTGGCCTGATCGATGAACTGCACTTTGCGCTTTCGCCTGTCCTGCTCGGACGGGGCGAGGCGATGTTGGAGGGCTTGGATCTCCCTGCCCTCGGCTACCGCGTGATGGAATCCACTGCCACAGACCTCGCAACGCACGTCGTGCTCGGGCGCTAGGAGAGCGAATAAACGTCCGCTTCTGCAGGTTCGTTGTCGGATAGACTGTCGGGCGGCAACCCACCCATAGCGATCCTTCGTAGCGGCTGCCCGACCGGCCGAGATGGGCCGAAGAACAAGGATGCTTCTGTCGGGATCGGACGACTGGCTTGCAAACCGCCGGCGGCCGACGGTCAGGTTCGCGGTCTCCGTATCAGAGATGACACTGCCTTTCCTCGTCTCTCCGGCTGATCCCCGCCAGCAGCCAGCCGAAAAACACCATGAGCGACCCGGCGCTGACCGCATTCAGCGTGAACAACGACGCATAGGCCTCAGGCGGAAACCGGACGAGCGGAATGTCCAGCCGCCCCCGTGTCATTAGCCAGACCACAAGCGGTAGAGCCGTCATCGCCAGCATTACGAACCGCTCCCGCCAGGTGAACAGGATGGCGGCCAGCATCCCGCACGGCAGAAACAGCAGTTGAACTCCCGCAGCCTCGCCAAGCATCATTGAGCAGAACACGACGTTTGCCACCGAAAGGATCACCATCGCCACCCGGCCGAGCATTCCTGACCGCCGCGCGATCGCCGGGACGGCGAAGAAAAGGATCCCTGAAAAGGCGTCAGGAACGCCCACCCAGGCGTCACGGCCAACAATCCACAACAAGTATAGCGGATAGTATGGCTGATTCCAGGCGATCACCATCGCGATCGTGTTGCATGCCGAAACACGAGGGTTAGCGCTCGCGGTATAGGCGCGCAGCCAGCGGAGCACGTGCGCTTAGTCCCCTTGTCCAGAGCGCGGGTCGACACCGGCCACCGGAGACCTACTGCGCCAAGGGCCGCAACCGGAAATGGCTGACGCCCCACTCTGCGCCCCCAGCATGGTCGAACAGGCCCGCCGTGGCCAGGAAGAACAGCCGCCAGCGGCGTCTCCAGAGGGCGGCATCAGCGCCATAGATGTCACGCAGTATGTCCATAACGGCGGACTCGTTTCTATCGAAGTTCGATAGCCAGTGCCGTGCTGTCCGAGCATAGTGATGTCCGTTCCAACGCCAATCGTCCTCCACGTCGAACACGTCCGCCACATGCCGGATCAGCCCGTGGCTTGGCATGATTCCGCCGGTGAAGAAGTGTTGGGCGATCCAATCCTCCTTGTCCGCGATGTCGAACAAATACGGCGCCGAGCGGTGGCTGAACACGTGGATGAAAAGCCGTCCGTCCGGACGCAGCCAGCCGTGCACGCGGCGAAGCAACGACTGCCAATTGGTCATATGCTCGAACATCTCCACCGAAACGATTCGGTCGAAATCTCTGATCTATTGAGAAATCGTTCATGTCGGCGGTCACAACCCGCAGGTTGCCGAACCCGCGCTGAGCGGCCTGCGCTTCGATCTGCGCCCGCTGGCCATGGGAATTCGACACTGCGGTGATCCGAGCCGCGGGGTACTTCTCGGCCATCCACAGGCTCAGCGAGCCCCAGCCGCAGCCTAGTTCAAGAATGTCCTGTCGATCCGCCAGGGCTGCATGGGCCGCGGTCTCCGCTAATGCGCGTTCCTCGGCGACGGCTAAAGTATCAGTCGGGTTCTGATAGAGACAGCAAGAGTATTTCCTTCGCGGACCGAGCACCAGGGCAAAGAATTCCGCGTTCAATTCGTAATGCTGGGCGTTGGCTGCGTCGGGGCGCACGGCGATGGGACGGCTCGACATCAGTTTGGCGAAATCGATCTCGGACGCGCCCTCGCCGCGGGCTAGTTTCCGGCGGGTGCGGCCCACCAGGAACGACACCGCGGCGGAGGTCACGGCATCGGTCATCGGCACGCGCTCGATGACATTGGTCGCCACGGTTACCAGGCTCATTCCGAAAGATCCTTTGGCGGCAGGAGGAAAAACGCGCTGACCCGCGTCTGGTAGGCACGGAAAGCATCGCCGCGCGACTTCAGCATCTGTTGTTCCAGCAGCGGGATACCGGAGACATGCACCAGCAGCCAGTACATGAAAGCCGGGCCGGAAAGCGCCAGCCAGCCCCAATACCATCCCCCGGATGTGTCGATTGCGAGCAACGGATAGGCGACCCAGCCGAACCACTCGAAGAAGTAGTTGGGGTGGCGCGACCAACCCCACAGACCCGCATCGCAGACGCGGCCTCGGTTGGCGGGGTTTTTCTTGAAGCGGCGGAGTTGTTCGTCGGCGATCCCTTCACCGGCGACTGCGATGATCAGCACAACGATGCCGGCAACATCCAGCGCCCGCGGAAAGGGTGCCGGGTTATGCGCGGCCAGCATCATCGACAAACCGAGCAACGCCGCGGCGAGGGCCTGAACCTGCAGGAACATGAAGAGGCGGAATTGGAACCGAGCACCCCATTCGTCACGCAGGGCGGCGTAACGGGCATCCTCCGGACCCTGCGCCGACCGCTGTGCGATATGCGAACCTAGGCGCACCGACCAAACCGCGATCAGTGCGGCGACAACGATCTGTCGGGTCGTGGGTCCGTTCGGGACGAGCGCAAGGACAAGCCCGGCGAGGCCCAGCCCGAACGACCAGACCGCGTCAACCCAACCGGAGTTGCCGGTCATACGCTGCAACACCCAGGCGCCGGTCATCATCACCGACAGCAGGAGGGCCGCGAATACAAAGGTGATGATCATCGGGATGCGGTTTCGTCAGCGCTTGCGGCCGAGTACGGTGCCGAACCGCTGAGCATCGCAGACCGAATTGACCCTCGGTCGCTTTGGCTGAAAGCCCGTCCGGCCGTTCGGCCTGCGTGCTGATCCAGGAATCCCGTCGCGTCCCCGAACGTCGGCGCGAGCCAGCGCAATACGCCGGCCATTGCGCCGATAATTTTGGTGTGGTTGACGCCAGGATAGATCTCCTCCCGCACCGCCCCGCCAGCGCGGTGAATTGCCGCCGCCAGATGCTCGGTGTTGCGCGGTAGGACCGTCGTGTCAGTGCTCCCGGCCAACAGCAGCATTGGTGGGGCGTCACCGCGTGCGAAGCTGATCGGTTGGCTTAATCGCAGATCGCCCGCCGGGGCGAAGATGTCCTCCAGTTCGGGATCGTGCAGCGGCAGGAAGTCGTACGGCCCGGCCAAACCAATCGTTCCGATGATGTCGCGATCAGGGTCCAGCCCCTCCGCGCCAAGCCATTGCTTGTCCAACGTCAACATCGCCACGTTATACGCCCCGGCGGAGTGCCCCATCAGGAAAATCCGACCCGGATCGCCTCCATAGCGTGCGATGTTTCGCTTGACCCAGGCGACCGCGGCAGCGTTATCCTGAAGGAACGTTGGAAATCGTACCTGTGGAAAGACTTGGTAGTCTGGCACCACCGTCAAGAAGCCATGCGCTGCCAGCGCCGTGGCGACGAAACGATATGTGCCCTTGTTGCCGTCCGTCCAACCACCTCCATAAACGAACACGACGACCCGGGCCGGGCTTCGGCTTTCCGGCGAATAGATATCCAGTTCGTGCCGGTCCCCCGGAGCATACCGTACGTTGCGTGTCTCCTGAATGCCGGCCCTTGGCGCCAAAGCGTTGAGAACCGTGACCGGAGAACAGGCAGACAGTGCGCCGAGCATCGCGACCCCCAAAACCCAACGCGCCATTGTCACCTCGCCCTGTCGTTGCACCGAACCCAGCGGGCGACCGGCCGTCCCATGGCCCGGAAACTCTTACGCAAGATCGACACGACTGGATCATGTTTATCAGGTGATCCAGTCGCTCTGGCGGTGCGTAACACACTCATCATTGGAACCACACTACACCGCGATGGGGCAGTATGTCGGCAGAGGGGATGGAGATCGCGGTCATCGGCAGCGGGATCGCCGGTCTATCCGCGGCCTGGCTCCTGAGCCGGCGCCATCGGGTTACGCTTTATGAAAGCGCGTCCCGCCCGGGCGGCCACAGCAATACGGTCGATGCCGCGGGTGTCGCGGTTGATACCGGTTTCATCGTCTACAACGAGGCTACCTATCCGAATTTGACGGCGCTGTTTGCCCATCTGGGCGTGCGCACCAAAGCATCGGAAATGAGCTTTGCCGTATCGCTGGATGGCGGTGACCTCGAATATGCCGGTACCGATCTAGGCGGCCTATTCGCTCAACGCCGGAACATCTTCCGGCCACGCTTCTGGTCGATGCTGCGGGATCTGCATCGGTTTTATCGCGATGCCCCTCACCACGTCCCTGGCTTGTCGCCGTCCACCAGTTTGGGTGAGTTCTTGAATGCGCATGGCTACGGCGAGGCGTTTCAGCAGGATCATCTACTCCCCATGGCCGCCGCCATCTGGTCGGGTTCGGCGGCGTCGGTGCGCGACCTCCCTGCCCTGCACTTCATTCGGTTCTGCGACAACCACGGCTTGTTGAAATTCACTGGACGCCCGGTCTGGCGCACGGTCGATGGTGGCAGCCGGGAGTATGTGAACAAGCTGGTGGCGCAAATCAGTGAAACGCAACTGGGACGGGCAGCGCGGTCGGTGCGGCGACAGTTCGGTTCGGTCTTGATACGCGACGCGTCCGGCGATGAACAGATGTTCGATCATGTGGTGCTTGCTTGCCACGCGGATCAGGCATTGGCTCTGCTGGACGACCCAACCGATGACGAAGGCACGATGCTGGGAGCCTTCGGTTACACTCGAAACCGCGCCGTGCTGCATCGCGACGCGAGCCTGATGCCGAGCCGCCGCTCAGTCTGGGCGAGCTGGAATTACCTGGGCCGGCGCGGACGCACCGATCAACTGGTGGTAACCTATTGGATGAACCGGCTGCAGGGGCTGACGAACGCGCCGCCGCTGTTCCTGACGCTCAACCCGATACAAGAGCCCGCAACCGCGACGGTGCTGTGGGAGGAAAATTACCACCATCCACGCTTCGATGCCGAAGCGATGCGTGCCCAGAGCAGCCTGTGGTCATTGCAGGGCCAGCGGCATACCTGGTTTTGCGGCGCCTATTTCGGTGCTGGCTTCCACGAGGACGGCCTGCAATCCGGCCTTGCCGTCGCGGAGCAATTGGGTGGCGTCCGCCGTCCCTGGTCAGTGCCGAACGAGAGCGGACGCATAACCGTCACCTCAGTGCAGATGCCGGAACTGGTAGAATGACATCGGCGCTCTATGCCGGGACGGTGGTTCACCAGCGCTTCAAGCCCCGGCAGCATCGCCTGCGCTACCGGCTGGCCCAGATACTGCTCGACCTCGACGCGATGCCGTCGCTGCGGCTGTTCTCGCATAACCGTTTCAACCTCGTCAGCTTTTACGATCGCGACCATTTGGACGGTTCGGCGACTGCCCTGCGCGGCCAGGTCGAACAGGCTCTTGTTGCCGCGGGTCTGCAGCCTGATGGAGGAGCAATCCGGCTGCTGTGCATGCCTCGCATCTTCGGGCACGCGTTCAATCCGATCAGCGTGTTCTTCTGCCACCGTCGCGACGGTTCCCTGATGGCGCTGCTGTATGAGGTAAACAACACGTTCGGCCAACGTCACTCTTACCTGATACCGGTCGTAGGTCCTGATGAGGGCATCATCCACCAGCATTGCGACAAGGCGTTCTATGTGTCGCCCTTCATGCGTATGGACATGACGTATGCCTTTCATGTCGTGCCGCCCGGCGAAACCACCGCCATCGTGGTTCATGGCAACGATGCAGCGGGCCGGGTCATTACCGCATCCTTTACCGGACAGCGGCAGCGCTTTGTCCGATGCCGCCCTGATCCGTATGTTGCTCCGTCATGGACTGCTCGGCCTGAAGGTCCTCAGCGCGATTCATTGGGAAGCGGCCAAGCTATGGCTCAAGGGGCTAAGGATACAGCCCAGACCGTTGCCGCCGGACCGATCCATCACCATCGTTTCTACCAATCAAGGCTGACCAATGTCCGAGGCATCGACCGACGGGTCCTTTTCGCTTGCGCCCGCTTTCCCGGATCTCACCGCCGATCTTGGCCCACTGTCGCGCTGGCTTTCACGCATGGTGTTGTCGCGCATCCATATCGGGCGGCTGACGATCGTGTCGCCGTCGGGGATGCGGCTTTCGCACGGCACCGACAACCGCGCGGAGGGCGTCCTGATCCTGCGCCGCTGGCGGACCTTGCGGCGGCTGCTGTTTCAGGGCGACATCGCCGCCGCGGAAGCATTCATCGACGGCGACTGGGACAGCCCCGATCTGGCCGGGCTGATCGAGCTGGCCGGACTCAACATGCCGACGTTGAGCGAAACATTCGATTCGAACTGGCTGCAGCGGTTGCGCAACCGGATCAGGCACCGGCTGAATGCCAATACTCGGCGTGGCAGCCGGCGCAACATCCGGCATCACTACGACTTGGGCAACGAATTCTACCGCACGTGGCTGGACCGCGGCATGAGCTACTCGTCGGCAATTTTCTCCGGTCCCGATCAGACGTTGGAGGATGGGCAGACCGCCAAGCAGCAACGTGTCATCGAACTGCTCGAAGCGAAGCGCGACCAGCAGGTGCTGGAGCTCGGCTGCGGATGGGGCGGCCTCGCCGAGCAATTGGTGCAGAAGGTGGGATGTCATGTGACGGGTGTGACCTTGTCTCCCGCGCAACTGGAATACGCCGCCGGCCGCCAGTCTGTGGCAGTACAATTGGGCAACGCCGATCTTCGGTTGCAGGACTACCGCGACGTCGAAGGCATTTTCGACCGCGTTGTTTCGATCGAAATGATGGAGGCGGTCGGCGAAGCATACTGGCCCACCTATTTCACGACGTTACGGGATCGATTGAAACCCGGCGGGCTCGCCGTGGTCCAGGCAATTACTATTGCGGAAGACAAGTTCGAAGGCTATCGCCGCTGCACCGACTTCATTCAACACTATATCTTCCCCGGCGGGATGCTGCCAACCATCACCGAGATCAAGCGGCAAGCCGAAATGGCCGGACTGCGCCTCCGATCAACCGAGACGTTCGGCGGCAGCTACGCCCGAACCCTTGCCGAATGGCGCAAGCGGTTCCACGCGGCGTGGCCCGAGATCGCCTCCTTGGGGTTCGACACGCGGTTTCGTCGCATGTGGGACTACTACCTGGCCTACTGTGAGGGCGGTTTTCGCGCCGGAACCATCAATGTCGGCCTGTATGTCCTGGCGAAGCCCACATGATCGGTCGCCGATCGTTGCTTGCCGGCTTGACCGCGCTGCCGCTTGCGCAGGTCCGCGCCGCGCCGCCGGTTCCAGCGGGTAACAGGCTGGCTTTTCACATCATTCGGAAGGGCAGCACGATCGGTGAGCACTCGGTCGATTTCGCGCAAGCCGGAGATGCGCTGACCGTCTCGGTCGCCGCGGATATCGTCGTGGGAATCGGACCGATCGCGTTGTTCCGCTACACTCATCGCGCGACCGTCCATTGGCAGGCGGGCCAGGTGGTGTCGATCGATGCAACGACAAATGATGATGGCACACCGCGGCATATGAGGGCGCGACGCGATGAAGGCGGATTGGTCGTGGAGGGATCGAAGACGCCCCGATATGTCGCGCCGCCGCGGTCATTGCCGGGGACTCACTGGAACCGGGCGATGCTGGATGCACCGTTCATCAATACCGAGGACGGCCGATTGATGAGCCCCCGGGTAACGCTGGTCGGCATGGAAAGTGTGGAGGTCACCGGCGGGTCAATCGAATCCCAGCACTATACCATGCGGGGTGATGCCAATCTCGATACTTTCTACGACTTGACGCCAAGTTGGGTTGGCCTGCGGTTCTCTGCGAAGGATGGAACCGAAGTCCGCTATCTGCGCGCTTAGGACCTGCCGCAAAACAGTGCTGCAATCGAGGCACCGTTGCCCCAAGCCGTCATGGTAGGCGAAGGGCCTACCAACCACGGATTTCGCGAGTTCAAACCCCGCAAGCCATGGGTGGCCGGCCTGCACCCACCATGACGTCGCGAAGCGGATGCGTCCTTGGCAATGACTCGGTTATTTCGCAGCAGGCCCTTAGTCTCAGCCCCGATCGCTCGACCCTGATTACCGCGCCGCCTCCATCGTCCCACCGCTCGGCGCCTCCAGCCGTGTGTTGGCATATCGCTTGGCCAGCCATGCGCAGACCATCAACTGGATCTGATGGAACAGCATCAGCGGCAGCACGATTAGCCCGACCGACTGACCCGCCAGCAGCACGGTCGCCATCGGCAAGCCGCTCGCCAGGCTCTTTTTGGAGCCGCAGAACACGATGGTCACCTCATCGGCGCGGGAGAAGCCCAGAAGGCGGCTGCCATAGGTGGTGATCGCCAGCACGGCAGCCAGCAGCGCGACATCGACCACCATCAGCCGGCCGAGATCGGCGAGACCAAGCTGATGCCAAATGCCCTGGGTCACGCCCTCGCTGAAGGCGGTATAAACCACCAGCAGGATTGACCCGCGATCGACCAGACCAAGCAACCGCTTATTGCGTTGCGCCCACTCGCCGATCAACGGGCGGGCGAGCTGGCCGGCGAGGAACGGCAACAGCAGCTGAACCAGGATGTCGCCAGCACCTTTGATCGAGAAGCCGCCCTGAGCACTCAGCAACAGCCCGGCGAGCAACGGTGTCAGCAGCATACCCAACAGGTTGGACATCGTGGCCGCGCACAGGGCGGCTGGCACATTGCCACGAGCGATCGAGGTGAAGGCGATGGAGGATTGGACTGTCGAGGGCAGCACTGAAAGGAGGATTAGACCAGTCCAAAGAGGATCACTTAAAAGCCGTGGCGCCAAGGCGTGTGCGGTCAACACCAGCGCGGGAAACAGCAGGAACGTCGACGCGAGGACAATCGCATGCAGGCGCCAGTGGCGCGCGCCGGCTAGAGCGGCTTTCGGCGCGAGGCGGGCGCCGTGCAAGAAGAACAGGAGCGCGATGGCGATCGTCGTGAGATGGCCGGCGATGACCGCGCCAAGGTCATGCACCGGCAGCAGCGAGGCCAGGCACACCATACCAACGATCGCGGCGATATAAGGGTCGATCGGTAGCCGGGAAATCAGCGTCCTGCCGGGCATAGCTTCGATCTCCTTAATCGATGCCGCAGGATAGGATGATTTTGGCTTATTGTGAACGCGTCTCAGCGGCGTTATTGTTATCGCGTTTCATGATCACAGTGCCGAGCAAGGCGCGTTCTCGATGTTCGACCCCGTTCACCTGGAAAGCTTCCTAGCGGTCGCGCAAACCCGCAACTTTACGGCGGCGGGGCGCCGCCTCGGGTTGCAGCAATCGACCGTCAGCCAGCATATCCGCAAGTTGGAGGACAGTGCCGGCCGCCGCCTGTTCGTGCGCGACACCCACCGCGTGACTTTGACGCCGGACGGGGAGGCGATGACGGGTTTCGCCCAAACCATTCTGGACACCAACCAGCGGGCGCGCCGCTATTTCGCGGGGTCTCAACTGCGTGGCCGGGTGCGGTTCGGCACGTCGGAGGATTTCGTCAGCACGCGTCTGCCAGAGTTGCTGCACGACTTCGTCCGTCAACACGCTCTGGTGGACCTGGAACTGAAAGTCGGGGTCAGTGCAACTCTGTATGAGCACCTGGATGCCGGCGAGTTGGACCTGGTGCTGGCGAAACGACGCCCCGGCGACGATCGCGGCCAACTGGTCTGGCGCGATCGGCTGGCATGGGTCGGAGCGCCGGCGACGCAGGTTGGTCCGCCGGTGCCACTGATCCTCTTCAACCCGCCCAGCATCACCCGGGCGGTGGCGCTGGAGGCGCTGGAACGAGCCGGTCTGACCTGGCGCATCGCCTGCACCAGCGGCAGCCTGAGCGGACTGCGAGCGGCTTGTCTGGCGGGGCTGGGCGTCACCGTCCATGCCAGGGGGCTGCTGCCGGAGGGGCTCGTGGAGATGCCCGCCTCTCGACGTCTGCCGGAACTGGGCGACGTCGAATTCGTGGTCCTCGGCGCTCGGACCGGACTACGCGGACCGGCGGCCGCGTTGGCCGACGCAATTCTGGCAAACGGCGACCGGTTGCAGCGGTCGGTCTAAGCGGCACCAGCGCGCGTCGAATTGGGGAAGCGCTTAGGGCCTGCTGCGAAATAACCGAATCGTTGCTGAAGACGCATCTGCTACGCGATGTCATGGTCGGCGCAGCCCGATGATCCATGGCTTGCGGTCTGAACTAGCGAAATCCGTGGGTGGTAGGACTTCGCCTACCATGACGGCTTGGGGCGACGGTCTCTCGACTACAGCACTTGTTTTGCGGCAGGTCCTTGGCCGGTTATCAGCCGGTCGCGGATGTCGGCCAGATGTTCACTACCCCAGTAGATCTCGCCCGCCAGGACGAACGTTGGAACCCCGAAGACGCCATCGGCTTCAGCCTTTCGGCTGATTGTTGCGACGTCCGAGCGCAAGTCTTCGGACCGGGCTTGGAAGGCGGAGCCATCGGCACCGGCCTCGGAGATGATCGCGGCGAGGGCGTCGGGATCCTCGATGTTGAGGGCACGTTGCCAGAAGCGCTCGAAGACCGTGTCGTGATAGCGGCGGAAGACCGCGTCGCCGGCCTGTTGGGCGAACAGCATGCCCGCGGCTGCGAGCGTGGAGTCCCAGATTTTCTGGGGCCCGCGGATAGTCAGGCCGCGCTTTCGGGCCTGACGGCGGCAATCCATGTAGCTGTAGCGGACGCGCCGCCACTGGTGAGCGTTGCGGTCCTGCTCAAGAACCGCGCCGGCGGCATCCACCCGGGCGGAGCCGAGGAAGCTGGGGATGTCCAGGATGTAGGGACGCCAGTCGAGTCGGACAGCGTGGTCTTGCTCAAGTTCGTAGGCAAGGTCCTTGGCCAGATATGCGTAGGGGCTTTTATAATCGGTGTAGACGGTGACGATTTGTGATGCGGTCATCTGGGTTGGTCCGGGGCTGACTGAAGGTGAACGTGTATAAACCGCGAGAACGTGCGGCGCGTGTGGAACGCCAAAGTCGATCGCCGGCCGGCGATGATCGAGCGCTGTATCGGACGCCGCGGATGTGAAGCACGCGGTGAGCAATTGCCAGTTCGAACAGCCTGTTAACTCATCCTCGATCTCCGTGCGGTCGGCGGCATCGTCAAGGAGGCGCGCGTCGGTGCGGCAATCGTCCTCAACGCCGTTCCGTCTGCCCGTGGCGTCGGTGAGGCCGCGTCACGGTCGAGGCGCGGAACGCGCCGGAGCAATACGGCCTGCGGGTGCTTCTGAACGTCATGACGTCCTTCGATGAAGACGACACATGGACCGTCAGCCGGATGAGATGGTCTTCCGCATAAAAAACACCTCCTCCACGTAGCCACGCCGCAGCCAGTATGGCGCTCGATTTGCTGCCCGCATCCCTGCCGAAGCGGTGATCTCGCCTACCGTAAACGAATTTGCCTCGTGATTGATTGACAGGAAAGCATCAGCCCGAGACTTGATCGCCTGACAATATGCCCGTGCTGTCTGAGATGACATCTCGGTCAGGGAGTCGACGTTGACCACAAGATCGTATCGGTCCGTAGCGTCTAGAAACGCGGTCGGCGGCAGGATACGAATGCCGGATCGGTGTTCACCGAACAGGCTGATTGCATCAGGACCAAGCGTGCGGCCGAGGAAATACGCCTGCGCGACGGCGCTCAGGGGTAGATCGATGATCGTGATGTCGCGGATGCCGAATTGCCGGACGTAGAACGCTGTGCGGCCCAATCCCGCGCCGATCTCAATGATCCGCGCATCGAGCGCGCCGCCAAGCAAATTCGTGATCCGCCAGGTCTGATAAAGCGCCTGAACGGCGCGGGCCGAGCAAACCCCTCGTGAAGTCGCTAAACCGATCTCGCCGGAGAACAGGTTGGGAAACACAACGCGGAAGCCCAGGAGAGGGTCCAGGATGTCGAGCAATGTATCGACCTCCGGAAGCGGGATGCGGCGCGCATCCTCGGGATTCCATAATTTTCGCGCGCCTATGGCTTCGGCCAGCAACAGCAGATCCTGATACGCCAAGATGCTGTACGGCGCGTGCTCCGGGGTATTGCTCGGAAGGCTGCGGGCCAAATACTCAAAACCGTAGAACAGATCGGTTTTTTCGGGATTGCGCAGCAATCGTTTGACGTCCGCTGGATTGCCGCCGATCAGTGCATCATGGACATCGCGCTTTAATTCGAAAAACGCGCCCTCCCAAAGCGATTCAGACGGACCGCCCATCGTCCCGACGGACAGCCGATAGGCCGCAATAATGCGCGCCACCAGATCCGTATCATCGACCTCCACAGCCGGGGCCGGTGTCCTGGCGAACGGTGTCTCCGGCATTTCATGATTTTCGGTCTCAATGAAGCGCGCGCGGAACTGGTCCCGATCACGTCGGACGTTTTCGAGCGACTCTGCGAGCCTATCCCGTTCGGCCCCCAAAACGCCGCACTCCGCTGCGAGCGCGCCCCGCTCCCGCAAGGCCTGATCCCGCTCCTCCATTGCTCGATCCCGCTGAAAGAACGGGCGACGCAGCAGGGGCACGCGGCGGTGCAGTTGGAATGGGATCATGCGGCATCCTCCTAGTACACCTCGTCGGAATTGGCGACTCGGTTGGGCCGGATACGGAAACCAGGTCGCCTTTGCCACAGCTACCTCAAAAATGAGGCCTCAATGCCACAATGGCGAAGCCGTTTCGCCGGACCATGAAAGGGAAGCAACTGGTGGCGTGAGACGCCCAAGAGGGTCCGAGGGTCCGCATCCGCCGAGTCCAGCAGAGGCTGCTATAATCGCTATCGCTATAGACGGTGACAATGTGCGGTGCGGTCATCGGAGTAGCCGGGGCTGACTGAACGTGCATCGGTATAAACAGCGAGAAGCGATATTCGAACCCGAAAGTCAGCGCTACACTCACAGTCATTTGACCCCGGGATCGCGGTGAGTGGTCGACCTCGGCAACGTCGAGGGTCCAAGCTTCAGGCCAAGGACGAAATGTTGATGTGGTTTCAATACCGTAATAGAAGCCTCCGCTAAAAACGTCGGCATATTCAAGGGAAGCCGTCACATGGTCGAAATCGTTACCCTCGACGGGGGCCGAGCCAGCCTCGGCGCATCCGAGATCGCAGGCTTGCAAAACAGCCTGCGTGGTGGCCTGATCCTGGCGGGTGACCCCACGTACGAGAACGCGCGGCGCGTCTGGAACGGCAACGTGGATCGCCGGCCGGCGATGATCGCGCGCTGTGCCAACACCGCGGACGTAAAGAGCGCGGTGAGCTTTGCCAGTTCGAACGGCCTGTTGGTATCGGTGCGCGGCGGCGGGCATAGCGCGCCAGGCTACGGCACCAATGATGGCGGCTTGGTGATCGACCTTTCGCCGATGAAAGCGATCCAGGTCAATCCGGCCGGACGCAGCGCCCGCGCCGAGGGCGGCGTGCTATGGCGCGAATTCGACGAGGCGACGCAGGTGCACGGCCTCGCCACCACCGGGGGCACCGTCTCCAGCACCGGCATCGCGGGCCTGACGTTGGGCGGCGGGCTGGGCTGGCTCATGGGCAAGCACGGCGCCACGGTGGACAACCTGATCTCCGCCGAAGTCGTTACGGCCGACGGCGAGCTCCGTGTTGCCAGCGCCACCACGCATCAGGATCTGTTCTGGGCGCTGCGTGGCGGCGGCGGCAATTTCGGCGTCGTTACTTCGCTCGAATATCGGTTGCACCCGGTCGGTCCGGTGTTGGGCGGAATGGTGCTGCACACATTGGACCGCGCCGCAGAGATGTTGCGCTTCTACCGTGATTTCTGCGCTACGCTGCCGGACGAGGCCGAGGCATATGCGGGATTGCTGACCTCCCCCGAAGGCGTCCCCATGGCGGCGATGGTGCTCGGCTATAACGGGCCGATCGAAGAGGGCGAACGGGTCCTCGCTCCGGCCCGCCGGTTCGGCCCTCCGGTCGCCGACCTGGTGGCGCCGATGCCATATTGCACGCGCCAGACTATGCTCGACACCCATGGTGCCGAGCACGGCCTGCACCGCTACTGGCGTTCGGCCTTCACCGAACATCTGTCGGACGAGCTGATCGAAGTGATGGTGGATGGCGCCGCCCGGTTCAGCTCTCCCATGAGTGCGTTGTTCCTGTTCCACGTTCACGGGGCCATCACCCGGGTGCCGGGCGACGCGATGGCGTTCGGGGCGCGGCGGACGCAGTGGGACTTCGATGCCATCGGACAATGGGCGGACGGCTCTGAGAGCGCCGGCCACATCGCCTGGGTGCGTGAGCTCTGGGGCAAGCTGGATCCCCATCTGAAAGGGAGCGCCTACATCAACCATATCGCCTCGGACGATCAGCCGGAGAAAGTCCGCGCCTCGTTTGGCGACAACCATCTTCGGCTGCGCGAGATCAAGGCGAAGTATGACCGGGCGAATCTGTTCCGGGTGAACTCCAACATTCCGCCCGCGTAGACCGGGCGGCTGCCTGGGCGGGACCGTCAAGTATTCGACTGACGCGGAGCCGCACCGTGACACCCGCGATCAAAACGTCGCCTCCGCCTCCATCGCCAGATGCCCGGTCGGATTGCGAGCCCACAGAGCCGCGCCGCCGGTTCCGTCCGGTGCGCCGTGCACCGAGAACGGCGCGATGTCGAACAGCGGGCTGACTGCACGGAAGCGGAAGCTGGCCACCGATCGAGGCGAATTCCGGCGCAACAGATCGATCAGCAGAGTGGCGATCAGCGGGCCGTGCACGATCAGGCCGGGATAGCCTTCGGTTTCGGTGACGTACCGTCGGTCGTAGTGAATGCGGTGGCTGTTGAACGTCAGCGCCGAGTAACGAAACAGCATCGGCTCGCTGGGGACGATGTCCCGCCGCCAGACATCGTCCGTGCGCACCGGGCGCGCGGCAGCGGGAGGCTCGTTTGGTCGCGGCATGTCACGATAGACGATGTCGTGCTCTTCAACCAACGCCGGGCCGTTGTCGCCGGAAATCTCGTGCTTCACCAGAACGAAGCACAACGCGCCATTGCGGCCGTGTTTGATCGTTACGTCCTGTACGGTGGACGTGCGGGTGATCGCCTCGTCGACACGCAGCGGCTGGTGGAAGGTAAAGCGGCCCCCGGCCCACATGCGGCGCGGCAGCGGCACCGGCGGCAGGAAGCCGCCTCGCGCAGGGTGGCCGTCGGGTCCCAGAATGGATTGCCGAGCCGTGGGGAGGAAGTAGAGCCAGTGCCAGAGTGGTGGCAGAGGATCCCCGGCAAGCGGCGCGGGATCGTCGCGGTCAAGCGTCGCGGATAGCGCGGCGATCGGAAACCGCGTGACCTGATCATGCAGGGTTTCCTGTTTGCCGATCCAGGATCGCAGGTGATCGACATCCAGTTCCGTCATGTCAGCAACTCCGTCGCGGCGGCACGCGCCCTGGTGGCTCCCTGCCGGGCCATGTCAGCACATAGACCGGTATAGGCGGTGGGGTCGAGCAGGCGCGTGATCTGATCCGGGGTCATGTGCGCGGTGACCCGGGGATCGGCGGCGAGTAGCACACCGAAGGGCTTGCCCTGCAGGAAGGCATCTTGCGCGGCGTCATACACCGCATCATGCGCGTGCTGGCGGCCGATGGCGGCACCGAGGTCGAGCATCACCGCCTCCGCCATGATCAGACCGCCGCCCAGGTCGAGGTTGGCGCGCATGCGGGCAGGATCCAGGCGCAGGCCCCGCATGATTTCAGTCAGCCGAGCCAGCATGTCGCCGGTAGCGATGCAGGCGCGGGATTCAGCTGTGTCCATCATCAGGCTGGTGGTGCGGTCGGCCTCATGTTCGGTGGTCATGGCCTCCAGCGCCAACGGGACCATGGCGCGGATCTCGGCGGCGGCCGCGATGACATCCTGGCACAGTTTGGGGTTGCGCTTTTGCGGCATCGTGGAGCTGCCGACGGTGCCGGGCGGGACGGGTTCCTCGACTTCGGCGAACTCGGTCTTCATCAGGGTATAGATTTCACGGCCGATTTTTCCGCAGGTGGCGGCAAGCAGGCCAAGCAGCAGGACGTTCTCCGCGAGGTGGTCGCCGATGGCGCGGGACGGAACGGTCATGGAGCCGAAACCCAGCAGCCGGCCGATGCCCTGCTGGACGAGCGGGCCGTTCTGGCCGAGCGACGCGTAGGTCCCTGCCCCGCCACCCAGCATGGCGACGAATAACCGAGGTGCCGCCTGACGGAACCGCTCGGTGTGGCGGATCAATTCATCGATCCAAACAGCAATTTTATAGCCGAAGGTAGCAGGCACGGCGTGCTGGCCGTGGGTGCGGCCGGCTATCGGCATCTCGGCGCCTTTATCTGCGAGGTCAGCCATCGCCGACAGGATGTCTCCGATTTGCCGCAGGAAGACGGTGTGCGCCTGGCGCAGGACCAGCAAATCGCCGGTCTGGGTGATGTTCTGCGTGGTGGCACCCCAATGGACCCAGCCGCCATGCGGGTCGCCGACGATGCGGCCGAGTTCCCAGACCAGCGGCACGATCGTGTGTCCGGTGCGGACGAAACCCTCGTCGATGCGGGCGCGATCCATCTTGTCCAGGCGAGCGGCGGCGGCGATGGCGGCCGCGGCCTCAAGCGGGATGATGCCGAGATCGGCTTGGGCGCGGGCCAGCGCGGCCTCCACGTCCAGCCAAGCCTGCCAGCGGTTCTCCAGACGATACAACGCGCGGATGCCGGGGTCGGCGACGCGCGTGGCGGTGGGTAGCGTGTCGGACATGACTTACGGTCCTGGCGGTTTCCTCTTGCGGGAACATCGCAGCGCGCCAGGCTGGCGGCAAGCTTTGGCTGACCCCGATCCTAAGTCCGGAGGAACGTGGCGACTTCGCTCACAAAAGTCTCGGGATCAATCGGTTTGGTAATATATCCATCGAAGCCGCCATCGAGTATTTTATTGCGGTCATCGACCATCGCCAACGCGGTCACCGCGACAAGCGGTATGGCCGCCAGCACCGGGTGGGCACCGAGCTGCCGGGCCACCTCGTAACCGTCGATATCCGGCATCAAGACGTCACAAATGATTAAATCGGGCGGGGCTTGATGGGCCATATCAAGCCCCTGTGCGCCACTGTGTGCGACCCGAACACGGCACCCGAACGCGCAGAGCAGAATTGTCATCATTGCGAGGTTAGTCGGATCATCATCGATCAACAGAAGGTTTTTATGCATCGCCTGTATCACCTGGTAGCGTCAGGGTAAATTTGCTACCCTTGCCGTATTCGCTGACGAGGGTGATCTCGCCACCGATGAAATGGGCCAATTTTTGGCTGATGTACAAACCGAGACCGGTTCCTTCCTGCCCGTTGGCTTTCTCATCGATACGGGAGAACGCCAGAAACAGCTTTGCCTGATCCGCCGGACGCACACCGATCCCGCTATCAACGACGGAGATTTCAACACGGCTGACGTCATTCGTGACCACTTTGCAAACCTCGAGAGAGACTTGGCCATGAGCAGTGAACTTGATGGCGTTCGCGGCGAGGTTGGTGACGATCTGCCAAACCGCCCGCTCCGTGGTGGTCACGACGATCTCCTCCGCCGGGACGATGCTGCGAAGCTGTAGTTGTTTTGCGGCGGCGACGGAACCAAGTGAGGCGCAAATCTCGTTAATAAGCTTTTTACAGTCCACAGCCTGTTTTCCGAGTTCAACGTTGCCGGACTCGATTTTTGCCAGATTGAGCAAATCATTGATCAGCGACAGCAAATGGTTGCCACAGTCCCGTATCGTCTTGAGTTGTTTTTCCTGCTCCGACGTCAGGTCTCCGGGAATTTTCATCAGCAGTATCCCGGTAAAGCCGAGGATGCCATTCAACGGGGTACGCAGCTCATGCGACATGCTGGCCAGGAACTGGTTCTTGACAAGATTTGCGGCCTCCAGCTCGCAGTTCTTATCGCGCAGCTTTTTCTCGAATGATTTTTGTACGGTGACGTCCCGCAGATTGCACTGGAGGGCGGTCTCTTGCCCTACCTGGTAAACCGCTGCCACAACATCAACCTCAACCTCGCCTCCGTCCCGCGCGCGCAGCGGCATTGAAGCACATTGATAGTGGTCGCCCGTCCCGGCCATCTCGGCGACCGGCAGTTCTTCGCCATCCTCGGGCCGAATGCCGATCTCCGCCACTGTCCGTCCAAGACAGTCCGCACGGGAGTATCCGAGCAGGTTCAGCAGGGACTGATTGACGTCGTAGATTATTTGCGTGGTCGCATTGGCGACTATTATGCCGTCCATCGCGGTCTCGAACCGCCTGCGATGACGCAGTTCGGACGTCAGCACGGCAGCGTCACGTTCCTTTTGCAGACGACGCTGGTGCGCCCTCTCGAGGGCAGCCGTGACGGCAATGGGAAGCCGGCCCAGCCGGTCCTTGCGGATGAAGTCGCTGGCTCCGGCCTTGACCAGTTCGACGGCGGCTTCATCTTCGAGCGTCCCGGTGACGATCACGATCGGCAGGTCCGGGCATATGGTGCTCGCGATTTGAATTGCCGTTCCTGCGTCGAAACCAGGGAGCGCGTTGTCGCACAACAAGATGTCGGGATGGAACTCGATAAAGGCCTCAACCAGGGCTTGGCGCGTTTGCACGCGTCTCGACCCGAACACCAGTCCACCCTTTCGGAGGGTATAGACAATCAGCTCCGCATCGTCCGGCGCATCCTCGAGAAGGAGAATTTTGAGCTCCCGGTTTGAGGGCATCCAGGCTGGCGTTTTCGCGTGCGGGGGGGAGGGCGGTGTATGGCGAACCGGCGGTCGGCTGGGTGGGCGGGCCGGTGCGAGCGGATCAGACATGATCGCCACCGCCTTGCGGAATGACGGCATCGCAGGTCGCACCCTCCCCTACCCTGCCCTGCGTCCAGACGCGACCACCGTTCCGGCCGGCGATCCGCTTGACGGCGTGTCCGATTCCGGGGCCGCGGAAATCATTGACATGCGGCTGGACGAACGCCCCGGCGGGTGGGCCGTTCGTCACAGATATGATCGGCATATATTTATATCCATTTCGAAGATGAGGCGGCTTGCGATGGTCACACCCGCGCCGAGGCAATCGGCTGATTGACTATGAGCCAGTACATTCCGAGCTTGGCCACCACGTCGGAGAACTCACCGAATTCGACCGGTTTGCTGATAAAACTGTTCGCGCCAAGCCGGTATGCCTCGGCGATGTCGCAGTCCTCGGTTGACGAGGTCAGGACAACGACCGGAATTGTTTTCGTGTTTTCGTCGGATTTAAGCTTTCGCAGCACTTCCAATCCGTCAACCCGGGGGAGCTTGAGATCGAGCAATATCACCCTGGGCGTGGGGCGAAGTGTGCCCCCCGCGGGGAACAAAAAGTCGAGGGCCTCGGCGCCGCCCTTCACCCAATGTACCTTATTGGCAAGTTTGTGCTTGCGCAAAGCACGCAGGCATAACTCTGCGTCGGTCGGAGTGTCTTCTACCAACAGGACTTCGACGATTGATGTTTGCTCCAAAACTTCGCTCCATGTTTGGGCGCTGAAAAATGTGGGGTCACCCTCTCGCCATCGGCCTCCGGCCGTGCTTACACGGGCAGACGAGCGTGCTCGCAAGGCTGCATAAATCCGTGGGAGGGTGGTCGCTCATGTGAGCCGATATTCCCTCAGGCAAGCGCCCGGGGCAAAATGAGTGCTGCAAGTCGCGGCACGGTCGCCTCCGGCCGTCATGGTAGGCGAGGGTCGCCATCCACGGCTTGGCCTGGATCGGCGCGGTAAGCGGTGGATGGCCCGCCCCCCGACCACCATGACGCGCGGCGCTGACGGGGCCTCGCCATCCAAGCGCTTATTTCGCCCGAGCCCCAGAGCCTGTTCTGCTGGATCATGGCCTAACGCGAAAGGCTTTCCTGCTTGTACGTGAGAAAAAACCAACACGGTCGTTTCGGACCCCTTGTGGGACCGGTCACGCCTCACCGCCACATAATCCGGCAAAAATGTTAACAAACCGTTAACAATGATCTCATGAGCGACGTCCGCCGGGACTACCTCTGCTTTTTCGCGGGTGAGCGGCGCCCCGAATCGGCGCGATTGAGAGAATATCTACATTTCTGGCCGGCTATTAACCATTTCTTAATTCCTTAGCCAGTATGATCGACCGGCTCGGCGTGCACGCGAGCATCACCGTGTCCCCTACGTGCCGTCGTTCGCCTTGCAATTCGATGTTCCGGAGCGCCATGTTTCATGACGAACCACCCAACCGAATCAGCCCCTGAGCCTCTCGCGCAAATGCTGAAATGCCCTAGTGGCACGGAGCGGACGCTGGTCGGGCTGGAGCGCAAGCCGGCGGCTCGGACGAAGCGTTTGGCAACGTGAAACACCCCCCGCAGCAAGAAAGCGCCGCCGAAGAGCCGGCCCCCGAGCCGGTCAGGCTTCGGTTGCAACTTTATGTCAGCGGAGCCACGCCGCGTTCGGCTCTGGCGATCGCCAACATTAAGGCGATCGGCGAGGGCCGCCTGCAAGGTCGGTGCGACCTGGAGGTGATCGATGCCTGTCAACAGGGCGAACTGCTGCGCAACCAGCAGATCGTTGTGCTTCCCACCCTGATCAAGCATCTGCCGTTGCCGATCCGGCGGATGGTGGGTGATCTGTCGGATACGGAAAGCGTGCTGCTGAGCCTTGGGCTCGATCCCGATGATGCGGACGCGACTGAGCCACAACACAGCAAGGATCGCAATGCGGACGCCTGACCTGGAGAACCAGGCCCTACGGGAAGAACTTGCCGAACTGAGGGCCCGGCTCAACGAATCTGAAAATGCGCTGCAGGCGATCCGTTCCGGCGCGGTGGACGCCATCGTCGTCGACACGTCGGCAGGCGAGCAGTTCTTTATGCTCGATGGCGCCGAGACGCCGTATCGCGAGATGGTCGAGACCATGAGCGAGGGCGCCGTCACGGTCAGAGCGGACGGGGTTATTCTGTACTCCAACCAGCGCTTCGCGGACATGGTGAAGGCCAACCTGCGCACGATCGTAGGATCCAACCTGCTAGCCTACTGTGCGGAGGAGAACGCCGAATCGGTCGCCGCGGCGTTCGAACAGAGCGCCGACAGCGTTCCCCGCGTCAGGACGACGCTCGTGGCCTCCGACGCAACGCGTGTGCCGGTGAACATGGCGATGCGTTGCCACGCGACCTTCGGAACCGACAGCATCGCCATCGTGGTCAGCGACCTGACCAAGTGGGAGCAGGCCGAAGTCCTGCGTGAGCGCGCTATCCGAGCGTTGCGCATGGTGAACGCCTGCGCCGATGTCATCATCCATGCCACCGACGAAGCCGAAATGCTAGCTGGCGTTTGCGAGGCAATCGCCGCTGTCGACGGCTACGAGGCCATCTGGATCGGCCCTTCGGACAAGGTCGCGCCAGAAATCGTTCTGCCCCTTCGTGCGGTCCGGCAAAAACCACGAACTCAAGGAGGATCTTTGTTTCATTCCGGCTGGGCCAACGCCTGGCAGCAAGCCGATTTCCCGGGGTATCTGTCCGCACAGCGCCTTCGCCCTGCGCGACGGACAAATCCAGGCTGCTCGGGGCGTACCGGGTTGCGTGTCACGCGACCCCGACGATCCGCTCAGCGTGACCGTGCCGTTGATATCCAATGATGAATTCTTCGGATGCTGGGTCTTCCACACCGAGAAACCCGGCGCCTTCGATCAGGAGGAGCTGAAGCTCCTCACCACGCTATCGAACGATCTCGCGTTTGGCCTAGCGGCGGTGCGCAACAGGACCGCTCGCGCGCGACTTGCCGCATTCGTGGACTCAGCCGGCGAACCAATCGTCGGGCGGGCCCTGGACGGGAGGATCACAAGCTGGAACCGCGCCGCCGAGGAGTTGTTCGGATACCGCTCCGATGAGATCGTCGGCCAGCCTTTGGCTATGCTTTGCCCACCCGCACTCGACGGCGAAACAAGCCGGCTTTTCGAACGGGTTCGGCACGGCGAGACGATCGACCAATACGAGACTGTTCGGGTCGCCAAGGACGGCCGCCCTATTTCCGTCATGCTGACATTATCGCTGGTGTTGGATCACGCGGGTGGTATCACCTCGGGTGCGGTATTCATACGCGACAATACAGCACGGAAGCGTGCCGAGCAGGCGCTAAAAGCCAGCGAGGCGA
The DNA here is from genome assembly GCA_963832865.1 of uncultured Pseudomonadota bacterium. Taxonomy (GTDB): domain Bacteria; phylum Pseudomonadota; class Alphaproteobacteria; order Acetobacterales; family Acetobacteraceae; genus Rhodopila. The sequence goes on from CAWHWH010000048.1 coordinate 196,879, forward strand.
GTTTTCGAAACCTGCTGAACACCCTGCCGCAGAAAATCTTCCTGAAAGACCGGGTGACGAATTTTATCTTCTGTAACGAGAAATTTGCCAATGACTTCGGGATCACACCGGATGAGATGATCGGCAAGAATGTCTATGCGTTTTTCCCCCGGGAGCTCGCGGATCACTACTCCGAGGATGACCGGGCCGCACTAAAGTCCGGCGAGACGCGGGACAAGGAGGAGCGTTACGTCGTCGATGGGGTGGAGACCACCGTTCAAACCATCAAGGTGCCCATGCGAGACGAGCACGGCGCCGTTACCGGACTTCTCGGCATCTTCTGGGACATCACCGAGCGCCAGCAGAACGAAGTCAAACTGCGGGAGAGCGAGTTGCTTTTCCACACGCTGACCGACGCGATGCCGCAGATGGTCTGGATGTGCACACCCGATGGCCTGAGCATATACTTCAACCAGCAATGGGTGGATTATACCGGGCTGACGCTCGAGGAGAGCTATGGACAGGGCTGGAACACACCCTTCCACCCGGACGACAAACAAAGTGCCCGGGATGCCTGGAACCATGCGATTCGGACCGGTGAAATGTATCGCGTCGAAACCCGCCTCCGGGCCGCGGACGGCCGCTACCGCTGGTTCCTCATGAAGGGCGAACCTCTCGCTGATGCCCCGGGGCCGATCGTCAAGTGGCTCGGCACCTGCACCGATATCGACGAACTGAAGTGTGCCCAAGCGGAGTTGCTGCAGCACCGCCAGCATCTTGAGGAAAGCGTCGCTGCCCGCACCGCCGATCTGGCGACATCCAATCAGGCGCTTGCCGACAGCAACAAGGAGCTGGAGAGTTTCTCCTATTCCGTGTCGCATGATTTGCGGGCGCCGTTGCGCGCGATCGAGGGATTTTCGGCGATTCTTATGGAAGACTGCGCCGACAAGCTGGATGAGGACGGCCGCCGGATGCTTGGCCTGGTCCGGCAAGGCTCGGTCAAGATGGCTCGGCTGATTGACGATATCCTCGAGTTCTCCCGCGCGGGCCGGGCCGCGATGACGATGGTGGTCCTCGATATGAATGCTTTGGTGCGATTGGCCGTGGCGGACCTCGCGCCGGCGATCGAAGGCCGCGCGCTGGAATTGCGCATCGCCACCTTGCCGGCGGCGTTTGGCGATGCGCACACGATACAGCGGGTCTGGATCAACCTTCTGGACAATGCCATCAAGTACACTGGCCCGAGACAGCCGGCGATTGTCGAGGTCGGTGCGCGCGAGATTGACGGCGAAATGGTGTATTTCGTGAAGGACAACGGCGTCGGGTTTGATATGCGATATGCCGGCAAGTTGTTCGGACTATTTCAACGTCTACACTCTCCCGAGCAATTTCCGGGCACTGGATGCGGCCTCGCCATCGTCGAGCGCATCATCAGCAAGAACGGGGGGCGATTGTGGGCCGAGGCTCAGCTAGACCAGGGCGCCACCCTCTACTTCGTCCTGCCATCCACGAAGGTAAATTGTGAATCAAGTTATACATGAAGTTGACGTCCTTCTGGTCGAGGATGTGGCAACCGACGCCGAACTCTGTATTCGGACACTTAGGAAGTATAATATCTCAGATAGAATAACTTGGGTCAGGGATGGGGCGGAGGCGCTCGATTATTTTTTTGACGGGTTACCGGACGCCAAGCGGAGAGCGATGCCCAGGATGGTCCTGCTCGACTTGCACCTGCCAAAAGTGTCAGGTTTCGAGGTAGTGCGAAGACTAAAACAAGACCCTCATACCAAATTCATTCCCGTGGTCGTCCTGACGTCTTCGAAAGAGGACCGCGACATCGTCGAAAGCTATGATCTCGGGGCCAATAGCTATGTCAGCAAGCCGGTCGAGTTCGCCTTATTTGTCGAGACGATTACGCAGCTAGGGCGATACTGGCTGGTCACGAACCGTTCTCCATCAGAAAAGTCCGGCTAAGCGGCAAACGGCGGCTGACGTTCGACAGCGGGTGGTTGCCGGCAGGGCGGGTAGATTTCGCAACCCGCACGTGATGTCCAGTCCCTCCGGATCAGCTTATCGCCGGCCTCCGGCGTGCGTGCCGCGGGCGACTTCTGGGCGGCGTGTCACGGGCGGCCAGATCCCAACGCTGCGATCATCGCGTCCTCATCGACGATCGCCGCGCGCGCCGTGTTCACCAGCAGGCCGGCGCGCCCGCTGGTTGACGAAAAGCCCACGATATATCCTCATGCGCTGCGTGGCGTGTCGTCGCAAGACAACTTGACGCCGAGATTGGTGGTCCTAACAATGTGGGCCGAAGGGCTCGAACCTTCACCGCTGCAGCGACCGCGCCTGACCGGCGACCAAAGCAACGCCGGCTGCTCCGAAGAAATATCACAGGGAGAAGAACCATGACCCAACAGGGCCAGAACCGCCGCAATGTTCTAAAAGTCACTGCCGCCGCCGTGACGGCTGCCTCGCTCGGGGCCGCGAGCAAGGCCTTGGCCGCCGCCGGAGACGGTAAGGCGACGCTCTCTCGCCCCGGCCGGCCGTTTCATCGTGCTGCCGAAACGATGCCGGCTGCCGATCTTCCGCCGCCCGACTATGCCCGCAACATGCGTCTCATCGGCCATACCGATCAAGGCGGCCGCTCCGACGGTATACAAATCATGGTTTACCGGGGCTACGCGTATATCGGCCACGCCTTCTCCAAGGGCTTCAGCGTTATCGATGTCCGAGATCCGACCAATCCGAAGCCCGTTAACTATGTGGCGGCCCCGCCAAATACTTGGAACATCCATCTCCAGGCTCACGACGACTTGTTGCTGGTGATCCACGGCAAGGATTTATTGGCCCAGGCGGCGTTCGCCGACGAGCATCAGTATTACAAGCCGGATACTGAGAAGTTTCAGGCTGCCGCGACAAAATCCGATACCGGCAGCTTTTCGGCGGGTCTTGCGGTCTACGACATCTCAAAGCCGGACGCGCCCCGCCAGATCGGCTTCATGCCGGTCAAAGGCGACGGGCTGCATCGGCTATGGTACGTCGGCGGCCGCTGGGCCTATGCGTCGGCGTTGCTCGATGGCTTTAGCGACTACATCCTGATTACGATCGACATGGCTGACCCGACCAAGCCGAAACTTGCGGGCCGCTTCTGGCTGCCCGGCATGAATCTCGCTGCCGGTGAGACGCCGCATTGGCCTCTGGCTCAAGGTCGATATGGCCTGCATCATGGAATTGTCCACGGAGACACCGCCTATTGCTCGTGGCGCGACGGTTGCCTCGTCGTGGTTGATGTCTCGGACCGGGCCGCTCCGAAGATGATCACACACAAGGTCTGGGCGCCGCCCTACGGAGGCGGCACGCACAACGCGTTGCCGCTGCCGGATCGCGACCTGCTGGTCGTGGTCGACGAGGCCGTCCTGGACAAACAGGAAGACGGGCTCAAGCTGATTTGGATGTTCGACAACCGGCAAGCGGACAACCCGATCAGTATCTCCAGCTTCCCGACGCCCGCTAATGCCGACTACAAATCGATCGGGGGACACTTCGGGCCGCACAATATTCACGAGAACCGGCCCGGAACTTTCGTCAGTTCGGATCTGATCTTCGCAACGTACCAGAATGCCGGCGTGCGGGTGTTCGATATCCGAGACCAGTACCACCCGGTCGAGGTCGGCGCTCTGGTTCCGCCACCACCCGCCAAGATGATCGATCCGCGACCCAACCGGCCGCGCGTAATGCAATCTGTCGATGTGTTTGTCGACAGGAACGGGATCGTCTACAGCACGGACATGAATGCCGGGCTGTACATCATGGAATACAAAGGCTGATCGACCCTCCGGGCGTCCGCTTCTTATCGGTGGCCGGCACGCGATGAATCGCCTGCCGGCCCAGGCGTTCTTTCGGTCCGGACGCCATCTTCTTCAGCCGGTTGTTTACGAAGCATCTGGAGAACACAGTTCTAGCGTGATGATTTTGTGGTGAGTTGCGCTCGTTAAATCGACGGTATCGCGCACAGCGCCGCCGCATCACGCCCCAAGTTTCTCTCTTGACGCCGAACCAGGGACGGGTGCCAAAATTGTCCTATCACGCCGAGAGCGTTTGGCCGAAGGCGTAGAGGCCTCCGAGCCGCAGCGACACGCGAAGACTGGCGACCAAAAAACCCCGCCGCTCTGCAAAGACACACGATGACGGGGGAAGCGTTCAATACGACCTTACACGTTGGGCCGAAAAGCATAAGCCCGCATTGAAAGCAAAATGTGCATGGCTATACCCTCAAACGCAGTTCGCGCGCCTAGTCCGCAGTTTGACCGCATTGCGGCAACGTTGGCCGCGCTGGTCGTGGTAGGCCTTGCTGTATTCCTGCTGGTTCGCAATCAGCCGATCGCCGATCCCAAGCTGTTCTTTGTCCTGCGGGTTGTTCTTAGCTTCGCTGCCGCCGCCCTGGGCGCTACGATACCCGGGTTTCTCGACATCCGCTGGTCTGGCAATGGCCTGGCGCTCCGAGCCGGAGGCGCGCTTGCCTTGTTTGTGCTGACCTTCGTTTATACGCCGGATATTTTGCCGGATCAGGGTGCGAACACTCAAATTACGATCAGCGCCCCGGGCGGGGTGGCGTCGCAGTCGATCACCGGCAGCCCGATTACCGTCAATTCGTCCCCTCCTGCACAGAATCCTGGGAAATGAGCGGTTTTGCCCCGCTGCGCCCCCTCTTGCTCGTCTTGCTGGCGTGCGCGTCCACGCCCCTGGCAGCCGAGACACGGATCGAAGCCCCCGGCGGAGTGGCGGCACAGAACATCACGAACAGCCCGATTAGCATCGGTCTCAGTCCAGACGAACAGATTCACCTCGTCGAAGTTTTCTTACAGCGAAACGCCGTCACCGACGAGGCACGCGTCAAGGCCGAGGCCCGCGCGTCGGAGCTTGGCGCTCAGCTCGGGTTCACACGTGAGGCGGTGATCGGCTTCTTCCGCATCTTGGGCGAACAGGATGTGTCGCCAGAGCAGATACCGCTGAAGCTGGGGGAAATCGCGGCGCGGCACCGGGCGATGCTCGATCGCTGGTCAGTACTGGATACCGCTGACCCGGCCACCGCCGCCCTTGCCGCGGAGGCCAAGGCGGCGATCGACAGCGGGCGCTACGACCAGGCGGATGCTCTGCTTGTGCAGACAGAGGAGCAGGATGCGGCGGCTGCGCGGCAGGCGGAGCAGCTTGCCCGCGATGCTCAGCAGGCGGCCGAGCGTCGATGGCTGATGAGAAAGAGGGAAAGCGCGGCGATCTCGCAATGACACGACTTCGCTATGCCGATGCGGCCCTGCGCTACGCGGCAGCGGCGAACACAGTGCCAACATCGCGTCAAGACGCGCGGCTAGGTTATCTGGTCCAGGAAGCAGAGGCACTTTATCAGCAGGGCGACGAGCGCGGCGACAATACCGCCGCGCAGCAAGCGCTCACCATCACGACACAGATACTACAACAACAATCGCGGGACGACGCGCCGCTCCAATGGGCAGGGGCCGAGCGCAACCGTGGCCTCGTGCTCACAATGCTGGGCGCTCGGGAGAGCGGGACGGAGCATCTGGAGGAGGCGGTAGCGGCCCATCGTGCGGCGCTCGAGGAGCAAACGCGCGAACGGGTGCCGCTCGACTGGGCCGGGACGGAAAACAACCTCGGCGATGTACTTTGGTTATTGGGGGACCGTGGGAGCGGGACGGCACACCTACAGGAGGCGGTGGCAGCTTTTCGTGCCGCGCTGGGAGGTACGGACGCGCGATCGGATGCCGTTCGACTGGGCAAATACGCAGAACAGCCTCGGCAACGCGCTCTGGACACTGGGCAAGCGAGAAAGCGGCACAGCGCATCTGGAGGAGGCGGTCACAGCCTACCGCGCGGCTCTGTCGGAGGAGCCGCGGGAACGCGTGCCGCTAGTGATGCGACGCTTGGCGACAGGCAGTCGGTAGTCGTCCATGGAGATGGAAGTCGGGTCAATTGAATTGAAAACGAAAGCTGTTCAAGCTAACTAAGGAGGGAGATGATCAGGACTCAGGACTATTAGGAAACGTCTTTGGTTACTTATCGCACCCGCGGTAACCCCTGTAGGAACGCGCCCCATAGTGGCGCACTCACAGCCCACGGGCGATATCCGGCCACTTCTGGGTTCCCGCCAGGAACCTCGCGGCCGGTAGACAAGACAGTAGCCCACGCGATGAGCGCGACAAGCCCGACTGCCTTGCACGTGCTGGCCAGCAGAACAACCTTCGATCTGCTGGCCAAGACTTGATGGCCGTTCTGATGCTACTCCCTGGCCGGCTGCGGGACAGTAAACGCGAAAGACCCGTTCTTGATGTCGCTCGCCCCAACGACTTTCAGGATCTGATAGGCGGAGAACGGATCACCAGGCGGAGCGGTGATTTTAACCGACACCGGTTCCGCCTTACAGGAGTCACCCACAAATGGAATTTTGACTACGTTAACTTGTTTGGTCTCGGGAGAGACGGATTCGTAGTTCAGGGAGATGGCTGCGGCTTCACACGACCCGGGCACCGTTTTGATTTCCGCGGTGATGACGTCGTGCCCCTCCACAGTGGCGACGGCACGCTTCCCATCACCAGTCGGTTCGAAGCGTGATGATCCCGGACGAACCGGAAGCCCGTAATACGTCTTTAACGCCGCTGCAGTCTTCGGTTGCGGGCCATAGGTACCGGCCAGCATCCACCGCCCCTTGATCCCCTCGGATGAATCAAAGCCCTCGATGTCCACCCAGAGATACGCTGCCGAGTAGGGGCCGATCACATAGCCCCGTTCAACGGAGTAGATATTGATGCCGCCGGTCATTCCACTTACTGGCTGGATCCCAGGTGGAAGTGCTTTACGGATGGCAGCCTCATCCCAAACGACACTGAAAATCATAAAATTTCCTCCGGACATCTCGTACGGCGGCGGCTGGATCTTCTCCTCTGCCTTCGATGTCACGGCAGAAACCGCCAAAGCAGCGCCGGCGATCACGCCAATGCCGAGAGGCTTAGAGAAGCGGGTAGTAAACAGAGTTTCAAACATTTGCCGTTCCTCCATGATTTTACGGAATTACGCATCCGGGCCTTCCGCTCTGTCAGCCCGCCGGTGCCTGCCTGATGCGGCAAACGCTCCTGTTCACAGCCGCAAAGTTGCAGGTGAGCTAAGTAGGTCTGACAAACTAAGGCTGGCGGAGCCACAATGGCGGGACCACTGAGGCTTTGCATTGGGATAGATGTGCCTCGTGACGTCAAGTAGTAATTTGAGCAGACCGAGTGAGATTCCAGACATGGCCGGCTGCTAGACGATTTCCTGTCACCTGGAGTGCAGCAGCAAAATTGCCAAAGATGTTGATCGCTCTTACGGCAAAGCTTGATGGGCCATGTCCGAAGCGGCGGTTGGGCCGCGTGGAGCACGACCCACCGCGCGGGTGCCGATGCCTTTACGGTCCCTCACTGTCGTCGCGCTTTACTGCCGGATAGTATTGCGGCGTTTCCCGGCGATCGAACATGCCATAATCGCGGATGGATCGCATCGCGCGATGGCGAAACTGGCAGCCCAGATCCGCCGGATGCCAGTCCCGAACATCATCGGCCGCACGCCAGGCGGTCAGAACCAGCATTTTCCCCGGATTGTAAATGCTCTCGTGCACGTCGTAACCGACCAGACCCGCACGCCCACGGTCAAGCCCGAGCTGATCGACAAGGATGTATGGATCAGTGCTCGGCGCCACGCCTCCCGAGGGCAAGAGCTCGGTGATTGCTAGCGCCTTGGCAAGGCCCACCTCAGTCGCATCGAACCGCTGCTCTCGCACGGAAATGCCGACCGGCGGATGCGTGTCAGCGGTGATTTCACATACACGCAGGTGATAGTCGGAGAAAATGCCAGCCCGGCCCAGCTCCTGGATGCCATGGTGATTGCTCTGCACCCGCCAGCGGATCACCGCCTTCTCGTCGCGCCAGGTCGACAGCGACAGCACCCAGCCCGGGCGAAGCTTGCTCTCGAAGCGCTCGTTGTCAATAAAGCCGTCGATTGTTTCAATAATCGGTTTCAGCTCCCTGGCATTAGCCAAGTATTCATCTTTTTTACCTTCTGCCGGCTTTACCTCGAACACGACTGCGAACATCCCTCGGTCCTCTTCTCTGTTGTGGTGTCATCAGGCAGCGACAGGCGCGACGTCGTCTCCCGATAGAAACGCCACACTCTCCCGCCACAGCGCAAGCCGCGCAGATTCTAGGTGCATCAAGTGTGTACCGCGACCAATTTTGACGTCGCGTTTGACCAGTGAGTGCGAGAGCGCGTCCCATAGCCAGCGCGCGTCGGCGTCGGTGACCAAACTGTCCCATTCGCCGCGCAGGATGGCGGTGGGTGCCCTGATCAGCCCGGGGTCATAAGCGAGTTCGCCCGTCCACGCGCGCGCTATTTCGGCGGCAGGCCCGGTGGGCACCTTCACCCCCGCCGGCTCGCGGCTCCCGCTGTCGGGATCGCTTTCGAGATAGCGCTCCGCCCAGTCCTCGAAATGTCGACGTGCTAGAACCTGCGGCTCGGACGCCGGTACGTCTTCCACGAACCGCTTGTATTGGTCCGCTGCAGTGACCACTCGCCAAGCTGGAGCGGGCGATTGCTCACGGGCGGTGCCGTCGCGGCACGTAATTGGCGCAAATAGTGCCAGGCGGTCGACCAGATCCGGATACGCCCCAGCGAATTGACCGGCGACCATGCTACCCCAAGAATGAGCCAGGAGCGCGACCCGCGCCACGCCTTCGTGCTGCAGGATGAAGCGCACGGCGGCCTCAAGCTGCCGCGTGGCGTCGTCGGTTCGGCATAGCGGGCCGTGTGCGTCTGCCGGGGCATCCATCTCGGGATAACGATCGGAGCCGCCGAAGCCTTGGAAGTCGAGCCCCCACACGGTGAACCCGGCCTCGCAAAGCGCATCGCGCCAGGAGCGCCCGTCGAACCGGTGAGCGATCGAAAGCGCGGAGGGAAACGTCGCGCCATGCACGTAGAGCACGACGCGGGGCAGTCCTTCGCTGCCCTCTGGCACCTTATCAAGACGACGCAGGAATAGCCGCAGCCCCGCGTGCGACCCCGCAATCCAGTGATGCTCCTCGCGTGCGTCGAGCCTTGGGATATTGCCGGCATTCTTGGTCAAAGTTCCGTCTCCCTGTTACGATGACCTACACGTAGGGAGCGCCGCTCGGGAAGTCGTTAGCCTACACTTCGCTCGCGATCGAAGCGTTCGCCTGCACGGCGTCTTCGGAAGACATCCACGTTGAGCTAGTGTTACCATCGAGTTGCAATTTCACGATGATATGGCCAGAGATCCACTCGCTTCCCGCCACCCGCGGTAACGCGCCATAAACGCCTCATTGCGCGTCACAACCCGCGCGCAGATCCCCCGCCGTGCAGATCAGCTCGTCGCTCGCCTCGCGCATGCGGAAGGCGCTGTGCGCCGACCGACAAACGTCATGTTCGACAGGGGCGTGAGCCAGCGACCCCCCGGGCACTCGCTCCGCGAGAAATACATTCCAGGGCCGCACACCGCAGTCCCGCCCCGAGACCGAGGTTGATCCTCCCGACCGAACGGGGGCGAGTGCCTGTGAGCTAAACTATCGATTGAAGGTAGTGCCTGTGAGTTAAACTATCGATTGAAGGTAGAGTAACCGGAAGCGGTGCCGTCCGGCCAGTTCACCTGGGTGCGCCCGACAAAGGTGTTGCTGCCGCTAATGCCTTGGTACTTCCCGGTGCCGCCGGTGAATTCGAAGGTCCCGTTGCAGCTCTGGGTGTCACCCTGGCACTGCCAGGACGTATATGCCAGGTCGCCGCTAGGATCGCTGACTATGCAATATCCTGCCGCTTTATTTTTCTTGTTGTTGAAATCGAGGTCGTTGGACCCGGGACATTTCCAGCCGGTCTGATCGAGCGGACTCCCCTTGCCCTTGTCATTTGCGAAGTTTCCACTGAACTCCCCGACCCAGTAGATATGTCCCTTTTCGAGCTGAAACACCTTGCCGACCCCCAACCAACCGAAGTCCCCAGTCACCTTCCAGTCCTCGGCCCGCGTTCCTCCTGAGAAGATCAACCCGGTGGAAAGGGTAGCCACTGACAGCAATAGTTTTGTGCTTTTCATAGTATCCTCCCGCCCAAATGATTTTAGTTGATTGCCTTCGTTTGTCTCTATTTTGAGACTGTGGTGCACCATTAAGGCGCGCTTCATCGCGCCAGAGTTGCGCCGCGAATGTCAAGCGAAATCTGCCGTTCGCAATTCACAGATGCGGCTTTGGTGATGACGGCAAGGCTGGCCGACCGGGAACGGCCTGCTCATAAGCAGGGACTGCACGAAGCCGGACATTGGTTCGGTGACGGGCGGATCGCCGCTGTCGATCCGAACATTCGGATCCTACTCGATAGGGTGTTCGGATACAATACACGATGCTGCCTGTCATGGTACACTGGATGATCACCTGCTAATTGCAGCCGGTCGGCAACTGACGCTTTTGAGAGGAGCTTTGCTCCGGCACCCATTGCATCGACACTGTGATTAGTCTCATAATCCGGACGAGAGGGTCGAACCGGAACTGTCCCGCTGCCTTGTGGCCCGAATTCCGCTTTGATTCGCCCAGGCTTGGTCTCGGTAAAAGGACAACCGCCTTGGACATACCAATAGCCGCCGCTATCCAGGAACTTCGCGATCAAATCCGAGAGTGTGTCCTGGAAGGCAAGGACAAAGACATCGTCTTCACGCCCACCGGTATCGAAGTCGAATTGTCAGTTACCTTCAAAGCCGAAGCGACCGCGAAAGGCGGCTTCAAATTACTCGCCTTACTAGATCTCTCTGCCGAAGCAAAGGCAGCGCGCGAGAGCTTGCACAAAATAAAGCTGTCGTTATCCGTTGCCGACAGGAACGGTGAGCCGCTGAAGATCAAATCTGATCAGACACGATCTGACCTTGGTTGAAGATCGCGGTTGCATGATCGCCGGTCAATTTCTTGCTGATGTAGCGGCAATCTGCGCGACCGCGTCTACCGAAACGAGCTTTGGCTCGGGCCGATTGATCGCGCCTGGGCTAATTTTAACGGCCGGACACGTTGTAGATTTTCCCTCACGCCAAGCGGCGATGCGCACCGATTGGAAGGTGTATCTGATCGGTGAGCGACCTGAGAGTGGAAAGTGGGTGCCACACGGGGCCGAATTGGTGTGGCGCGGGTCAGGCGAACTCGACTTAGCGTTGCTTCGACTGACAGACGCACCGTCGCTGACGCCGAGGCAGCGGGTTATGTTCGCGTCATGGGGGGTGGTGGGATCCATAGATGTCGTCGAGGCGGTGGGTTTCCCGGAGGCCTGGAGCACGAGCGCGATACCAACACGCGACTACGCGCTAAGCGGCCGGCTGAGAATCTCAACGCAACGCGGCCCGTACGCATGGACCGTCGCGCCGGGCGACAGGCCGGATAGCAGGGACGGTTGGAAAGGCATGTCCGGTGGGACCGTATGCAAAATCGGGCCCGATGGATTGCATATCTTCGGTGTGCTGGAAGCTGTTCCGGCTAACTTCTCTAGCGGCCAACTTTCCGTCGCTCGGCTTTCCTTTGCCTTTGCCGATATTCTGTTCTGGAACGAGCTTCGTACCAGTCTGGGGCGTGAACCGCGCCTGGTTCCCTGGAATGGTGAATTCACATCGACGCAGGCGCGATTTTACAGCACGATTCCTACCTTGAACAATCGGCCGTTTGTCGGCAGGGAAGACCTGCTTGAAGGAATTGGCGCGGCCCTCCGCGATCCTTCCAAGGAGGCCGTCGTCGTCCTTCGGGGTCCGGCTGGTGTCGGCAAGAGCGAGTTGGCTCAGGAGTTTGCGCGGCGCAATCAACAAGCGTATCCGGGTGGCACGTTCTACCTTGATGGCGGCAGCCCTTTACTCGCCATGGAATTGGCCAAACTCGGCCAAACTGCCCTTAAACTTGATTTCCCCGAAGAATTGAAGATCGACGCCCAAGGGGAATGGACACTTCAGCATCTGGCGGCGTCCGCACCAACCCTGCTCATCTACGACAACGTGCAGTCAGAAACCGCTATCGAGGCGTGGTTGCCTCGGGCCGGAATGGCATGTCATGTCGTCATCACCACGCTGCTTGATCGCTGGGAAGTTGGATGGGTGGCGTTCGACGTCACCCCGCTCTCTCGCCAGGACTCGATCAACCTGATCGAACGCACCGTTGGTTCCTCCCTCGCAAATCGTTACGGTACGCGACTCACCGACGTCGCTGGCGGCCTGCCGGTTCAAATTATCCCTAGATGCTCGACTTTAGCACATGAGGAAAAACGGGGACGAGGGGGCGCAGCGTCACTGGCATTACTTGACCCTAAAGCGAAAAGTAGTTTTTCTGGCGTCTACCAACTTCTTTCGGCGTCAGCTCGTTTGCTGCTGCATGCGGCCGCGCGACTAAGTCCACAACGGATTCCGAGCGATGAGTTGCGCAGTCATATGGTCAAAGGTGTCGGTTGGAGCGAAGGCGAGTTCGCCGATTATCTTGACGCGTGTCTAGATTTCTACACGCTACAAGGCGTTGGCGAATTGCGGATGCACCAGCTGTTCGCCAAATTCGTGCTCGACATACAGGCTTCGGACGCTGTCGCGACACCGCTCGCCGCGATTGTGCAGACGCAGCTCGCCCGCATGCTTGAGGTTGCGCAGGAATTAGCGGCGCACCCCAACCGTGCTGATCTTGCAGCACTGCTGATGGTGTTTTTACCAAATCCTGAGCATTGGGATCAGGGAGACGCCAAGGTTTCGGTCGCGGACGGGGAAGTGGTCGGTCGCGCGCTTCTGGGAATCGGCGTGTTCGAGGCGGCGCTGCCTTGGTTCGAGCGCGCCGTCGCCGCCAAAGAGCAGGGCGACGTGCACGGCCGGGTCGATCATGCGAGCCTCGGCACCAGCCTGCACCAGGTGGGTTACTGCCTGTCGAGCACCGGTCAGTTCGAGGCGGCGCTGCCTTGGTTCGAGCGCGCCGTCGCGGCCAAAGAGCAGGGCGACGTGCACGGCCGGGTCGATCAGGCGAGCCTCAGCACCAGCCTGCACCAGGTGGGTCACTGCCTGTCGAGCACCGGTCAGTTCGAGGCGGCGCTGCCTTGGTTCGAGCGCGCCGTCGCCGCATCAGAGCAGGGCGACGTGCACGGCCGGGTCGATCATGCGAGCCTCGGCACGCAGCCTGAACCAGGTGGGTCACTGCCTGTCGAGCACCGGTCAGTTCGAGGCGGCGCTGCCTTGGTTCGAGCGCGCCGTCGCCGCCAGAGAGCAGGGCGACGTGCACGGCCGGGTCGATCAGGAGAGCCTCGGCACCAGCCTGCACCAGGTGGGTCACTGCCTGTCGAGCACCGGTCAGTTCGAGGCGGCGCTGCCTTGGTTCGAGCGCGCCGTCGCCGCATCAGAGCAGGGCGACGTGCACGGCCGGGTCGATCATGCGAGAGCCTCGGCACCAGCCTGCACCTGGTGGGTCACTGCCTGTCGAGCACCGGTCAGTTCGAGGCGGCGCTGCCTTGGTTCGAGCGCGCCGTCGCCGCATCAGAGCAGGGCGACGTGCACGGCCGGGTCGATCGAACAAGCATCGCAGCTAGTCTTCGGGCTGGCGCGGATTGCTTAGCCCAGCTCGGCCGCCACGCAGAGGCGACCGATTGGGAAAAACGTGTATCCAGTTCAACGCCCTAAACTTCCGCGTCTACATCAGGTTTGTGCATCATAAAGACTTAGTCTTTTCAGAGTTCCGTTCGCCTCTAGGAACGCGCCTCACCGCGCCTCACAACCCGCACGCAATATCCAGCGCCATGCGGATCAGCTTGTCGCTCGCCTCCGGCGTGCGGAACGCGCTGTGTGCCGACAACGTCACGTTCGGCAGCGTCGTCAGCCTGTGACCCGCCGGCAGCGGCTCCACGGGAAAGACATCCAGCGCGGCGTGGCGCAGGCGCCCGGCTTCCAACGCCGCGATCATCGCGTCCTCATCGACGATCGCCGCCCGCGCGGTGTTCACCAGGATCGCCCCCGGCCGCAACCGCCCCACCCGCTCGGCGCTCAGGAAACCACGCGTTTCGTCGTTCAGCAGCAGGTGGATCGACAGCACATCGCTCTCGGCCAGCAGCGTGTCCAGATCGACGAACGTCACCCCCGGAGCGGATTTGGACGAGCGGTTCCAGGCCAGCACGCGCATCCCGGACCCGGCGGCGATCCGAGCCACCTCGGCCGCGATGCCGCCAAAACCGAGCAGACCGATCGTCTTGCCGGTGAGTTCCAGGCCCTCGGTGCGGATCCAGTTGCCGGCGCGCATGCCGCCGTCCATCCGCGCCAAACCGCGGGCCGCCGCCCACATCAGGGCGATGGTATGCTCCGCCACCGCCGTGTCGCCGTAGCCTTTGATGGTGTGCACGGTGATGCCGATGTCGGAAAGTTCCTCGGGGTGCATGTAGCTGCGAGCACCGGTGCCCAGAAAGATGATGTGCTTCAGGCCGGTGCAGGCGCGCATCGCCTCGGTGGGCATCTGCGTATGATCGTCGAAGCAGAAATCGTAACCGGCGAGAAGACCGGGCAATGCCTCGGGCTTGATATCGGCATGCTCATGCACGGTCATCGGCGGGTCGCCCGGCCGGGAGACGTGGCGAAACACCGAGGCCAGATCATCCACGGCATCCAAAAACAGGCCCTTCATCGTTCGCTCCTGACGCAGAATCGCCGCACTCTGTGCAACGGCGCGGTGTGGAGCAAGCAAGAACGCAAGCATGCGGCGACCAAACCAGCCGAGGCGTCCGAGCCAGGTCGAATTTCAGCCACACCGATGCTCTTTGCGGTGAAAGCAAGGGCACATGCTCGCGATGACCAGTCGCTCAGGCCCGAAGATCTGCTAAACGCAACAAAGATGCCGCCCCCCGCCCCTACCCTTCCCCAATTCGACCCGCCGCGAAACCCGGCCTGGGTCAAGGTGGGAGCGCCGTATTCCGCCTCTGCGGCCGGCTCGGCGGAACCACCGAGGCGGTCGCGGAAAGCCCGCGCGTCTCTGTGGCTGTTGCGCTGGGGCTTCATCGCCGCCGTCTGGCTGTCCCTGACGGCGGCGGTGACGGTGCTGTGGTTCTGCCGCGACCTTCCACTCCCCGAATCGGCGCTGGACGCCGTCCGCCGCCCCAGCCTGACCCTGCAGGACCGCTCCGGCCATGTCATCGCCACGTTCGGTGATCTGGTCGGGGAACCGCTACATCTGGCGCAGTTTTCGCGCTATCTGCCCGCCGCCGTGGTGGCGGTGGAGGACCGGCGTTTTTATCACCACTTTGGCATCGACCCGATCGGGCTGCTGCGGGCTGCCTGGGTCAACGTGACCGCCGGGCGGGTCGTCCAGGGCGGCTCCACGCTCACCCAGCAGGTCGCCAAGACACTGTTCCTGTCGAACGCCCGGACCACCAAGCGGAAGGTGCAGGAGCTATTGCTGACGCTTTGGCTGGAGCGGCATTTCACCAAGCAGGAGATCCTGGAGATCTACTTGAACCGGGTCTATCTGGGGTCGGGCACCTGGGGGATGGACGCCGCCGCGAAGTCGTATTTCGGCGTCTCGGCGCGCCGGCTGAGCCTGCCGCAAGCAGCCGTGCTGGCGGGCCTGCCGCGGGCGCCGTCCCGCTTCAACCCTCGGGTCAACCCAGGGGCTGCGCTCGTTCGGGGCAAACAGGTGCTGAACGCGCTGGTCGAGGCCGGAGCGATCACCGCTGATCAGGCGCAGGCGGCCGCGGCCAGGATCGTGTTTCCGCCTATCCAGACGGCACCGGGTTGGTTCGCCGACTGGGTGGCCGAACAGGCGCAGACGACGCTGGCACCGGACCTCGACGCGGTGTTCCGCACGACGCTCGACAGCCGAGACCAGGCGGTGGCGGAGGCAAGGCTCGGGGCGCTGCTCGATGGTCCCGGGGCGGCGGCCAACGTCAGTCAGGGGGCCGTGGTCGTCGTCGATGCGTCGTCCGGCGCGGTGCGGGCGATGGTCGGCGGCCGCAGTTTTCACGACAGCCCGTTCAATCGCGCCGTCCTGGCCCGAAGGCAGCCGGGCTCGGCGTTCAAGCCGTTCGTCTGGCTGACGGCGCTGGAGGCCGGCATGACGCCGGACGACACGGTGCTGGACGCACCGATCCGCATCGGGAACTGGAGCCCGGTCAACTTCGAGCGCCGCTATTCCGGCGAGATCACCCTGGAGGAGGCACTCGCGCAGTCGATCAACACCGCCTCGATCCGCCTCCTGTTGCAATCCGGCGGCGCCAAGGCCGTTGCCGCCACCGCCGCTCGGTTGGGGATCAGCGACAAACTGCCGAACGACGCCTCACTCGCTCTGGGCACGGGTGAGGTCGGGCTGCTGGAACTGACGGCCGCCTATGCGCCGTTCTTCAATGGCGGCAATCGAGTGACCCCGTTCGGGTTGGATCGCGTCCCGCACCAGCCGCAGCCGGTGATCGAGCCTGAGCATGCCGAGATGATGGCGCGCATGCTGGGCGCGGTGGTCAGTCAGGGCAGCGGCCGGGCGGCGGCGGTGCCGGGGCACGTGGTCGCCGGAAAGACGGGCACGACGCAGGACTCGCGGGATGCCTGGTTCATCGGGTCGGTCAAAGGGATGCTGATCGGCGTCTGGCTGGGCAACGACGACAACCAGCCGATGAAGGGTGTCATCGGTGGCGGCCTGCCGGCACGGCTGTTCCACGACATCGCGGTGGGCATCGACTGATCCGTTGGGCCTGGGCTGCTTTCTTTGCGGCGAGCGCAGACCAAGCATCTGGATCATGTGATCAAGCCAAGAGGCAGCCCAGCGCCGGCGCATGTCAACGCCGCCGGCCGATGATGGCGCAATCGCGGGTTCGCGGTAAAACCCGGTGCGTCCATAGTAAACCCGATGCGATCCATCGTGTTGCTCTACGAGAGTGGTATAGGCACCGCTTCTGCGTGGGAGACGGATCATGCGCATCGTCGCACTCGAAGAACATTTCATCCTGCCGGACATGGTGCGCCGCATCGACGCCGCCGCGATCACCGCCCGCGGTTTTCCGCCGCCGGGCGCACCGTCGGGTCCGATGAGCCGGCTTGACGAGCTCGCCGAGCTGGGTGAGCCCAGGTTGCGGCTAATGGACGAGGCTGGGATCACCACACAGGTGCTGTCCGCCGCCGGTCCGGGCGCCGATCTGCTGCCGCAAGCGGAGGGTCCGGCCTTCGCTTCCGAATTGAACGACAGGCTTGCCCTAGCGATCTCGGCGAACCCCGGCCGCTACGCCGGCTTCGCGCATTTGCCGATGACGGCCCCCGAGGCCGCCGCGGACGAACTGGAGCGCGCCGTGCGTACGCTTGGCTTCCACGGCGCCCTGGTCAACGGGGTCACCGATGGGCGCTTCCTCGACCATCCATCGTTCGCGCCGATCCTGGCCCGCGCCGAGGCGCTGAATGTGCCGATCTATCTGCATCCCGGCATTCCGCCGGCAGCAGTGCGGGAGGCCTATTACGACGGATTGCCCGGCCACCTGTCGTTCATGGTGGCGACCGCCGGCTGGGGATGGCATGCGGAGGTGGCCGTGCATGTCCTGCGCCTGGTGCTGTCCGGCACGTTGGACCGTTACCCAGCGCTGCAGCTGATCATCGGCCATATGGGGGAGGGCTTGCCGGCGATGCTGGCCCGCTGCGACCAGGTGCTTGGCCGGGAGACCCCGGCCTTCCTCCAGCGCTCTGTCAGCCAGACGATCCTGGACCAGGTCCATGTCACCACCAGCGGCTTCTTCACGCTGCCGCCTTTCCTGGCGGCCTTGCTGACGTTCGGAGCCGACCGCATCCTCTTTTCGGTGGACTATCCGTTCAGCCCGAACGCGCCGGCGCGCGCTTTTCTCGACCGGCTGCCGGTCTCGCCCGCGGACAAGGAGAAGATCGCTCACGGCAACGCAGACCGGCTGCTACGACTGGAGACGTGACCCGCGAATTGCGCGACGAAAGGAAGCCCTCTGCATGCCGGACAAGCAAAGGATAATCGCGCCGGCGGCCAGCGTTTCGTTGATGTCAGCCAAGCTGACGAAACGCGAGGGGAGCGCCCAGGCGCTTGACGTCGTGTAGTCCGGCACGACATAAATTTTGCTTGGGCTATGCAGTCAGCCCGAAAAAGCTCTGGTGTGTTGGGCCACGTGCCCGGTCGCGAGGTATCGCCATGCGTGTGTTCGTATCTACCATGATCGCGGTTCTGAGTTTCGCCGGTGCCGCGATGGCGCAAGGCGGCGGGGGCGGCGGTTCGCCACCGAGGGAGATTGGCAACCGGGCGAACGGCTATGACTACCAGCCAACCCCAAGCGAACTTGCTCCGCGTGAGAAAGCCGCCGGCATTGTGCCCCCGCCGGCTCAGCAACGGGCTGAGAATCAAGAACTCGACAGCATCGACAAACAGCTGCTGCAGAGCGAGGGCTTGAGCACCAAGAGCGTTCCCAAACTGCCCGACGGCAAATAGCCGCGGAACCGATCTCGTCGCTGGCACCCACCGTGGTGCAAAAAGGATACTATTACCCGGAAGCGCGACACTCGCGTACCCCCGCGCTCGAAGGGGTTGATCGGCGCCGTTTCGCGGCAACTTGCCATCCGATGATCGTGGGTATTAGCTTGCTATGCGGCCAAAACGGCCAAAGCCGAGCTAAGCTAAGCCATCGAGCGCTACAGCACCCGGGGGATCTGCCCACCTGCCTTGACCGGGCCCACACTTGCTGAGATAAGCGACACACTGAGTGTTCGATACTATGACGTATTTGTGGGAGCTGTTCTGGTGAAGTCATATGATAATAAACGTCGTCAGCGGCGCCCATCAATATTTGAACTCGCGAAAATTGCAGCGGCGGCTGTCCTGAGCGCCTTGGCGTCGGCCCCTGCGGCCGCGCGTGCCCAAACTCAGTGCGTTATCGATCATCAAAGTGTCCCCGCCGACATCCAGGCAATATTCGACAAACCGTTCTACAACGGGGCGATTTGGGGATTGCATGTTGTTGACCTGGATAGCGGGAAGACTTTGATCGATTTGCAGCCGGACTGCCTGTTATTTATTGGCTCCGTTCGCAAAATCTTCTCCGTGGGTGAGCTGGTGAACCAGATCGGCCCCGACCATCGATACAACACCCCTGTCTTCCGCCGCGGCGAGATGAGCGGTGATGGCGTCCTGCACGGCGATCTCGTGCTGGTCGCGTCGGGCGACCTGACGATGGGTGGGAGAACCAATTCGGACGGGACCATCGCGGTTACCAACTTCGACCACAACGAAGCCGATTCGCTGGGTAATGCGGTCCTGTCAGCGCCCGATCCGCTCGCGGGGTATCGGGCACTCGCGGATCAGGTCGCACAGCAAGGCATTACCAGGATCACGGGCGACGTCACTATCGACGACCGGCTGTTCCAGCCATTTGACTTCCGAGAGCAGTTCTACGTGCGGCCCATTTTTGTTAACGACGACGTTGTGGACGCGTCGATCCAGCCTACCGCTGTCGGTAAACGCGCCCAGGTTGCGGTCCGACCGCTCTCCTCCGCCCTGCGGATAAAGAACAAGCTGCTCACCGGCACGGCAGGTTCCGACGACACGCTCAAGCTGGACCCGGAGTTGCCGCAATGCATCGGCCAGCGCGGCTGTTCGGCGACGATCGAAGGCGAACTCCCGATCGACTTCAAGCCAGCGTTCACCGGGACATTCCCGCTGGTCCAGACGTTCCGCATCGTCGAGCCTTCGAACTACGCCCGCACCGTGTTCATCGAAGCGCTCGAGGCGGAAGGCGTGACCGTTGACGCTGCCCACGTGGCTCAGAACAGCGCCGACATGCTGCCCGACAGCGGGTCCTACCAGGCGGATAAGCGGGTCGCTGAGCTGACCGGCCTGCCCTATTCGGACGACATGAAACTCATCCTGAAAATCAGCTATAACATCGGCGCCGATACCAGTCTGGTGCTCTTTGGACTGACCCAGGGCGTCAACAATATAACCGACGCTCTTGACGTGGAACGGCACGTTCTTCCGTCAATGTACGGAATACCGGATGACCAGTTCCAGTTCTTTGATGGCTCCGGCGGCGGAGACACCGTCGCGACCAGCGGGGCGATCATCAAAATGCTGACCGAGCTGAGCAGCCGCCCTACGTTCTCGACCTTCTTTGACGCGTTGCCAATTCTGGGAGTGGACGGCTCGCTTGCCGTCGTCACGGACTTCCAGTCCGACCCCACGCTTGCCGGAGCGACCGGGCAGGTACGGGCGAAAACCGGCACCTACGCCGCCGGGACGGCCTCTGGGCTTCTGCTCAAAGGTCAGGCCTTCGCCGGCTACATTGCAACAAAAGGCGGCAGGCACCTGGTTTACGAAGTCGTCGTTAACAACGTTTCAGTCACCAGTATCAGCGATGTGCTCCAGGTGTTTCAGGACGAAGGCACCGCCTCGGCCATGCTTTGGCGGGACAACTAGTGGGCACTAAAACGACATAAGCCGGGCGTAACGATCGCGGCAGAAGGCAGTGTTCCCGAAACTCGCCTGAGCGACGCGGCTTCGCTTTAGGAAGAAGCCGATCTCGTGTTCGTCCGTCATGCCGATGCCGCCGTGCATCTGCACCCCTTCGTTTCCACACAGAAAGAAGGTTTCATTCGCTTTGGCCTTCGCAAGACTGACCAGGGCAGCGGCGTCGTTGGCACTGCTGTCCAGCGCCGAGACGGCGGCCAAAACAGCCGAGCGGGTCATTTCGACCTCGCAGAACATCTGCGCAGCACGGTGCTTCAACGCCTGGAAGCTGCCAATGGCAACACCGAACTGCTTGCGCTCCTTGAGGTATTGGACCGTGCGGTCGAAGGCTTCTTGCGCGCTCCCAAGCATCTCCGCCGCCAGCGCGGCGCGGGCTCGGTCCAGGACCGGATCCAGCAGGTCCGCGCCGCCTCCGACGCGGCCGAGCACGGCGTCGGGGCCGACCGCCACGTTGTCGAGGCGGATGAGTGCGGCGTTGCGGCTGTCCACCATCGTCAGGCGCGTGCGGATGGCGGCCTCCCCCGGGACGAGAAACAGCGTGATCCCGGCGCCGGTGATTGCGGCAACGATCAGTGTGTCGGCGATATGGCCGTCCAGCACGAAGGTCTTTTTGCCCTTCAGGCGATAACCGGAGCCGTCGCGTTCGGCGCTCAGGGTGATCCGCCCGGGCGCGTGGCTGGTGCCCTCTTCCAACGCCAGCGCGAAGATATGTTCGCCGGCCAGCAGCGGCGGCAAGTATTTGGCCTTCTGTTCTTCGGTCGCGCCCAGCGCCAGCAGCGAGGCGCCCAACGTCGCAGTCGACACCAGCGGTGAGGCGGTCAGGGTACGGCCGGCCGCCTCCATAACCTGGGCCAGCCCGGTCATGCCGAACCCCGACCCGCCGTCGTCCTCGGCGATCAGAAAGCCGGTCCACCCAAGCTCCGCCATCTGCCGCCACAGCTCGCGCGAGAAGCCATCGGGATCGTTAGTGTCACGCAATTTCCGTAACGCAGTGACGGGGCTGCGTTCGCGGAAGAAATCCAGTGCGGTCTCGCGCACCATCCGGGCTTCTTCAGACAGGATCAGGGGCATCGGCGTTCTCTTCGTTTGGCCCGCGCTAGTCCGGCAGGCCAAGTACGCGCTTGGCGATGATGTTCAACTGGACTTCCGACGTCCCGCCCTCGATCGTGTTGGCCTTGGAACGCAGCCATTCGCGGGTGTAAAGCAGTTCGTCCGATGTGAAACCTTCACCCTCCCAGCCGAGGCCTTGGAACCCCTCAGCCTCCAGCAGCATCTCATAGCGGCGCTTGTTGAGTTCGG
Source organism: uncultured Pseudomonadota bacterium (assembly GCA_963832865.1). Classification (GTDB taxonomy): domain Bacteria; phylum Pseudomonadota; class Alphaproteobacteria; order Acetobacterales; family Acetobacteraceae; genus Rhodopila. The sequence goes on from CAWHWH010000048.1 coordinate 218,682, forward strand.
TTGCCTGCAGCTTGAACATCGCCGACAGCGGACCGGGAGCGGCGCCGGCTTCAGCTTCCTCGGCGGCGCGCCGGCGGGTTAGCTGGAAGGCGTGGGCGTCCATGGCGTAAGCGGCAACGCGGTCACGCAGGATCGGGTCAGCGATCTGACCGTCCTTCTCGCCCGCGTATTGTTTGGCGACGCCTTCCACCGAGATCTCGAACTTGGCGACATTGCGGGCGCCGATGCCGCCGATGCCTTTGCGCTCATGCTCCAGCAGGCGTTTGGCGATGGTCCAGCCCTTGTTGAGCGGCCCAACCAGGTTGCCAGCGGGAACGCGGACATTCTCCAGAAACGTTTCGCAGAACACCGAGGCGCCGCTGATCAGCCGGATCGGCCGCGGCCGAACCCCGGGATCGTCCATGTCGATCAGCAAAAAGCTGATGCCCTCATGCTTTTTCGCCGTGGGATCGGTCCGGACGAGGCAGAAGATCCAGTCCGACTTATGCGCGTTGGACGTCCAGATCTTGTGGCCGTTGACCAGGAAGTGCTCGCCTTGCAGCACAGCGCGCGTGCGCAGGCTGGCAAGATCCGATCCGGCTTCGGGCTCGCTGTAGCCCTGGCACCAGCGAATGTCGCCGCGAATGATCGGCGGCAGGTGGGTCTGCCGCTGCTCCTCCGTCCCATATTCCAGCAGTACGGGACCGAGCATCGAAAGGCCCATGCCGCGGAGCGGAGGACGGCAGGCGAGGTCCTGCATCTCCTCTTCCAGGATCAGCGCTTCGTCGTTCGACAGGCCGCCACCACCGTATTGCTTCGGCCAGGTAGGGGCGGTCCAGCCCTTAGCAGCCATGCGGTCGAGCCATTGTTTCTGCTCCGGGCGCACGTATTTTGCCTGCTTGCCGCCGGCGACCTGCTCGTTCTCCGGCATGAAGGTGCGCATGACCGGTGGGCAATTCTCCTCCAGCCAGGCGCGCGTTTCGGCACGGAATTCCGCAGCGGCGGGCATCGGCGTTTCCTCGTCGGTTTCCTGCCGGAAGGTGACCATCATCTTGCGCGAGGGGCAAGTGGCGGTTGGCTTTAGGCCACGACCGCCGTCCGCGACCGCGCCACCCAGTGCCATCCGACCACCAGAAAGGCGATCAGCACCGGTGGCACCACCGTCAGGTTCAATACATCCCACCCCAACATCTGCTGAACCGCGCCTGAGGTCACCGCGGTCACCGCTACGCTGCCGAACACGATGAAATCGTGGGTTGCCTGGACGCGGACCCGCTCCTCCGGTGCGTAGGCCGTCGTGAGCAAGGTCGTTCCCCCGACAAACATGAAGTTCCAACCCACGCCCAGCAGGGTCAGCGCGATCATGAATGTGGCGAAGAAGGGTGGCTCATAGACGTTCAGCGCCACGCAGCCGAGCGTCAGCAGTCCACCGAGCAGGATGATCTGATGGATGCCGAACCATTGGATCAGCCGTCCGGTTACAAAGCCCGGAGCGAACATCGCCAACGAATGCGCCCGTATAACGTCGGCGCTCGCCGCCACGCCGAAGCCGCAGATCATCATCTGCAACGGGGTCGATGCCATGACCAGATTCATCGTCCCGTAGCCCACCAGCGAACTGACCACCGCCGTGACAAAATCCGGGCGGCGGAAAATCACCCGGAACGGCACCGGAATGCCGCTTCTCTTCAAAGCCGGAGGCACCCGAACGAAGCCCAGCAGGATCGCCGTGATGATCGGCAAGATCGGCAGATACAGATACGTTGCCAGAAAGACATGATTTGGGATCAGAGCGTGAGTCCGCTTGACCATCTCCGGCCCGACGATCGCCGCCACCACCCCTCCGGCGAGCACCAGAGATATCGCCCGAGCCTTGGCGTCGGGATCGGCGACCTCCGCCGCCGCGAAGCGCAGGTGTTGGGAAATGCCGAAACCAAGCCCCGCCGGGATCGCGCCCAGGCAATAGATGGCAAAATTCCCGCTGTAGATGCCCAGGGCGAAGGTCAGGCTGCCGCACATCATGATGCCGCAGCCCAGCCAGAAACCGCCGCGCCGGCCGATCCGCGGAAACGCGTATCCGGCTACCAGCGAGGCACTCATGACGGCGACCATCTGGATTGCCATCGGCAGCGTGTTCAACGCCGTGCCGGACAGTTTGTAGCCGACCAATGACGCCATAACGGTCTGTCCGGACATCACGGCGTTCATCAGCGCCTGGCAGGCGAACAGCAACCAGACATTCTTGTTCATCTTCTTGGATGCCCCTGGTCACGCGCCGCCGGTATCCCGCCCAGCGCAAACGGAGTTAAAAGTGGCTCCAACCCTCCCTTGTCAGAGCAAGCGGTTCTCCATTGGCCTGACGCACCATGACCTCGGGCGGTCCGGAATGGAAGTCTCCGACCTGAGTGACCGGAATGCCCGCGCGTCCAGCCTCCCGCCGCAGAGCGTCACAACGGGCAGGCGGCACCGCCAGCAGAAGTTCGTAATCGTCACCCCCGGTCAGGCATGTGACCAGCCAATCCGGCCCGGCCGCCCGAGCAGCGTCCGACAGCGGCACCTTCCCGGCGAACAGCTCCGCCGCCAGCCCGCTCGCTCGGCAGATATGGCCAAGGTCCTGGACCAGACCGTCCGACACATCCATCGCAGCCGAGGCAATGCCGGCCAACGCCAACCCAACTCGCGGCTGAGGCAGCCGATAGCGGTCCAACAGAAAACCGGTCGGATCGACCAGCCGGCCCTGCGCCACGGCCAGTCCCAGCGCGCCATCGCCGATCGTTCCCGTCACCCAGATCTCGTCCCCGTCCTGCGCGCCGAACCGATGCACGGCGGTGTCCGGCGCAACATGCCCAATGATCGTCAGCGACAGCGAAATCGGACCCGGCGTCGAGGTCGTGTCGCCACCCAGCAGCGTCACCCCGTAGGTCGCCTGGTCCTGCGCCAGCCCGGCCGCAAATCCGGCGAACCAGGCCTCCGGCGTGTCCTTCGGCGTCGAAACGGTCATCAAATAGCCCAGGGGCACCGCGCCCTTTGCCGCGAGGTCGGAAAGGTTCACCCGCAGCAGCTTGCGGCCGACCAGGTCTGGTGGGTCGTCCGGCAGGAAGTGGACGCCCGCGACCATCGCATCCGCCGTCAGGACCAACTGCCGCCCCGGCGGCGGCGTCAACACGGCGGCATCGTCGGTCAGGTCCAGCGCGCCCGGACCCGCCAGCGGACGGAAGTGGCGGGCGATCAGCGAGAACTCAGCCGGAAGAACCATACACCACCCCTTGCTAGCCGGCCAAAATCAGCAATGTCGATTCCGGGCGCAACCGCTTAAGATCCGCCAGCCGTGTTCAATCAGCGGGCGGATCAACCAACGCGGCCACATGATGTCACTCCGCACCGCCACGACAAAATCGGCCGCCCCTTGCACCTGGACTGCCTATCACACCGCAACGTGCTAACCGCTGCATCTCGGCGTGGCGCCAAGAGTGTCGCCTGGCCGGCGGCCGTGATCGGTCTGTGCGCGGTGTTGCTCGCACCGCTGCTGATCGTCGACGTACCGCCCCTGCTGGACTACCCGAACCACCTGGCGCGCATATTCGTCCTCGCCTCGCTTCCGCACGACCCCGTTCTTGCGCGGTTTTACGCCGCGCATTGGTCAATCATCCCGAACCTCGCACTCGACCTCGCGGGACCGCCGTTACTTCACATCCTGCCGGTGCACGTCGTTGGCCGCCTCCTCATCGCCGCCGCTATCCTTCTGCCGGTGCTCGGCACCATCGCCTACAACACTGCCCTCGGCGGACGATGGTGGTCGCTCGGTGTCGGCCTCGTCGCCTACAACAGTTCCCTGCTCGGCGGCTTCCTGAATTTCCAGATCGGCATCGGAGTGGCACTGCTGCTCGCCGCCGCGTGGCTCCGCTGGCGCGAACAGCATCCGGTCTGGGCCATCGCCCTGGCAACATTAGGCGCCCCGGTCCTGTTCGCCTGCCATCTGATGGGTCTGCTGTTCTTCGCCCTGCTCGTCGGCGGCGCCGAGCTGTTCCGGCTATACCGCGATCCGGCCAGCGTCCTGCGCCGCGGCGCCGCCCTGCTGCTGGTCTTCGCCGCCCCAACCGCGCTCTACGCGATCTCGCCCCTGCGCCAGCTCGGCGGGGATGCCGAGTTCCTCCCGCTCGGCGCCAAGCTGCTGCAGCTTGCCACGACGTTCACCAACTACAATTGGCCGCTCGACATGACGACCGCCGCGGCGGCGATCGTACTGCCCGCGATATGTCTGCTGCTGACGATGGGGCCGAGTGCCCGGCCCCGCCGCCGTCACCACGACGCTGTTGCTGATCGCGTTCCTCGTGGCGCCCTATGCGTGGAAGGGGACCTACGCCCTCGATACGCGCTTCGCCATCATGCTGGGCTTCATGGCGTTCGCCGGCTTCGTCCCCACTCGCTGGCCGCCGGGATTTCGCCGCGTCGTCGCCACCGGGTTGGTGCTGCTGTTCGCCACCCGCATGGCGCTGCTGATGACAGCCTGGGCGGCCCACGCCGCCGACCTCGCCGACTTGCGCGCGGTTCTCGCCCCGGTCCAGCCGGGACAATCCGTGTATGTCGCCGAGGCAGGCCTGCAAGAGGCGCCGGCCTACTGGAGCGCCAACCCACGCTGGCGACTGCTATCCAACGGCGCCCGAACCGACGAGCATCTGGGCGCGCTCGCCTTGATCGAACACCGAGCCTACTGGCCGTTCGAGTTCGACAACGCCTCACAGCAGCCCATCGAAACACGCGAGCCCTACCGCTCACTCGCGAACCGCATCGGCAGCATGCCCGACCGCGCCGAGGCAGCCGCCGCCGACGTCTGCGGCTTCGACTACGCGTTGCTGATGGACGCGGATGCGGTGCCCGCCCTGCCCCCCGAGCGCTTCCGGCTGCTGGCCCAATCCGGGTTCGCCGCGATCTACGCCATTACGAAGTGCAAACCGGACCCATGACCATCGTGACCCGACATCCCTTTTCTTACCAGCAACGCCCCTCACTCACGGAATTACTTCGTCGAGATGAGTAATGCCGATGGTGGGCTCGCGCCTACCCAACGCCCATTCCATTCTCCCTAAGCACCTGTCAGGATCGTCTCCTTCCCTGTTCCGGCTTAGGTATTCAGCATGGATCAGTTCCGTGTCTTCCTCTCGGCGGTGAGCAGCGAATTTGGCACCGTGCGCGATGCCCTGGCCAACGATCTGCAGTCGCACGACCTGATCGTGCGCGTGCAGCGCAGCTTTCGCTATGACGACAATGCGGAAACTCTGCTGCACAAGCTACGGAATTATATCGAAACCTGCAACGTGGTGATCTTCCTGATCGGCTCCCGCAGTGGAGCCGGCTTCCCAACCGCGATCGAAGCCGAGCGGTTTCGCGACGATCTCCCGCAGGGGATTACCGAAGCATCCTACACCCAGTGGGAGATGTTCTTCGCCCGGCATTTCGGCAAGAAATGCCTCATCTACTTCGCGACCGACGAATTCAAGCGAGACAAGCCTGCCACACCGCCCGGCGACCGCGAGGCCTTGCAGTCAGCGTTCATTGCTCACGTCAAGGCGCCCGGCCCGCAATGGACCTCGGTCGGCAGCGTGCACGAATTCCGCGCGGAGGTTCTCAAAGACCTGCTGCGAAGCCCGCTGCCACCGGCGGTTTCGGCCCAGATATCGGAAAAGCTGGCCCCGAAACCCATCGACCTCCACTATCCCTCCATCGGCACCCTGTTCAAAGGCCGCAAGACCTTCCTGGACCGTCTGCACGCCAGCCTCACCCGCCCCGACGGCGGCACCGCCGCGATCGCCGGCATAGCGGTGCACGGCATGGGCGGCGTCGGCAAAACCCGAGCCGCCGTGGAGTATGCCTGGGCGCACCGCGACGACTACACCGCCCTGTTCCTGCTGGACGCCGAGACCCCGGACAAACTGCACACCGCCCTCGCTGCCCTGGCGGCCCCGCTTCGCCTGCCCGCCGCCGCGGCACCCGAGGAAGCCGTGCGGTTCGAAGCCGGTGCTGGACTGGCTCAACGCCAATCCCACCTGGCTGCTGATCTTCGACAACATCGACACCGAGCCCGCCCTCGCCGCCGCCCACCGCCTGCTCGGACGCCTCGCCGGCGGCCACGTCCTCATGACCAGCCGCCTGACACAGTTCCCCCGCGGCGTGGAACGCCTGGACCTCGACGTGCTGAGCCTCGACGACGCGACGTCCTTCCTGCTGGAGGCCACCGAAACCGGCCGCCATCGCACACCCGGTGACGCCGCCGAGGCACGCGCCCTGGCCGAGGCGCTCGGCCAATTGGCCCTGGCCCTGGAAATGGCCGCCGCGACCATCGAAGCCCGCGGCTGGAGCTTCGCGAAATACCAGGAAATCTGGCAAGGCAACCGCGCCCGCGTGGTCGGCTGGGCGCGCCCGGAGATCACCGGCTACCACCACGCCGTGGCCGAAACCTGGCAGGCCTCGGTGGATCAACTGACCCCGGCGGGCCGCGACCTGCTCCAACGTCTCGCATTCCTGGCCCCCGAACCGGTGCCGGAATCACTGCTGGACGTGCCGGTGCCCGGCGTGACCACGGCGGACGACCCGCACGCCGCGCTGGACGATCTGACGAAATACTCGCTGGCCACGCGCGATCCGGAAACCGAGACCTTTCTGCTGCACCGCCTGATCCTGGACGTAACAAGGCGCGGGCTGGCGCAGGCGGGGACAGAAAGGCACCGCTTGACCGAGGCGCTGGGCTGGATCGACGCGGCCTTCACCGGCAATGCACAGGATGTGCGGACCTGGAAGATCCTGGACCCGCTGGCGCCGCATGCCGAGGCGGTCGCAGGATACGCCGACGCGGCGGGCATCGCCGAGCCGACGGTGGATGTGATGGGTCGTCTCGCCATGCTGTTCAATGCAAAAGCGCTGCATCGGCGCGCGGAACCGTTATTACCGGCGCGCTCTCGCCATCGCCGAGGCGAACTTCCAGCCAAACGACCCCCGTATCGCGATCCGCCTCAACAACCTCGCCCAGTTGCTGCAAGCCACCAACCGGCTCGGCGAGGCGGAACCGCTGATGCGCCGCGCGCTGGCGATCGACGAGGCCAGCTACGGCCCGGACCATCCGGACGTCGCGATCGCACCTCAACAACCTCGCCGAGTTGCTGCAAGCCACCAACCGGCTCGGCGAGGCGGAACCGCTGATGCGCCGCGCGCTGGCGATCGACGAGGCCAGCTACGGCCCGGACCATCCGGACGTCGCGATCCGACCTCAACAACCTCGCCCAGTTGCTGCAAGCCACCAACCGGCTCGGCGAGGCGGAACCGCTGATGCGCCGCGCGCTGGCGATCGACGAGGCCAGCTACGGCCCGGACCATCCGGACGTCGCGCGCGACCTCAACAACCTCGCCCAGTTGCTGCAAGCCACCAACCGGCTCGGCGAGGCGGAACCGCTGATGCGCCGCGCGCTGGCGATCGACGAGGCCAGCTACGGCCCGGACCATCCGGACGTCGCGACGCGACCTCAACAACCTCGCCCAGTTGCTGCAAGCCACCAACCGGCTCGGCGAGGCGGAACCGCTGATGCGCCGCGCGCTGGCGATCGACGAGGCCAGCTACGGCCCGGACCATCCGAACGTCGCGCGCGACCTCAACAACCTCGCCCAGTTGCTGCAAGCCACCAACCGGCTCGGCGAGGCGGAACCGCTGATGCGCCGCGCGCTGGCGATCGACGAGGCCAGCTACGGCCCGGACCATCCGAACGTCGCGATCCGACCTCAACAACCTCGCCCAGTTGCTGCAAGCCACCAACCGGCTCGGCGAGGCGGAACCGCTGATGCGCCGCGCGCTGGCGATCGACGAGGCCAGCTACGGCCCGGACCATCCGAACGTCGCGATCCGCCTCAACAACCTCGCCCGGTTGCTGCAAGCCACCAACCGGCTCGGCGAGGCGGAACCGCTGATGCGCCGCGCACTGGCGATCTTCCTCGCCTTCCAGCGCGACACCGGCCACGCCCACCCGCACCGCGAGGCGGCGATCGCCAATTACGCCGCCCTGCTCGCCGCCATGGGCAAGACCGAGGCGGACATCAACTCAGCGTTGATGGCGCTGGCGCGCGAGGCCGGGCTCGATCCGGGCTAAACCCACGCCGTTTGTGCCGGCCACGACGCACTGGCCCGGCCGACGGCTCTCGGGTCGCCTGCCCCCGGCCGAACGCCGGTCGCCCTCGTTTGGGTGTGACAATATTGCCACTTTCCGCCCACGCCGGTAACACCACCCATTGCAGATGAACTCCTGGTCAGGATATTGCCATTTCTGCATAGCGAGCGGGAGACCGGTTCTCCCAGACTCGATCCAAGAACCCAGTATCGCCCCACGTGCGCGTGGCGACCATGAGCGTTAAGTTGTCGCCGCAGCCAGGCGCCCCAACAGGTAGGATAGACCGATGATCTTCCGCAAAGCACTCTTGGCCACCACGATGTTGATGGTCCCTCTTGCCGTAGAGGCGCAGACGGCGAATGAGCCGGTTACGGGCGTCTACGTCGGCGCGGCCGGCGGCTTCAACATCAAGGTTAATCCCAATATCAATAACATCACGAGTAATATTCCCGGTGCCGGTGGGCTTAACACGCCCAATGCAAACTTTTCGACTGGAATTGGTGCAGCGGCTGCCGGAGCGCTCGGCTACGGACTTGGTAACGGGATGCGTATCGAGCTTTCCTGGGACTGGATGAACAACTCATTCTCTCGGACCAGCACAACCACCAGGGTGACCGGGGTGGGTCTATCCACGGGCGCCAGTGGCCATGAGAACGTTTGGGGTCCAATGGTCAATTTTGACTATGACTTCTACGACCTTGTTCCACAACTGGTGCCCTATCTCGGCATTGGCCTGGGCTATCAGTGGGCCGCGTTGAACGACTTCTCGACAACCGGCACAACTCCGGCCGGGAACCTGGCAACCATCTCATCGGGCGATAAGCGTGCGTCATTCGCGGCACAGGGCATTGTCGGCGCAGCGTACGAAATTCCCTCTGTGCCGGGCCTGGCGCTTACCGCCGAGTATCACATCTTGGCATTGACCGGAACTCGTACCTACAATGCGGGACTTGCGGTCACCACACCTGGGGTCGGAACCCGTACCGGTTTCGGCTCATTTCAGTTGGGGCATGAGCTGAACAATACATTCGTGTTCGGCATTCGCTACGCCTTCGGAGCGCCACCGCCGCCGCCCCCTCCGGCTCCAGTGGCGATGCCAGCCCCGGCAGTCGCCCGCAGCTACCTGGTGTTTTTCGACTGGGATAAGGCGGATCTGACCGATCGCGCCCGCCAGATCGTCTCAGAGGCTGCGGCGAACTCAACCAAGGTTCAATACACGCGTATTGAGGTGAATGGTTACACCGATACGTCCGGCACCCCGAAGTACAATCAGGGCCTGTCAGTGCGGCGCGCCAAGGCGGTCGCGGCGGAACTGGTTAAGGACGGTGTGCCAGAAGCCGCGATCGCGATCCAAGGCTTCGGCGAAACGCATCTGTTGGTGCCGACCGGCCCGGGTGTCCGCGAGCCGCAGAATCGTCGTGTCGAGATCATCATCCACTAGGTAGACCAACGGGTCGAGGAGCAACCAGGCCGGAACAGGAACCGGCCTGGAGACGCCCACGAGTTATCATGACAGATTGGCTTCCTCGCCAGCGTATTTTGCGTGGCCGTGACGTCCGCAAGCGCCTGGATGCTTGTCCCCTTTCCAGGATAACAAAGGGGAAACCTGGCGATATCGTGCGGTCACCTGGCATCAGAGGTTCAAAATGCGTGCAGGACTGGAGCGGTTTGCCACCATCATCCTCGTCACCGCGATTGGCGGGTGCGCCGCATCTGCACCGCCGGCCGCCCCGCCGCCGCCGTCATTGACATCGCCGGTTTCGTTCGATGGCACCTACCGGGGTTCGATCCGGGTGACATCCACCGGTGTTCCGCGAGAACAGACCAGCTGGTGCGACACGCCGCCCGCGATCTCCCTCGCCCTCCAAAATAGCGCGTTCAACTACGTTCTGTTGCATCCCAACGTCCCGAAAGACTCACATTATTCCCTCTCCCCAACCTTTGCGGTTGTCGTCGCGCCTGACGGCTCCTTCAACGCGACAAGCCAAAATGGCGAAGCTCAGATGGTCGGCCAGATTACCGGGTCGCAGTTGGCCGGCCAGATCAACGGGACGGCATGCAACTACGCGTTCACCGCGCTGAAGTCTTGAGCGTGTAGTCTCGCGCTCGGGTCAGCGCACCATATCCCGGTGCGGCGGCATCATCATGAACCGAGGGTTGCCCGGGCTTGGGCGCCGTGAGCCGCGGCGCCCGGCGGCGCGAAGCGTTATGTGCAGAAAGGCCGAATGACTGGGGGATTCGCGTTGATCGCCTGGCCAGCGAATTACGCCTCGTCAGGCATCATGAGCTTTATTGTCAATCAGGACGGCGTTGTATTGCAAAAGGACCTCGGGCCGCAGACAGCACGAAGCGCGGCAAGTATAACGCAGTTCAATTCGGATCCAAGTTGGGCACGGATTGAGGTGACAGAGCAGTAGCCCCGGGATTTCACAAAAGGGGGCCGCATGGGGCTTGCCAGGGCTAACCCGGCGATCGTCTGCCGGATTTGCATAGCGCACCCGTTGCCCGGTACATAGGCTTTGACGCTTGAAAAAGATGCTGTAGCTTTCATCGGTCAACCCCTGACCGTCGGTTCATCGTCGAAATCCCTGAGGTCAACACCATGGCGGCCCTCAATGAACACACTGCGGGGCTTTCGCCGACAACCCGTGACACGCCGCCTGCCTTCCACCTGCTGGCGAAACCGAGCGGATCCACCTGCAATATCGACTGCGCGTATTGTTTCTTTTTATCCAAAGAGGCGCTCTATCCGAACGACAAGCACCGGATGTCCGAGGCCACGCTCGAGGCTTATATCAGTCAGTTGCTTGAGTCGCACCGTACGCCAGAGGTGATAGTGGCGTGGCAGGGCGGCGAGCCCACGCTCATGAAGCTCGACTTTTTCAGGCGTTCCGTCGAACTCGTCGAGCAGTACCGCCAGCCCGGCCAGGCGGTGCAACATACCTTTCAGACCAACGGTATCCTTATCGATGATGATTGGTGCGCCTTCTTCAAGGAACACAACTTTCTCGTCGGCCTCAGTGTTGATGGTCCGCGCGAACTGCACGACACCTATCGGAACGACCGCCGCGGACAGGGCACGTTCGACCTGGTGATGCGCGGTTGGCGGCTGCTGCGTCAACACGGTGTCGAATTCAACATCCTATGCACGGTCAATGCCGCCAACGAGAAACACGGCAGCACGGTCTATCGCTTTTTCCGCGACGAACTGGGCGCGAAGTGGGTGCAGTTCATCCCGATCGTCGAGCGTGCAACCGAGGCGACGGTGCAAATCGCCAACCAGGGCTGGAGCGAACGGCCCGGTCAGAAACGTCTGCTCTACACCCAAACCGGCAATCTCGTCACGGCGCGTACCGTCGGTAGCGAGCAATACGGCCGCTTTCTGATCGATGTCTTCGAGGAATGGGTCCGCCACGACATAGGCAAGGTCTACGTCCAACTGTTTGACGTCACGTTGGAAGCCTATTTCGGCCGCCATTTGCTGTGCATCCATGCCCCTACCTGCGGCTTTGGTCCCGCGTTGGAGTCCAATGGCGATCTCTATTCCTGCGATCATTTTGTCGAGCCACGCTTTCTGCTCGGTAATATTCACCAGACGCACATGCAGAAGATGGTGTCCTCGCCGGAGCAGCAGAAATTCGGCCGAGACAAGCGCGATACCTTGACCGCCCAGTGCCGCCGATGCGAGGTCAGGCCGCTTTGCAACGGCGGCTGTCCGAAAGATCGGTTCGCGCTTTCGCGCGACGATGAGCCAGGCCATAATTACCTTTGTTCAGGCCTGGAGTTGTTCTTCACCCACACCAGGCCAGCGATGCGGACCATGGCCGAACTGCTGCGGCGCGGTCGCCCACCTTCCGACGTGATGAAGTTGGTCGCGGCCGAGGATGCGAGGCGCGGGCCCTACAAACCTTGTCCCTGCGGAAGCGGGCGAAAGTTCCGCTTCTGCCACGGCGACAGACCACCGCCTTCACCGTTCAGCAGAGTAGGTGCCGCGACCGCTACGCCGAGGGAAGGACGAATGGCGTCTATACAATCCGGACTTCGGTCTCAATCATCGGCCGGCGGCGAGAGCGGAGCAGCCAAGTGACGCGGGCCGGAAGCACTTCTGCCATCCGGCCGTTCAAACCGCAGCGTAATCGGAGGGAAACAATCATGGCGACGAAAAAACCGAACATCTTGATCCTTTGGGGTGACGACATCGGCTGGTGGAACATCAGCTTCAACAACCGAGGACAGATGGGCTATCGCACGCCCAACATCGACCGCGTTGCGAATGAGGGCGTGGCCTTCACCGATTACTACGGCCAGCAAAGTTGCACGGCGGGCCGCGCCGCGTTCATCACCGGGCAAAACCCGATCCGTACCGGCCTGACGAAGGTCGGAATGCCGGGTTCCAAAGTCGGTTTGTCAGCGGAAGACCCAACGATCGCGGAACTGCTGAAGCCGCTGGGCTACGCGACAGGCCAGTTCGGCAAGAATCACTTCGGTGATCGGGACGAATTTCTGCCGACCGCGCACGGTTTCGACGAATTTTTTGGCAACCTCTACCACCTCAATGCGGAGGAGGAACCCGAGGACCCGGACTATCCAAAGAACCCGGAGTTCAAGAAGCATTTCGGACCCCGGGGCGTGCTCCACTCCTGGGCTGACGGTAAGGGCGGGCAGAAGATCGAGGACACCGGCCCGCTGACCAAAAAGCGGATGGAAACTATCGACGACGAAGTCACCGGCCACGCGCTGCGTTTCATCGAAGATACACACAAGGCCGACCAGCCCTTTTTCATGTGGTATAATACCACCGCCATGCATTTCCGCACCCACTGCGCTGAGAAGCACAAGGGAAAAAGCGGCCAGGGTGACTACAATGACGTCATGGTGGCGCATGACGAGAACATCGGCAGGATGCTGGACAAGCTCGACGAACTCGGCATTGCCGACGACACGATCGTTATGTACTCAACCGATAACGGACCTCACTACAACAGTTGGCCGGACGCCGGCATCACCCCATACCGCTCCGAGAAGAACACCAACTGGGAAGGCGGCTGGCGCGTCCCGGCATTCGTTCGCTGGCCCGCAAAGTTCAAGGCCGGCACGGTGCTCAATGGTATCGTCAGCCACCAGGACTGGCTGTCGACTTTTCTGGCCGCCGCTGGTGAGCCGGACATCATCAACAAGCTCCACAATGGGCACAAGGCCGGCACCAAAACGTTCAAGGTACACATCGATGGATACAACCTGCTTCCGTACTTGACTGGCGAGGTCAAGGAAAGTCCGCGCCTGTTTTTCTTCTACGTCAGCGATGACGGCGATATTCTGGCCATTCGCTACAACGACTGGAAAGTTGTGCTGATGGAGCAGCGTGCGAAGCAGTTGGCATGCTGGTTCGAGCCGTTCGTGAAGCTACGAGCTCCGAAAATGTTCAACCTTCGCCGCGATCCGTTCGAGCGGGCTGATGAAAATTCTAACACCTATTGGGATTGGGTCATCTCGCATGCGTATTTGGTCTATGGCATGCAGGCAATAGTCTCCAGTCAGATCGAGGACTTCGTGAAATTCCCGCCGCGTCAGAAACCGGCCTCGTTCAACCTGGATGCCGTGCTGGCGCACCTTCAGGATGCTTCCGGGGGTGGTCACCACTAAGCTTCCGCCCCCTACTGCCTGAATAAAATCGAGACGTGCGTGTCGTGCTGACCAGAGCACGGCACGCCCTCTCCCGCAATTGGTGAAGTAGGTGCCGGACGTGACAACCAACAACGAGCCTGCGAGCAACGCGCCGGTTCAGGTTGATCCCGACCTTGGCGTGATGCGCACGATGATGGCGGCGGACCGGACTTTAATGGCCTGGATCCGCACATCCCTTTCCATGTTTACCTTTGGCTATTCGCTTTACAAGATCCTCCAAGAGGTAAATGAGATCGGAAAGCTCGAGCTTCACCAGACCGCCCCGCGAAACGTCGGGATTATGCTTACGATGACCGGAACCGTGGCGCTCGCACTGGGGATCATTGAATATTACGCGACGCTTCGGATGCTGCGCCGGTCGTACCGATTCAGGCTCGCGCGCCCAACGCTCGTCATGTCTGTGGTCCTGACGTTCGCAGGCGGGTTATTGTGCATTGGCATTGTTTCCAGGCTGCTCTGAGAGCGCGATGAACGATTTCTGGTCGCGAATCGCCGTCAACCTGGCCGATCGGGTCCACGGTCCGCTGAGCCTCAGATTAATACTACAGCCGGTCGTAGCTTCGATCTTCGGAATCTTGTCCGGACTGCGAGATGCAAGGGCTCACAGGCCGCCGTATTTATGGACACTCCTGGTCAATTCATCTGACCGCGGCAAAATGATCAAGGACGGATGGAAAAGTGTCGGCAAGGTGTTCATTGTCGCGCTGGTGTTGGATGTCATTTATCAAGTCATCGTACCGGGTTTTGTCTACTCCGGGGAGACGCTGATCGTTGGGTTCATCCTGACGATCGCGCCATATTTGGTTTTACGCGAGCTGATAAACGCCATTTTCTCCAAGAGGCGGACAAGCGACAAACCGACAGGGCACCCTCAGTGATTTGCCTGCTTTTCCAGATCGGACAGCAGCAGCTTAACCTGCGGGTCGTTCGGATTTAGCTGTGCCAGTTCGCGCGTATATGACAGAGCCTTTGCGAAATCGCCCGCACCGCGCGCGCCCGCGATCAGCGCGACCAGGACATCCCGGTCTGCCGGGTGCTGCCTGTGGGTCTCGGCCAGCACAGCACGCGACTGCTCCGGTGATCCAGTGCTGTTCAGGGCAATCGCGTAAACATACGCATAACGGACCGTGTCAGGCGCCAACTCTGCTGCCTGACGAAGAAGTGGCAGTGCCTCGGCGTAGTTGTGCTGACGCACCAAAGACAAACCGAGCGCATGAAGGACATCTGCATTTCGTGGATCGATCGACATCGCCTTCCGCAACAGTTCTTCACCCTGCGCGTCGCTGCCACGCATCCGATCAAGATCAGCGAGATTCAGAAGCGCCGGAACGAAATCGGGATCGAGACGAAGGGCTGTACCGATACTCCGCATCCGCCTCGGTTGCCTGCGCCAGCCGCGTGTGCAGCAGCCCCAGATTGAGGTGTGCCTCGGGCCGGTCTTCGTTGGTCAGTTCCGCGGCGACCAGTTCGTCGTAAGCGGCGTCGAAAGCACTGCGTTGTTCAGCCGACATCGTCTGCGCGGGCATGCCAGCCACAACCCGCGCCGTCTCGGTTCGAACCGCGCGAATCGGATCGCGCAACAACGACAAGGCGGCCTGGGTAGTGCTGGGCGAGGCGCTGGCGGATAGCGCGCGCGGGGCGGCCATACGGACCAGCGGGTCAGGATCCGCCACGGCCGCCACTATCGCCGCGCTTGAGGCCGGGGAAGCGTAGCGCGGCAGCAGCGTCAAGGCCGTTGCACGAGCGATCCCCGGCTGATCGTGATCCAGGATCAACGTATCGAGGCGACGTTCCGCGCCCGCGCCGCCGGTTCGCCCCGCATAAAGCGCGGTGCCGTAGTGGTAGCCGGTTTGACGACCATTCGGAAACCAATCGGCCACGGCGCGCGCTGCCCAGTCTGCAGTGCGGTCACGGTGGCATTGGGTGCATGCATTCGGCGTTCCGATCGAGGCGGACAGATCAGGCCTCGGCACGCGAATACTGTGATCGCGCCGATCATCCACGATCATGTAGGTCTTCTTCGCCATGTGGCAGTTGACGCACTGCGCGCCGGCGCTGCCCGGCTCGTGATGATGATGTTCCGCAACATCGAACTTCGCCGGCATATGACATTGCGCGCACAGGCTGTTCCCCTCGGCACGCAAGGTCGCGCTATGCGGCTCGTGGCAGTTTGAACAAGTAACACCGGCGCGATACATGCGGCTCTGCACGAACGAACCGTACTCGAACACCTCCCCATCAAACTGGCCGTCCGGATGATACAGCCCGGGTTCCAGCAGTGCGGGAAGATACGAGTCAAGAAATGGCGTGCCCGGCTGCGGCGTCTTCGTGATCGTCGCTCGGCGCGCGTGGCACGCGGCGCAGGTGTCGAGCTCCATCGAGGCGAGTTTCTCGGTACGCCGGGCGATCCCCGTTTCCGGATTCATCTCCCACCGGCCGTGATCGCTGGGCTTCAGCGATAGCGTCAATCCCAGCCGATCTGCGTTGGCCAGAGGCGGCTTCCCGGTTTGGGCCCAGTCGACGTGGTTGGAGCCCGGTCCGTGACACGCCTCGCAGGCTACGTCGACGTCGGTCCAGGTCGTTCTATAATTGTTACTTGCAAGATTGTAGTTCTTCTTGAGGTTGGTCGAGTGGCAGCCGGCGCACATGTAGTTCCAGGTTTGGTCCCGTCCCGTCCAATGCACCGGATCGCCGGGCGACAGTTTCCGATCCGGGTAGAGCTGGAACCAGCGCTGACCACCGTTTTCCCGCTCGCGGCTGTCCCAGGCGACACCCAGCGCCTGAAGCCGGCCGCCGGGGAAGCCGACCAGGTATTGCTGCAGGGGATCGACCCCGAAAGTGTAGGCAATCTGATAGTCGTGCGGTTTTCCGTCAGCGCCTTCCGTTCGCACCATGAAGGCCTCACCCGAGCGGCTGAAGCTGGTTACGACCCCGTTCTGCGATTGGTCCGCGCCGTTGAACACACCAAGCACCGTGTCTGATGTGGCGGGCTGCATGGCCTTGGCATGATGTGATGTCTTCCAGAGTGCGGTCTCGGCCGCATGACATCCGGAGCACGCGGCGGCACCGACGAAATGGGCCGGCTCTTCCGCACTTGCCGACAAGACCCAACACGACATCAGCAGCGTGACCGCGATAGCCGCGCGTTGGATGAGGTGCCACGCCCCGCGGACGGACCTGCCCATCTCGCCGTCCTGACCCGCTCGAACCATCCTCCGATCCACTGACATGCCGCCGCTACTTGTCGACCATGGCCAAAGCGTTCCGCAGCGGCGCGTCGGAGATTCGCATGAACCCCTCGTAGGGAGAGCTGAGCTCCAGTATAAGGAAAATCGCACCAGACACCGAGACGGCGCCGATGAACAGCGCGACCAGAATAGTCGGATTGAAGCGGGCGAGAAGACCGAAGCCAAGAAAAAGCATACAGATCCAGAATACCAACACGGTCAGGAACGGCCAAGCGAAAGACGAACCGATTTGTTCGAACATCAGCAGACGCGTTTGCCCGAGGGTCTGACCGATCTGCATCGCCTGACTCTTCAACGTGGCCTGCGAGTCGTTCTTTGGCGCGAGATCTTTTAGACTGGTGATGAAGTCGTCCGACGCACCCTGTGTTGCTCTTGGATCAAGCTCGGGGGCGTGCGCGCCGTCGGACGACCATATCTGATCATGCACGGCGACAAGCCCCTGGCGCAGCAAATCGCGCGGAGCCTTGGCATCCGGACCGTAGAATGACAGCACTCGATCAAGCAGTATGACGTTGGCCGAAAACGACTGCACTTCGTTTTGCTGCGCCTGGAAAGTGCTGCTTCCGGATGCGATGAGCAGGCTGAGCACCAGCGCCGAAATGGTGGCAATAAGGCCCAGAACGAGCTTCACGACATCCCTCGATCCCGCGTCCAGGTGATCGTCCGGCAGTTTGAAGTTCAGCACCATACCCAACAGGCCCATGCCAAACGAGCAGCCGAAAATGATCGTCGACGTCTCGAGCGAGTTCATCGTTGGCGGCGTCTGATCACCCGGAACCCGGGCATGTGGGCCTCCTTTTCGTTCGCCAGACAGCCGACAAATGGGCGATTTGATGACGCCGTAGATGCGATCTCTGATGGCGTGCACTCGCTCCGCTTATCCCATTCACCGCACATCGGAAAGGCCGCTACCGCGCACTCTCCTGTCCGCGCCAGCCGTCTGAAATGGTCTAGAAAGTGAATGTCACCGCAAGCATTGGGCCCTTGACCGTCAGGGTCTGCAACTTGGCATCGCTGCCCTGATCAAAGGTCAAATAGCGGTAAGTGAGCGACAGATCGGCCAACCCTGTGTGGTAGCCGAGGCCGGAGGCGATCTGCCAGGTCAGATTCGAACCGCCCCCGCCAATATCGAAGTAATAAGGGATGAACAGCCCAGCGTTGCCAAGGCGCACGCGGCCGCGAAAGCCGCCGATACCGTTCCAGATGTCGCTCGACGAGGACACGCTGCCGCCGCGCCCGAAGGTCGCGCTGTTGCCGAGCGGTCCTACCGCCGTGATGCCGATGCTATGATTGAGCGTGCCATTCAGAGAAAGAAAGCGGAACCCGGCGATCGCATCGAAGTTGCCCCAGTTTCCCTCCGCCAAAGTATAACCGCCGGCCAACGTCCAGATGTAGGCGGTCAGGTCCATGCCCACGCTGGCCTCTACGCCGGTCGAGAGCGGAATCGACGCTAAGCCGGGAAGCCTGACCGATCTAAACCGGGAAGGTGCGGCGCTCAGGTTCAAATAAATGAAGTCGGTCACGAGCGAGAATCGGTCATATTGAGCGTCAGCCGTAACCATCGTCGTGAAGTTCAGATGGGACAGCAAGTCGCCGAAACCTATCGACGTATCGGTGGACGCCGTTCCGCCGCCAAGCGCGGGCGGCAGATTGAAGTTCATGGTCGAGTTGATGTTGGCAATCCATAGATACGGCGCGACATCGAAGGTCCAGCCGGGGGCTGTCGGCTGCCCCAGGCTGATCGGTTGTTGCGCCCGCGCGCCCGATATTCCTCCGGTCGCGATCATGATCGTCAGAACGGCAGCCATGAGGATTCGGTTCAGCATCGAAAGTTCCTTCGTCCCAAGTTATCGGTTCTGATGGACCAACATTTCCTAGAAAACCACTCGAATCGGCGCCAACGACCGATGTGAACACTCGCATTAAGCCAGGCAGTCGGATCGAGCAACAATCATAAGATGAACGTAACCTGCGTGCGGAGTTGCCAGGTCGAGCCGGCTTCCGCCCAAAATACCTTCGCCGAGGTAAAAGGCTTCATCGCGGTAGAACGGTCCTTTTCCGGTGAGCAGATCCAATTCGTTGGTTGCTTCCCCCACAGCTCGTCCTTGGTGTTTGGATCGCCGGCCGCGGCAACCGGGGTAGGGAAGAAGTCAAAATCCCACGCCGGCTGGGACATGGCCCGGCCAGCGCACGATCATCCGCACCCGTGTGCCGCCTATCCACGCAACGTTGCAGGCACCGCGAAAATACTTGGACACGCGTGAGCAGGCTGATGGCAAATCAGGGATTCGCCTATGCAGTTTCGGCGAGCTGACCCCGGTCGTCGTGGATGACACACAACGGTCATGACGGCGACACGAGGCTCTTGTTACAACCGCCGCAGCCAGAGTCGCACAATCTGCCCAAGCGGTTATGAAATGCCCTTGGTAACGAAAGCGCGATCGCCAAATACGGGAAATTTGCCAAATCTGCATAGTTAATGTTGGACACCTGAGTAGACAGGGATGGATATATCTTAACGAAGCGTAACATACGCTGTGTGGGGAAGCCATGTGGTCAAGCGAGATCGTAGTATCCGCGGACCCGGACGAATTCATGAGTTCCATCCGGCCGCACGGTTGCGAGATCCTCGTGACGGAACGGGGATCGTTCGACGCACGCAGCGTAATGGTCGATATCGACCGTTTGTATTTGCAACGGCGCAGGGAACGTCTGGCTCGCCTCGTCGAGGTGGACCTGCCCAGGTCGGGGATAATATTCCTGACCGAGCCTGGGCCAAGCATGTTTTGGAACGGCGCCGAGATCGGAGTGGAAAATCTGGCCCTGTTCGGTCCCGGTCGCTGCATTTCGCGGCTGGCGGGGGCGACAAGTTGGGGAAGCATGTCACTCGCTGCCGACGATATGGAGTCCGTGTTCACCTCCTACTTCGGATCCAGCCCGATAGCGGCGGCTGGTAGTACCATTATCACCCCACCGCCCGGGGCGCTGATGCACCTGCGCTCGCTGCATGCTGCTGCCTGCAAAATGGCGGAGGCCTCGCCAAAGTTGTCAATGCAATCGGCATCCACGTGCGGGTTGGAGCAGTCGCTGATCCAGGCCATGCTGGCTTGCATCGACGCGCGAAATCTCCGCCCGGACACCACAGCCTTGCAGCATCACCGGCTTGTCATCCGCCGGTTCTGCGAGATCGTGGCAATGCATCCCCTCAAGCCATTGCACGTCCCGGAAACGAGTCACGTGCTCGGTGTTTCTGGCCGAAGCTTGCGTCTGGCTTGCCAGAAGCATCTCGGAGTAAGCCCCACGCAGTACTTGCTGCTTCGTCGCATGCATCTGGCGCGGCGAGCCTTGCGGCGGTCCGATCCCGACGTCACCAGGGTGACCGAAGTCGCAACAAACCTCGGGTTCTGGGAACTTGGACGGTTCAGTGTCAATTACCGTCAACTCTTTGGCGAATCACCCTCCACGACCCTGAGGGCCGCAGCTTCCACTGCATAGGTTAAGCTTCCGCGTGAACGTGGTCTAAGCTCGAACGCCCTTCCGCGGCATCCCACATGATACGGGGATCGAAGGTTTCAGCCGCAAAAATCGTGAGTATGACACAAGCGCAAAACGCCACCGCGCCGATGCCGGGCTCAATGGTGACGACCCCGCCGAATTGAACAAGAGCGCCGAGCAGAGCCTCCATGAAGATGTCGATCATCGACCAACGACCGATCCAGTGTATGATGTAATACAGCCGGGTTCGATCTCGAAGCCACTTTGTGTGCCCGGTTTGCACAAAGACCAACATCAAGGTAAGGCCGACCATCTTCAGCATCGGCACGGCGATACTGGCAAAGAATACCAACGCGGCCAGCGGGTACATCCTCGAGTGAATCAATTCCTCCACGCCGCCCAGTATTGTGCTCGGTTGCCCGGCGCCGAGTTGCACCACGGTGAGGACCGGATATAGGTTCGCGGGCACATAGGCCAACGCGGCGGCGGCGACCAATGCCCATGTCCTCGTGAGGCTGTCCGGTTTTCGGGCATGCAGCGGAGAACCGCAACGCGGGCACCCTGCCGTTTTGTCGTCAGGCTCAGCAACCAGAGTGCAGGTTTCGCATCCGATCGCCCCAGGCGGAATCTGCCCTGTAGCAAGCGCGATGCGTGACAGATTGCGGGCGCGACCGCTGTCGAATGCATCCCAGATCGCCTCCCGATCTAGCGCCCCGTCGGCCCAGACGATCACGACGGTCAGTGCCAGAAGGGCATAAACGCCAGCATTCAGCTCGATCTTCACCAAATCACCGAGCTTTACGTAGGCAACGAAGACGCCCAACACAAAGACCTCGACCATCGACCAGGCAGTGAGACGCTCGACCCAAACGAAAATGCGCCGAAGATGCGGCGGTGGCTTCAATTCGCGGATGCGCAGCAGCACGTAGATGGTGCCGATCAACTTTGCCAGTGGCGCGGCAACCGTAACGAACACCACCACAACGGCGAGGCTCGTCATCCCCCGCTGCTGCAATTCCAAGGGGCCGGAGAAGATCCCTGCCCCGTGCACGATGCCTGACGTGCTGACGGTCATGAGCGTGGTCGTGCACATTACCGCCAGCAGGATCAGCGCCGCGACCGTCAGCGCCAGGCTATGCTCAAGCGTGTGACGCCGCGCCTTGCGCAGCGCGGTTCCGCATCTTTCGCAATGGGCGGTTGTGCCAGGCGCGAGCACCGGTTCGATTTGGAACAGTCCGCAGCCGGGACATTCGCGCAGCGCCGCCCCAACCTGGCCTACGGGCTCCTCCGCCATCGACGGCGGAGTCATTTACGACCGTGCTTGACGGCAATCGCGGGCTTGGCGGCAAGCATGACCGCGATGCTGTCGGCGACCTGAGCAAGCGCGGCGCTCGTGGCCGCGATCTGGCCTTCGACACTGGCCGACGGTGGGGGCTGCGATATGTGGAAGCTACGCATATCGACAGACGCCCGTTTCTCGAACGACACCGAGGCCTGAGCAATGAGCAACAGTTGGCCATCACGATCCAGATCGAGCCTCTGCACCTCAAGCTCGATAGTCGCATCGGGGGATGATCCACTCAGAGCGCCAGAGGACGCATACACCGTGCTTTGAGGTAGTCTCTGAGCGAGATTCTGCACCAGCACGCGTCCCAGCATCGCGTCGATCGGCTCACCCCACCATGAGCCGGGCCTCAGGACGATGCGATAATCCCCCGACGTTTGTACGATCGGGCTGCGCGACAAATACTGCGCAACCCCCACGCCGTGTACCGCGATAACCTTGGGAGCGCCGGACACCACGGTGCCAGGCACCGGGGCAATCGTGTAAAGGGTCGGATCCGGTGAGGAGCAAGAGGCGGCGATCAGCGTGGCACACAACGCCACAGCAAGCCGAAGCCGGTAGAGATACATCATTGGGCGTCTGTTCGCCCGCGCACCAGCGCTTCCGGATGACGGGTCAGCAAATCTGCAAGCGACTTGAACGATCGCACCGCATCGGTAAGTTGCGCCATCATCCGGTCCAGATCGCGATGAAACTGTGTATCGTTGCCGTATCCCGCATCGACCGAGCGAAGCAGTTGGTTTGATTGCTTCAATGTGGCTTGCAGCGTGGCCGCTATCTCGGGAAATTGCTTCAACGCCGGACCCATATCCGTGCTCAAGCTTTTCATCACGGCCTGCGCATCGGTCATCGTACCGGCCAGTCCATTCAGCGTCTGCTGAAGCTCTGGGCCGTTGGTGAGCGCAGTCATGTTCTTGGTCATGACCGCCAGATCTTGACCAATGCTGGCAAACGGGATCGCATTAACGTTGCGTAGCAACTCACCCGCCGAGGCCTGGAGACCTGACAACCCGCCGGACTCGGTGGACGGGAAGACAAATGCCCCGTCCTCCTCGCTCACCGTCACCGCGGGCGCGTCGGGCACGATCTCGAACGACACCAGCATTTCCCCAGTCAACAGATTCCCGCTCTGCAGTGACGCGCGGAACCCTTTCGACACCAGTGTCTGGACCGCTTCGTGCGCATCCTTAAAGACCTGGTGGCCAACTCCCACGATGCGCTCCGGGGAGACCTCCAAGCGCACTGGCGCTACAATGGTATCTTTCACAGGATCATAGCTCAGCCGAACATCCGTGACCTGACCGACCTTGAGGCCGTGCACCACAACCTCCGAGCCCACGCCAAGTCCGCGCACCGAGGAAGAGAAATAGACCAGCAATGGGATTTTCCGGCTATAGGAAGCAGCCTTAGCCGCATCCTGGTTCACAAACAGTGGGAACTCGTGGTTTTCGGCGCTGACTTCGCTCTTCTGCCCATTCGTCGGCGTCTCAAAGGCGATGCCGCCCAGCAGCAAAGCGCGGAGTGATTCGACCTGCATTTCCACACCGGCACCGCCCAGTTTCACCGCCAGACCGGAAGCATTCCAAAAACGGGTCTGATCGTGGACGTATGTGTCGAACGGCGCGCGAACGAACGCGTGGATGGTCACGTTCTCCGCCATATCTCCGAGGTCCCAACCAAGCACCTGCCCAACTGACAGGCCGCGGTAGAATACCGGCGAGCCGAGGCTTACCGACCCAAGTTGATCCGATTTGAGCAGGAACGTGCGGCCCGGCACGTCGCTATCCAGCAGCGGCGGTTCCTCGCGCCCGACGAAGTTACGCTCCGCTTTGGCGGCTGAATCCCCGGGCAGCATCCCGATATAGGAGCCGGAAAGCAGCGTGTTGAACCCCGAAATGTTACCGGCGAACAAGCGCGGCTTTACCACCCAAAATTGCGTTCCGCTGGTCAGGAACTGTTCTGCCTGCGAAGTCGTTGCAACCGATACAAGCACCCCCCGTCGATTCTTCGTAAATTCGAGGCTCTTGACCGTGCCCAGGACAATATCTTTGTACTTCAGCTGAGATTGTCCTGCCTGAAGCCCCTCGGCGTCTTCAAACGATATGACGATGCGTGGGCCTTCCTTTGAAAGCGTGTCCCAAGCCAGCCATGCGCCAATCGCTATGGCGATGATCGGTATTGTCCAGATCACCGGGAATCGCCGAGACCGCCGGACCGCCGCTCGGTCCAGGCCTCTGGAATCGGTCACGCTCATGATGCTATCGCTGCGAACATGTCACGCATAGTAGCAGGATCCTTGCAGAGCTACATCGAGAGAGCCGAAGTCTTGGCAATGTATTTATGCACCGAGCGCTAGGCACGCTTGATCGCGGCTGTTGGGAAAAATCTATGCGATTTCGCTAACACTTACAATGCGTCGAACGCGAACACTGAAGCTCATTCAAGCTCCTCCAAGCGCTTTGGCGTCGCTTTTCCGGATCAAGGTCGGGCATGAGCGACTAATCAGTGGCGCCGGGAAACCCGTTTGCTATTTTTTTATGACGGCCGCGCCGTTGGGCCCGACACATCCGGCGTGGTAGACGCCGTTGGCGCAGGTGACCGTCTTCGGTGGCGGCGGACGCTTATTGACGGCAGCGGCGCCGTTGGGCCCGACGCATCCTGCACGATAAACGCCATTTGCGCAGGCCACGGCATAAGCCGCCCGGGGCGTCGCCAAAACCACCAGGGCTGAAAGGCTAACCGCGGACAGGGCCAGCACGAGAGCTTTTTTCATCAATGGAACCTTTTTCAGGGCCTAGAAGCGGGAAGCTGAGCAAGCTGACAGCTTAGTTGCTGCCCTAAAAGCCCTTTTCTACTGCTGCGAGAACTCGGTTGCCCTCGTCACTGGCGGCGGGTTCCACTTCCCGGTTAGTGCATCGGTTTCTGGGGCATAGAGCCGCATCGTGAGGTTGAACGGTCCCTTCGGCGCCGGTAGCCAGTTTGCCTCCTTGTCCGCGCCAGGGCTGGCGTTCTGGATGTGCAGGTCAAGCGAGCCGTCCGGATTGTATTTGAACGGCATCCAGCTGCTGAGGGCGAATCGGCTGAGGCTATTCGCCACTTGAAAGCCGTCCGTATCGTAGAGCGTGATCGACCAGAAAGCGCTCACCGGCGGCGCGGAACCTTTCTCGAAATGCAGCACATAGGCGTTCTCGCCAACGAGAGACTCGCCGGTCGAGTCCGCAAGGTTGAGCGGATAGATAGCGTCTTCCGGCAAGTTTGCGCCAAGCCCAAGTTGAGCGATCATGGCGCGCTTCAGGTAGTAGTTACCGTAGACTCCCATCGTGTCGGTATTCATCGACCAGCCGTTTTCAACGCGGGCGATGGTGCGGACCTTCCACGCCATCAACTCCAAAGCCCCTTTCGGTGCGGCGACGAGCGCGGTCCTGACAACGGGATCAAGCGTGTCGATGTCAAAACTCTGTCCACGCTCGATTCCAATCCTCCGCATCTGAGCGACGATCGGTTGATCGGTGATATGTGGCGGCTGCAATTTGAAGATTTCGGCTGCATAGGCAAAGAACTCGGCGCCCGCCATCCGGTCTACGGCAATCTTGGGCGGCGTCTTCATGTCGACGTCGGGATCGACGATGCCGACCGCCGGCTCGCCGGCCATGCCCCAGCGCGACAGTGGCGTGATCTTAAGCCCGGCCTGGACAGCGTGGACGGCGCCGTAGTCAGCCGGACCGTCGGTCTTGGTGCGGCCGATGATCCAGACATACGGCGTGGGGGCATCGATGCGAGCAACGGACACAGGCAGTGAGCCGCTCCAGCCCGGCGGCACCACAGCATAATCGCCGGCTTGGGTTCCCGTGGTGCGCCAGCCCGGAGAAGCGAACACATCGGTCCACATGTCAAGCATGGGCATCAGGTAGTAGCGCCCGTTTGTATCCGGAACCGATACGACCATCGGGTCCTCGGTCAGGTCAAGCCAGGCGCTGCTGTAAAGCGTGTCGAAGTTCGGCCGGACCACAGCTTTCATGTCTGCCGGCGGGAACGCGGTGAGGCTGACAAACGAATTCATCGGCCCGTGAATACCCTCGGGCTTGGCGACGTTGGTCAGCTGCTTCCGGGTCAGTTCCATCGTGACCAGAGGATAGAAATACACGTAAGCCGCCAAGCTGATGGCGCGCGCTTCGTGCTCGCTGATCGAGTTCGCCGCGCGCGTCACGGCTGACCTGACGGGCACCAGCCCACGAGCGTGGCGTTTATCACAAAGGGCGATGGCAGCGCCGAAACCGTGTCCATTCAACATTCTCCTTCCGCGTGGATGTCTGGATTTGCCGGATGTCTAAGGTTGACCGACGGCGGATAGTGCCAAGGCAGAAATGCAGCGGTGCAAATCGCCGCAGTGGACGGTCGGCCTGAATTGCAAACCCGATTATGTGGGCATCGCCACCCCAGATCTATGCAAAATTGGCAGCAAGAGTTGGACGTATCATAACCTGCCTTGTCCGAGCCTATCGCCGATCAAGGTGCTGCTCGCGGGCAGCTTCTCGATCAGCAGCCGAGCGCCGGTGTGGCCGCTCATCTGGCCTCGGTCAGCAGCAGGGTCATGGGCCTGCCCTGCTCATCACACACCGCGTGGGGCTTGGAATTCAACCCGCTCTTGGTGCGTCCGGTGCAGCGCGAGGACCCCTTTTTTCCACAGGCTTGCGGCCGTCCGTTTTGCTTTGAGATAGGTGCGTCAATCACAATCCGCTCGCGACCGGACCCCTCTTTGCCAAGCCAGCAGAAATCCGCTCGGACACGACGTCGGCTCCAGCGGACGGAGCGGTTATACAGGGTCTTGCGCGCCATACTCCCTGGGCGCATCCACGCGACGTCCCTCGCGACCCGCGCCTTCGTCTGCGGCCACCGGGACTTTGGCAGGGCCGCGCAATGGCGCGGCGGGATGCCAAGGGGCTTAGTTTACTGAGGCTTGTAGACTGGCGCCGGCGCTCCCGCGGAACCGTGCTGGCCGGCAACGTAGCCCTGCCGATAGGCGCTTTGTTCGTCGGCTTGCTGATTTTCCTTGACGTGGTTGTACACCAACCCGCCAACTAGCCCCGCCCCAGCACCGATCGCAGTGCCAAGCGCTGCGTTGCCGGCAAGGGCGCCGATGATCGCGCCGCCGGTGGCCCCGCCCAGCGTGCCAATGCCCGCGGCCTTCTGCTGCTGCGTCATGTTCTCGCAACCACCCAGTATCGCGAGACAGGCAGCAAGCGCGAGTAATCGTCTCACAATCGTAAACTCCCTACACTATTACGATTTGCCCGGGCAGGGAAAGCTCTGAGTAAGAAACTCATACACTCCATCAGCCGGCGGCAAACTGGCCCCGGAGGGGGTCGCCTTGGCCCAAGCCACGAACTCCACTATCGCCTGGTTATGAGTTGGGGGCGGACTGGGAAGGCAAAATGCCGGCTTTCCGCGGGCCGCATTGACCTGGGCCAAAACCTGATACGAGCCGAGCAGATAGCCCCGGCAGAAATTCTGTGCCGCGGTTGTCATCATGGCATTGGACGGCGACGTGTCGGCGCACAACTCTGCCAGCGCGGCCGTGGTCGGCACCCTAAGGGTATCTTCGGTGGGCTCGCTCCGAGCGCCGACTGCTATGGTCGCCGCCGCAACGATACAGGCCGCAAAGAGCGGTCGTTTCATCTCTTCCCCCTTAATTCGCACACCGGCTTGCGCCCCAACGTTTCTGTACGCGCGTGAACTCTCCTCTTTATACCGTCATTTGTAGCGATTCGCAACCGCGGCACCACCAGGACGCCCTGAAGGGTTCGGCGAGGAAAGGCCGGTCGCTGTTTCCATGTAACTACCCACTGGGCGTCTACCGCGTACTGAAAGAAGAAGGCATGGCGGCCGCCCGTCATATGTTTTGCGTGCCTCACCCACCGCCTACCCCAATGTTGCAGTTGCACCCTTCCTCAAATGGGCCGACGCAAATCCGGACGAGTAGAACCAGCCCCGCGCCGACGGCATCGCCAGCTACTTGACCAAGACTTATCCCCGTGCCCGGCAAGCGATAACATGAGCAAATACATGAAATTGCCAATTGCCGTTGTTGCCTGCGTCGCTCTGCCTGGCTACGCGACGGGCACCCATTCCAGGCCCCCGCCACCTCAATCTCAGTAAAACAGTGCGGCAAGGGCACTACTGTCGTGCTTATTGCATTGAGATAACCACAGCATCCCCACCAAGGCTCAACATCAAGCCGGTCCGCTTCGCCTTCAGGTGCATGATCACACCTTTCTCGTTTTGGAGCCAGAGATCGCCCCCGCTAGTGTCACCAACGACAAAGCCATACCGACCCTGAGCATACGCCCCTGGAAAATCCGATAGTCTGTTCAGCCCATAGACCTCGCCCTGGGCATTGATCGTCGACGCACCGATCCCGCCAATCCCAAGGCCTCCCACCGCGAAAGGATAGCTCTGACCGCGGAAGTTCAGCGTTCCGCTGCCGCCGCCACCGCTGCCGATAAACGCCGCTTGAACCTGATTCATCTCCACCGTGCCGTCCGGCTGCTTCCCAGCCACCGTCTGCTCATTCAGGGGTTGCGAGGAGGAGGAGCATCCGGCTATCGGCAAAAGGGCGGCGATCGCCAGTGCGAATAGTGCGCGCCGTGTGCGGTCAGCACCGGGAATCCGATGATCCCGGCGACGAAACGCCAGACCGAATGTGGATTGATTGAGCCTCATTTGGGAAATCCCCCTGCAACGACGAGATGGTTCCAACACTTTCGTCAGCCGGCCGGTTCGACACCGACCAACACAGCTTCGGTGATGATCGCCGTGATGGTGTCGCCTATGTTTATGAGCTTCATGCCCTGCTGGCCTTCGGGCGTGACGACATCGATCGTTCGAACCCGCCCGCCGGAGGGATCGACGAGCGACACCGTGTGTGCTGTGGGGTCAACCCCCACGACCAGCCCGGTGACCACCATCCTGCTTCCGGCGGCAGCGCCAGGCTTCTCGCCGGGCGCTGCGCGCGCGCCAGCAACAGTCAGAGAATTATCCGGAAGCTTCGTCCCTGGCGGCGCCAGCACGTAGGCCGTCGAGGTATGGTAGTGCGCGATGACTGTATCGCCAGGCTTGACTTGCGGCAAATTCCGGACTTCATCCCCGACCTTTAAGACGATTGTCTTGCCGTCCGGCGTCTCAAGCGTCACCGTCCGGGTTTGCAGGTCAATCGTCTTAACGACTGCTCGGGCAGATACAGTCGCGGTATGAGCAATGCCCCCCATTTCGGAAGCCTGGCCGAAGGCGGCGGTGGACAAGCCCAGGTGAAATCCGGGACAGGCCACGAACAAGCTCAGCGCGCCAGCCGCAGCGATGCAACCTGACCTGATATTCATTGTGTGCTCTCCTGAAGATGGTAGCCTACGAATCCAGCGCGACGGTGCGCCGCCGGCATGCGGGCAGGTCGTGTGGCGTGTGGCGGCAATTCCCGCTATGCGGATTTGGCACTTTCGTGCCGTTTGCTGGCGGGTATCGCGGAATTTGGATTTGCCGGGCTGCGCCGTGCCACTCCAAAGCTTCACGGCATCCGGTAGTCCGCGGCTTGGCGCCATGCGGTTGGTGTCATGCCTGACCATCGGCGGAATGCTCGGGAGAAGGCACTAGCGTCCGCGTAACCGACCGACCAGGCGATTGATAAAATAGGCGCGGAGGGATCTCGTAGCAGCCGCTGCGCACTCTCGTATCGTGCGTCTTTAAGCAACCGTATGAAGCTGGTCCCTTCCTTGCTCAGAAGCCGATTGAGTGTGCGCGGCTTCAGTCCCATCTCCGAAGCAACGGCCGGTGCCGAGGGTCTTTCGATCGCGTTCCAGGAGGCTAGAATCACTCGGATCTGGCCCACCGGATCTCGACGAGGCCGCCGTTCATGGTGATCCCCGGCGAGGTTGCCATGTGAGGTAGCAGCGTCGCGGTCGAGCCAGGCGCTCTCGAACTCCAGTGCGGTTACGTCGGCATCAAATGATACCGGAGCTTGTAGCAGCGTGGTATGTCGCAAAGGATCGGGCGGTCGCCGGTACGCGAAACCAAAGCCCGCGGGACGCCACCGCGGTCCGCAGAGGACGCGCAGAACGCCCGCGGCAAATCCCATAGCGCAGTCGGCTAGCTGATCAGGCGCAACCAGGTTGCTAGGCAGACCGGCACATTCGATAGTGCATTTATTCCCAGACACGCTCATGGCTAAAAGCGAGTGGGGGAAGCTCGCCGACCGTGAGATAACCTGCGTCAACGCCACGCCCACCCGAGCATCGTCTAGTGTTCGGTCCCGGTTCTGACCAACAATTCGGGATCCGGCCCGCAAGCCGACAAGCAACCCGAACTCCGTCTGGGCAGTAGCCGCCGCGGCAGATTTGAACATCCGAGCCAGCCAACCAAGAGGAACAACCCGCTCGGGATCCGCAAATCGTTGTCGTTGGATCTCGGTTCGCCCGAACGCCGGGTCAGCCCTGATGCCCCGTTCTTTCAACATCTCGGGGATAAGCCCGGCAGCGCCAAGTCGAAGCAAGTTTCGGCCTTCCAGAGGGCGATGGGACACATTAGTTGCCCTATTTTCCGCGCACACCACGCGCGGCCGGAGGGTGGATAAGCCGGCAGCTCTTCCTTCCCATTAACAATTTCGCCGTTCTACTCACACTTCGAACGTTGTCGCTATGCAGTTCTGGAATCACGCGGACGTCGATCCCAACGCAGAGGGGACGAAGTCGTGATTTCGCTGTTTGGACTCGATTGGCCGCGCACCTGTGATCGCGGTATCACCCCCGGTCTAAATTTAGGCTGCAACGGAAGTATTGACCGCGCGGTCACAGCGCGCCACGCATGAGCCGTGACGATCAGGCTTGGTCCTCGAGCGCTGCGGGGCGGGTCGGCCCACGGGTCGGCCCCCCAGCACGGGGGCCTCGGTCGTTTATGGGACTGACTTATTTGGACGTGCGGCCCGCTGATATCAGGCGCATTTTTCAGCGTCCAAAATGTCAACCTTTAGTGGACGGTTTCGCACTCTATTGCTTGGGCGCTTTCGCGGCGCGCGGCGACGCGGCGTAGGCGGATTTGATCCGCGCGGCGATGATGCCTTTCATCTCGTCGTCCACCGGCATGGTGCGCACCAGCGTGGTCAGTTTACTGCGGCTAACGAGTCCGGCGCGAACGATAGCCTGATTGAAATCCCGATCCTGCTCACGCCCCGCCGCATATTTCGACAAAACGAGGTCGTGAACGTCGAGACAAAGCCCGATCGCGCCGCCCGTGTTCGGGTTGCTGATGCGAATGAGGCGTTGTTCCCAGCCGGCGGGAAGAATGGCGGTCTGGGGTGAAACGCCATGCGCGTAGTAGCCGTGCGTTTTGTGAAACGGCGAAAGCTCCCCAATGGCCGCGTCGATGTCGTCGGCGCGTTCGGGGTGGTTGCGTGGATACACGTCGGCTTCCGCCGATTGGAACGCAACCGGCGGGAGCTTCATGTCCTGCGCGTGAATCGCCTGACTACCGACGACCACGATCTCGGTGTCATCCGAGATTTGGCTCGCCGCGCGGATGATATGTTCGAGTTGAATACGATCCATAAATGGTGCCGCGCTCGGCTTCCGTCAGAATCCCGGCGGACGGGCTGGACTGGCGAAGTCGGGTCGCGCGTTCGGAGCGTTCCGCGAGGAATTGCGCGACCTGATTGACCGGGCCGTCAAGAATCTGCTCCCACTCCGCCAGCGCCAGCTTCGGACTGCCTTCGCTCACCTGCCAGCGGCGCACATTCTCCCGCGCCTTGTCCAGCAAGGCGGGATCAGCCTGCACCTTCGCGGCAATAAGCTGGTGCATGGCAAGGCTGCGCTCGTCGAGGCGGCTATGGTCGCTGTGAACGGTCTGCATGTGGGCTATTATAGCACACGGGCGGGCTGCTGCGCTATTGCAACGACGGTGGCCGTGCGAAGCCGTTAACCATACTCGGTCGCGTGTCTCACACGGTCTCAGTTGCAGTCGTGAGGGAGGCATTGATGTCGAACAAGCTTTCCCGCATCCCGTCGCCGTATCAGTTCAGGGGCGGCACATGGCTGAACGTGTAATCCAGACAAGCAAGCGGCTCGCGGCGGAGCATCAGATACACGCCGCTATCACGCATTTTCGCGCGGGCGATTTCGAATGTGCGATCACCCTGTGCAGTGCCGCCGAAGGTCAGATACCGGAGCCGAGCGAACAGAGCCGCCACTTACGCAACGCTTTAAAGCAGGCTAGTACCTGGTCACAGTGGTTTTGACCGGTTGAGCGTCGCCCGGAGTTAGCTCGGGCAAGGCGGCACTTTCGAGCAGGACCACGATACTGCGCGGGACCCCAGGCTTGCGTGAAATCAGCCCAGCGTTCTCGAGACTGAGCACCATCTGGTGAACGCTCGGGGGTGTGACCCGAAAGAACCGCATCAGGTCCGCCTCCGCTGGCGGACGCCCGTTCACCAGTGTGTAGGCGTGAATGAACGCCAGATACTGGCCCTGCTTTGGGGTGAAATTTCGTCGCGAATCAGCGGCTGGATTCATCGTCGTCCTCAACAGCGGGGGATCAGCGATGAACATACGATACCGGGTCGATCTGTGCGATCATTGAGCGCGCCCAACTCACGGCGTTGACCCATGGCGGCAAACACGCGGCGCAAGATCAAGCGAGCGCAGATCATGCTGGCGGCCGACGCTGGTGTCAGCGACGAGGTGATCGCGAGCAGCCTCTCGGTTGGGCGATCGACGGTTTACCGACCCAGGCGCCGCTTCGTGCAGGCCAACCTGGACCTCGCGCTCAGCGAAGAGTCCCGTCCGGGGACAACCCGCAAGCTGTCGGGCAAGGAGACGGTGCTGCTGATCGCTACCGCCTGCTCCAGTCCACCGCAGGGACGCAAGCGCTGGACGCTGGATCTGGCGGCAGATCGCCCTCGATGTCTCGCCGGTCGTGCTCGTCAACGTTTTCACTCTCGACAAGCCGACGAGGAAATCTTCCTCCGCGTCTGGCAGGGGACGCGGCGTCCATGAAGCGGCAACCGGGTTTTATCTCAACCCAGCTTCACCGCGCTGTCGGCCACAACCCCACCTATCTGAACTACGCAGTCTGGGAGTCGACCGCCGCCTTTCGAGCCGCGTTCACCCATCCCGAATTCGCGGCGAAACTCTCAACCTATCCGTCCTCAGCCGTCGCGATGCCGCACCTGTTCCAAAAAGTCGCGGTGCCGGATATTTGCGTCGCGTAGGCGAACAAGTCAGCTCGCGCGTCCATGAGCATTATCACGTCCTGTTTCGGGTGAGCGCTGGGGGCCGGTCAGCCCACGGGTCGGCCCCCCAGCCACGGGGCCTCGGTCGTTTATGGGACTGACTTATTGGACGTACGGCCCGCTGATATCAGGGGCTTTTTTTCAGCGTCCAATATGTCATCCTTTGCCGGACACTTTCGCTCCTGATATTTACGTGACGAAATAGCCCTGTCTTCTGAAGAGGTCGGATTCTGGTGCGCCGCTGGAATCCGCAACGATGCGCGACCACCGCCCTTGGACGCCGGCGGTGGTCGCGCGATCATCAGGCTTTGGTCTCAAACAAAACACGCAAGTAAAACTACCGATTCCAAGTAGCGAAGCCAGAAGCGGTGCCGTCCGCCCAGTTTACCACGGTGTTACCAACAAAGGTGTTATCTCCTTTGATCTCCTTGTATTTACCCGTTCCACCCGTCCACTCCCAAGTTCCGGGGCCGCGCACCGTGTTCCCAGTGTTTTTCCAAGTTGCATAGGCGTGGTCGCCATCAACATCGGTCATGATACAATAACCACCCGCCGTGCTTTTTTTACTATTGAAGTCAGAGTCTTGCCATGCGGGACACTTTACGCCAGCGTGGTCAAGCAGACTTTTCTCGCCCTTGTCATTAAAGAAAGTGCCTGAGAACTCCCCGACCCAGTAGAAATGCCCCTTCTCAATCTCATACGCCTTACCGACGCCGAAGAAGCCAAACTGGCCGACGGGCTTCCAATCCTCGGCCCGCGTTCCTCCTGAGACGATCAATCCGGCAGAAAGGGCAGCAATCGACAGCAGCAGTCTTGTGCTTTTCATAGTGTCCTCCCGCGACAATGATTTCGACGCATTTGTTTGTCTCTATTTTGAGACCTCGGCTCGCCAATGAGGCGCGGTTCATCGCGACAGAGACGCCCCTGAGTGTCAAGCACCGCCTTGCCATTTCGCAACTTTCTATCGTGGTAGCGGCTAGGCTGGTAGTGGTGCTCCCGCGTCGGCAATGACGTGTTGGATAAAGTCAGCATCTGACAAGTCGCCGCCGCCCTCGCGGACGGCAACGGGCCGCGTCTGCGGCCTATGTGATGATGCGTGAGGGATCGTCACCGGATGGCCGGGAAACGCCTGTTCGCGTGGCTCGGTGCGCGCGGCCCATAGCGCCCGACCCCGGCTCTTGCCGGGGGCGCGCCCAAACCCGACAGCAATAACTCATGCCGCGACCGGCGGCGGGCGGGCGGGTGGGGCCGCCGGTCATCGCTCGGCGAGTTCTGGATCAGATTTATGCGTCGGAAAAATCTAATCTGATCAACGGCGCGAGTTTGATACGGATATCTTGAAAAACGCACCGGCCGTCGGCTTCGGATGGTTTTTCCGCTTTTCGCTGTCGGTCGATGGGATATGGAAAGCC
Source organism: uncultured Pseudomonadota bacterium (assembly GCA_963832865.1). Lineage (GTDB taxonomy): Bacteria > Pseudomonadota > Alphaproteobacteria > Acetobacterales > Acetobacteraceae > Rhodopila. Next base: position 253,265 of record CAWHWH010000048.1, read on the forward strand.
GACGAACGCCAGTCCGTCCTCCACCCTTCTTTTCCGTAACATCAACTCGGCATTAACCGCCTCGCACCGGCGTGCTCGTCCCTTCGAGCAAGACCTTGATGCAGACAACAAGGTCGTCCTCGGTGACGGGCTTGCGCAGCAGCGAAAACATTCCGCTGACCGCGCCACCAACCGCGGTTTCCACTGCGTTCGTTGCAAACCCGGTTAGGAGAATCGCCGGAATCCTGGGCCAGAGGCGATTGACTTCCCGGAGGAGCGCCACGCCGTTCATCTCCGGCATTGACAAGTCGGAAATCAGCAAATCGATTGGCTCACCGCTTTGGAGCAGGGACAGCGCGCCCGAAGCACTCTCAACGGCTGTGACTTTGTAGCCGACGCGGCGCGCCTGCTCTGCAATGACTTCCCGCACGATCGCCTCGTCATCCACGACGAGAATATGTCGCACCTCTTCTTCCGTCTCGATCGACGCGAGAACTTCCGGATTTTCCTGCTGCTCCGCCGCGGTTGCTGGCAGCCATAGGTGAACGACGCTGCCGCGCCCGACCTCGCTTTCGATCGCGATGGCACCATTGCTCTGCTCGATAAATCCGCTCGCCATTGCTAGCCCAAGACCGGTTCCCTGACCTTTTGGCTTCGTTGTGAAAAATGGCTCGGTCACGCGCGCAAGAAGCTCGGGCGGCATCCCGCATCCGGTGTCGGCGACGGTAATGTGCACATATTCGCCGGACGGGAGCTTCCGAGAAGGTGGATTACCGCCCTGGCGGTCAGGCTGCCTCTGTACATCCAAGGTTAATGTCAGCACGCCTTGCCCCGCCATCGCGTCACGAGCATTGGTCGCAAGGTTGATGAGCACGGTCTCGAGCTGCCCTTTGTCGGCCAGAACCAACGGCGCATCCGGCGTCGCTTCGACCCGGACACCGATGCCGGAACCGAGTGTGTGGGTCAGGACCTCGCGCACGTTCTCCAGTAGCGTGACCGGATGAAATACTTCGGCACGGACGTCGCCGCGGCGGGAGAAAGCCAGCAAGCGCCTCGTGATTGAAGAGCCACGGCGAGCTGCATCAATCACCAAGCGGGCGAACCGGCGCACCTGATCTACATCGCCCGGTCGTTTCTCAATGAGGCTCGCACCTCCCTCCACGGCTTGCAGAACGTTGTTGAAGTCGTGCGCGATGCCACCGGCGAGCTGCCCGAGCGCCTCCATACGCTGCGCATGCGCAAGGTGGCGCTGCGCCTCTTCCCGCCCGGCGACCTCGCTTCGGACGCGTTCCTCCAATTCTTCGTTCAGGCGACGGAGTGCGGCCTCGCTTTCCGCCAGGGCCTGCTCGATGGCTTTGCGGGCGGTGATGTCGATCGCAGTGCCAATGACGCGAACGCACCGCCCCTGGTCATCGAAGATTCCCCGTCCCTTCGCGGCAACCCAGCGCACAATGCCATCTTCCTTGCCGATCGTTCGGTACTCCACGTCGTAGAGCGCACGGTAGCCAGCGTCGCAGGCGGCGACGTATGCGGCAGTGACAAGATCACGATCATCGGGGTGCAGGCAGGCGTAGAAATCGTTGGTCATCGAGACCGGTAAATCATGTGAAATGCCGAACATCGCCCTGACGATTGGCGGCCAGATCAGCACGTCGTTGATCGGATCGACATCCCAGAACCCGATCTCGGCCATATCCGTTGCCAGCCGCAGCCGTTCCTCGTGGTCGCGAAGTCTCTCTTCGGCCTCCTTGCGATCGGTCACGTCGCGCCAGAACACGGAGAGCAGGCCGTCGACCGTCGGATAGGCCCGCATTTCAAGCCAACGGGCGTGGCCGTCCTGCCAAACGTAACGATACTCCAGCAAAGCCGGCTGTCGCTCTGCCATTGCACGCTTTAAGACCCGGCCAAGCTCCGAGTTCTCGGAGCCGGGGTAGACTTCCCACTGGGAGCGCCCGACGATCTCGTCGCGGGTGCGCCCGTCGAGGCGCAGGGCCTCAAGGTTGTGCTCGAGGATGGTGAAGTCGGGCGCGAGGAGGCCGAAGCCCTCGGCCATGCCGTCAAGCACACCACGCAGCCGCTCCTCACGTTCGCGAAGTGCCGCCTCGGCGACCTTGCGGTCGGTGATGTCGAGGATGACGCCCTGCATCTGGTCCGGAAAATCAGCGGCGCCCGTTTGCGCCTCTCCCCTTGTCTCCAGCCAACCAATCGAGCCGTCCGGTCGCACAATGCGGAACTCCGCCCGAAAATTCCCGCCCGTCCGCGCCAAATGCTCATGGTCGGCGATCACCCTCGGCCGGTCCTCGGGATGTACCAGCGACAGCAACGTGCTAAAATCGAAATGCGTGTCCGGCGGCAGGCCATACAAGTCCCAGAATGCGCGCGTGACGCGCGCAACCTTGTCAGGCCCGACCTCGTAGGCGGCCAGCCGCGCAGCTTCCGCTGCTCGTTCGAACCGCGCCTGGCTCTCCTCCAGCGCCGCCTCGTTCCGCCGCCGTTCGGTGACATCAATCGCCGCGCAAACGACCCCGATGATTGCACCGACGGCGTCGCGCAGCGGATCGACCGATAGATCGTAGTGGCACCGCGCGCCCTGATGTCGCACGCTAACTTGCTCGCGCAGTCCGATGCCGGTGGCGATAACCCGCCGCTTCAGCGCGGTCAGGCGTGCGGCGTCGGCCGCATCCTCGAGCAGGTCGAAGTCGGTGCGGCCGATGACCTCCTGCGCTTGATAGCCGCGCGCCGGATTGTCGATCCAGGTGTAGCGCAGATCCAGGTCTTGTTCGAAGACGACGATGGCGGCTGCCCGCAACGCCGCTCGGTAGCGTTGCTCGACATCGTCCGCCTCCCAGACCGCTTCGCGCGATGGGCGCGCCGCCAACGCCTCCTCGGCCTCTGTTCGCGGTGATATGTCGTAGTCCACGCCAAAGACACGCACCGGCCGGCCCGTCGCGTCGCGCTGCACGATCCCACGGGTTGCGGTGCGCCGCCACGTGCCATCGCCGCGGCGCATACGGAACTCGACGATGTATTCGCTGTCCGCGCCGGTGAGCGCACGCGCCAGCGCCGCCTCCACATCTGGGCGGTCGTCGGGGTGGACAAGGTCACGGAAGGCTTCGATCGTGCCGCCGAAGCCGCCGGGCGGCAAGCGGAGGGCGGCCTCGCCCTGCTCCGACCACTCGACGCGGCCGGTTGTCACGTCCCAGTCCCAAGCGAAGATACCCGTGGCGGCAAACGCCATCCGCAGGCGCTGGTCGCGCTCCCGCGCGGCCTCGATTGCCAGCTTCCTCGCCGTGATGTCGTGGTTGATCCCGATGAGCAACGGGCCGGATGGACGCTCGAACCGCGCCGCCTTGGAATGTAGCCAGCGCAGTTCGCCCGTATCGAGCCGCAGAATGCGGAACTCCTCGTCCAGGCATCCGGTGGACAGCATGGCAGACCGCGCCGCGCGCATACGCTCCCGGTCCTCCGGATGCAGGGCAGCCAGCCACTGGTCCATATTGAACGCCTCGGCCCGAGCCAGAGGGACGCCGTAGAGACGAAGATATCCTGGGCTGAACCAACGCGCCCCAGTTTGCGGCTGATACTCCCAGATGCCGATCCCGGCCGCCTCCTGGGCAAGGCGCAGCCGTTCCTCAATGGCCTGTAGTCGCGCATCTGCGGTCAGGTGCGGATCGCTGCCATCGAGAGTGACGCCAGGCATGATTTGGCCGCCGGCGTTTGGAACTAACGCAGGATCCTGCTCTGCCATCCGCGCCTTCCTTGTTCAACGCCTTGGCGCGACATTGTAGCCTCGGCGATCGCCGCTCGAGACTGACCGTCGTTCATCGACGCTCCTATAAGGGAATGATCCGCCAGCAGGCTATAAAGGAACATCTTGATTGTTGCGGCCACCCCCCCGGCGGACCATGCTACGATCGCAACATTCACAAGTGCGTGAGCTGACGGTAGGCCCGCGAACTCTCTGATTTCAACTGAACAACAACGCGGCAGCAGATGACGAATGGCCTGTTTGGCTCTGTCAAATCACGAGAACTGAGCCCCTACCCCGCCGGCTTCTTCACGAAGATCTCCGACAGATCCGGCAAATGCACTCCACACGGGCTCGGCGATCCTGGCGGCCAGGCGCCGGGGGCAATCGGCTGACATCAGGCGCAGCAGGTCGGGGATCGACATGTCCCGACCCGTGCTCCTGCATCAGGCGGCCGACGCTGGCCTTGCCGCGGCGCGGGAAAGGGACAACCAACTTCGAGACTATTCCAGAGTGGCTTCTCGTCATCCTTCTTTTCCCCGGGTTGTGCAGATTTTTCGGTTGCCATTGTATCCCCCAAGCTGCCGCCGTTTGGGTCATTGTAGCGGGTTTTTTCGAAACGGAGGATGATGTGATTTCCGGGCAGTCTCGGCTTCGCATAACGCTCGCTTGCTCGCGTCGCCTTCCGCGCGCTGCTTAGGGACACGCTGGCGCGGCGCTCATGCGGTGCCGCATAACGTGCAACGTGCGCTTACTTTAAGTCGATATCGCGCGTTCGTGAGGAACGTGAATTCCGCCTCCGGTGCGCATCCGATCTTAAACCGCAACAGGTCACTCGATCATAGGAATTTAAGCTTGACAATATTCCTAATCATGCGGTAAACCCAAACAGCAATCTCAGCCTAGGCCGCGACGCATGACCGAAACGAAAATCCGCCACTGCGACGTGTTCATGCAGCTCATCGCCGCCGCCCTGACACCGATTTTCTCCACCGCCACCGACGGCGATCCAGTCCGTGCGCAAGCCGCCGCGATCGAGACCATCAACGCCTACGTCCCCCACCACCCGGCCGACCTCCTCCCGATCGCCCAGATCATTGCCTTCGGCCTCGCCGCCCTCCGCTCGATCAGCCTCTCGGTGGCGGAAAACATCCCTATTCCGCTGATCCTCCGCCTGCACGGCAGCGCCGCCACCCTCAGCCGCGGCGCAGAGCAGTGCCGCGGCGCCCTATCCGAACCCACGCTCCCCGACGTCGATCCCTATCCCCCGGCGGAACTTGCGGAAGCTGGCCGCTGGATCGACGAAGCGGTGCACGCCGAAATCGCCCGAGCCCGCCAACCCGCCGCCGGCGACCACGAAGCCCAAAACATCCCGCAGGATGACCCGCCCACCATGGCCGCGGCGCTGGACGCCTTGGCCGCCGAATCCCGCCGCCGCATCGAGGAAGCCGAGGCCGCCCTCGCCGCCCCAAGCCAGCACCAGGCCGGACCGGCCCCTCGCCCGACCGAGCACTCTGCCTGGGCAAACGCGATGGCCGCTGTCGCCCCAGGATCGCCGGCCTTCCGTCCACCTGGCGCCGGCATCCGCGCCGCCGCCATGGCTAGTGCCGCCAACCACCTCATGACCGGCGCCCCCGCCATATCGCCGCTGATCTCCAAAACACCAGCCTCGTAAGACCGCTCAAAAGCTGCCTACGAATCGGGAAACGGCGTCGGACCAAACGAACACTGTCGCAACCCGATCCCGTCTGGCTAGGATCGCCCGCGTATCAGGTCAATTCGACGCAGAAAGGACAGCGGAGCCGATGTTTGCGATTGGAGAAATGGTCTATCACAGGACCGGTAAGCACAGCGGCACAGTTCTGGAGTGCGACGGCGATACCGTCTATTTCGTCCAAACCAACGGCGTCGAGATGGATTTCCCAAGCCGCGAACTGACCGCCACACCGCCGCCGGAAAAGAGTCCGGCGATGGTCGTCGCAGATAGGCTATCGCGCGTCCTCACCGTGGACGACATCACGCTGGAGCACCGAAGGGTCCTCTCGATCATTCCGCAACGAACGCTTCAGTCAGTGGCGTCGCTGTTCGAGCGAAAGCCCAACGCCGGGCGATTCAGCGCGCTCGATGTGGCTCAGAAGCTCAACTTCATCGCCGAAGTCACCTCCGTGCCCTACCGCACAATGAAGGAATTCAGCGATAGACCGGGCACCCTGGGACTGATGATGGGACGCGGCCTCTCCGTCAGCCTGGGCTCGGCAACCTAGCGGTGCGATCCGAACAGAGAAGCATCCTTGCGGTCAGGTGAATCGACCCACCAAAACACTACAGCGCGGCACGGGACCTTGATAGATGGTGGCTGCGCGGCGGCCCATCCGGCGGGGAAGATCGCTTGTGGTTTATACGGCGCTTACCACGCCGACCAGCAAGGCGAGCACCATGCAGAGAGGAGAGTAGATGTACGTATCACGTGTCGCGAACAGGCTCCCCTTGACCCGCTTGAACAACCCCACGTAGCGGAAATCTCCGATGCCTCGGGCAAAGAAAGCCAATGCTAATAGGCCAGTCGCCACCCTCAACACACCCGGCGGAATGGGCGTCGTGAACAAACCTGCGGTCGCCCCGACCAGTCCTGACATCGCGAAAAGCGCGATGCCGACAAGTGCGGTCACGGCAGGGGTGGGCGCCAGGAGCGCTTTGCCGTTGACCGAGGGTATGGCTCCGTCCCTGCTCACCCGGCCGCCCAATGCCCAGTAAAGATGGATCCCGCCAAGCAGCGCGAGGATCAAGCAGGCAACGATCGCGCAAGCGAACATTATCTGGACCTTTGTCGACACCCGCTCGGGCCGACCCTCTTCTACGCTTTCGCCTGAACCTTAGCCCAAGTATCCCGCAGTCCAACCGTCCGATTGAACACCGGCCGCCCCGGCTCCGAGTCAGGATCGAGCGCAAAATAGCCGGTCCGTTCGAACTGCACCGCTTCCCCGACCGGAGTATCCAGCAACCCCGGTTCCACCAGCGAGCCGGTCAGCACCTCCAGCGAATCCGGGTTGAGGTCATCCAGCGCGTCGCCGTCCGCTCCGGGATCAGGCCGGTTGAACAGATGCGAGTAAAGCCGGATTTCTGCCGGCACCGCGTCGGCCGCGGCGACCCAGTGCAACGTCGCCTGAACCTTGCGCCCATCCGGCGAATTGCCGCCTTTCGAAGCCGGGTCATAAGTGCAGCGCAGCGCGACGACCGCGCCCGCCGCGTCCTTCACGATCTCCCGGCAGGTAACGAGATAGCCATAGCGCAGGCGCACCTCCTTGCCCGGCGAAAGGCGGTAAAACTTCTTCGGCGGGTGCTCCATGAAGTCGTCCTGCTCGACATAGAGCTCGCGGCCGAAGGTCACCTGCCGGCTGCCGGCCTCAGGATTGTCGGGGTGATTGCGCGCCTCCAGCGTCTCGGTCTGGCCTTCGGGATAATTCTCGATGATCAGCTTCAACGGGCGCAGGACCGCCATACGGCGCGGAGCGATGGGGTTCAGCGTATCCCGGATCGCCGACTCGAACATCGCCACATCAACCGTGCTGTATGCTCGGGCCACGCCGACGCGGCTGACGAATTCCCGCAGCGCCGCCGCCGGAACGCCGCGCCGCCGGATGCCGGCGAGGGTCGGCATCCGCGGATCGTCCCAGCCGCTGACATGGTTCTCGGTCACCAGCCGGGTCAAATGCCGCTTCGACAGGATGGTGTAGCTGACATTGAGCCGCGCGAACTCGTACTGCCGAGGGCGGGACGGAACCGGCAGGTTCTCGATCAGCCAGTCGTACAGCGGTCGATGATCCTCGAACTCCAGCGTGCAGACGCTGTGCGTGACGTGCTCGATCGCGTCGGACTGGCCGTGGGCGAAGTCATAGGTCGGGTAGATCGACCACGTGTCGCCGGTGCGCGGGTGAGTGGCGTGCAGGATGCGATACAGCACCGGATCGCGCAGGTTCATGTTGCCCGATGTCATATCGATCTTGGCGCGCAGCACACGGGCGCCGTTGGGGAACTCCCCGGCGCGCATGCGGCGGAACAGGTCGAGGTTCTCCTCCGCCGAGCGGTAGCGGAATGGACTGTTCTGCCCGGGTTCGGTCAGCGTGCCGCGCTGCGCCCGCATCGCCTCGGGGGCCGTGTCGTCCACGTAGGCCTTGCCGGTGCGTATAAGGTGTTCAGCCCATTCGTAGAGCTGCTCGAAATAGTCCGAGGCGTAGTACAGGTGCTCGCCCCAGTCGAAACCGAGCCACCGGACGTCGCGCTGGATGGTGTCGATGAAGAGTTGCTCTTCCTTAATTGGATTGGTGTCGTCGAACCGCAAATGGCACTGGCCGCCGAACTCGCTGGCGATCCCGAAGTTCAGGCAGATCGATTTCGCATGCCCGAGGTGCAGGAAACCGTTGGGTTCGGGCGGAAAACGGGTGACCACGGCGTCTACCCGGCCGGCGTCGAGGTCCGCCTGCACGATGTCGCGGATGAAATCTCGGCCCGCTTCGGTCGTTGTTGTCTCGGTGTCCACCATGCCTCCGGCTCCGGTACGCCCGCCCTGACCCGACAGGCGGGGCACTCATTACACAGTTGGTGGGGGCTTGGCGACTGACAGAAAGGCAATCAACGACCAGGGGTCGCGCGGCGGCGCTCTTGGCGGCGCACACGCTCCCGATGCGCCGTGTAAAGACCGCTCGCGGCAATGATGGTGGCGCCCACGATCGTCCAGATGTCGGGCAGGTTGCCAAACACCAGGAAGCCCAGCACGGACACCCAGAGCAGCTGGCCATAGAAGAACGGGGCGAGCAGCGACGCCGGGGCAATACGATGGGCCAGAATCACAACCCACTGGCCGCCGGAGGCGAGCACGCCAAGAACCAGGGACAATCCAAGCTGTTTTGGCGTCGGCCAGATCGCTTGGAAGGGCAGTATCAGGCTCAGTACCGCGGTGCCGATGCCGGCCGACCACAGGACGGTGGTCTGCGGGGTGTCGGAATTGCTGATCTTGCGGGTGATGATCAGCGCCAGGGCCCAGCAGAACGCGCTCGCGACGCCGAACAGGGCGGCGGGTTGGAAGCCGCCCAGGCCAGGGCGGACGACGACCAACATGCCAAGCATACCGACGGCAACCGCGGCCCATCGGCGAGGGCCGACGGTCTCGCCGAGCAGCGGGATGGACAGGATGGTGATCAGCAGCGGCGACAGGAAGCTGATGGTGGTCGCCTGCGCCATGGTCATCTGCCGCACGCCGTAGACGAACAGGATGGACGAGCCGACGACGCACAGGCCCCTCGTGATCTGCAGGCCGGGGTTGCGCGGCAGGATCGAGCGACGGCGTACCAGACAGGCCGCTGTGATCAGGAACAGGACGTAGCGGATCCAGATGAACTCGACGATCGGCAGGCTGCCGCTGAGGTGTTTCGAGATGGTATCGGAACTGCCGAACAGCACCGTCGCGCTGACGGCCAGCACGATGGCCTTGATAGGATCGTCGGGGAGCATGCTGGCTTATAGCGGCGCGGTTTCTTGCAAGACACCTTTACCCGCGCGATCAGGTGACCCGGTAGACCTGCCTGGCCGCGACATCCCGGTAGAGGTCGACCCGGACGCCATCCCAGTGATAGTCGAGATGACGCCCTTGGGTCGGGAGCGAAACGCGATCAGGGTAGAACAGGCCCGCGCATTCACCGCCCGGTTGGCGGACGCTCGGGTAGACGATGCCATCAGACCCCAGGGCGCGCAGGCTGGCACCGAGCGTTTGGCTGGCGGTGTAGTCATTCGGGTCGAGGACGGGGTCGGTCCGGTCCAGGGGTCGGAGGTCGTGCAGACCGGCGTCGACGTCGAGGACGATTTCGCGGAACTGCGAGGTCCAGCCGGGTGGCTGCGCGGTGGCTGCCATGAAGCGTCCGTGATGGTGCATCGTCTCGAGGACCGCGGTTTCAAAGCTCTTTGCGACGTAGAGCACGCCATACTGGCCGTCGCTGAACCGGCTCGGTCGGTCGGGGCTGATATGGGTGAAGGGTGCCATCAGGTAGGAGGCACCCGGACCGCTGACGCGCCGGCTGTGCGGCACCAGGGCGAGGTTGCCGATGGTTTCCATCAGCCGCGGGTTGGTCTTCATCTCGGCGGAGATCAGCAGCGGCCAGTCGGCGGGATCGGCGATGTCCTCGAACAGGTCGACCGGCGGATAGAGGGAGCGGATGATCCTGACGGCGCGCTGCCACTGGATTTTGGCGCGCTGGACGCGGGTGGGGTCGGTCACCAGGCACCGCGCTCGGCGTCCAGGTAACGGCGGACACGCATAACGTCGGTGAGTTCGCCACCGAGCATGATTTGCAGGGCGGAGCGGTCTTCCAAGGCCTGGTTGGGGAGGCGGGGCCATTCATAGGCTCGTTCCGGATCGCGGAAGATGAGGCGGAGCGCTTTGTGGATGCCCATGAGGTTGGAGAGACGGGCCTTCTGGTCGCGTCCGATGCGGCCGATCGCTCCGGTCTTCCAGCGGGCGAAGGTGCGTGACGAAAGGTCGAGCAGGATGGCGGCTTCGGTGTCTGAGACTTTCCACCGGCGGAAGAGGTTCAGGCAGGCGCGGAACATTGCCTCGGCTTCCGCATCGGTGATGGGAACGGAGAGGAAGTCGGGCGCGGCGGTGGCCAGTGGAGTGAGGGGCATAGGGTTCAGGAATGCTGTTTGGCGTCATATTAGGATGTCGACGCCATTTGGCAATAGGAATGATGGATGTTTTGCGGGAGATCCTCTCGCGATAGGAAAGCTGGTATCGTTTCCGGCGTCGTGGAGAGGAAGCAAAGGAGTCTCAATCGATGGATCAAACGACCCAGGAAAACCGGCCAAATCTGCTGCGGAAGATGCCGATGCGCCTGCATCATCACGCTTACACCACGGACGACCATGAGCGGAATCGCCAGTTCTACGAGGGTGTTCTCGGACTGCCATTGGTCGCGATGTATGTGGAGCGGGAGTTCCTCGAAGGCGAGTGGGTCGAATTGGGGCACGCGTTCTACGGGCTGGGTGATGGCAGCGCACTGGCGTTCTTCAACATGGCGGATCCGGCGAAGCAGGCCGCGATGCGGGCAAAGGAGCAGTCGATCTTTGTCCATATATCGTTTCTGGTTGACCAGCCGACGCAGGATGAAATCAAGTCACGCGTGACGGAAGCTGGAATTGAGCCTTTTGTCCTCGATCATGGATTTTGCGTTTCCCTTTATGTGAAGGATCCGAACGGGCTGTTGCTTGAGTTCACGGTGGATCACGAAAAGGCTTCGGAGATCGCGGTTGAAATGGCGGCCACGGCACATGACGACATGCGCCGGTGGATGCGCGGTGACCGGACGGTCAACAATCGCTGGCGCCCCGACGCGGCGGCGGGGGTGTCCGGCTGATCGTTCGGCCCAACGCGATTATCCTTTAGGGGGAGGGTTGGAGCGGAGCGCTGGGCTGCTGCAACAAGTCAATCATCGCGCTGGCCCAAAGTTGGGGGTTCCACGCTGGGTCCCGCGGGTCGTTTGTTGCGGGATGCGGGCTGGTGGCGGGGTGGGCGCGAGGGCGCTGGCTGTTGACGTTCGCCTTGTGCTGCTGGATGGCGGCCATTATTTCGGCTTCCCGCATGTCGTCGATGGGCTCCGGCGTCGCGGCGGGGTCGGCTGGGAGTTCGCGGGCCAGACGTTGATCCAGCGCCTTTTCGGTCTGCAGGGTGGAGCGGTTGAGGCTGTTGGCGCAGCCGCGGTAGCGGAGGCGCATCGATTGTGACATCTCGGTGGTTTTGGCCTCGGCGAGGACGTCGAGGGTGGTCATGCCGAGGGCGATGATGTGAGCGGCCTGCAGCATTTCCGCTCTGGTGCGGGTTTCGTAGGAGGTCAGGGTGTCGACGATTTCGGACCGGGCTTCGTGCTTGTCCCTGGAGGCGTCGATGAAGTACGGCAGCAGGAAAGCGATGATCGTTTCAAGAAACGAGTTGGGCGGGCGAGCCATGGGTCGGTCCGGGTTACAGTTGCGTATTTGTTCTAGCGTCGGTTGTGAGCTATGTCAAGAACATAACGTGAATATAACGTTCTTATCGTGCGTTTCGACTCGGGCGTTGCAACTCGGGCGTTGCAACTCGGGCGTTGCAACTCGTGCGTTGCGACCGGGCGTTGCAACTGGGCGTTGCGACCCGGGGCCGCGACCGGCGCCACGCGGCTGGGCTGCGACCGGCGCCGACCGGCACGGTCGTTTCGAAGCTGGATGTTGCGCCGCGCGAGCGGTGCCCTGTCGGCGCGTTATGACCAGCAGCCCGTCGCCGACGGTGCCGGCTTCCTGGCTCCCCCGCACCCCGGTTGAACGAGACACCTCCCAAGGCGGACGATTTCCCCGATCGGGCTCGCCGGAGGGCCCGCGAAGCCACGGGGCACCATCATTCCCGAAGCGATTGACCCCATGTGCGAGCACCGATCTGACGACGACGATCACCGGCGAGGGCCGGGCGCGCAGTGTTCATTTTCTACAGTGATAAGAATAAGCGGTCTAGGTCGTCGTCGGTGCCAAGGACGCCGGCAACAGCATCATACAAGACCCATTCTCTCACCTGCCGGCCTCCCTTCCAGACAAATCTGAGCTTTGAGGCCGCCCGATGGTGCATGGAATTCGGTGACCTTACGCGTTTCTGGGTTGAAGGTGCCGGTGCCCTTCTGTCCCCTAGAACGTGGTCCGAAATCGATACTGATATCTAGCACGCGGGCAACGAGTTCGTCGCAAAAGCCCTTGAGGTGACCGTGGAGCAGGGACCCGAAGGAGTTCATCGACGAAGAAATCAGGGTCTTGTCGGACCCGAGGTCTCGTCCGAGACCACAGCCAATCACACTTATGAGTTTCACAGGCGGAATATGCGCCTTGAGTGCCTCTGCCACCCAGTCGGCCTTCCTCCCGGCCAAAGTCTGCGACGCCCAGTCGCCATGGCCACTCAGGTAAATTCGCCCAGCCCCGTCAGATTCCGCAAGGCGCTGCTTAAAACGATCGAATTCTTTCTTATCCTCGGCTCCTGCATCTCGAGGCGGCATGGCCAGACGCAGATGGTTCCACTCTATCACAAAGGTATTGGCTGCCGTCTTACCCTGATCGGACCAACCCAGCGGGTTGAGCCCGCGGAGAAGCATGCCCGCGTTTTCCCTTATATCCGGGTCTGGCGCGAACAGGATAATCATCTGCGCGCCATACTTATCCTTGGGTCGGGTGGATGGCATTTGGGAACTCCAGGCTTGTTGTATGGCTTCCGTTATGACCGGCCCAAGGAGTGGCCCGGGCCAAGTGCTAGCTTAGACTGGCGAGAAGTATCACACCTTCACGCAAGCCGTATTCGTCGGCGATTGCCAGACCGCAAGCCGAGGCGGTCACCCAAATCGCTCGGCAGTGCGCTGCCTCGCCTTCTCCGCTTCCTCCTCTCGGTTGCGCGGCGAGGCGTTCGTTTCCAGCCGGTTGATGAGGCGGCGGGCCACTTCGTACACCTCCTCGACCGCATCGCCAAAGGCGGCCTCATTGGCCTTCGAGGGTGTGTTGAAGCCGCTCAGCTTACGCACGAATTGGAGCGCGGCTGCGCGGACCTCGGCATCGGTCGCCGGCGGATCGAAATTGAACAAGGTCTTGATGCTGCGGCACATGATCAGGCTCCCAGGCTACCGCTTCGGGATAACCCCTGCTCCTGCCGTCAGCAACGAGCCGGGCAAGGGACCCTTGTGGCCGATGTCTCGACGCGGTCAGCAAGCCTGAATACCGTCGGATAGCGGCGCTGTCGAAATCGTGCAGGCGAAGCCGCCCTCTGCCGGCACAATCGTGACCGAGGTCATGCCACCGATGCGCGTTGCAAGAATGAAGCGGTTCGCAGCGAAAATTGGGCGTTGAAAAGATTTAGGTTTTCCGCTGCGCAACTCCGCTGCATATATGCAAGCTGAACATCATCATAAGTATGATATATGCTTCATAAGGAGGCATGTGCCATGTCCGAGATTGAACGCCTGACGATAACCCTTCCCACCCAGATGGCTACCGACCTTAAGAACGTCGTCGCGGCGGGCGAGTATGCCTCGACGAGCGAGATTGTCCGGGAGGCTTTGCGTGACTGGAAGACGAAGCACGCCATTCACATCCAAGAGTTGGAAGCGTTGAAAGCCGACATCGACAAAGGGCTTGCCGACGTGGCAGCAGGCCGCGTGAAGAAATTCGATGCGGCCCACGTCATCGAGCGAGGGAGAAAGCTATTAGCGAACCGCTCCCGCTCCAACTAACTGAAGCGGCGGAAGCCGACCTTGCGGAAATCTGGTCTTACATCTCGCAACAGACGAGCGAGGCAATTGCCACCCGCTTTGTCGAAGCGATTGAGGCAGCCTTGCAGCCCGTCCAAGATTTTCCGCTGGCGGGCGCGCCCCGCGACTATCTGGCAGTGGGGTTACGTGTAACCTTCCATGAGCGATACGCGATCTATTATCGCGCCGGGCCTGACGCTGTTGTGGTCATTCGCGTTCTTCACGGGGCTCGCGATGTTACGAAACTGATCGAGCCGGATAAGTCGCCATGAAATACGGCTATGCACAAGTCTCGACTGACGGGCACTGCCAAAGGCGGCCTGATTGGCCTTCGAGGGTGTGTTGAAGCCGCTCAGCTTAAGCACGAATTGGAGCGCGGCTGCGTGGACCTCGTCATCGGTCGCCGGCGGATCGAAATTGAACAAGGTCTTGATGCTGCGGCACATGATCTGGCTCCAAGGCTACCGCTTCGGGATAGCCCCTGCTCCTGCCGTCAGCAACGAGCCGGGCAAGGGACCCTTTGGCCGATGTCTCGACGCGGTCAGCAAGCCTGGATACCGCCGGATAGCGGCGCCGTCGAAATCGTGCGAGCGGAGCCGCCCTCCGCCGGCACAACGGTGACCGAGGTCATACCACCGATGCGCGTTGCAAGAATTAACAATAACGCACTACAAATCGGCTGGCTGACAACGTGAGGTTTTTTCGCTGCATATGTCCGGTGCCTAATGAGCTTGGCTTCGGGATGCGCATCCTCGGCAAAATGCTTTATTATGGAAATTCCCGCCGGACATCTTCATCAATTCTGCGTCGTTCTGCGCCATCTAGATAACTAAAATATTCGTTAATTTTATCTTTGTATTCCTGGCGTGTATAAACGGATTGGCATGCCACGCACTTGATATTTCCGTTCCTTTGTCGTTGAGCGAAAGTCCATTCGGCATCTTCTGTTCTAAGTTTAAGACATTGTGGGCACCGAAATCCTTTTTTATTCATATCATATTTGAAGAATTTCTTTATGCAATTTGCGTCCAGCTCATCAAATGCCACCCCTAGCTCTCGCGTAATATTTTCATGTACATAATCTTCGTCCTTCTCCTTCGGAAAATCATCCGAATTGTATTGACCGGTCGAGATCATGTATTCCCTTCTGAAGTCTACCCAAATTTCTGTTGGAAACAGGTATTTGTGTGCCGACAAGATGTCTATCAGTATGGAATTTGCCTCGGCATGAATGTCTCCCGCCTTTAAGTGAGAAATTTTATTTCGAGCCTTTCTCAATCGGTCGTAGAACTCCACGAACTGGTCAGCCAACGGATTCGTAGAAACAAGCTTGACAACTCTGCATAACTGGACAGCGTCAAGCGTCCTGAAGTTTGAGAATTCGATTGCACCTGTGCCCTCTGGCTTCGGCCATGATTGGGGGTCGCCCGCGATCAGTAAGAACGGACTGACCTCGGCAATTCGAGCTTTTAGGAAAATCTCCAGCGATTGCTGTAGCAGTGAGATTGCATTGTTCAGCTTATATTGCGCGGCGATCCGAGACCTCTGCACGGCGGCTTCCGCTCTATCTCGACCGTGCGCTTCTTCGATCATGTTGAACACGATGGCATTTTCCTGAAATTCCTCAACCTCCCGAATAGTGATTTCCCAGGCGAGATTTAGCCAGCCAGCCGCAGTCTGACGAAGCACGTTGTGGTCTGGAACGCCTACAATCACGATCCCAGCCTCGAAATCGTCGCGTGGTGAACGCCGAAGGTCCGGGCAATCTCTCGCAGCGCCTCGCCGTCGTCCCGCCGCCGGATTGCCTCAGCCTGCTGGTGCGGGGTGAGCTTCGGCTTGCGTCCCATCTTCACGCCGCGTGCCTTCGCTCGCGCCCGACCTTCGCCGGTGCGGTTGCGGATAAGATCACGTTCGAATTCAGCTAGGCCCCCGAGCACAGTCAGCATCAACCGCCCGTGTGACGTGGTGGTGTCGGCCCAGGTGTCGCCTAAGGATCGGAACCCGGCCTTTTTCCCGATGATCGCCGCGAGGGTGTTCAACAGGTCGCGTGTGGATCGCGCGAGGCGATCAAGCCGCGTCACCGTCAGCACGTCGCCGTTGTCGAGCTGGGCGAGCAACCGGCGGAGTTGCGCCCGGTCGGTCTTGGCTCCGCTCGCCACTTCGCGGTACACCGTCTTGCAGCCGGCGGCCTTCAATTGGCGCACCTGGGCATCAACGCTCTGGCCGTCCATGGATAACCTCGCATACCCATATTTCATGGGGATCAATATGCACCAGACTTACGCGACAAAAAAGCTCAATCTTTCCAAGCTCACTTTTCTGATACGGATTTCTTGAATAATGCCCATATCAGGAAAACGCTGAGGCCGTAGGGCCTACCGGTTAGCTCAGCCGGAAGAACCAACCATGTGTGCCTACATACCCGGAAATACGTTTCTAGGGCCCGGCAATATCGTGCTTTCGAATGAACCTGCCGTTCCGAGAGCGATACGCAAGTTGTGCGCCTGTAAGGCCCATGCTCCGCCTGCGCCCAGATTAGCGCCCCAATTAAAAACTGTTGAAAATGGGTGGTGAAACGAGCTGACATAAGTTCCATACTGAGCAAGATACACGTGCATGAGCATGGTGAGCCCGTCATCTTCAATTTGAAGCTTTTCATAGGTCTCAAATGTGATTGTTTGGCCTGCCCCGCGATGGTGTCCGGCAAGGGTCAAAAAAGTAAAGGAAGTGCTAGATAGTTTTGTCACGCTAACGGGATCAGGACCTGTTCCTAGGCTATTCAGCGGTCCTGTTGTGTTAACGAGATCATAAGTGCTCCCAAGCTCAATGTCGGTCTCCCCCGCCCGGCCCTTCTAGGAAGGGAAAAACGTCATTCGGTCTAGACTGCAATATCGCCATCGCTTTGATCGCGGTGACGGCCAGAGACATCTCGCCAAGATCCCAGTCATGACGATAGTTGCCATAGGGACGGACCTATTTTCTAGCGCCTGCTGTCGTTCCCGGTCACGCTAGCCAAGCTCTTCACTCCGACAAACGCCGTAATCAGATCGGACGGTCTACCATTCCAACAAAAATTGCGATGGCTGTCGGCAAGGCTCGAGGGTCGTTCGTCTCGCCTTGCCCTCGTGCGTCGGAGTTCCGACCCATAGGCCCGCCGAGAGGCGGCGCGGAGGGGTCAGTCTCGTCCCACTACGGTAGTGAGTTGAAATCCGACGATAATAACAGACCACTACAGAGTGGATCTTTACTTATTGTCTAAAAAATAATACAAGTATTTTAGGATATGTGGGGTTGAAGTCCACTATATCCCAGTAAATATGACCTTTGTAGATAGACATCGAAAAGCGGAGCTTACCCTATGTGCAATGACATTCTCGCTTCCAAAAGCAGGTTGGCTTCCCTGGGGATCGCGGTGTCGTGGCCTGATGCGAAAGGGTTGTTTTGGGCGCAGCGCTACTTGCGCAGGCAGCGCTGCCGTTTACCTCAGGATGAGGATGAGGCTTTTCGGATGACCCCGGGTGAGCGCGACGCCGTGGGAAGCGTCTGCAGATTCTGCTAGAGTACGCTAAAGGCGGCCAGGGTGCACGGTGCAGCCAGGTTCTCCGTTATCTGGCCGCAGCAAAGTCAAAGCCGAGCCCTGTCAGGCAGACAGCTGGGCCGTTCCGCACCTGGTATCCGTCCAGCCCACGTGGCGTATACGCTAAGGGTGAATGGCGGAAAATGACAGCATGACAAACGCCAAGCTGGTTCAGCCTCATACAGCCCTATAGTAAGCCTGGTTCGTGGATCCGTCACTTTGCTGAGCGGTGCATAGCCGTTTTTTTCCGTGAGGCGCGGTGCGCGGCTATGCCGATCCGGCTCGTTCCCTTAAAAAGGAAAGCGCCTGAGCGAGAGCATCATCAGCTGAGTCCCTTGCCGTCCATGGAAGATCATAGGCAATCCAAACTTGCACGCCTTCCGGCTTACGGTCGAAGCCGCCATTGGTTTGGGGGTACGTCGGCTGCACAGTGATGTCTTCCTTGATGTAGGAAGCCGTACTGTATCGAGCCGTGGAATCTGGCCCGCGCAACGCGTCGATACGGATTTGCCTATTCTCGCCGTTAATTTTGGCAACAACTTCGATTGACTTCTCGACAATATAGAACTCACTGCAAAATGGATAATTTGCTGGGTCAAGCATCTGTTCGTCTCCAACTTGGGGCGCTCAAAACCGGAATGGCGACGCTTTACCCTTTCGTTGCGAAAATAGGGTATTGATCCGAGAGATTCAACACATCCGTGCGAGGTCGGCACCGTTCACACCGTGACCGCATAACGGCGATATATGACGTAGGCCAGGCTACGAATGCGCATGGAATACTTAAGAAGATGCGCATGAATCGCGCCTCACGTATGTCGACGGCGAAGCGCCCGGTCAACCTCACCATGAACGCCGATCTCGTTGAAAGGGCGCGGGAAGCGGGCCTGAACCTGTCTGCGCTCGCCGAAGGGGCCATTGCAACCGAGCTCGCTCGGCGTGCGAGGGAGCGATGGGACACCGAGATCGCCGAGGCATGTGCAGCGCACGAGCGTTACCTGGAGGAATACGGGTCCGCCAGCGACCTGCTTCAGGCTCATTTGGAGGCCGAGGGCGGGCAGGATGCCACCGACTAGCCCGCGCCGTTACGACATCGTGCGGCATCGCGTCCGTGGTATGAAAGCGCTCTATTTAGTCGTCTTGCAGCACCACGATGTTCCCTTGACCACCCGCATCATCGCTCCGCTCACATTACCGCAGCGCGGAGACCATGACAGTATAGCCCCACCGGTGGAAGTGAATGGAACCGAATACCGGGCTCGGCTACTCGACCTGGCGGCCTATCCACAGTCGGTGCTGCTGGAGACCGTGGCGTCGGCGGAGCGGGCAGCCGATGCGATCGTTCATGCACTGGACATCATCTTCGGTGGATATCCGGTCGGCCGACCACACTGAATCGCGGTAGAATCCGCAGCCTAGTAAATTGCTTCTTGGTTTATGCGCGACGTCCGTAACCGCCGCCGCCCGGGGTCTCGATGACGAATACGTCGCCGGGTGCCAGTTCGGCTCGATCCGTTCCGGTCAGGGTGGTGCGCGAGCCATCCGAGCGCTCCACCCATTGCAGGCCCGGGGCGGCGTCGGCGCCGCCGTCCAGGCCGAACGGGGCGACCTCGCGGCGCGACGAAACGATCACCGCGGTCATTGGCTCCAGGAACCGGATGCGGCGGATGGAGCCGTCGCCGCCGCGCCATTGGCCGGCGCCGCCGGAGCCGTGCCGGATGCCGAAGAACTCCAGTCGGACGGGGTAGCGCAATTCCAGGATCTCGGGGTCGGTCATGCGGGTGTTGGTCATGTGGGTCTGGATGGCCGAGGTCCCGTCGAAGCCCGGGCCCGCGCCGGTGCCGCCGCAGATCGTTTCGTAGTATTGGCGCGTTGCGTCGCCGAACAGGAAGTTGTTCATCGTGGCCTGGGAGCACGCGATGACGCCCAGCGCGCCGAAGATGGCGTTGCAGGTGGCCTGGGAGACCTCGGTGTTGCCGGCGACGACGGCGGCGCCGGGCCTCGGGGACAAGAACGTTCCCGGTGGGATGATCAGGGTCAGCGGCTTGAGGCAGCCGTCGTTGAGCGGAATATCATCGCCGACCAGGCAGCGGAACACGTACAGGACGGCAGCGCGGGTGACGGCTGGCGGCGAATTGAAATTGCCCTCGTGCTGTGGGCCGGTGCCGGTGAAATCCACGATGGCGCTGCGGGTTTGCTTGTCGACGCTGATGGCGACGCACAGGTCCCGGCCGTTGTCCATCTTGTAGAGGAAGCGGCCGGAGCCGATCCGGTCGATCACGCGGCGCACCAATTCCTCGGCGTTGTTCATGACGTGGCGCATATACGCACTGACTACCGGCCAGCCGAACTGGGACACCACGCGCTGAAGTTCCTGCACGCCCTTTTCGTTGGCGGCGACCTGCGCCTTGATGTCGGCGATGTTCACGTCGGGGCTTCTGGCGGGGTATTTTGCCCCCAATAGAAGTTCTCGGAATTCGGTCTCGCGGAAGTGGCCGCCATCGACGAGCAGGAAGTCGTCGATGACTACGCCTTCTTCCTCCAGAGTGCGGGACATCGGCGGGGTGGAGCCGGGGGTGGTGCCGCCGATGTCGGCGTGATGGCCGCGGCTGCCGACGAAGAACAGGATGTCCTTGCCGTCGGAATCGAATACCGGCGTGATGACGGTGACGTCAGGCAGGTGGGTGCCGCCGTTGAACGGGTTGTTCAGCGCGACGACGTCGCCGGGTTTCAGCGTAAAGCGCCGGTGATCGAGGACGGTGCGGACGCTCTCGCCCATCGCGCCGAGGTGGACCGGGACGTGCGGCGCGTTGGCCACCAGATTGCCGTCGGCGTCGAAGATGGCGCAGGAGAAGTCCAGACGTTCCTTGATGTTCACGCTCATCGAGGTGTTTTGCAGCACCGCGCCGGTCTGTTCGGCGACGTTCATAAACAGGTTGTTGAACAGTTCCAGCAAGACCGGATCGGGCCGTTCGCTGCCGGCTGGGACGCGCGTTGGAAGCGCCTCGGTGCGGCGCAGGATCATGTGGTCGAGCGGCGTGACCTCGGCGGTCCAGCCGGGTTCGATGACGGTGGTGGCGTTGGCCTCGCGGACCAAGGCCGGACCGGCGATACGGTCGCCCGCGAGGAGGGCGGTGCGTTCGAAGACCGGAGCTTCCACGTCCGCACCGTGGGTGAACATGGCGACGCGGTCGATCGGTTCGGGGGCGCTGGTTTCACGCGCGGGGAGCGCGGCCTCCTTGGCGACGGTGCCGGGCAGCGTGGCCTCGGCGGCGACGGTTTCAACCACGACAGGCCGTTCAGGCGTGGCGAAGCCGAACCGCGCCCGGTGTGCCGCGGTGAAGTCCGACAGGGTGGTTTCGAGATCGCTCAAAGGAACGATCAGCGCGGCTTCGGTGCCGGCGTAGCGCAGATGGAGGGATTTGGCGGTCGTTACGTCCTCGGCGCTGGCGCCTTGGGCTTCCAGAGTCTTGATCCCGTCTGCTGCGAGTTTACTGGCGAGATCTTCAAGACCTGGCAGCGCGTCGGCGGTTAGCGGGATTTCGACGGCTTGTTCCTTCATCGTGGTCTGGTCGGCGAGGCCCATGCCGTAAGCGGACAGCACGCCGGCGTAGGGGTGGATGAAGACGGTTTCCATGCCCAGCGCATCGGCGACGAGACACGCGTGCTGGCCGCCGGCACCGCCGAAGCACTGCAGGGCGAAGCGGCTGACGTCGTGGCCTTTCTGCACCGAGACCTGTTTGATCGCGTTGGCCATGTTGGCGACGGCGATCTGCAGGAAGCCCTCGGCGATCTGGTGCGGAGTCTTTTCACCGCCGATTTCCTTGGCCAGATCGGCAAACTTCCGCATGACCACCTCGGCGTCGAGGGTTTGGTCGGCGTGGGGGCCAAAGATTGGCGGGAAGTGCTTGGGCTGGATCTTTCCGACGCAGACATTAGCGTCGGTGACCGTCAGCGGGCCGCCGCGGCGGTAGCAGGCGGGGCCGGGATTGGCGCCGGCGGAGTCCGGGCCGACGCGCATACGGGCGCCATCGAAGTGCAGAATGGAGCCGCCGCCGGCCGCCACGGTGTTGATCGCCATCATCGGCGCTCGCATCCGAACGCCGGCGACCGCGGTCTCGAAGGCGCGCTCGAAGGCACCGGCGTACAGCGCGACGTCGGTGGAGGTGCCGCCCATGTCGAAGCCGATGATCCGGTCCAACCCGGCCATCGCGGCGGTGCGCGCGGCGCCGACAATGCCTCCGGCGGGACCGGAGAGGATCGCGTCCTTGCCCTGGAAGTTCTCCGACGCCGTGAGGCCGCCGTTTGACTGCATGAAGTAGAGCCGGGTGCCGGTCAGTTCGGCTGCGACCTGATCGACGTAGCGGCGCAGCATCGGCGAGAGATATGCGTCCACGACGGTCGTGTCGCCGCGCGGCACCAGACGCAGCAGCGGGCTGACGGCGTGGCTGGCCGAGACCTGAGTAAAGCCGGCGGCCTTGGCCAGTTCGGCCAGACGGCGTTCGTGATCTGGGTATTTCCAGGCGTGCATCAGCACGATGGCACAGGCGTTGATGCCGCCGGCCTTGGCTTCCGCCAGGACGGTTCGGGCCTGGGATTCGTCGAGCGGTTCGATTTCCGAGCCGTCGACACCGACTCGGCCCTCGATTTCGACGACCTGTTCGTACAGCATGGTCGGCAGGGTGATGGCGAGGTCGAACAGGCGGGGGCGGGCCTGATTGCCGATCCGCAGGGCGTCGGCGAAACCCTTGTTCACCAGCAGCAGGGTACGGTCGCCTTTGCGCTCCAGCAGGGCGTTGGTGGCGACAGTGGTGCCCATTTTGACGGCCTCGATCTGTCCGGGCGGGATGGGGTCGCCCGGACCAACCCCGAGGATCGATTTGATGCCGGCGATCGCGGCGTCCCGGTAGCGCTCGGGGTTCTCCGACAGCAACTTATGGGTGGACAGTTTGCCGTCGGGATGGCGCGCGACGATGTCGGTGAAGGTGCCGCCGCGGTCGATCCAGAATTGCCACATCGTGCTGTTGTCCCCTATGGTGTCTTTACACATGAGGGCAGAGGCCGGGGTTGTGAGGCAAGCCCCGGTATTTGGCTCCCGGGGCGGCGAGTGCTTCACCGCCCTGCCCTTCCCAATTAGCGATCTCAGAACGTCTTCACTTTTCGCTTATCTGGTCGAAAAAGAAACATTTCTGGCTTATTTTGCGCTATTGTGTCGACGTTGTAAGGGTTTTGGCACGTGAGGTTTGAACTCGTGCGACGAACCAGTGGACCGAAGCCGAGTGAGGTGTGGAGGCCAAATGTCAGATCGTTCAGCGGGGGGTTCTCTGGCGCTATCGCCTCGCGAGCGATCCACGCTGGCCGGTATCCTATCGCGGCTGTCCTCGTCCTTTGACGGCGAGCGAGCCGCGGCCGGTCTGTTGGCAACGGCATTCGTCGCTAAGCATAACCTGATGTGGTGCGACCTGATCGAGATGCTACGGCCACTTCCCGAATTATCGGCAACCTCTGTTGATCCACAGCCAAAGCATGATCGGCGACGAGAGGGGAAACAGTGGCGAGAATATTGCCGTCGCCGGCGGAGTGGACGGGGTGCAGGCCTCGACCTCTCAACTTAAGCCTGATCCGCGTATGTCTTATCAAGATCTGAGAGATTTCCTGACTTTGATGCCAAAAAGAAACTATAGATCACTGCAGTGATAATCAGGACGTTACGCCCCATCATCCTGCCTTCGCGTGAGCGAACTTCGATCGCCGAGCGGGGATTCACGGTCTGGCGGTACTATGTATCAGCCGCCACTGTCCAAAAAATGCGTGGCAACCGAACATGACACTATCTCCTGATGGATGGAGGTGCGCCGCGTGCAGAGTAGGCCGTGCCCTACAAGCAAGCCTGCTTGCTATAGTGTGCTTAGTAATACCACTAATCGGCGTAGCTCGCCGACAAAAAGTCTCGGCTTTCGATGATGGACTTATCGATAGCGGTCGGTACCGAAAAATCGAAAGAGCACATTCCGGTAGGGGATGGTTGGCACCGTCGATTGAGGTCACGACCAAAGCTGGTGCATGCGCTACCTCGGAACCCTGAGCCTTGTACGCTACGCACCCGATGAGCGTGAGGCCATGCCTCAGTGGCAAGGAGAGCGCGTGATTGGCCGTCTCCAAAGCGCGCTCGTTGCCTATCGCATCGCGGCTTTGAACGTAGTCTTCCCAAGCGCGGCCTTTCCTATCCGCCTGCATAGCGGAGATCGGTGTACTAAAAAGACTTTCATTGGGGTAAATCGTTCGTTCCTCTCCAGGAAACAAGACGCTTTGATAAAAGTGGTAGGCACTGGTTTTTGCTTTGTCGCAAGCCGATTGGACCTGTGTAGGCTCTTCGGTCGTGGATATTTCCAACCGCAGTTCCGGCTGTATATGAACGTCAACTGCTGGGGAATGACCAACGTTTTTGATACTGACATCCGCCCACACAAACACCCAGTCATTAGCGATCTCGATCTTCAAGACATCTACGGAAGTAATTTCAATCCATGGGCGCTGCGCCGCCGCCATCTGATCCAGTTGACCCTGCATAGCCTTGGCTTGGGCCCGCATGACGGTCAACTGGTTGGTAGTCGATTGGTCACTACTTCGACGAGTAGTTTCCATCTCCCAGACTGCAAAATAGCAGCAAATACCAAGGCGGCAGTGAAGAACGCAAGCCAGCGCGTCCACCTTACAAGTTCGCGGTCAAGATGGTCACTGGTCTTGTTGGCCTGAGCGCTGGATTTGGCATGAGTTCTTCTGGGGGTTTGGTGCGCTGCTTTCTGGAATAAGTGGCGCGGTTGGTGGGGGCTCTCCGTTATTAGCATCATCGCCGCGTTCGTGCTTGTCTTCCAATGTGCACCTCTCGTGTTTTAGTGAGGGGCGCTCGGTTACAGGTCCTCCAGGCGCACCCACCCATCTCCAGTACCGTCAAGGTAGCTAGCAAGAAGGTCACTGCAAACGTGCCTCAGGAGAGCTTGCTGCCTATACCGGACACTGATCCCTCCAACCCATGAGCTCTAAGCCTGTCCGCGAGTTCTTTCTCGCCAACGCTTCGGCGTTTCAACTCAGCCTTGATGAATTGGCGGGCTTTATCTGCCCATTCCTTTTGCTTTGGTGGCATTCCCATACCAATCCACATGCATATTTCCTGTCGAATGTGCAAGAAGTCCTCCCACTTTCTCCTTTCAGCCAAAGCCCGGACGCTCTCATTGGCGGCAGTGATGCGCATGACAGACCTGGAAGCCGAAACGACGTTCCGCAACGTGCGTTGGGAAGACGGGAATGCGCATTGCCCGCACTGCGGCTGCCCGACAGTATATGAGTGTCGCCGCCCGTCCGGTGCGCTACGGTTCCGCTGCAAGGCGTGCCGAGAGGACTTCTCGATCACCAGCGGCACCCTGTTCGCCTACCACAAGATGCCGCTGCGGACGCACCTGGCCGCGATGGCGATCTTTTGCGAACGAGGTCAAGGGAAAGTCGGCTCTAGCGCTCTCCCGCGACCTTGATTGCCAGTACAAGACCGCGTTCGTCCTGGCGCGCAAGATGCGGGAGGCGATGGCAACCAAGTTGAAGGGGATGCGCGTCGGCGGCGACGGCGAGACGGTAGAGGTCGATGGCGGCTATTTCGGCGGCTACATCAAACCGGCCAACCACAAAGAGAATCGCCGCGATCGGCGCCTGGCCAAGAACCAGAACGGCAATCGTCAGGTTGTGGTGGTGGTCAAGGAGCGCGGCGGTCAGACCGTTCCGGCGGTCTTCCGGACCGAGGTTGATAGCCTTGGTTTCATCATTCAGCGGGTTGACTCGGCATCCAAGCTGATGGCCGACGAAGCCACGTCTTCGAATGCGCTCTACAGCGGGTTTGATTTGTCACGGACCGACAACGGCCGCTCTACAGCACAGAGAGCGGGGTCTACACGAACGGCGCCGAGGAATTTTTCAGCCGGATGCGCCGCGCCGAGATCGGCCATCATCACCACATCGCGGGCAAGTACTTGATCCGGTATGCCCATGAGAGCGCATGGCGCGAGGATCATCGGCGGGTGGCTAACGGCACCCAGGTCCGGGCTGTGTCGACGATGGCGATGGCTGCACCGACCTCGGTGGACTGGTGCGGGTACTGGCAGCGTGCTGCACGGAAAGTCGCCTAGCGCGTCAAAGGCTATTGAAAAAATATGATCCCTCTGGTATCAAACACATCGTTGGAGCCAGGATGGCGGAATGGCCGCCCTGGCTCCATGCTGGAGTATAAATGGTAGCAGGCTAGCAGAAGCGGCCCACCGACCCGTCGCGA
Source organism: uncultured Pseudomonadota bacterium (assembly GCA_963832865.1). Lineage (GTDB taxonomy): Bacteria > Pseudomonadota > Alphaproteobacteria > Acetobacterales > Acetobacteraceae > Rhodopila. The sequence goes on from CAWHWH010000048.1 coordinate 279,181, forward strand.
TCCCGCCCGGGGCAGTGAGCCTTGGATGGTCTATGAGTTGCTGGTCATAGTGACCATGAAATGCTCCTCCTCAAGCTGGTTCGTGGTTAGGGGTGGCACCGGGTGCGCCGGTGTTACCCACCCCCGCAGAACCCACACCATTAGGTGCAGGGTGCGGCTCTTGAACCGCCGACTGACGAAGGCTGAAACGCCCAAGTCCATCGGAGGTAAACTTATCCCGTCTCTTGCTAAGAAAAGCTGCGAGATGAGCAAGTGGATTGCTTTCGTTACCCATGATTCCAGCGTTGACAAGATGGGAAAGGAGATCAGTCCGATGTGCCGTCCCCCTCATCCGCAGTAGCGTGGTAACCTCTCGGTCCATTCTGCTTTGCTTGGACTCAATAACTTGGGCATCTGCTGAAAGAGTGCCTTCGCCTTTAAAAACACCTTGACCTGTCACAATGTTGAACCCATCGACCGCGAGTGGCGGGTTCTCTGTTGAAAAGGTGGGCGGCTCATCCGCTTCGAATAATGCAATCAGATCGCGGAGCTTCTCGATCTTGGCTATTTCGCGGCGTAGGCGCTCCTGCGCCGTTGCGACTTTCGCTTCGAGCGAAGGAACGGTGGCCGTAGAACTGCCCAGAGCTGCGCGTAGGCTCTCGATCGAGAGCGAGGGAACTTCTGTCATGGTCTCACACGCTTACGACAAGTGCGACCCGGGTGTCAACATAAGCAATCAACGGCGTCTCCTAGCGCTGAAAGCGGGCTAGTTTATAACGCAACGCCGTTGGCTGTGCTATGTCAAGTTATCCCCAGAATGTTGACGATCTGTTGGCGCGCTCCACCGGGCATCCGCACCTTGCTTGCTCACACCCCCGGTCTTCAATATTCGCGTCAACGTCCACATAAACCGCCGCGTGATGTCTTGGCGGGGCGCGCCGTCGTCCATGTCTTGGTTCTCGTCCTTCATAGCCTGGGCCGCGATCTCGTCGGCCGTGGTCGGACGTCCCCTGGCTTCCCGAAAGGCGGTCTGGCATCGCCGCGTCAACTCGCAGTCATGAAGTAAGCCGATCGCTGGAACCGCGTTACGTCCCGCTTGGCGCGGCGTAGGTCAGGAGCGAACAACAGGATCGTCGCGTCGATCTGCATCAACTCGGATCGGTGCGACGGATTTCCTGCTCAAGCTCGGCGATCTCGGCTTCGATGGTGGCGCGCTTGGCCAGGCCAGCAATAACAGGCACGTTTTCCATCCCACTCCATACCACGTGGTAGGAAATTCGACGCCCGCGTGCCTCTATGTCGTGGTGGGCTTTGCCACATAATACCGCGGTTTGGCCAGAGCTTCGATGGCTCTCCGATCCGCTGAACATGCTATTCACGCGTTTCGCGCTGCGACTTGCCACGCTAATTCATTCGCAAGTCGGCAGCTACGATTGGCTACGACGGCAGTGATACTTCGCGGCAGATGAACGCATTGAGGGTTACTTCCTGCCTTCGCCTGTCTCATGGTCCAGAGCCTCAGATTACCCGTGCGCCGCGCGTACCCCGTCTGGTTCCCTGCTTCTTGAATGGGCTTTGCACGCTCGGAGGCATGCGGGGGAAAATTTCGGCGCGGCGCTGGGTAGGCCTGTGCGGACGCGGTCGCAGCGCTATAACGGCAGCATCGACTTCAGAGGGATGCTCCATGTCCGCCACCACGTTGCCGAATGCGACCCTGACCGAGGCTTATCGGGCGTTGACGCCTGGCTCCGCCGCATTGGCGGCGAAGGCGCGGACATTGATGCCCAGCGGATTAGCGCACGATGGACGGCATTTCGATCCGTATCCGCTGTATGTCCAGCGGGCGGTGGGGCCGGTGAAGTGGGACGTCGATAACAACAAGTATGTCGATTATTTCGGCGGCCATGGCGCGCTGCTCCTGGGGCACAACCACCCCGCGGTGATGGCGGCGGCGCACGCGGCGCTGGAAAAAGGCACCCATTTCGGGGCGTGCCACGAACTGGAAGTACGCTGGGCGGAACTAATTATCCAGATGGTGCCGTCGGCCGAACGGGTTCGGTTCACCTCCTCTGGCACCGAGGCAACCTTGATGGCGCTGCGGTTGGCTCGGGCTTACACCGGACGGTCGAAGATCGTGCGGTTCCGTGGCCATTTCCACGGCTGGCAGGATCATATGACCAGCGGGCACACGAACCACTTCGACGGGACCCCGACCAGCGGCGTGGTGGCGGGCGTGACCGACAATGTGCTATTGTGTGATCCAAACGATGTCGCTGGGATCACCCGGATCTTCAACGATCACGCGGATATCGCGGCCGTGATCCTGGAACCGACGGGAGGGAATTTCGGCAGGATGCCGGTCCTGGCCGCGTTCCTCAGCACTCTGCGTGAGCTGACCAAGCAGGCGGGGGCGCTGCTGATTTTCGATGAGGTCGTCACCGGGTTCCGGGTGTCGCCCGGCGGCGTGCAGGCGGCGCTTGGTATCACGCCTGACATGACGACGCTGGCGAAGGTGATGGCCGGTGGTTTGCCTGGCGGTGCCGTAGTGGGGCGCAAGGACATCCTGGACTGGCTCGACTTCAGCGTCACGAAGGCTGCCGGGAAGGAGAAAGTCGCGCACCAGGGGACGTTCAATGCCAACCCGGTGTCCGCCGCCGCGGGTATCGCGACGTTGCAGATCCTGGCGGCCACGGACGCCTGTGCCCGGGCCAACGCCTTTGGTGACGAAGTGCGTAAGAAGATGAACGCCGTGCTGGAGGAAGAGCGAATCAAGTGGGCGGTTCATGGGTCCTACTCGGGGATCCATATCTATACCAACCCAGAAGGGGCGGACATCGTGCCGAACGAGTTCGATGCGGGTGCGTTTATTCCGACGATGCTCGCCAAGCCGCGAAGCGATGGCGTCGCTGGTCAGGTACGGATGGGCCTTTTGGTGAATGGTGTCGATATGAATACCGGACCATCGGGCTACATCTCAGCGATGCACGGGGAGGAGGAGATGGCGGTGACCGTCGACGCGTTCCGCGCCACGGTGCGGGCGTTGAAGCGGGAGGGGACGATTTAGTTGGGGCGCGCGGCGCGCAAGCGGACCTTCCGCCGGCTTGCTGTCGGTACAGCAGGTCGCCGGGATGGCGCTACTGCCCCTGAGGGCAGTGAAATAGTCGATTTGGGCCTTTTAGGTTTGACCCGCTATACCGCTTCCTTGAGTTCCTTCGACGGCCGGAAGGCGATCTTCTTGCTGGCCTTGATCTGGATGGCCTCGCCGGTCGCGGGGTTGCGCCCCGTGCGGGCCTGACGCATTTAAATCGAGAAAATGCCGAGACCCGTCAGGCGGATTTTGTCACCTTGCTTCAGATGCCGCGTGGTGAGCGTTACCAGATCGCCCAATACCGCCTCGGCCTGCTTCTTCGGGAGGTCGTGGTCTTGGGCAAGTTCGGCGGCGATCTGCTTCAGCGTGACAGTGATCGCCGCTGCCTTCACCGAGGGAGCTTTTTTGGCCGGGGCGGCCTTTTTGACGGTGGCGGCGCTCTTTGCCAAGGCAGCAGACTTTTGGGTGGCCGGCGTTCTCTCCCTGGAACTCGAGACTTTCTTGTTGGTCTTCGCTGGGGGGGCAGCGGTTTTTTGTGGTGACATCACAGTTTCCTAAAAGTTATTTGGCAGTCCAGTTTGGCCGCGATGCGCCGATTCGGACAACATCCCGATGCGGTCTGCACCGGTTCCACAGTCAGCAACGCATGAACGTCGTGTCGACGAGAGCAATTTCGTATCCAGGCGCCGCAGTTTCGATGGCTTGCCGGTCCGCAAATGACGAAGTCAGCCCCAAAGCGTCCGTCTTCGCAATTCTTGGCCCAGCTTCAGTTCATCGAGGTGACGATGACTCATTTGTCTGTTGCATGGAAGACATCTTGCTCAGCAGGCGGCTTCCTGCAAGCTTGTGGGCATGATTTTAAGCAACTCTGATCTCGATCGCCCCGAGGTGTGGCAGGCGCGCGTGGATCTCGCCGCCTGTTTTCGTGCCGCTGCTCGCATGGGGTTGCACGAGGGCATCTGCAACCACCTGTCGTTCATCGTGCCGGGACGGGACGACGTGTTCCTGGTCAACCCGGATGGGTGGTCGTTTGCCGAGATCACTGCCTCGCGGCTGCTGATCTGCGATTTCCATCGACGCGTAGTGGCCGGGGACGGAGTACCGGAAGATACCGCGTTCTATATTCACGCGCGACTGCATGCCCGGATTCCGCGGGCGCGGGCGGCATTCCACACGCACATGCCAAACGCGACCGCACTCACCATGGTGGAGGGGGAGCCGCTGGTCTGGGCCGGCCAAAGTGCTTTGAAGTTCTACGGGCGAACCGTAGTGGACGACGCGTATAACGGGTTGGCGCTGGACGAGTCGGAGGGCGATCGGATCGCGGCTGCCGTTGGAGACGCGGATATTGTGTTCATGAAGCACCATGGGGTGCTGGTCCTGGGACCATCGATCGCGAAGGCCTGGGACGACCTCTACTACCTGGAACGGGCCTGCGAGGTGCAACGGCTGGCGCAATCCACGGGGCGACTTGTGGTGCCGGTCCCGCCAGCAATCGCCGAGGCGACCGCTGAGCAGATGCGGCATGAAGGGGGTCGGGATTCGCCTCGGCTACACTTGGAGAGCATCAAGCGGCAGCTTGACCGAGATGCGCCGGAGTATCGCCAGTGACGCGACTTGTGCCGGTGGTGTTGGCGCTGCTGAGTTTCACCGGATGCACGCTGATCGATCGGCGGACGTTCGCGCCGTCGCCGGAAGCGAAGGCTCAGCCGGCGCCCGCAAAGGCGGTGGTGCTGGACACGCGGACGCCACTAGTGACGATCGATTATACCGTAGCTTCACCGGATTACGGGGAGTTGCTGCACGATGCGGTGCGGGCGGCGGAGAGCCGGGATGCCGACGTGCAGTATGACGTTGTTTCGGTGATGAAGGACACGGCGGACGCCTCTACGGGGCAAGAACGCGCGACGGGCGTGATGCGCGCGATCATGCGGGACCGGGTGCCCGCCTCGCGGATCCATCTGGCGCTGCGCACGGACCCGACGCTGGCGGCGAACCAGGTGCGGGTCTACGTCCGCTGAGGCTTTGTGCTTCGGTCGTGGTTGGGTTCGGGCCGCCGGCAGATCATCGCGGTTGGCGTCGACGGCCCGAGAGTCTCGGGTTTGTCTACTCCGGTACGACTTCACCCGAGCCGCCGAACTCGGCGGGGAAATCTTTCAGTTTCGGTAATCCATCGTGCATGTGCAGCACCGTCTCGGCGTAATTGACGTGGACCTCCGGGGCGAACGGGAGGTTGGGGATGGTGGCCGCGAAGACGTCGATCATTTTCAGCGGCGGGTGCTCCGCCATCAGGTGGCCGCCGCATAGCTTGCAGAACTTGCGATGGCTCATTTCGGTCTTTGCGAAGGTCGCGACATGTTCGGCGCCTTTGGTCACCTTGATGGCTTCCGGCGACCAAAGCGAGAAGGCATTTACTGGGCCACCCGACCAGGATCGGCACGACCGGCAATGGCAATAGCCCATTGCGTTGGGTTTTCCCGACACCTCGATTTCGACTGCACCGCAGAAACATGCACCTGAATATGATTCGGCCATAGCTTTGATTCCTTTGCGTTCTTGGCTCCCAGGACGGCGGGGAAGTCGGTGTGCCGGCGCCAATCTTTCCAGCGTAGCGCGGATAAGCGGCTGTGTCGCGCCATGGCCCTGGCCAGGCCGGTCAGATTGTCGTGGCATGCCTGAGGGTTGCCGGGTTTTTTGGCAGTCCAGGTGGCTCGATACCGGCTGGCGCGCGTTCCGGCCGGTATCGAAGTTCTTTCGCGCCTACCGGCGATGGGTCGGGTTGATCAGGTCAGTGATCAGGCCACACGGCGCTACTTGCCCAGCACCTGGGTGCCTTCGTTGACAACGCCTTTCAGATCGTTCGGATTGAGGCCGAGCGCAGCGAGGATCGTTGGGGCGATCTGGGTGGTGTAGGTGAGGGCTTCGACAACCTGCGGCTCGATCTTTGGCGAGGAGACGATCAGGGCCACGTTGCGATCGTCGTCGGAGAAGCCGCCGTGTTCGGCGAGCTTGGTGCCGCCGGTGCAGATCACCCCGTGGTCCGTTACCGCGATGAAATCGGGCACACGGCTGTTTTCGAATGGGTCGCCATAGAGCGGGGTCAGCGACGTGCGGTCCAGCAACTCCTGGATATGCAGGGTGGTGGCGTTGGCCTGCAGGTAGGTTTCGGCGGCGGCATAGTTGTCCGCCTGCAGATCCGGCTGCAGCCAGATCAGACCCGCGTCGTCGCAGATCTCGAAGCCATGGGTGCCGAAGCCGGGTGTCTTCTGGAATGGGGCGTCGGACTGGATCACGCGGTCCTTCGGGTCGATCGGCGATTGGCCGTGCTTGGCGCTGACGATGACCAAGGTCGAGTCGGCGATGCCCTGCTTGGTCAGTTCGGCCTCGAACTTGCCGATTGCATCATCGACGTACTGGAACTGTTTGGTCAGGGCGGTGCCTGGGGTGGCGTTGCTGTCCAGGTAGCCGCCGGTCAGGCTGGGGTCGTCGCCGAAGCCGGCCTTTGCAAGCTTCTGGCCGACACTGACGGCCTGGAAGTTCATGCCAAAGACCGCGGGCACGCCGGGATGGGCGGTTCCCGTACTGTTCAGGCCGTCGATCCAATTGATGACGGCGTTCACCTTCGTGGTGTCGTAGGTTTGAACGCCCGAGTAGCTGGTGGTGTAGTCATCGCCTACCGGCGCACCGGGGAGTTGGGAGTTTATTTCCGGCGTATACAGGTCGTCGATGCCTTTACCGGACGGGCCGCTGAGAACCTCGTAGGCCGGGTGCTTGTCAGACCAGGCGGTGAGGCCACCGGCTTTCTTGATGACCTCGAAGATGGTGTTGGTGCGGAGATATTGGTGGGGATAGACCGGCTCGCATTGGCCGTTAATCAGTTTGCGCTGCATGTTGTGCGGGTCGAGTTGGGTATAGACCTGACCGAGCGTGCCGCCGCCGGTAATGTCGGTGACGAGGGCGGTGGTGAAATTGTAGCCGACGTCGAGTTCCTCGAAGTTGGTCACTTCGGTGCCTTGGCCGCCGGTGCATCCGGGGTCTGGCAGGTTCTGGCTGGTGTAGGAGGCCTCGGACGGATACTCCGTGCGGTCGTAGCTGTCGTCGTAGAACAGGCCCGCCGTTTTCGGCGAGGCGCCAGTGACCTGGGCGATCATGCCGGGATAGGAGTTCGGACGGCGCGGTGGTGAAGGCGTTCGAGTAGATGACGCCGGAGTTGGCGAGTTTGGCGAAGTTGCTGGTGGGATGGTACTGGACCCAGTTGGCGAGGTCTATGGCATGCATGCCGTCCACACTGATCAGCAGGACGTGCTCGTAGTCGGGGGTCACTGACCATGCCATGGCGGCGACCGGGTAGGCGGAGCCGGCGGCCATTGCGATGACGGTTGTGGTTGAAAGCAAATGATTCCGGAGTATTTTCGTTTTCATTGGGGTCCCTATTGATAAACCGGGGACTGTATGGTCGTGGAATGAGTAAATTGGATGACACGGTTATGACAAGAGGATTGCAGTCAGGATAGGTGGCGGTTGTGTGATGCACGTTAGCGTGAGCGGTTTTGGTATGGCAGGGGTTGGCCTATGTTGCTCGATCTGGAGCACCGGGGTCTGATGATGTTTCACTGCAAAAGGCGGCCGACGAATTGGGTCGCGAAAGGGCGCTTTTTCGATGTTGCTCGTTGGGTTCCACTCACTGGAAAGCTTGTTCGAGCAATATGGCTACGTCGCAGTTTTTATTGGCATCATGCTGGAGAGCATGGGTCTGCCATTGCCAGGGGAAAGCCTGATGATTGCAGCGGCACTCTATGCCGCCAGCACGCACCGGCTGGATATTTTCATTCTGGTGCCGCTGGCGGCGTTGGGAGCAATTTGCGGCGATCAGATCGGGTATTTTGTCGGCCGGTGGATCGGTTACCGCCTGCTGGCGCATTGGGGGCGAAAAGTTGGCCTGTCGGATGAGCGACTGGAACTCGGGCGATTTTTGTTCCGAAAGTATGGGGCGGGGGTGGTTTTTCTTGGGCGTTTCGTGGCGTTCCTGCGGACATTCGCGGCGGTGCTCGCGGGGGCGAACCGGATGCCGTGGCACAGCTTTCTGCTGTGGAACGCGCTGGGCGGGATCTGTTGGACGGGGCTTTATGGATTTGGCGCCTACGCGTTGGGTGATGCGGCGAAGCGGATCACTGGGCCGCTGGGAATTGGGCTGGGCGTGGTGGGGGCGCTGGTGTTGCTGGCGATTGTGGTGTTTGTTCATCGTAATGAGCGTCGGTTGATCGAGGATGCGCGACGGGAGATGAGGGGGACGCCGGGAGGGTGATGCGGATTGCTGATCTTTTGGAGGAGCCGCTTTTGGGATTGTCGAGCCCTTACCGTTGAGCGGTGAACGTGCCGGATGGGTTGCGGCTTAGCTCCGCCGACGGTGTTATAACCGGGGGAATTGCAACGCCACTGAGGATCAGAGAACGTGACGGCAAATACGCGATTGGGTGCCCACTTTTTGCTGCGAGGGCCGCTGCCCAAACCGCAGCTTTCTGGCTGCGTAACGTTTGTAGAATGCGCTCAACCATTTGTTTAATGCAATCATACGACGTTCTGGTGGTCAGGACAAGTCATCCTTCCTCCCAGTCCCCGAGGTACCTCGGTGTGAACGCGCTTCAGCCGTATGATAGTAGATGCTCATTTACGAAGACGGCGTAAGCTTATCCGATCGAAGTCGCGTTGCTCATCGACTATCCCAACGAGATTTCGACCGAACCTAATCTGGCATCTTGGCGCACTCAGCCGGAAGCTGATCGAGGTTTCGACGGTTGCCCTCTGCAACTTGGAAGGCACATACTAATCGCGCCTCAGCGCGGCTCCATTGTATTGATTTTGCCGCTAAATCACTTTGGGCTACCCTGAGGCGGTCATCGAACCCCATGAGAAAGTTCAGCGTCGTCTGTATACCGCCAGCATCAATATCAGCGAGCGCTTGCGTGCCTGCTTGCATGACGGCGTTTAGAGCGGCCAAGGTTGCAATCTCCTCCTTTAAGAACGGTAGGTGAGGGATCACAGCGCCTTGAACGCCCGCTGGGATCACTAACAGGAACCGGTTTGCCTGCTTTGGCACATTTCCGAGGAGGCTTTGGAACGCGCTAAGATCGGACGAAGCAACGGAAGCTGCCTGAGCAGACTGAAGGGCGAGCAAACGCCGCTGAGGGTCGCTTAGTTGGGTCTGATTTAGGCGGCCAGCGGTAATGCGTATCACCAAAGCATTTAGTTGTGCCACATGATCCAGACTGGAGGCAGCGCTCGAAGTGACTTGATCTACTCTGCGGCATCGAGTTGCAGCTTCAGTGTGTCAAGATTGAACGCGTCAAACCGCGTGCGCTGGGTATTGTTGGCTTGCCAAACCAGCACCGCGACGGTTGCGATTGCCACAGCTTGCCCGATCCATGGGAGCCATAGGGCGACCCTCTTCGCCAATGTTCGCTGGGCTGGGGCAGCCGGTTGGCTTGGCGTTGCGGGTTGCTGCGGTTGCAGCAGCCATATGATTACACCGCATAGCGCAAGCGATGCCGTGACAGCCAAACGAAGTCCGTTGCGCAGAGGAACCAGATCACGCGTCATGCCGTTGTATGAACTCGATGAAGCTGCCATTCCCTTCAAGATCGCGAGTGCGGTCGAGCCTCCCTGCACCTCGTGTGCTATCTGGTGCCTAAAATCAGAGATTACGTTGTATGGAAGACAGAATCTTCCAGCTTTTCAGTTATTTGGCTAACATTGCGTACGGGAATCATAATCCCTCAGCCGGCAGGCCATCAACTATCTCCCCAAACTGCAAGCGGGTCTGTCACAGTTTGAACCGAACTGTCGCACGAAAACGTCGCTTCCACGAAACTAACTCATGGAGGCCGCCGCGACATCCGCCTGCTCGCCGACGTGGTTTAATGCCCCCTTAAGATTTGGCTCAGAAACAGCTTCAACCGATCCGTCCTCGGGTTTTCGAACAACTCGTTCGGCGGACCGCTTTCTACGATCTCGCCGCGGTCCATGAACACGACGCGGTGGGCGACCTGCCTGGCAAACCCCATCTCGTGGGTCACGCAGACCATGGTCATGCCGTCGTCGGCCAGGCCGATCATGGTGTCGAGCACTTCCTTGATCATTTCGGGGTCCAGCGCCGAGGTCGGCTCGTCGAACAGCATGATCTTTGGCTTCATGCAGAGCGCGCGCGCGATGGCGACGCGCTGCTGCTGGCCGCCGGAGAGCTGGCCTGGGTATTTCTTGGCCTGTTCGGGGATTTTGACGCGTTCCAGGTAGCCCATGGCGAGTTCTTCCGCCTCGGCCTTGGGCATCTTGCGGACCCAGATCGGGGCTAAAGTGCAATTCTCCAGGATCGTCAGGTGGGGGAACAGGTTGAAGGACTGAAAGACCATGCCGACCTCGCGGCGGATGGTGTCCAGGGCTCGCAGATCGTCGGTCAGTTCGGTGCCGTCGACGACGATACGGCCCTCCTGGTGTGTCTCCAGGCGGTTGATGCAGCGGATCATGGTGGACTTGCCGGAGCCGGACGGACCGCAGACGACAACTCGTTCTTTTGCCGCTACGGTCAGCGTCACGTCGCGCAGCACGTGCATCGCGCCGTACCATTTGTTGACCTTGTCCAGGACGATCGCCGGCGGTCCTGACAGGTCTGTCTGCATGGCTGCGCTCATGATGGTCCTTGTCAGCGCGCGCGGGCGTGGTTGAGGTCACGCTCCAGGCTTCGGCTGTATTTCGACATGGCGAAACAGAACGCGATGTAGACCGCGGCCAGGCCGATATAGACTTCGGTGGAGAAACTCTGCCAGGGCGGGTCGCTGAGGGCGACCTTGCCCATGGTCAGAAGGTCGAACAGGCCGATGATCATGACCAGGCTGGTGTCCTTGAAGAAACCGATGAAGGTATTGACCAGGGGCGGGATGACCAGGCGGAGGGCCTGGGGCAGGATGATGAAGCCGGTCTTTTTCCAGTAGCTGAGGCCGAGCGCGTCGGCGGCCTCGGCTTGGCCTTTGGGAAGAGCCTGGAGGCCGCCGCGAATGACCTCGGCCAGGTAGGCGCCGGCGAACAGGATGAAGGCGATCTGCGCGCGCAGCAGTTTGTCGATGTTGACGCCGGCCGGCATGAACAGCGGGAACATGACGCTGGCCATGAACAGGACGGCGATCAGCGGGACGCCGCGGATGAGCTCCACATACAGGACGCAGAGCATCTTGACGGCGGGCAGTTTGGTGGAACGGCGGCCGAGGGCGACGAGGACTGCCAGCGGGAAGGAGAAGGCGGCGCCGAAGGTGGCCAGGATCAGGGTGATCGGCAGGCCGCCCCAGTAGTCCTCGGTTACCGGCGGCAGGCCAAGGATGCCGCCCCACATCAGGACGCCGACGGCGACCAAGGTCACGACCCAGATCAGCGCCAGTTCCTTGCGCCAGAAGCGGCGCATGCCGGAGATGATGTAGAGGCCGATGAACAGCAGGACGACGATGGCGGGGCGCCATTGCTCGTCGTAGGGGTAGCGGCCGAACAGGATCAGCCGATATTTGTCGTGCAGGACCGCCCAGCAGGCGCCGACGCCCTTGAGGTTATGGCAGACCGCGGTGTCGGCGATGCCGGTGTTGCTGTAGGGCACGGTCCAGACGGCGTTGACGATGCCCCAAGCGAACAGGGTGATCAGGGCTCGGACGATGAGGTAGCCCAGCGCCAGGGTGACGGCGGTGGACCACCAGGACCCGAACAGATTGGCGCGTGCCCAGGCCCAGGGGCCGATCGAGGCGACTGCCGCCTGCGCTCGGGCTTCGGTGGGGACGTGGTCGGCGGTGGCCGTGGCTTGGCTCATGGGAAAACTCTTTGGTTTTTCGCGTGATTCACGCCTCCGCGCCTACGGCGTCCGGCGATCACGCTCAGCGCTCCACCAGCGCGATGTGCGCGTTGTACCAGTTCATGAACAGGCTGATCGAGAGGCTGATGGTCAGGTAGACGGCCATGATGATGGCGATGCCCTCGATCGCCTGGCCGGTCTGGTTCAGCGTGGTGTTGGCGATCGAGACGATGTCCTGGAAGCCGATGGCGACGGCGAGAGAGCTGTTCTTGGTCAGGTTCAGGTATTGGCTGGTCATCGGCGGAATGATGACGCGCATGGCCTGCGGCAGGATGATCTGGCTCAGGACGGCGCCGGGGCGGAGGCCGAGCGCGGCGGCGGCTTCCCATTGGCCCTGGGGGATGGCCTGGATGCCGGAGCGGACGATCTCGGCGATGTAGGACGCGGTGTAGGTCACCAGACCGAGCATGAGGGCGAAGTATTCGGGGCTGAGGGTGGTGCCGCCCTGGAAGTTGAAGCCGTGCAGGACGGGGCGGTCCAACTGGAAGGGTGCGCCGAGGGCGGCCCAGACGATGACGGGCAGGCCGACGAGGGCGGCGATAGCGACCGGCCAGACGGCGGGGCGGATGCCGGTGGCCTCTTGGTGGCGGCGGGCTCGGCGGTTCCATAGCGTGGTGATGATGGCGCCGATGATGAAGGCGAGGACGGCCCAGGTGTGCGCTGGCTGCCAGTCCAGCAGCGGGAGCTTCATGCCTCGGTTGGAGAGGAAGGCGATGCCGCCGAGCTGCCAGGCTTGTTTCGGGGCGGGTAGGCCTTGGAGGACCACGTACCAGAACAGCAGTTGGAGCAGCAGCGGGATGTCGCGCAGGGTTTCGACGTAGAATGCGGTGATCTTCGACAGCAGCCAGTTTTTCGACAGGCGGCCGATGCCGATCAGGGTGCCGAGGATGGTGGCCAGGATGACGCCGATGATCGCGACTTTCAGCGTATTCAGGACACCGATCAGCAGACGCGGTGCCGAACGTATCGGTCGCTGGATTGTAAGGGAGCACAGAGTCGCCGATGGGTATGCCGGCGACACGCGACAGAAAACCGAAGCCGGTGGCGATGTGGCGCGCGGCGAGGTTCGCCGAGGTGTTGCGGATCAGATACCAGGCAATCGCGGCAACGATACCGACGATGACGATCTGCCAGACCACCGCTCGAAAAACCGGGTCGGTCCAGGACAACCGTATGCGGCGCCTCGGAGCGGCTCGGGCGGCAACCAGGCGCGGATCGGCGGTGGCTTGGGACATCGTGCGGCGGTCTCCGACGCGACTGGATAGGCAAAATCCGGGCCATATCGGGGCGCAGGTGTTTGCGCAACCTGCGTTGGAACGGCGCGGAGATCAACCGGATCACGGCATCGTGGGTTGATGTTGATACCGACTGGTCGGTATGTTCGTGGCATGACGAAATTGCACGAGCCTGTCAGCAAGCCCGAGACGGCGCGAAACCGTCTGTTGAACGGGGCTTTGCGGATCATTCGGGAAAAGGGCTATCACGCCACCTCGGTGGATGAGCTTTGCGCGGCGGCCGGCGTCACCAAGGGCGCGTTCTTCCACCACTTCAAAAGCAAGGAAGATCTCGCGGTCGCGGCGGCGGAGCATTGGTCGATGACGACCGGCGGGTTGTTCGCGCAGGCGCCGTATCATGGGTTTGCCGATCCGCTGGACCGGGTGATGGGCTACCTCGATTTCCGTGCCGCGCTGATCGCCGGGACTACGGCCGAGTTCACCTGCCTGGTCGGGACGATGGCGCAGGAGACGTTTCTGACGAACCCCGCCATCCGGGATGCCTGTTTCGAGAGCATTGCCGGCCATGCGGAGACACTGGAGGCCGATCTGGGTGCGGCCATCGAAATTTATGGGGTGTCAGGCGGCGTCACGGCCAAGGGCCTCGCGCTGCATACACAGGCGGTCCTACAGGGGGGGTTTATCCTGGCGAAGGCCAAGAACGATCCCTCGGCCGCCAGTGCGAGTATCGGGCATCTGCGCCGGTATTTTGCGCTTCTGTTCCGTCAGTCAAACCCGAAGGAGGAAAATCATGAGTGAAACACTGCCGGCAGGTCTGCATGTTTTGTCGCCGCATCTGGTTTGTGCCGGTGCGGCCGCGGCAATTGACTTCTATAAGGCGGCGTTCGGGGCGACCGAGATGGTTCGCCTGGCTGGCCCCGACGGCAAGCTGATGCACGCGTGTCTTTGTGTGAACGGGTCGTCGGTGATGCTGGTCGACGAGAACCGGGATTTTGGGATGCTCTCGCCCAAGGCGCTGGGCGGTTCGCCGGTGACGATCCATCTGGTGGTAAAGGATGTGGATGCGGTGGCGCGGCGCGCGGTCGAGGCCGGAGCGACGTTGAAAATGCCGGTGCAAGACATGTTCTGGGGTGACCGTTACGGGGTGGTGGAGGATCCGTTCGGCCATGTGTGGTCGGTGGCGACGCCGCAGCGCGCGCCGATGTCGGCGGAGGAGTTGGCGGCGGCGGCTCGGGAGGCGTTCGGGAAGGTGGGGTGTGGGTCTTAAGCAGCACCCTGTGGTTGGTCAGTGACTGCGGCCTTTTCCAGGAAAGGCAGGTCGTATATAAAGTGTAGCCAATTGATTGAGTAGTATTGGGCGATAAATCAAGCATGGCCGCAAATGCTGGCGAGCGGCTGTGCCTAGCCCAGCAAAGCCTGTCGTCCCGCTTTGCGTGCCTCCCCGTAGGACACTTTTCCAGCGGCTGACGAAAAATGATTTGCCACGCTGAGACTATTCGTCAAAGCTGGCGAGCAATAAGTGGCAGCGGTCGCCTCGGCGACAGCACGAACCATAACCGCGGGGGACGAGCAAACTCCGTCGCCTGGCCCGGGTGTAACCGACGACCGACCGCGGGGAGGCGGAAACGGAATATGTCCCGGGCGCTTATCGAATTGGTCGGCGAAGACGTGCTCTGTTCAGTGGTGGACGGCGCCGAGACACGTTTGCCCTACGCCGCTGCCGCGGCTCGGCTGGCGGACTGGGCGACGCGCTACGACGCGGCTGCGGCGCGCGACGCGGAGGCCGAGTTGCTGGCGATCGGCCGGGAGATGTTTGGCTGGCTCGACGAGGCGCTGTGGGCGAGCGGCTGGGCGGACGGGGCGTGGCGACCGTGAGCTCGAGATCCGGGTGCGCCGGCGCGACGACCCGCGCGAGGTTGCGCTGCTGGATGCGCCGTGGGAGTTGCTGGCACGCGACAGTGGCCCGCTGGGGCTGGATGCAACGCAGCTGTTCACAGTGGCGCGGCGCATCGGCGCGCCGGCGGCGGTTTGGGAGCCGCGTCACCACGACCTGCAGCTGATGTTCATGGCGGCCGCCCCGCAGGGGCAGGTGGACCTGGATTTCGAGCGGGAGGAAGCGACCGTTCTGGCGGCGACGCGCGGCGACGGGCGGGTGCACGTGATTGTCGAGGAGACTGGCTCGCTGGAGTTTCTCCGGGGGAGACTGGTATCGGAGGAGGGTCCGTTCGAGGCGGTGCATCTGTCGTGTCATGGCGATATCGACAAGCGCCTGGGGCCGGTGCTGCTGCTTGAGACGGCCGAGGGTGGGGCGGACCTGGTCGACCCTGGGCAGATCGTGCAGGCGCTCGGGGCCACGCCGGCGCCGCTGGTGGTGCTTTCGGCGTGCCGCACGGCTGAGATCGGCCGGGCGAGCGGCGCAGTGGATGGCATTGGCCGGCGCGACGCGGGCGATCGGCGGATGGAGCCTGATGTGCAGCGGGACGGGGCGCGGCCGCCGGACGCCGTCGGTGCGGAGGTTGCCGCCTCGTTTGCCCGCCAGCTGGCGACACAGGTTGCCAATGTGGTGGGCTGGGACGGCTCGGTTTACGACCACGATGCGACCGACTTCGCCCAGGCGTTCTATGGCGAACTGGGGCGCGGCTCGCCGGTGCCCCGGGCAGCGGCGGTGGCGCGCCGGGCGCTGTTGCAACAGCATGGTCAGGACCGCCAGCGTGGGCGGCACTGGCATCTGGCCCGGGTCTATCTCGGGCCCAGCGGCGGCGGCGCGCTGTGCGCGGCGGGCAAGCCGAAGCGCAAGGACGCTGGGCAGCTGCTGGAGCGGGCGTTCCTCGACAAGGCCAGGCAGCGCGTGCCGGTGGCGACGCGGGCGGAGTTCGTCGGCCGGCGGCGTGCGATCCAGTCGGTGCTGCGCGCGTTCCGCGATGGCGCCGGGGTGCTGGTTCACGGCATGGGGGCGCTTGGCAAGTCGAGCCTGGCCGCGCGGGTGCTCAGCCGGATGCCCCATCGGCCGGTGCTGATCTTTGAACGCTACGACGCGCTGGCGATCTTCGACGAGGTTCTGGCGGCGCTGGACCGCCGGCGCAACGGCTGACGGAGCGGTCGACCTGGCGCGAGACGGTGAAGGCCGATCCCGCCTGCCTGGAAGAGGCGTTGGAGAGCTGGCTGACCGGGCCGCTCGACGCCAGCCCGATCCTGCTGATCGTGGACGACCTGGAGCGCATTCTCGAGACCCCGACGCCGACCGATACCGAAGCGGCGGTGATGGTGACGGCGGAGTATCGCGTGGCGATCGGCGCTGTGCTGCTGGCCTTTGCGCGGGCGCAGACGGCCTCGCGGCTGCTGCTGACGAGCCGCTACGACGTGCGCCATCCGGACGGTGCCGGCGGCGATCTGGCGGCGGCGCTTGTCCGCATCCCGCTGGCGCCGATGCCGGAGCGCGAGCGGCTGAAGCAACTGCGGGCCGCGGAACGGGTGGCGGGACGGGAAGACGCTGCGACCGGCGAAGCGGTGCGGGAACTGCTGGACCGAGCGCTGGTGGCGGCCGCGGGCAATCCGGGATTGCAGGCGATCCTCACCCGGCCGGTGCTTGCGGGCGAGTTGGGAGCTGCCGAACAGGCTCTGACGCAGATCGGCGTCTATCGCGAGAGTGGCGTGCCGCCGGCGGAGATCCAGGCGCTGATCGAGGCGGGGGCGGCGAAGGATTCGGAGAACGCGCTGACTGCGTTCTTTGCGCGCGTGTCGTTTGCGACCTATCGCGCGGCGCTGACCGGCGATCAGGAACGCCAGCTTGCGGCGGCAACGCTGTTTGCCGAAGAGGTTCCGATCCCGCGCGCGGCGCTGGAGGCAGCCGGTGCGGCGCTGGGGGTGGAGGATGCCGCGGCTGCAGTCCGGCGGTTGCTCGCGCTTGGACTGTTCGACGACTTCGGCGAGATCGACGGCGCGGCGCACGCCGCGTGCAACGCGCTTGCCCGGCCGCTGGCGTTGCCGCTCGACCCGGATGACCGGCCCCGCCTGGCGCGCGCTGCGCTGGCGGCCCTGGCCGCGGCTTGGCGGAACGATGACGGCAGCTTCCCAGTCGATCAGCGTGGGGTGGCGGCGGCGGAGGTGGCACTGGAGGCTGAGGCGGAGCCGGAGATGCTGGAGGCGGCCGGTTTCTCCGGCGCGGCGTGGTTGGAGCGGGTCCGGGGCGCGACCAGAGGTGCACTGGCGCTGGTGGAGCGTGTGGTGGATGCGCTTCCACCGGGCTATGCGGCTGATCCCGGCTTTCTCAGGCTCGGGGTCGAATGCGCCGATCGCGCTTGGCCAGGTTGGTCTGCTGGAGCGGTTGCTTGCGTTCCCCACCCGCGCGTCCCGGCCTGACGACATGGACGCGACCCGGGAGCACGCCGCACTCGATCTGCGCCGTGCCGAGCGGCTCGCGCAAACGGGCGCCGTCGCTGCCGCCGAGGGTCTCATCAGGAGCGCGCTGACCGCATTCCAGACAATCGGCGACGAGCAAGCAGTTGCCGTTGCGGCAGGCCAGATCGCCGACATCCTGCAGGCCCGCGGCGAAACCGACGAGGCGCTGCGCATCCGCCAAGAGGAGGAGCTGCCGGTCTACGAACGCCTCGGCGACGTCCGCTCGCGCGCGATCACCATGGGCAAGATCGCCGACATCCTGCAGGACCGCGGCGACACCGACGAGGCGCTGCGCATCCGCCAAGAGGAGGAGCTGCCGGTCTACGAACGCCTCGGCGACGTCCGCGAGCGCGCGGTCACCATGGGCAAGATCGCCGACATCCTGCAGGACCGCGGCGAAACCGACGAGGCGCTGCGCATCCGCCAAGAGGAGGAGCTGCCGGTCTACGAACGCCTCGGCGACGTCCGCTCGCGCGCGGTGACCATGGGCAAGATCGCCGACATCCTGCAGGACCGCGGCGAGATCGACGAGGCGCTGCGCATCCGCCAAGAGGAGGAGCTGCCGGTCTACGAACGCCTCGGCGACGTCCGCTCGCGCGCGGTCACCATGGGCAAGATCGCCGACATCCTGCAGGCCCGCGGCGAAACCGACGAGGCGCTGCGCATCCGCCGCGAGGAGGAGCTGCCGGTCTACGAACGCCTCGGCGACGTCCGCGAGCGCGCGATCACCATGGGCAAGATCGCCGACATCCTGCAGGCCCGCGGCGAGACCGACGAGGCGCTGCGCATCCGCCAAGAGGAGGAGCTGCCGGTCTACGAACGCCTCGGCGACGTCCGCTCGCGCGCGGTCACCATGGGCAAGATCGCCGACATCCTGCAGACCCGCGGCGAAACCGACGAGGCGCTGCGCATCCGCCAAGAGGAGCAGCTGCCGGTCTTCGAACGCCTCGGCGACGTCCGCTCGCGCGCGATCACCATGGGCCAGATCGCCGACATCCTGCAGGCCCGCGGCGAAACCGACGAGGCGCTGCGCATCCGCCGAGAGGAGGAGCTGCCGGTCTACCAACGCCTCGGCGACGTCCGCTCGCGCGCGATCACCATGGGCAAGATCGCCGACATCCTGCAGGCCCGCGGCGAAACCGACGAGGCGCTGCGCATCCGCCAAGAGGAGGAGCTGCCGGTCTACGAACGCCTCGGCGACGTCCGCTCGCGCGCGATCACCATGGGCAAGATCGCCGACATCCTGCAGGACCGCGGCGATACCGACGAGGCGCTGCGCATCCGCCAAGAGGAGGAGCTGCCGGTCTACGAACGCCTCGGCGACGTCCGCTCGCGTTCTGTCACATTGCAGAAGATAGCTTCCGGGCTCATCGCGGCGGGAGGCCTGGAACAGGGTCGCATCCAGGAGATCTATGACGCGCTGGCTGAAGCCTTCGGCATTGCCCGGAAGCTACGGTTGCCGGACGGCATTGCTTTCGTCGGCATCCAGCTTGCGGAGATCCTGGCCCGTGCCGGGCACCGCGACGAGGCGCTCGCCGTGCTTGACGAGGCGGAGGCCGGATTTCGTGTGCTCGGCCACGCCGAGGGCGTCGAGCATGTCGGTCGCATGCGGGAGGCAATCCGTGGTGATGGAAAGGACGCACCCGAAACGGAGCAGGGGCCATGACCAACGTCAGTTTCGTTGAAACGCTCGATCTTGCCAGTGACGATCGTTTGCGGGGTCTGCGACCTGATTTCGGAGCCAGGCCCGAAATCGGCGCCACGCGTGGCGACGGGCAGCGTGCGCCGGAAGCAGTCGGCAAGAACCTCCGAGCCGCGGTAAACGCCGGCGCGGTCGTGTCGTTTGTCGCCGGGCTGAGCGAAGGCGAAGTCGATGACGTGCTGTTCTCAACGCAACTCGCCCAGCGGGCCGCGAGCGCAAAGCACGATCGTTTCGCCGCGACGGAGGCATGGTATCAGGTCTATACAGAGATCCTTGCACGCCTTGGATGGGTCGGTGAGGCGTTTGCCTTCACCAAGCGCGTCAAGAAGGCCGGTTCTTACACATTGGACAAGTCGGCGCTCGACGTGATCATGACGATTGCGACGGGGAATCAGCTTGCCATCCTGGTGAAGACGCTGACCACCTTGAAAGGCCTGGCGGACAAGAGTGGGGCAGTCCGGGTGTTCGAGCTGCAGGCCCTTGCGGAACAGAGCGGCAATTTTCAGATCGGCTCGGTTCAGCGGGCGGATAACGGCGCTCTGTCGCTGGCACTGGGCGCGTTCTATTTCCACACCAAGGATGCGCGACGCCGCGCGCTGTTCATTGCCTGGGGCGACGAGGAGATCGAGTTCTGGACTGGTGCGCAGAAGATGACGCTGAATGGCGCACTCTATGCTCAGCATCGCGCGGCGGTGGCTGCCCGGCTGGCGTCAGACGCTCGGGACTACATAGCCGCGATCGAGATTGTCTGACCGCGGGATGGCTTCCTGCGGGGGTGGCCGAGCGACGCGACACCGCTGATGGACCTCGCGTGGGACCGAGCGGTCTGATAATTTTATGCTCGCGTCCGTTATGATGACGCCTCAATCGTCATCGCGGCAGGTCGGTGGGCTCGCTTGCCGTTCGTTGCATTGGCGCAGCAGCCCGCCCGCGTGCTATAGTTCGCCACGTGCGAACCGCTCACAGCGACCGTAGCCGCCTCGACGCAGGCCGATCCTGCCTTGCTGGACAAGGCGCGGGAGAACGTGCGGCGGTGGCACGCAAGCGACGGCAGCCCGAAGCTGGCGCTTGACGGAGTGGGAGCAGGTTCTTGACGGCCCCAAAATCAGGGGGCGCAATTCCTCGCGGAACGCTCCAAACGCGGACCCGGCTTCGCCAGTCCAGCCCGTTCGCCGGGGTTCTGACGGATGCCGAGCGCCGCACGATTTGTGAATATGTACCTCGGACATATGGCTAACGACTGGATGACAGAAATTGAAGACCTGAAACTGCGGGGCGCAAAAGTTCCGGCCAGTGATGGCCTGCGCGCGCTTTATCGGGAAGCCTTCAAGGATTACGGAATTCGCGCCCTGTGGAGCAGCCGCCCTGTGGAGCAGCCGACGATTGCCGACCTTCTGGCGATCACCGAAAGTTTGCGGGTAGAGGGCGGAGTTCCCGGACGGCGACTGGCTCAACAGATTGTGGAGGCATGCCGTGCCGCTCTCTAGTTTTCAGTCCCGTCTATTGCGCCTGTTGGCGTCGCACCGGAATCCCGAAAGCTACGTGGCTGGCGCGGCGCCCTTGGCGCGTAGTGGGCCACGCTTCTCGCATGACATCGACGTGTTTCATGATCGTGAACTCGCTATGCAGGAGGCGGTGAAGGCAGATACGGAGCTGTTGCAGCAAAACGGATTTCAGATCGAATGGACGCGGCGTTTTCCGACGATTTTCACGGCAGTCATCCGGTCCGGCGACGACGGGACGTTGCTCGAATGGGGGGTGGACAGCGCCTATCGGTTTTTCCCGGCCTTGCAGGATGAGTTGTTCGGTTATGTGCTGCATCCCGCCGACATCGCGACCAACAAAGCACTAGCGGCGGCGGGCCGACGGGAGCCGCGCGACATCATCGATCTGTTGAACATCCATGAACGATATTTGCCGCTTGGCGCGGTGGTATGGGCGGCGTCGGCCAAAGATCCCGGCCTCTCGCCAGAGGGGATCATTGCAGAGATCAGACGCAGCGGACGATACCAGCAGGCCGATTATGACCGGTTGCAGCACGAGACACCGATTGATGCTGCCGCCACTGCTCGCGCGTTGCGGGCGGCGCTCGACGAGGCGGATGCGTTTGTCCGCACAATGCCAGCGGGCGCGGAAGGTTTGCTATTTCTTCGAACTGATGGGCAGCCGGTGCAGCCCGATCCGGCGCAGCTTGACAGCTACACCTCACATGGCGGGCAGATGCGTGGTCACTGGCCTTCATCGCCGGAAATCAGCCGAGCGATGATGGAGCGATACAACCAGCAACCTAAACCGTGACGCCCTTCGCCGAGAGCGATCCCAGGCGGAAGCTCTTTGCGGCGCATGATTGTCTTTTACCTCCCGGGGGGCGTCGCGGCGATCGCGTCGCCGATCCGCTGCGCGAGGATGGCCACCGCTCCGCGCAACGCAGCCACCCGCTTGGCGGCGTCGGCGGGATCGCCGGCCGGGACGGCGACGACCTCGCGCCTTGTGGCGGCCAGCCGGTCGCCGGCACCCGCGAGGAGCGTCCATCGAGCGTCCAGCACGGCCTGTCCGGCATCGTCCACATCGAAGCGGGTGACATCCAGCTCCACCTGCCAATCAGGCGTCGCATGGCGGCTGACCGGCGTCCGCATCACCCGGTCTTTGCCGAAACGAAGCGCCAGGTCATCGACGATCGCCCGCGCGATCAGGTCGGCGGGCGGATCGCTCCACACCTCGAACTCGTGCATCGAAATTCGGTTGCCGCCGCTGCGCGTCACCATCTGCGTGCGATCGAAATAGCCCGCCACTGCCGGCTTATCGACCCAGATGAGCGGCCCTCCGCCTGGGGAGGCGACCGTAGCCGTTGCCGTGTCGGCGGCTGTAGAGAGGTCAAACACCCGCGTTGGCGTCGAGCTACAGCTTGCGAGCACGAGCGCCACGGCGATCGCCCAGGTGAGGCGTCGGGTCACGGCCGGGCCTCCGTTTTGCCGCG
This sequence comes from uncultured Pseudomonadota bacterium, assembly GCA_963832865.1. GTDB lineage: Bacteria > Pseudomonadota > Alphaproteobacteria > Acetobacterales > Acetobacteraceae > Rhodopila. The sequence goes on from CAWHWH010000048.1 coordinate 301,444, forward strand.
AATAAGGGCGTCGGGCCTGCGTTCGAGGTATTCGGCCAACAGCCGCATCGAGCGCGCGGCACCGCTCAGTTCCTCGACCAGGCCACGGATTTCGGCGAGCAGCGGGGAGCGGTCGCTGATCTGCAGATCGACCTTGGCGAGTGTCTGGCCGGTGTGGTCGATCAGCCGGGTCGTGGCCTGCGCCGTGTTGCCCAAAGTGGCTATCAGCGCGTCGGATTTCACGCCGAGACGGTCGACGACACCGCGCAACTCAGCCGAGGCGCCGCGCACCTCGACCAGCGCATCGCGCAGTTCCGGGCCGGTCGCGAGGTCCTTCAGGGCGGCCATCGACGTCTGGATGTCGGCGAACACCTGGTCGATCGGCGCATTGGCGAGCTTGTCGATGAGCGGTTGCAGCTTCTCGGCGATCATGTCGCTGCGCGTCGGGCCGGGCGGCAGTTCCGGGATCGGCCCGGTGCGGTCGAGGATTGCGGGCGGGGCGTCGGGCTTAAAGTCGAGCGTGACGGCGGTGTCGCCGCCGAGGAATTGCGTGTTGGATACCTGAGCGCGCAAACCGTGCCGCACCAAGGCGTCCGCCGCCGCGTAGGTCTCCTCCGCGCTGTGTGGATGCGGGCCGGCGGCGGGAAACAGGCTCGGTTGCAGCTCGATTTTCACTGGGACGACGAATTTGTTGCTGTCCGCGGCGTATTCTACGGCGACGCTCAGCACGTCGCCAATGCGAATGCCCTGGACCTCTACCGGCGAGCCTGGCTGCAGGCCGCGCACCGTCCCGGGGAACCGGATCATGAACGGCACGCCGCCGACGATGGGCGGCTGTGGCTCCCGGGTTGGCGGCGACGATCGATCGGATTGCTGGCGATCGGATTGCTGGCGATCGGATTGCTGGCGATCGGATTGCTGGGCGATGGCCGAAGGCGCGCCGATGGCGGCCGCCAGCAGAACAGCCGCCACACCCGCACACCAATGGCGTTTCAGTCCCGTTCGCATCTTCGCCCCTTGCGTCTAGTCCAATTTGCAGCCTCGCATGCGAGTTTCCACAATTGGATCCGGCCTCACGGGGCAATAGCCTAACCGCCACCGAGTTCGGATGATGTTTGGTGCCGCCGGGTTCGAGTATTTCTCAACGGACGCCAAATAAACCTCAACCACCCTGAGCGCCGGATCGGTTATCCAACCAAAGTCGTGACGTCGAAGTCCTCGTGCGGGTCCATCGCAATGTTGTAGGTCTTTGGGAGCCGGCCATCGGAGCGCTTTTCCTCCGGTCTCCGGTTCCCACGAACAAACGAAATGCTGCGTTGCCGGTGTGGCGCCCGTTGGCAGCTATGCTGACTTACTGCCTTGACCATGCCGACGCTCCATAGACGAAGGAAATTCGCAGGGACGGCGCACCAGCCGTCGCTTGCGCCGACCCGTATTACAGGGCGGTAGAGCCGATAAGGTGCGGTGTCGCATTGGCGATTTGTTCCCTCTCCCCAATCATCGAACGCAGCGATTTACTGCACTCGCCATCGGGGCGAACTGCGTTAATCAAAATTTTCGAAACGCGAATCACCTTAAGCGACGTGATCCGGCTGAAGCACGCATGCAATATCTGCACTGACTTCCACTTGAATTGTCGCGTGGCCGATGGAGAAGCGGTTGTGTAGTTCTTGGGCGAGTTCGACGAGAAATTCGTCGCCAGGATGGCCGGCCGGCATCAAGCAGTGGCACGTCAGAGCGGTTTCTGTCGTGCTCATTGGCCAGATATGCAAGTCATGAATTGCGGCTACGCCGGGCTGTTGCTGCAAAAATTTTGTGACGTCGGCTGACTTTATGCCAGGCGGCACAGCATCGAGCGACATGCCGACTGAGTTGCGAAGCAACCCCCAAGTTCCAACCAGGATCATCCCGGCAATCGCGATGCTCGTCACAGGATCGAGCCAACTCCAGCCAGTGAACAGGATGATGGCTCCTGCAACCACTACGCCGATGGAAACGAGCGCGTCGCCGGCCATGTGCATGAAAGCTGCCCGCAGGTTGATGTCACCCTTGCGTCCGGAGGCGAAGAGCCAGGCGGTCACGCCGTTGACGGCGATGCCGATCGCCGCCACGACCATGATCGTGACGCTGTCGACCTCGGCTGGGTGAATGAGGCGGCGGATACCTTCGATGAAAATTCCGCCGATCGTCACCAGCAGCAACATCGCATTGGCGAGCGCGGCCAATATGGTTCCACGCCGTAGACCATAGGTGTGCGTCGTGGAGGGTGAACGCCGCGCCAAGATCGTGGCAACCCAGGCCATCACCAGACCCAGCACGTCACCCAGGTTGTGCCCTGCGTCGGCTACGAGGGCGATCGAATTCGCGAGCAACCCATAGACGACCTCGGCGACGACGAAGCCCAGATTAAGCGTGGTGCCGGCGGCAAACGCCAAACCAAAATCCTTCGGCGCATGTCCGTGCCCATGCCCTGCATCGTGTGCGTGGTCGTGGCCGTGTTGGTGATCGTGATCCGACATGAGGGTGATCCAGGCACAGGGTGGATAGCCGGTCTGTTACATTAGATCGTTTACATGAACAGGTGTTTACGCGTGGCTTTATGCAGACATGGCTCCTAACCCGTCAATCACGCTGACCGGGCGACGGAGTTGGCCGAGATGTTCCGGCTGATAGGCGATCCGAGCCGGTTGAGGATCATTCTCGCCTGCCTTCAAGAGCCTACCTGTGGCTCGGGCCCGGCCGCACGGACGCAGCTTTCGCCGTGCTTGATTAGCCATCTCTTCGCCGTGCGGGTGGCGCGACTGCTGCGCGCCGAGGGGCAGGGTAAGCAGGTGTTTTGTTCGCCGGCCGCCGAATATTAGCGCCGCGCGATTACCGAATTGGTCGCGCATGTCGGCGAACCGGCGCTGGACAGGCTTGAAGGTGATGGGGCGCTTGCGGGGAACGGGCTTTAACCCTTGCAAGGCATCGGGACCTTCGACTATGCGACCGTTACAGGATCGGGCGTTCGTCAAAACGAGGAACCGACGACGATGGAGATCCCACACAACCGAGCTGCGATGTCAGGGGCTGATCCGCGCGTTGGGCAACCGTCCGTGGTCGCAGAAGGCGATGGCGTTCTTGCTCGTCCGACCGATCCAGCGGGGTCACCATTGACAAACACGCCGACCGGACGCCGCTGGGATCATTCTGCAAACTTACAGAATAGGCTCGCCATTCTGAACGGCTTCGGCCGTTGTATGGGCGACACGATCATTGGGTTGCAGGCGCTTGCCGTGGCGCATGGCCGTGGCCTCATTGGACCGCGGCCGACGGTGTTCCGCCTGCCCGGCCTTGGCCCGGTGATCGATGGGATCTACGCCGCCGCTGCCGATATTGTCGAAACGCGCGACCTACCATGGGGCGACGCCACACGCAAACGGCCCTTCCCTGGCGCCACCGATTTCGATCGCGTCATCGACATCCGCGACTTCGCGTTCGACCCGCACTTCCGGCAGGTGGCGATGATCGATTACTTCCTTCGCAAGCTGGGCGTTGATCCTGCCTCGGTGGTGCCAGCGGAGCGGCGTAACGCGTGGCTCGCACCCCGTATATCGCTGCCGGAGGTGGCCAACGAACAGGTGCTGGTCTGCCCGATTAGTAACTCGCCTCTGCGCAACATGCCCGAGGCGGTGCACACGCGCGTGCTCGACTGGTTCTCGGCAAGAGGCGTGCCGGTGCTTACCCAGGCAACCCTGCCGCGCTGTGCTAACCTTACCGAGCTATGCAACCTGATTGTCGGCACTCGGCTCGTTGTCTCCGTCGACACTGGGATGGTGCATCTCGCTGATGCTCTGGGCGTGCCGTGCCTGGCCTTCTTTATCAGCCACCGCCCGGTCTGGCGCGTGCGCGACTACCCACTCTGCATCCCCGTCCACCTCCCTGCACCCGACCTGCCCGAGGCGCTCGAGTTCTCTCGCGATGACGCCGACGTCGCCGCCTCGCAGGCCGCCTGGTTCGAGCCAGACGCCGACCTGCGTTGGTTGGACGATCGCGCTCGCTCGCGCATGGGCGGAGAACGAATGCCACGCCTGAGCTGAGGCGGTCGGAATATGCGCAGCAAGAAGCGCGGCCTCTACTTCAGATGATGGCCGCAAGTTGCCCTGGGCTTTGGTCATCTCCAGGTACAAGCGTTTTCCACCAAATATACTAGAGACATCACAAAGTCCAGCATTACGGACCACTTCAATGCCAACCACAACTCTTCAACGCGACAAATCGTACGGCCGAACGAGCAGGCTGAAGTATCGCGGAGGCGTGGCTATTTGAGATGAAGCCGGGAACGCACCGCTACAAGCGCGGCCAAACTGATCAGTGCTGTCAGCATCAGATAGAAGCTCGGCGCGTGCCGATCACCGGTGAGCTGGATCAGGAGCGCTGCAAAGAACGGCGCGAAGCCACCGAAGATCGGCACGGAAATGTTGTAACTCAACGCCACGCCGGTGCCGCGCGTGCGGGTTGGGAAGAGCTCCGCCATCAACGACGGCAGCACGCCGCTGTACGCAGTCTTCAGCAGGCTGAGCCAACAGACGATGAAAACGACGATCAAAATCGTGGGTATCGTTGTCAGCAACAGGAAGGCTGGGTATGCCGTGATCAGGAACAGCAGAGCCGCCGCGATCATAATCCACGTCCGGCCGACCTTGTCCGACCAGTGGCCGATGACGGGCGATCCGAGGGTAAGAATGAGTCCGCCGAGCAGCGTCGCAATGAACCCCGTGGATGGCGGCAGCTTCAGTTGCGTGACCGCGTAGGTTGGCATGTACAAGATCAGGTAATTCGAGCTGTTCGAAACGACCGCGATGCCGATTGCGAGCAAGACGCGACCGAGCTGACCGGTGAGCAGCTCGCGCAACGGCGCTGCCGAGGCCGGGGCGGCGATGAACTCGGGCGACTCGTCGATATGCCGGCGGATGTAGAAGCCGATCGGCCCGATCAGAAGGCCGAACAGGTAGGGCGTTCGCCAGCCCCAACTGTCCAGCTGGCCCTGCGTTAGCGCAGTGGTGAGCACGATCCCGAACGCGGAGGCGAGCACTGCCGCCAAGCCTTGGCCTGCCCACTGGAAGCTGGCGAAGAAGCCCTTGCGGTCCGGCCCGTGCTCGATGAGGAACGAGGTAGCGCTGCCGAACTCGCCGCCGACAGAAAAGCCCTGCATCAGCCGGGCGATCAGGACGCAGGCGGGTGCCAGCAGGCCGATCGATCCGGTATGTCGGCAGGATCGCCATCAGCAGCGTGCCGATCATCATCAGCTGGATCGACACCAAGAGCGATGCCTTTCGCCCGGCGCGATCCGCGTATGTGCCGAGCACAAGGGCTCCGAGCGGCCGGACCAGATAGGAGGCCCCGAACGTTCCGAGCGCGAGCAGCAGGGAAACCGCTTCGTCGTTGGACGGGAAGAACAGGCGGGAGATGGTGACTGCAAGATATCCATAGATCAGCAGATCGAACCATTCGAGTGCATTGCCGATCGACGCGGCGCCGACGGTTTGCCATGTCCTTTGCGCCGACCCTTGCCGAGTTGAAGCAGCCATCCAGCGGGCTCCCCAGTTCTTACGCCGGCGGCATTTTTCGGGAATGTCCCCGGACTCACGCATTGCCAGCCACGTTAAGTCTGGGAAATAGTCGCTGGCGAGAGGTCGATTGCCGCGAACCTGGGGATCGTCCGCAGGGATCAGCCGCAGAGGAACGCCGCCGAAATCCTAAGACCGGTGCTAGTCCGCGTGGCCACCAGGATAGAACGGCCGGTGGCCGGCGAACAGCTGAGCCCATCCCCAGGCAGCGGCACGATCCGCCACCGGATGCAGCGCCAGGTCCGCCGCTGTCACCGCAAGAGCCAACCATAGATTTTGGGCTAGCGTGGCGACGACCAGGAACAGCACCGTCGCCTCGATCGTCTTGCGTCCCAACGCCGTCAGGAAGTGCCACCGTTGTGCTGAACCGCGCTTGCCGATCAGGCTGAGGACCGTGCCACGCACATTATCGTTCGCCGTGGTCGGCTTGTCCGGCTCGATCGTGCCGAGCGCAACGGTCTGGTTGGTCATGCGGTCGATAAGGATGAACGAGCCCAGGTCTCGGTCGCGCAGATAGGGGGTGGCCGCGATCGCCTTGTCGAAGCGCAGATCGGCCACGCCGATCCCGTTCATCGTCAGCGTGTCCGCCGAATGCTCAATGAAGCTATGAATATCCACCGCGTGGCGCAGCGCAACGACTTCGGCGTTGGCCTCCGCGGTGCCAAGCTTAATGAGAAATCCCTGGCCGGGGTGCAGCGGCTTGTCGACCATCCAGAGCAAACGGGCGGTCATCTCCTTGCGCGCTCGCACCGCTGAGGCTTCGTGCACGATGACGTCGCCACGCGACACGTCGACCTCATCCGCCAGGGTGAGTGTCACCGCTTGGCCCGCGGTGGCGGCGGGGAGATCGCCATCAGCTGTCACGACGCGCGAGATAGTGCTGGTGTGCCGGCTTGGCAGCACTGTCACTCGGTCGCCGACCCGCGCGGTTCCAGTGGCGACGGTTCCGGCATAGCCGCGGAAATCGAGGTTGGGCCGGTTCACCCATTGCACCGGAAAATGAAATCGCTTGGCCTGGTTGGGGGCTTCGCCGATCGTGATGTTCTCGAGGTGCGTCAGCAGCGCGCTGCCCTCGTACCAGGGTGTCCGCGGCGAGTGCTCGGCGATGTTGTCGCCCTCCCGCGCGCATAGCGGGATCGGAACGATCGATTCGAAACCAAGGGAGGCGACCGCCCGGGTATAGGCAGCGACAATTGTGTTGTAGGTAGCTTGGTCGAAGCCAACCAGGTCCATCTTGTTGACGGCCAGCACTACGTGGCGCACGCCGACCATGGATACGATAAAGGAATGACGGCGGGTTTGCGGCAGGATGCCTTTCCGGGCGTCGACCAGAATGATCGCGAGTTCCGCAGTCGAGGCACCGGTCGCCATGTTGCGAGTATATTGCTCATGGCCCGGAGTGTCGGCGACGATGAAGGAGCGGTGGGGCGTGGAAAAATACCGGTAGGCGACGTCGATGGTGATGCCCTGCTCGCGCTCCGCCGACAGTCCGTCGACCAACAGGGCGAAATCCCGCGCCTGACCGTCGGTGCCGAATTTTCTTGAGTCTCGATCCAGGGCCACGAGTTGGTCGTCGAGCACGGAATCTGTGTCGAACAACAAACGACCTAACAGGGTGGATTTGCCGTCGTCGACCGAGCCACAGGTCAGGATGCGGAGGAGAGAGGCCTCTCGTGCCGCCGGCGCCGTGGCGGCAAGCGCGGCGCTCATCAGAAATACCCTTCTTGTTTTTTCTGTTCCATCGAGGCGCTGCCGTCATGATCGATCACCCGGCCTTCGCGTTCGGAGGAGCGGGAGCCGCGCATTTCCGCGATGATCTCGGACAAGGTGGCCGCGTGGCTCTCGACCGCGCCGGTCAGCGGATAGCAGCCGAGGGTGCGAAAGCGGACCGATCTTGTTTCGACATGCTCGCCGGGACGAAGTGTCATACGGTCGTCATCACGCATGATCAGGGCGCCGTCGCGCTCGATCACCGGGCGCGGGGCGGCGAAATACAGCGGCACGACGGGAATGTCTTCCTGGGCGATGTAGTCCCAGACGTCGGCCTCAGTCCAGTTCGACAGCGGAAAGACGCGGAAACTTTCGCCGGCTCGCTTGCGCGTGTTGAATAGGTGCCAAGGCTCGGGGCGTTGGTTCTTCGGGTCCCAGCGATGTTCGGCTGACCGCAAGGAGAACACTCGTTCTTTGGCTCGCGATTTTTCCTCGTCGCGGCGGGCGCCTCCGAAGGCTGCGTCGAATTTGTAACGATCGAATGCCTGCTTCAGCGCTTGCGTCTTCATCACGTCGGTGTGCAGCCGCGAGCCTGAGGTAAATGGATTGACGCCGGCCCGCAGCCCGTCCTGATTGATGTGGACGATCAGCTTGCAACCGAGTTCCTTGGCGCGACGGTCGCGGAACTCGATCATTTCGCGAAATTTCCAGGTCGTATCGACGTGGAGCAGCGGGAACGGCAGCGGGGCCGGATAAAATGCCTTGATGGCGAGGTGCAGCAGAACGGCGCTGTCTTTGCCGATAGAATAGAGCAACACCGGATTGTCCGCGGTGGCGAGCACCTCGCGAAAGATGTGGATGCTCTCGGCTTCCAGGCGCTGGAGATGGGTCAGGGGCACCAGCGAACCTGTCGGAGACCGCGGACCGGCGGTCGGCGCTTTCGCCGTTGCAATGCGGACTTGGGGTCGGGACGTGGGTTCAGGCAATCTCACGGACGGCCGGAAATGACGATTGAGGGGCAGACGATGACGAATGGCACTCATCCCGGAGGCCCTCATGACTTGCGCACCAGGCGGCCATCCGGCGACAGATGCAGACCGCACTCTCGCGTTTGATCCTGTTCCCACCACCAGCGACCGGCGCGCTCCGGACTCGCCGGGGGCGACGGCGCGGGTGCATGGGGCACACCCGATGGACAGGAAGCCTTGATCGTGAAGCACGTTGGACGGAACGTTATGATTACCGACCAATCTGGCGACCTGGTCCCGCGACCAATCCAGCAGCGGATTCACCTTCAGCAGTTGGCGTTCGCTGTCGAAAAAGGCGAAGTCCAATCCCTGCCGGTCGTCTGACTGATCCGCGCGCAGTCCGGTCAGCCACGCCGCGGCACCATGGAGCGCTCGGTTCAATGGTTCCACCTTACGCACCTCGCAGCAGGCGTGCCTGGCGCCGATCGAGTGGTAGAACCCATTAATGCCGTTCCGATGAACCAATGACGCGAGGGCGTCCGAGCGCGGATTGAACGCCTGCACTTGGATACCGTATCGCTGTTCCGTTTCGGCCCAGACCGCATAGGTTTCGGGAAACAGCCGGCCGGTGTCCAATGTCACGAAACGGCAGTCGATGCCGGACTCCTTGATCAGATGCGTGAGCGCTTGATCTTCCAAACCGAAACTGGTCGTGAAGACTACCGGTTCGGCGATCTGGCGGGCGAGCAGGGCCAGCCTGGCGGGGACGTCGAGACGCGCAAAAGCCTCGTTCAGGGTTTCCCTGGACGTTTCTGTAAAAGAAACCGCCGGTATGACGCAATCGGCGTCATTCCGGTCGCCATCCAACCAATCAGCCACCGTGTTCAGCCTCGCGATCCATGGCCGGGTCGTCGAACCTACAGCCGTGAACGGGATATACGGCCGTTCAGCGCGGGATGAAATCACGATTTGACCGCGCAAGGATCGGTGCAACCGGGCGGCTGGGGGGCCTTTCCGGGCGTTTGCCAGAACATACTCCCGTGTCGACGAATGCTGGTTGTTTTCACCATTTTGTTGCGCCGCGGCAGAACGTCGTTCCGGAGGGTTACTTGGCGGCCCTCCACGACCCCGCGCGTTTTCATGGCGGGTATGACCAAAAAGCGACACTGTTGCCGGTGGCGCGCGGCTTTTGCGTGCGAATGCCTTGCCGCCTTGCCCTCCTGGCCGCAAACCCTTACTCAGCCGGCCGAGCCGAAAGCCAAGGAGGGCCGCGATGGCGACCGAACGCACTTTGTCGATAATCAAGCCGGATGCGACGCGGCGCAATTTGACCGGCGCGGTCAACGCCCTTCTGGAGGAAGCCGGGCTGCGGATCGTCGCGCAGAAGCGCATCCATATGACCCAGGCTCAGGCGGAGAGCTTTTACGGCGTCCACGCGGCTCGGCCGTTCTTTCGTGATCTGGTGACCTTCATGATATCGGGCCCTGTCGTGGTTCAGGTATTGGAAGGTGAGAACGCCGTCACGCGCAACCGTGACGTGATGGGCGCCACCAATCCGGCCAACGCCGCGGATGGCACCATTCGGAAGCGGTTTGCTGAAAGCATCGAGGCGAACTCGGTCCACGGGTCGGACAGCGCGGAGAACGCGGCGACGGAGATCGCCTACTTTTTTGCCGGGACCGAAATCGTCGGATGAGGACGGGCTACATGGATTGGGTCGGGCTTTTGGGCCGCGTTCTGATGAGCGCGATCTTCATCTCGGCCGGGTATAACAAGGCCATAGCGCCGAGCGCGACCATGGCGATGATGGGGCATTACGGATTGCCGCTGCCGGGAGCGGCCTATGCAGTGACGCTGATTGTCGAGATCGGCTTTGGCATCGTGTTCCTGATCGGCTTTCGGGCGCGGCTGACGGCTTTGGTGCTGGCGGTTTGGTGTATCGCGACGGCGATGGTCGCGCATTACCATCCGGGCGATACCGGGCAAATGATTCACTTCATGAAGAACGTCTGTATGGCGGGCGGCTTCCTACAGGTCGTGGCGTTCGGTGCCGGCCGGATCAGTTTCGACCGGGGTTGACCCGCGAAATTCCTTGCGGGCGTTCGTGGTTCGCCGCGTCGGAGTTCCGGTCAACGGTAGGGGAGAATGCCGTGACTAACGACATTATCGACGACTATGCCGTTTCGACTGCCGGTGGCCTTGCCGAGGCGCTTGCAAATCGCCGGATCGGAGCCGTTGAGCTGTTCGAGGCTGCCGTCGCGGCTATTGAAGCCAAGGACGGTGCGATCAATGCTGTCGTGGTGCGGGACTTCGACCGCGCCCGTGATGCCGCCAAGGCCGCCGACGCGGCGCTGTCGCGCGGCGACCGGCGGCCGTTGCTCGGTGTTCCGATGACGGTCAAGGAGTCACACCATATCGCGGGTCTGCCCACGACATGGGGGCTTGTCCCGTTCAAGGGGTGGACGCCGAGTTGGGATTCGACTGGGGTGGCCCGTCTCAAGGCGGCTGGTGCGGTGATTTTGGGCAAAACGAATATCCCGACTTCGCTCGACGATTGGCAGAGCGTCAATCCGATCTACGGCCGCACGAATAACCCGATCGATTTGACGCGGACTCCCGGCGGCTCGTCCGGCGGCGGGGCGGCGGCGGTGGCCTCGGGGATGGTTCCGCTGGAATTCGGTTCCGACCTGGGCGGCTCGATTCGCGTTCCGGCGCATTTTTGTGGTGTACATGGTCACAAGCCGAGTTTTGGTGTGATACCGCAAACTGGCCATGCTCCGCCGGGTATCGCCGCGCCCACCACTGGGATCGAGATCGGCGTGTTGGGGCCGCTGGCGCGCTCGATCGGCGACCTTGAGCTGGCGCTTGATGTGCTGGCGGGACCGGAGGGCGAGATGGCCAAGGGCTATCGGCTGGCGCTTCCGGCACCGCGTGCGCGGCGGTTGTCCGACCTGCGCGTCCTGGTCGTGGACCATCATCCGATGGCGGGCGTGGATGCCGAGGTGTTGAGCGTGCTGCATGGTCTGGTTGACGCCATGGCCCGGGCCGGGTCGAAGATTGTCCGAGCCGCCACCGTGACGGATCTGCCGGATTTCAGTGAGGCGCACGGCGTCTACCTGGCCATTCTGGGGGCGATCGTGAGCCGCATGGCGCCGGGCCTCAGCGAGCCGATTACCGCTGGAGCGTGGATGGATCTGCTTGGTGCTCAGGATGCCATTTGCCGGCGATGGGCGAAGGTGTTCGAGGAGGTGGACGTCGTTCTGGCCCCGCCGTTTGGTGTGGCTGCCTTCCCACATATTGATGAACCGGACCAGGGAAAGCGGAGCTTGCTGATCGATGGGAGGCCCAGCGCTTATGGTGCGCAGATCGCGTGGTCGGGCATTGCAAGTGTCGCCAACTTGCCAGCGACCTGCGCGCCCGTGGGGAAGACGGCCGGCGGGTTGCCGGTGGGCGTGCAGATCATCGGGCCGTTTCTTGAAGACCGCACGACCCTTGCTGTCGGTGAGATGGTCGGGGCGTTGGTGGGTCGCTGAGCGAGCTGTTGCTTCTGGGCCATTTTCGACCGAACTGGGCGCACCAAGAATGGTCTATCTCTTTTTGCGGTCGCATAATTCACGTGGCGGGGATGTCAGCGTGGTGCATGGATCGGCTCATGGTGCTGGAAACCCCGTTAGCTGTAGCGACGCGCAATGATGAACGGCCCGACGCGCAATCAAGGCCCATTTCCGGCGCACATTACTTGAGACTGTAGCTGGCCTTCGACGCACGTTATCTGAGAACTCAACGCACGGTCGTTGAGACAGACGCGAGATCATAAATCTCGACGCACGATGACTGAGATACATTGCGGCATCAGCCTGTTCCGAGTCACGAACTGATGTTTCCATGCCTAGCTCACCGTTTGCGGCCGGCCCGGCGAGCTAGCATTCTGGGTTGAGACATCCGTCCCACAGGAGGGTCCACGTGGTGAAGTCCCCTCGCTCCACTACTGTCCCGAAGCCCATGCAGGCGACCTATGACGCCGTGGCCGCGCTGACGGACGCGTTTTGCCGCGACCACCTGACCGGCGAGTACCGCGATCTCGCACGGGCCATGACTGCTGCCCTCTCACGCAAGCGCCCAAGTCCGTTAGCCTCGGGGCAACCGCGCACCTGGGCCTGTGGCATCATCTACGTATTGGCCTAGACCCAACAGTCGTGTCACCAGCCGCCAAATTGGAAGACGCCCTCAAAGCAGAGCTTTGGCGAGCAAAAATACGCCCTTGAGGCAGCACATTTGACATTTCGCCCGCTGAACCGGGCTGGACTTCGTGGGTCAAACCCGCAGGACACCGTAGTGCAGGGCCGCCACTTTTGACAAAACACGCCTTTGGTCAAGAGTTTGGCCCCTCCGATACCCTGAATTGGCTCCGGAATCGATTTGGCGGCTGGTGACACGACTGTTGGGTCTAGGCCTACCCCGCGAGCGGCTGGCCTACTGCCGCCACTGTCATTCCTGGCCCTACGCCGCCTACGCGCCGTACTGGCCAGTCGGCACATTGGGGACCTGGCAACCTTCCGCGAACGACCACATGATCGCGGTGCCGACCTGATTAGTACCCTCGATCCGCTTCAACTGATACTGGTCGCTCTTGCGAGCGATCAACAGGGCATAAAAGCCCCCCGGGACCAGGAACAACGCGTGCATGGCTGTGTCAAACCAGGTCTGCTCGTCCAGATACATATTCCATTCTGGTTTGCTGATGTAGTCGGCATGAACCGTGGCGTTGCGGTCCCGCTCCAGGTAGGGTGAGCGGTTATCCAGATAGCTGCGATAGGCTTCATAAGAATCGCAACGGTGCTCACGGCCGCTGCGGTTTCTTTCAAGCCGGTTCTGCACATCGGACAATGACAGCAGGCTGTCGCCGAATTGTTGAACCGGGTCGGGAACGCCGACCGCAAGCCCTTGAGCCTGGCCGCGCAGGTTCTGCCGCTGATTGGCAAGGGCCGAACGCGCCCGGCGCGACGTGCTGCTGGGCGAGATGTTCGTAGTCAACGAGTTGAGACCCATTTTGAATGTCTCGAGAAAGCCGATATGGGCGGGCATGGTCTGCTCCTTCTGGATTGGTTCGATGCCCGCTCTTCTACATTGCCAATCCACGCGCCCATGTGCCCAGTGTCACGTATTTCGCGCTATATCGCCATCCGGCGAAAATCGCCGCGTCACACGGTGGCACTCACCCTGGATACTGAAGAGCATCGTCGCCCAGGACCCGCTCGTGTGGATGGCCGAGGTCAATGGCATGCTGGTCGACATACGCGAAATGCCACGCGAGGTGCAGGTGATCGCCTTTGAGAAGGGCATGATCCCCTACATCCCGGCAGACCAGGAATAGCTCCGAGTATCGGCTGCCGACCAATTACGAAGCCGCTGTGATCCATCAGAAAAGATCGCGCCGGTGGAGCGATCTGGTGATGATTTTCGCAACCGGTTTTCTTGCCGAATTTCATCGCCACCAACCTCCCCGGCATGATCGCAAGGAAACCGTCCGTTTTCCTTGCGTTCAGACTGACCCGTCGCGGAAGCCCGCTGCCCTCCACCACGGACGGCAGGAAGCGGGCTGCGACCGGCAGGGGTAAGGCTTCCCCCACCGGTCGCAGCGCCCCAAAATGCCGCCCGACCCCAATTCGAGGAACCTCAATGATTGATCAGCACGGAAAGACTGACCTGCTTATCGCGAGGCTGAAGGAGTCGTTGCCCATTGAGGCAAACATTACGTCGCCCCTAGCTAAGCTCTTGGCAGAGAGGTCGCCGGACACTCCGATTCCGGCGAAGTGCAATATCACCAGTGTGCTTTACACCGGGGAGATGGGAGGAATCATCTGCGGCTTGGACATTGGTGGCCCTAACACTAAAACTCCACATCTTGTTTCGATTACTCATCTGACCTTCCACCGACGCGTTCCGCTATCGCGCGAGATCGAGGCTTACCAACGCCACCGGACCAAAAAGCTCAGACAGCAACAAGACCGCGGCTATTAGCAGCCTAAGGATGCCGACGATTGGCAGCTGCCCCTCCTCGATCCAGTCAGTCTCAACGATCGTGCGTCGAACTGCATGATCTCGCGTCTGTCTCAACGACCGTGCGTTAAATCTCAGATAACGTGCGTCGGAGGCCTGCTATAGTCTCAAGTAATGTGCGCTGGAAATCGGTCTTGATTGCGCGTCGGACCGTTCATCATTGCGCGTCGCTACAGTTAGCATAGAAAGGGCGCCTCCTTGCGGCGACAAAGGTCGGCTTGGTGGAGATCAGACCGCAAAGCCGTGTCTGTTTAAATCGACGGTGGTTATCAGGTGCATCCCGCATGATTTCCTCCTCACTGCAACCGCCGCAAGTCGTCCCACTCAGCGAAGTTGCTGATTATCGTTGGCTCCAGTCTCGGCTCCAGCGCTGTTCTGAATTTTATTGCACGCCCCTTCAGGCAGGCGTCCTCAATGATGCTGGCGTCAGTGCTTCCCCGAGAAACCTCGGCCGCCAGCCGATCAAAAAAGGTTCCTACTTCGGCAATTTGAGTGAGGGCCTCCGGCTCTGCAATCTGATTTCCCTGCCTCAATAAAGCTATCGCGGATGTGTAATCGCCAGCATGTGCCCGCCAGTCGTTGATATATTCTCTTGCCCGCTCTTCTGCGGCCTTCCTGACGGTATCGGCTCTGGCGGCGGTAGTGTGGCGAACGGGATTTCTGCGGCTCCGGAGCGGGATAGCTATCGAGAAAAATAGAGCTGCCCCCGCAAGTGACGGGGAGATCCAAGCCGGGACGGCTGGAGGCTTATTTTCTTTGGCCTGCTCGCGTAATACCGCCGCCTTCGCGGCATGATCTATCGCATCATCAAGCTGCTGGGTAGTGACAAATGGCTGGGTGGCTTGCGCGATATCGTGCTTCGTGGCGGCGATCTGTTCAATGTCAGCCCGAAGCTTTCCCAGAAGGTCGTCCACCTCGGCCTTTGAATATCCTTGTGGTGCGGCTGTTGGTGGGGCTCCCTGTTGGGCCGGCTCCGGAGGAATTTTAGACAGCAACTCGCTCCGGAGTTGGTCGATCAAATGGTCGACTTCTGCCTTGCTATAATTGTGTGACGGCTTAGCACCGAAAGCAGTTGTGGCGCATATGAACAAGCACGCTGCCAAAGCGGCGAAAGATAAATGGCGTCTCACAGGTTGCAGCCTCCGATTGTCCCTGTGAGAGCAGCATGCGAATCCGTCGCAAGGCAAGGGTCGCATTGAACGGACCGTTTAGCTGAACGGCGGACGGCAGCGTGGTGCATGGATCAGAGGTGTCAGCGCAATGGGCCCAATCGCTTTTGGGGTCAGACGATGCGGACATAGTTCGGGCGGCCCAACTCCAGCATACGGTTGAGGACATCAACCGCGGATCTGCCGGATTTCAGTGAGGCGCACGGCGTCTATCTGGCCATTCTGGGGGCATCGTAAGCCGCATGGCGCCGGGCCTCAGCGAGCCGATTACCGCTGGAGCGTGGATGGATCTGCTTGGTGCTCAGGATGCCATTTGCCGGCGTTGGGCGAAGGTGTTCGAGGAGGTGGATGTCGTTCTGGCCCCGCCGTTTGGTGTGGCTGCCTTCCCACATGTCGATGAACCAGACCAGGGAAAGCGGAGCTTGCTGATCGATGGGAGGCCCAGCCCTTATGGTGCGCAGATCGCGTGGTCGGGCATTGCAAGTGTCGCCAACTTGCCGGCGACCTGCGCGCCCGTGGGGAAGACGGCCGGCGGGTTGCCGGTGGGCGTGCAGATCATCGGGCCGTTTCTTGAAGACCGCACGACCCTTGCTGTCGGTGAGATGATTGGGGCGTTGATGGGCCGCTGAGCGAGCTGCTGGCTCTAGACCATTTTCGACCTGACTGAGCAGACCGAAAATAGTCTAATTCTTGTGTGGTCGCATGATTCAGGCGCCGGGACGTTTCGCTCAGCACGATCGTGCTCCAGACCATTACTGTTTGGGTGTTGATCCACACTTCGGCAGTTGATCATAGTCTTGTCTATCTGACTAATCGCATCCACAATCGAGGGGCGGAGTCGGCATTCCTCGCCAAGTCGAACTAGCTGCGCGGGCAAATTCGCGCGTATCGACTTGCACAGCAGTGCGCTGAGACTTCCGCGCACTTATAAGGTGCCGGGCCAGACCTTACGAAACGGCCTTATCGTACGCGTAAGCGGGCCGGTCCCGCTTAGCGTACGATTTCGTATAAATCGCGTGGTGACGCCTTGTAGCCAGATAAACGTTTCGCTCTACTTTGGCTAGTTGGTCGCGGACTTTAGCTGATAGTCGAATTGCTGCGTGCAAGCAATTAGGGCTTGCGACGGCTCAACGTATTTGCATTGCCACGCCCATTTGCCGCCAATACCGGCGTACTTACCGATCCCTCCGGTTATGGGCCCACTGCCTTGGGCGGCCATGCCTTCCCCGTTCCCAGAATACGAGACAAAGATTTTGTCCGCTCCGCCGGGATCGCCGAAAGCGCAATCGCCCACGTAGGTCGCTGCGCCGTTCACATCATTGAACGCGAATGTGCACATCGCGGCGCCCATGTGGAGGGGGCCACTGCCAGACTCGTTGTACGTAACACCCCAATTACTGCCGGTCCCCATTGAATGCTTTTCACCGACTTGGACTGACTGGACAGTGCCTTTGTGAGCGCCATGGGTCTTAATTGTACCGGATTGCGGCAGATCAGCCGACATTGCCGGTGTCCCGAATGCCAGGGCTGTACCTAGCGAAAAGACTGTCGCCGTAAGCCTGTGCTTGTACATTGATCCTGCCTCCTGATGGTGATGCACTATTTCAGAGGGGCCGGCGCCCTTGGGTCGCCGGTCACAACCGCGTCGCGGTGGAAACGCAGGAATTAAAGCGCGGCCAAACATTCGCAGCGCGTTCAACTAATTCACACCCGTCCCTGCTTCAGCGTCAATGAAAAACGACGCAATAATGTGGCAAGTTGTCGTGGAACAGTCGATGGTTGCAGGCATACCCTTGGCCCGCAGCGTCCTGATAGTGCAGCCGATGCGCCTGGTTCCCGATTAAGCGGCGATCTGTTCCTCGGCTAGGCAGCCCTCGATCGTCTTGATCGCTGGTAAAACACAGCCGCGACAAATTAGGGCTTCTCTTAAAATACGTGCATCGCGTTTGATCTAAGCTTTTGTTTGATCGCGTGATTTACGCCATCTGACTGGGTCAGCCTCAGGCGATCACGCTCTAGTCCTCTAGTCCTACTGCGTCACAGTCGCTTGATGGTGGAAGCCGCCCCATCCGCGGCCTTTATAGTGGCCCACTCCAACTTCCTGCTTTAGTTCGAAGTAGTCGACCCAGTGTCATCGATGATCCAGGCCTGGATCGGCTCCTCGCTGGTGATCGCCGGTAACACCTGTCGCCCACGCGGCCAAGAGCGCTTGATCGGACCAGGGTGCCGGGACACTGGAAGATACAGAGGCCGCTGAATTGCACAGAGCCCCTGATGCTGCGCACGGGGTTCTTGGTGGTCAGTGCGGCTGTTTTGTGCTCCCGGCTAATTCGGTCCCCTTGGTCGCGTCTAGGTAGGCGACAATCGCCGGAACGTCCTCGGGCGCGACGGGAGCCTTGTAGATGTTAATCATCTTGTGGACCTCGGCTTCCCAAGTGGCTTTCGGCAGCGGCGGCTGGTTGAGCACCATGCCGGCTGAGTGGCAGGCAAGGCAGTTGTTGGTGATGGCATCGGACCCCGGTCCGGGCGGGAACTGAAAATTGCCCTGGGGCAGGTCGATGCTGGCCGATTGCAGCGTCTGAAATGGCTGAGCATGACCGCCCAAGGGCAACAGACCGGCGCCCAAGCCCAGGAGAACGGAGAGCCACACGTTGGCCTTGGACACGGCTGATGCTCCTCAGATCGCTATCACGGACACCGATTCGATCACGTTTTGCATGAACCCCGGCGGGTTCCAGACGGGCCTACTCGGCTGCACGACCCCGCTCGTGTTGGTGCAGCGGACCATGACCGTCTGCTCACCGCGCGCGTCTGGCGTGAATTCTGTCTGCCACTGCCGGAAACTGTATTTCCCCTCATCGCGGCCGAGTTGGGTGGGTTGCCACGTCTTGCCGCTGTCGAGGGAAAGGTCGACCAGGGCGACGCCTGTATCTCCGCCGAACGCAATGCCCCGGACGAGCGTCGGCGCACCCACCTTGACCGTCTCGCCCGGGCGCAGGTTGGTCACGAACGACCGCGGCACCATCCGGTTGATCGGGGTCTGCTTGTAGCCGGTCTCGCCTGGTCGCACGTTCGCGCCGGGCGTGTCCGGAATCCGGTAGGCCTCCGCCGTCCAGTAATTGTCGTTGGGTTTGTCAAGTACCTCGATATCGGCGAGCATTTTGACCCAGTAGGTGGAATACCAGCCCGGCACGACCAGGCGCAGCGGAAAGCCGTTGAGTATAGGTAGCTGTTCGCCATTCATGCCGAAGGCGACGATGACCTCTCCGTCACGCGCGTGGTCTATGTCGAGCGATTTCATGAAGTCCGGTGCGTCCGGCACCACCGGCTCATCGAGGCCGTCGAAACGAACCTGCACGGCGCCCGCCTTCACGCCCGCGCGGTCAAGCAAATCCTTCAGTCGCACGCCGGTCCAGCGGGCGTTGCCCATGGCGCCATTGCCCCACTCGCCGCCAGGCACCCGTGGCTGAAAATAGCCGCGCGAATTGCCCGAGCATTGATTGACGGCAACTACGTCCACATGCGGCATGGTCAGAAGCTCGGGCAAGGACAGCGACAATGTCTGGTTCACGTGCCCGCGCAGCGTGAGGCGGTAGGTGTCGGCGTGCACTTCGCCGGGAATGTTGGCCCAATGCCAGCGGACGAAAAACTGGTCATTGGGTGTGAACACGCCTTTGTCGAACACGTCGAAGGGGGTCTCCAGCAGTGGCGGGCGGGAGCGCTGCAGGATCATCGGCCCTTTCGTCGGGTAAGTTGTGGTCAGCGTGCGTTCATTCGGACCACTCGGCAGCGGCGGAGAAAATTGCATCACTGTATCCGCCCAGGCGGGCGGCAGCCCGAGGCCGAGACTGGCAAGACCGGCCACACGAAGAAGGTAACGCCTTGTCGTCATGCCAGCGTTTGGTGCTGCGGCCGGAAGCCGTAAGTCATCGGCATCGAAATTCCGATCACTGGCGGCTATTTTCACGTGGTCGATCATAGCTTCCTCGATACTGACCATTAACCTGGCGGGCGGATAACCTGGCGGGCGGAGCCATCGGAAATGCATCTCTAACGGCATTTCCGGAAGTATTGGCGGATCAGCCAAACGGTGCAAGTTGAAGGTGTCTTCAGGTGCAGAACAGAGGCAGAGGCCTTAACGGGCTCCTTCACTGGGTATCGCGGCAAGGAAACATCCCCAATACCATTTACCTGGAAATGGCGACGGCGAGGCGGTTCATCAATTGCATCTGCGTTGTCTTTCGGCATGCAAAGGAATTAACCAACCTATACCTTGGTAGGAATCCAAACCTGGTCAAACTTCATTATCCTAGGTAATTTGTTTTGTCTTCCACATCTGGATTGCAGGGAATCGTGCTAGGTAGGGCGTGAAACAGCACTGCGCCGGGCGTTGGGAGGTCAGCCTCGCTACCTCGTCAGTTTGTCCCCCAATAGCCTTTTGCCGTTCGCGGCCGGCTGCGTTGACCGTTTCTGACTGCGAATTCCTGTACCGCCGTGACGAGTGACCCTGCCCTCGTGTTGCTCCGCCCACACAGCGAGGGTGGAGCGGACCCAATTAACGATTTACGTCGACACGGCCTAATCTAAGCGCTGGAACCCAAATGGGGCCAGGGCGGCGAATGCGGCGTCTGAACGAATGAAGGACAGCCAGCGCTCGGGCCGCCTCCACGTGGGCGGCGGCGGGGACCATCGCGGCGCTGTAGATCGCCCGCACGTTGTATTCCGCTGGAATGTCGACGTGGGCGATGGGATGGCCCTGGCTCTCTTGGAAGATGGCCTCTGACCGCCAGGTGACCCCGGCTTGACCTAATCCCTGCATAAGCAGCAGCGGAGTTCTGGCGGTGGTGGATACGGGTTAGCACGGTCATTCCGGCGGCGACCTTGGTGTCGTAGACCGCTTGCGCCAGCGCCTCGCCGCCTGCTTTGACCAGCGATGCCCGGATTTGCCGTGCGACGCCCTCGAATTCCGGATTGGGCATGACCAGCGCCAGATCAGGCCGAGCGAGATCGGCAAGGCTGGTGATGTGGGCGGGGTTGTCGGCGGGCACCATGATGGTCAGGTCGTTGGTTGCGAACGAAACCACCGGCCCGGCGAGCCGGCCGTCCTTCACCCAGGCCTCGCTGGCGCGCTGCTCGGCCATCATCACGTCCGGCTTTGCGGTGAACGTCAGGTTGCCGGAGGTGATGGTGCCGCCGCCCTCCATTTGCTTCAGCAGCAGACCGGGGGGCAGCGTCTCGTAGAATATCCGGCCGCGATAGGACGGGTAGGCCTCGCCGAACGCCCGGACGATGCCGGCCATGGCAAAGAAATAATTGCCCGACGCGTACAGCACCAAAGCGGGATCGTCGAGGCTGCCGTGGAAATCCGCCATGTCGTCGACCGGCGGGACGGTGAACACAAGGCCTTGCCGGGTGGCGTCATCGTTCTCGCCGTTCTGCCACGGTGGATATTGCGCCTCGGCTGCCGCCAGCCGGGCGGCCGGTGTTCCCGGCGGTGGTGCCGCCGCGCTGCAGAAGACCGCCGCCGATACCAGGGCTGACGTCGCCAGGGCCGCGAGGAAATGCCGGCTCATCGCGAGTAGGCGAAACCCGCCGTGGCAAGCTCGACCACGGTACCCACAGCACCGGGGTTGAGCACGACGCCGTCGATCAGGTGGTTGGTGAGCTCCGCGCACATTGCTTCGAGAGATAATTTGTCCGGGTTGGTATCCGCGGCGATCAGGCGCTGCGCCAGCTCCCAGACCGCGTTGTGGCAGGCCATGAACACCGCGCCCCGCCGTTGCAGAGCCTGAATGCTGTTGGAGCGCGGCGAAAAGGCGCCGGTGGGATTTTGGAAATCCTGCGGATCGTGCTCTGACGCTGCTGGGACGGCGACGAAGCTGTTATGGGTCAGGTTGCCGCCGGCGAGTTTCGCCAGGCCGTATTTCTCCCACATCGCATCGTCGTAAAGCGCGAACTGGGCGGGACCGTGGGTGACCGACACGCAGAGGAAATCGGGGTGCTTGAACCCCCAGATCTGGGTGTTCATCGAGTTGCGCATCACGTTCAGCCACTGTCCGTGGAGGTCGGTGTTGTCCCAACTCTGCTTTGGGCCGCCGGCATAATGCAGCACGGCGTCCAGGGCTTCGGCATCCCACTGGTCGGGCTGATCGAGGATCATCGGCACTGATTTGAAGTCTCGCCGGCGGGGCAGCGTGGCAAGCCGCTGCGTCAAGGCATCGAGCGTGCGGTGGGCGTCGGCCGGAATACCCGGTTGATCCGGCGCGGCGGCGACGGTGCCCGCGGCGGCCAGAGCGACGCCCAGCGTTTTCAGGGTCTGGCGGCGTGGTGTGAGCATTGGTGTCTCCTCGATGGGCGTCAGGTTTCAGTTGGTGGCGGCTGCGGCGGGGGTGTTGGCTTTCATCCAGGCCTGAATCGGCGGCCAGGGCCCCAGCCGATGCTGCTCCGCTGTAAACGGTCCGACAAAGGGTGGATAGGCCGCGTCCACCGGCTTGCGGGCGCGGTCCGGGTAATCCGCCTCCAGATCGAGCTTCTGCGGGCGCGACTGCCCGTTGATGTAGGCGCTCACGTCGAAAGCATCGGCAACGGAAAGTGTTGGCGTTTCGAAGGTGGTCCCGAAGGGCATGTTCGCACGGACAAACTGGGCGGCGGTGATCGCGCGCGCCATTCCAGCGCCGTCGTTATAGCTGTCCGGTCCCCATAGCGGGGGAAAGCGGTACCGGCGGCCTGCCTGAGCGGCCTCCTCTGGGCTCAGACGTTGTCCCTGGCCGTTTTCGCCATGGCAGACGGCACAGGTCTCGGCGAAGACCTGGCGGCCGCGGTTCGGGTCGGCGGGCTTTTCGGGCAGCGGGAGCGGTGGTGCGCCGCGGCCGTCGAGTGACTTGCCTACCGGTTCGGCGGAACTGATGAATTTGATGTAGGTGAGCATTGCCTTCATCTCGGGTCCATCGACGGGCAGCGCCTTGCCGTTCAGGCTACGCTCCATGCAGCCGTTGATGCGATCCTCCATCGTGCGAACCTCGTTTTCACGCGCGATGTAGAGGGGAAAGACGCCCCAAATGCCGGCGAGCGGCAGGCCGAAGCGCTGGGTTCCGGCGATCAGGTGGCAAGACTGACAATCGAGACCGTTGCCGCCGTAGCGCCTGGCTGGCTCGGGCGCATCGGGGCCGATCAACGAGGAGGTCCTTACGATCAGATCCCGGCCTTGGCGAACGGTGCGGCCGAACGCGTCGTCGGGCAATGTATCCGGATCCGGGACATTCCACGCGGGCTGGGTGGCGGCGCCCCCGGACAGGAGCGTCACGATCACCCCAGTCAATATGATCCGTTTCCGCATAAATTGGCCACCCTGGGGCTCGGCATTGGAACGAGTAAGCCGGACATGCGCTCAATACCAGACCTGACGGCTGGGCGCAGGTGGTTCTGATACCAGCGGTCCAGGCCGACCGATAGCGAGGCCCGAGGACGACATGGCGGCAGTCGGCCCTCGATCGCCGCGCGCAGGGGCGCTGACCTTGCGGCGTGGCAGCGGACGCCGTTCGCGCGGTCGCTGGTATAAGGCGGGTTTTGTCCAGGCAGCAGCGCCTACGCGGCGGTGGGGTCCTGGAGCTAAAGCGCTGCGATTATGACTTGCGTCACACTGTCTATCCATATCGGCGGATAGAAGCCCCCGAACCGGGGATTGTGATCCGGTCTGAACCTATCAGCTGCACAAATGGAAGGGTATTACTCATGAAAATCAACGTCTACACAGGACAACAAGGCTCTCTGGTCGAGCAGATCAAATCCGGGTGGCAACAGAAGATACTTACTGCTACGAGCTTGTTTTTTCACGGCGGCCCCATTGATATCCCCACGGTGAAAAATGAAGGCATCGATGCAGTAAAATATGGAAAAGAGTTCGTTAAGGACACCGCAGGCCAACCGATCGGCGGAGGGAAGCTCGTCTTTGCTTTCTTGGTTGCAGGCGATATCGCGTCATGGGACAAACCAAAGGGAGTTGACAAATTGTGGGGATCCGGAGGGCATGGCTACGTATTCGAAGTACCGAGTGGCTTTGTCTTCTTTTCCCAAGGAGATGCGCAGCCGACGCATGGACAAGAAACCGCTTTTCGCTACAAGATTGAGAGTAGTGATATCAAATACTACTCTACGCCCAGCTCCGAAGCTCGCGAAAGGACTCCCAGCAAGTATGACAAGTCGGCTTTGAATAGGGCGAAGACACAGCAGACAGCATTCCAGATCGTCCCTTGGGGCGCGACCACTGCAAAGCTTATCAACGGCGTGTACGTGTAACTCGAGGCGAGCCTGGGTCATTCCCGACCTGGCAGTCGAAGGTATCCCAGATGGAGCGTGTGCCCGCTTGTCCAAGTTCGCGAAGGAGGTGGTCGTTCTTCGGGGCGGGATGGGCGAGCGACGCTCACGGGCGGCAAGCGAAACGTGGGAAGCTATCGCGGACGGCGAGGCGCGTGCGTGTCGCGGCGGCCCGTAGTCTCGGCGACTGCTTCGATGATGCGCGGTTTGATACTCTGTTCCTTACGATACCGATTTGCTGGCGTGGAACGATCGCTCAATATGCCGGCCGATTCGGCATACGGGAAATGCATCCGTTGCCGTGCGAACAGCTCACTTTATGCCGAACGCATTGGCGATCAGGGGTGTATCCACAAGAATATGCGGTGCGATGGCATGGTAACCAATTGCATGAACCCAGGCGTTTCCAGTGCGCAGGGTGATGACTGTCTTGATCATGCCGGGACCAAAATACTGCAGGGCGACAAAGATTAGCGACAGAGCGGTATTCCGCGGGGTACTGAAGACCGACCAGCCCTCGACCAGGTGCATGGCCGCATAGGTAACGCCACCGAGGATGACGGTTGTCGCGAGCGAACCGGTCAACTTGAGGTAGCGCGGGATGAGGATCGCATAGATCAATACCATCGTCGGCAGCACTGTTCCGAGCATGAAGATGCCGAACGACAATGGCGCGCCCAGCAGGATCTGGCGGCCGCTCAAGTTGAAGAAGCCGGGAAAGGTGGTCAGTTCGACCAGACCTTCGAGCGTTCCGACCACGACGATAACGAGAAGATCGTTCGCTTTATTTGTCGATCGCAGGTTTAGATCCGTTGCCGAGTAGCGGCTGCGGAACCAGAGATACGGGGCCACGGCGAACACCACGAAATTGTAAATCGCCCAGGTCCAGACCTCACCGACCCGGGGTGGGGTCGAGCAGCCGACGAGGGTCCCGGCGAGGTGGAAGCTGAACGGAGCTTGCCCAAGGGCCGGACCGATGAGCCAACCGCCGACTTGGCCTACCGCGGCGTAGGAGATGAGGCATAAGGTCTCCAGCTTTGCCTGGGCCCGAGCGGGCGCTCGCGCGGCAAGATCGGGGATTGCACGCCGGCGGGTGAGGATCGCAACGACGGCCATGAGCAGGAAGACTTCGATCAACCCCGCGCTTGGAAGCGCCACTTGTTGAAGGAACGGCAAGGTAGCCAACGCGGGCCGGTCGAATGGCAAGACGCCCCCGGCCAGCAGCAGGACGGCGGCATTTGCAGCGACCCAAAGGGCGACGGCGATCTGAACAGCCGGTTGGAGGGCGATGCTACGAAGCCGGGCGCTCAGCGAAGGACGCCGCGCCTGGACGACGTTCATCCTTGGATGTCGCGGCGGCGGATATGCGCTTGTGGCAGCAATCGGGCGTTAAGCCGGTGTTCGATCGATCCAACCGCGCAGGCTTGTTGCAGCGTGCGAACAGGTTTGCTCGGGTTCATTTTTTGGTCCTGACGCGTAAAAGCGCGAGACGCCGCCTGGCGATTGAGCGGGAGAGCCGTCAGCCATTGATTTGCGCAAACATGCCGGAGCGCCGTTCCGATCAGGGTCGCGAATGTCGAAGCGTCTGATCAGCCCGCCCTCGATCCGAAAGATGTGGCTGACCACCTTATCCGACAGCAACTGGCCGGCAAGATCGCGCACGGTCTGGTGGACCTCGACGATGGTCTCTCCATCCGGGCCGGTAACGAAGGTCATCGGCTCAACATGCGGATCGATCACCGCCCATTGGCGGGTCCAGTATTCGCGGACCCCCTGGCGTCCGTTCACGTGTCCGCCTTCCATGCCGTTCGCCCAGAGGATGTCCGGATGCATGACGGCGATCACCGCTTCCATGTCGCGGGCATTGAAGCGGTCGTAAAGTCGGTTGAGAAGGGCCAGGTCGCTGAACATCGAGATTTAATCTCAAAGTTGGCGACCATAGTGGCTCGCCAGGATCGGACAGTCCAGTTCTTCGAAGATGCCGGCTGATTGCCGGGAGCAGGCGTTTCGGTCCCTCGCTCGTCGTGCTGAACGACACATTGAACCGGGTCTGTCGGAGTTGGCTGGTCGGAGGTCCTCCGGCGACCGATTCCATATTCTTCGACTGCACCGACAAGAGGTCCCGGCCATGGTCGGCGGAGTCATTTTTGAAGTCGAACATTTTGACGCGATTGGCAGTGCCCTTTGTTGTCCGTTAGATGGTAGATGAGATGCAAGGTTGGTCCTCATGGGAGATCCCAATTCTGCGTCGCCCCTGCCCCGCTCGGCCGACGGTGGCCGAGCCGTCCTTCGCTACGTGCGGTGTCCGGGGAGCAGTCGGTTGCCGGATAGAGCACGGGAGACGAGGCGACCACAGCGAGATCACGATTGCGCGAAAAGCGCAACGTCCTGCCTCCGCGTTCGGGCGTCGTTGCACTTGATCTGTGTGGACGCCCTGCTTCGCGGATGTCATATTCCCTGTCCGTGCCGACGTCGTCTGCCACGCGATGTCCCAATCAGTTGTGCAGTGGGATAGAGGCCCGTGGCGCGATGAGCTTCAACACGACTTCCGGCGGGTGCCCTCTCGAACCGTAGGCGCGACTTGAAGCGTTCCCAAATCCCCGGGCATGACCAGCGCATCAGACTTTCCTGTTCTCCTGTGGTTCCGCGACGACCTGCGCCTCGAGGACCACGCCGCGCTGCACGCCGCGGTCGAGACCGGCCGTCCGGTCCTTCCGGTGTTCATCCTCGACGACCAAGCGGCTGGACCCTGGGCGTTGGGGGGCGCCTCCCGCTGGTGGCTGCATCACAGTTTGGCCGCACTGCAGGACGCGCTGAACGAGCGAGGCAGCCCTCTGTGCCTGCGGCGCGGCGACAGTGTCGCGATCATCGTGGAGATCGCCCAACAGACCGGAGCGACGGAGGTCTTCACCGGCGGATCGGCGGATCCGCACGCGCGGCGCTTGGACAAGGCAGCGTCCGAGGCGATTGACGGGCAACTGCACCGGATGCGCACCACCACTTTGTTCCATCCCGATGCGGTGCGCACCAAGACCGGCGGAGCGTACAGCGTCTACACCCCGTTCGCCAACGCCTGCCGGGCCCTGGGCGATCCCCGGCCGCCGCTACCGGCCCCAAAGGCCATCCGTGCCGCGAAAGCTTCGCGGTCCGACCGGCTGGAAGAGTGGGACCTGCTACCGACGAAGCCTGACTGGGCGGGTGGGCTTCGCGACGTTTGGACCCCCGGCGAAGCGGGAGCGATGGCGCGGGCAGAGACGTTCCTGGCCAACGGTCTGGCGGGTTATGCCGCGGCACGGGACAAGCCAGGGCGCGAGGGGACCTCGATGCTGTCGCCCCATATGCACTTTGGCGAGATCTCGCCCAGCTACCTCTGGCACATGGCGCACCAACAGCCAAAAAGCCGGGGTCGCGAGGTCTTTATCCGGGAGCTGCTGTGGCGGGAGTTCTGCGCCAACCAGCTCTGGCACAATCCCGGGCTGCCCGATACGCCGCTCAGGCCCGAGTTCGCGGCGATGCCGTGGCGCGACGACAAAGCCGGGCTGAGGGCGTGGCAGAAGGGCCAGACCGGGGTGCCGATGGTCGATGCCGGAATGCGGCAGCTATGGCAGGCCGGCTGGATGCACAATCGCGTCCGGATGATCGTCGCGAGCTTCCTGATCAAGCACCTGATGATCCCGTGGCAGGAAGGCGAGGCCTGGTTCTGGGACACGCTGGTGGACGCCGATCTGGCGAGCAACGCCGCCAATTGGCAATGGGTCGCCGGGTGTGGCGCTGACGCGGCGCCGTATTTCCGCATTTTCAATCCGGTGCTGCAGGGCCGGAAATTCGATACCGCGGGCGACTACGTGCGCCGGTTCGTGCCGGAGATTGCAGGACTGGACGCCCGGTATATCCATGCACCCTGGGAAGCACCGCCCGATAGCCTGGCCAAGGCCGGCGTAACCCTCGGGGAAACTTATCCAAACCCGATCGTGGATTTGGGTGAAGGCCGTGCACGGGCGTTGGACGCGTTCGCCCGGATCCGCACGCCGGCGTGAAGTCCGTTCGCGCCCTGTTGCCTGGTTGGTTCGATGGGCCAACCTATCTACATGATACTTCAATGACCGCCCCTGCTATCCCTCCCGGTGCAAAGGTCCGAGTTGTCGGCGACGTGCATGGCGACGCTACCGGCTTCGCCTATGCGGTCGCCACCGATCGGTTTATCGTGCAGCTTGGCGATCTGGCAGACCATGGTCCCGACAGCGCGGCCACGCTACGCATGATGTTCGATCTCGTCGAAGGCGGACGCGGGATATTCATTCTGGGCAACCACGACCTAAAACTCGCTCGGGTGCTATCGGGTGACCATGTTCGCGTCGAGCCGGTGGTTCAGGCTACCATCGCGCAGATGGATGACACCCTGAAGGAGCGCACGCTGCGTCTGGTATCGGACGCTCCCGCGTGGGTGCGGCATGGGTCGGCACTGTTCGTGCACGGCGGATTTCACACGGAGATGCTGGAACATCCCTCGCCGACGCATGGGCTGGATCGTCCGCACGGCCCGATGGCGAGGGCTTTGTATGGAGAACCGACCGGGCGGATGCAGCCGGACGGATATCCCGAACGGAACCTGCGCTGGGTGGATCGTATCCCGGAAGGCATGACGGTGTATTGCGGCCACGACCGCCGTAGTCACGACGGGCGGCCATATGTGCGGCACGGTCTGCTCGGTGGAACGGCAGTGTTCCTGGACACCGGCGCCGGCAAGGGCGGTCACCTGTCGTGGATCGACCTGCCGTAGAAGATGGGCGGGAGCGATCCACGAGCGCGTTCAGGCTCACCGCATGCGGTAGAGCGCTCCAGCGCATTGTTTTCACGGGCAATTTTATCAACGTTCCAGTGAGGCTGATGTTGCTCTAGCCTGGCGCGAAATTCGTCAGGTCGATGTTTTGCTCGGCCGTGGCCTTGATCTGAGCGGCATTCGCGCTGCGGTAACCGTCGCGGTCGCGCAAGCGGCGCCAGTAGGTTGTCACCACGGGCGGAAACTGCTCGTCCAGCCCGAGTTTGCCGGCTAGCAGCAGCGCATAGGCGACGGAGATATCCGCGATGGTGAAGCGGTCCGCGGCGATGTAGTCGCGACCTTCCAGCAATGTCGCGAAGGCGCGGAGCCGAGCTAGAAACCAACGCGAATAGTCCGCAACGATCTGCGGCGAACGGCGGTCCGGGGGTTCGAACCGGCTGTAGCGAAGGACGAGGGTGAGGGGAAAGGTCAGAGTGGCCTCACCAAAGTGCAGCGCGTTCAGGAACGTGCCATAGCCTGCTTCATCGGGCGTCACCGCGAGCGTCGTCGGCCCGTAGCGGGCGACGAGGTATTGGCAAATCGCAGCGGATTCGGTCATCTGGAGATCGCCATCCAGGAGCAGCGGAACTGTGCCCAGCGGATTCAGCGCTTTGTAGTCCGGAGCACGAAACCTTGGCGGGAATGGGAGCATATTCAATTCATAGGGCAGCCCAAGCTCCTCCAGCGTCCACAGCGGGCGAAGAGACCGGGCATCGGAACAGTGGTACAGCGTGATCACGGTGGGGCTTTCGAATGGCGCGGTTATGATGTTCAATAGAGTGCCGTTCCGGGCACATTTAAACCAAGGGCGGATCGGCCATGAAGCGGTTGGGACGGGGCGGCCTTCATGAACCGACACGCATGAACCGACACCGGCTCACATTAAGTTGTTTCCCTGGGCGATACGTTCGCTCTCTATTTGCAAATTCGATCGGATTACGATTTCGCGATAGGTATCATAGTGTTGTGCAATCATCTCCCAAAGGTGTAGGCAGGGCATGATCATCCCATTTTGTGGACGGAGTTCGAATGATTACGATTTAGCTTCTGACGCCGTTGTAACCCCGCCCGATTGGTTTATCACCGACGCTGAAGCCACGTCGGGGTAGAAATCTTTCCATGAGTGAGGGACTTCGTTGAAAAACAAGATCCGGACGAATCAGGTTGC
Organism: uncultured Pseudomonadota bacterium; assembly: GCA_963832865.1. GTDB lineage: Bacteria > Pseudomonadota > Alphaproteobacteria > Acetobacterales > Acetobacteraceae > Rhodopila. Next base: position 331,239 of record CAWHWH010000048.1, read on the forward strand.
ATGTCTCAGACGATAAACGATCACCGCGACCGCGCGGGCGAGGCTCTTTCCGAACCGATTGTGTTTGCTGGCTGTTTGGGCTGGTATCATCCGGGATCGGCACAACTTGGCGTTGTCTTATGCGGTCCGCACGGCTACGAGGAGTTGTGTGTTCATCGGCATTGGCGTGCGCTGGCCCAGAGGCTCTCTGAACAGGACTTGCCGACACTTCGTTTCGACTATCCAGGGACTGGAGACTCAGCTGACGACGACGAAACGCCTGATCGGGTGCGAGCCTGGGTCGAGAGTATTGGTGATGCGGTCCGCACCCTCCGCCGTGTTGCCGGGGTCGAGCGTGTCGCTCTGGTTGGATTGCGCATTGGCGCGATGCTGGCGACTGCGGCGGCCGAGGACATCGATGATCTCGCGGCGCTAGTTCTGCTGGCGCCGATCGGGTCGGGCGAAGCGTGTTTTCGCGAGCTGCGCGCCTTGGCGAGGATGCGGGCGAAGGCGCGCCACCATCATTCCGCCGGGGTTAGCAAGGCGGGCAGACTGGAAGCCGCCGGGTTCGTCTACACGCCGCAGACGATCGCTGACTTGCGCGCGCTGCCGCTGCTCCAGTCAGGCCGAGCGCCGGCGAAGGAGGTGCTGGTGCTCAATCGGCCAAATGCGGCGGCGGATGAAACATTTCGCGCTCGGTTAGGTGGTTGCGGAGCGACCGTCGAGGAGGATGTGTTCGTCGATTATCCGTTGCTGTTGCGGATCCCTGACTTGTCGGTCTATCCGCGGCACGGCTTTGACCGGGTGGTCGGGTGGCTCGCGGCCCGTAGCGAGGACAGGCAGGAAAAACCGCCGGCGATGACGCGGCTGACCGTGCTGCGATTGCCGCATGCCGAGGAAAAGCCGGTTTTTTTCACACGCCGGCCGGATCTGTTCGGTGTGCTGTGCAAACCCTACGGGCCTGCGCGCCGGATAGCGGTGGTGTTTCTTAATACCGGATCCAATCATCATATCGGCACAAGCCGGATGACCGTCACGATGGCCCGCGATCTGGCCAAGCTGGGTTTCCTCTCGGTACGGCTCGATATCGGCGGAATTGGTGACAGCGACGCGCCGCCTGGCCGGGTCGGTGGAGATGCGAGAAATTCGACCGTCGATGTCTCGTCTGCGCTTGATGGGTTGAAGGATCGGGGCTACGACGAATTCATCCTGGTCGGCCTATGCTCTGGCGCCAAACTGGCTTTGGAAGCGACCCTTGGGGATGACCGTGTTGTCGGACAGATATTGCTGAATTTGCAAGGATTCTGGAAAAAGCCTGATGCCGATAAAGATTACATATCGCGCCGAGCTTACTACCGGATGGCGAGGCGATTATCGACTTGGAAGCGTGCGGCGCGGGGCGAAGTCGATATTCGCGGCATCACCAAGTCGATAGTGCGGCGCAGGTTGCAGGCCACCGGGCACAACATCAAGGAGACCTGGGGGAAGATAAGGGGGAAGGATAGCGTTCGCAGCGCGGGCCTGGCGCAATTTCGCGCGCTGGCTGCTCGTGGCGCGAAGACGTGCTTCGTCTATGTCGAAGAGGATCCGGGCGTAGACGAACTGGAAGTCGTGTTCGGCCCCAGCGGTGAAATGCTGAGCAAAGTGCCGAATGTTTCGATGCAAATAATGAACGAAGGCGACCACCTATTTTCGTGGAACTATTCTCGCCAGCAATTGTTTTCGGTGGTCGAGAAGACCTTGGTGACGATGGCTGAGGACCCCTCCGCTTCGTGAAGCCGCGGGCGGTATCATAATGACAGAGAAATGTTAATGCAGTCGATACAACAGCGCGTGCGTCAGTTGTTGCGTGAGCATGGCACGATTGTCGCTGATGTGGACAGCCTCGCGCCTGAGGCGGACCTTTATGAGGCCGGCCTTACCTCACTGTCGGCGGTCGATCTGATGCTGGCGATCGAGCAAACCTTCGACTTCATGTTCCCTGATGATGCCCTGAACCGGCGGACATTTGCTTCGATCGGATCGATTACTGCCGTGGTTGAGCGCCTGACCGCCGATGCGGCGGCATGACCGCGCCGCTGGAACGCGCGCGAGAAGCGGCTTGTGTCGTGGCGGCGCAGCACGCGGAAGCAGTCGATGCCGAAGGTCGTTTCCCTGTTGAAGCATTCGCCGCGCTGAAAGAGGCGCGGCTCATGGCCACGTTTGTGCCGTGTGAACTGGGCGGAGAAGGCGCGTCGGTGTCCGAAGTGGCCTCGATCTGCCATCTGCTGGGACGCAACTGCGGGGCGACCGGCTTGATTTATGCGATGCACTCAATACAGACGGCCTGTATCGTGCTGCACGGCCGGACCGGCGCGTGGCAACGAGAGGTCATGCGGCAGGTGGCGGCCGAACAGTTGCTGCTGGCCTCGGCGACTACCGAGGGAGCGACAGGCGGCGATCTTGGCCGGAGCGAGTGCGCGGTGATGGCCGACGGAAGTCGTTTCACCCTGGAGAAGCACGGCGCCGTTATCTCTTATGGTGATCACAGCGACATGATTTTGGCGACGGCCCGCCGCTCGGCCGATGCGGCGGCGTCCGACCAGGTATTGGCGGTCATTCCCCGGCAGCAATTCAGCTTGACGCCGACTGCGAAGTGGGACGCGCTGGGGATGCGCGGGACCTGCAGCAACACGTACTCGTTGCGCGCGGAAGGGCAGGTCGATCAGATTTTGCCCGCTGCGTACGGCGACATTCAGAGCAACACGATGACGCCGTTCGCACACCTTACCTGGTCGTGCGTCTGGCTTGGCATTGCCGTCGACGCGTTGTCGCGTGCCCGGCGCTACCTCCGCGGCCACCCAAATTCGACACTGGCGCACGGCCGGCTTGTCGATGCCAATATGAAGCTGCAGCAGATGCGGGCGGATGTCGGCGACGCCTTGCGACTCTATGACGCGCTTCTGAGGACCAGCGGTACAGCGTCATTTTCATTGCTGACGGTTATGAACAATCTCAAGATCTCGGTTTCCGACGGCGTGGTTCAGGTTATTCAGCAGGCGCTGATGATCTGCGGTATTGCCGGTTATCGGAACGATTCGCCGTACAGCGTCGGCCGCCACTTGCGCGATGCGTTGTCGGCGGCTTTGATGGTTTCCAACGACCGGATCGCCGCAAGCATGGGTAAGATGTTGCTGGTCCAGCGGGTTGATTCCGACCTGCTGCCGGGTGGAGAACGGCTTTGAGCGACTTGCGCCATGATCTGGTTGACGCCGGGGTGTTGATCGCGACCGGCGTTGACGGGGTGGTTGGCCGTGGCGCGGTGTTCGAAGATGTGCTGATGCGGCTCGATGCGGTGATTTCGCGGTGGGGGCGACGCAATAGGGCCGAAACGGTCCATTTCCCGCCGGTGATGAACCGTTCGTATCTTGAACGCAATGGATATTTGAAAAGCTTTCCGCAACTGGCTACGGCACTGCATGGGTTCACTTGCAACAATCATGGCCAGGTCACGGGTGAGGACCTGCCGACAGAGCTGATGCTGGTGCCAGCCGCCTGCTATCCGATTTATCCGATGGTCGCCGAGCGTGGAGCTCTGCCGGCAGGCGGCAGGCTGTTCGACGTTTGCTCGTGGTGTTTTCGACGCGAGCCTTCAAAGGATGCTCCGCGGCTGCAGAGCTTCCGCATGCATGAGTACGTTCGGCTGGGAACCGAGGAGGATGTGCTGGCCTTTCGCGACGGGTGGATCGTCGAGGCACGCGGGTTGATCGATGGATTGCAGTTGCCGTTCAGGCTGGAGGCGGCGAACGACCCGTTCTTTGGCCGCACCGGGCGCTTGATGGCGAGCAGCCAATTGGAGCGAAACTTGAAGATCGAGCTGCTGATCCCTGTCACCAGCGAAACGGAACCGACTGCCTGCTGCAGTTTCAACTACGCCGAGGATCATTTCAGCGAAGCCTGGCAAATCGTGATGCAAGACGGCTCCAAAGCGTTCAGCGGGTGTACCGCGTTCGGCATGGAGCGGATGACGCTGGCGCTGTTCCGGCACCATGGGATTGATCCCACGCGTTGGCCGGACGGGGTTCGTGCGGTGCTGTTCGGCAGACGGTTCTCGTCCGGTCTACGTCGTGACTTCCCGCCGGTTCTAGAGCATTTTCAGCCTGACTGTGCAGGCCGTAAATGCTCTATCCTCTTGTTTGATCGCATGATTTACACGCTTTGAACGTTCCGCTCAGCGTGATCATGCTCTAGTCCACTTCAGCCTGACCGTGCCGGGGGAAGATCGCATGTTTCACCCGCCGGGGACGTTCCGCTCAGCGCGATCGCGCTCTAACGCCGGTCGGTCCCATTGGCCAATGGTGGCCGCAGCTTCATAGGTGCTCACCAGGTATTGCATCAGGTCGTCATCAGGCGATGTCGCGTTACGGACCGCGTCGTATGGGAGAATGAATTGCCCGAGGGTCTGGTCGTAATACGTGGCATTCGGCGTTATCGGCGCCGACTTGAAGCCCGGCGGCTCGGGGTAGGCATAGCTGTAAAAGGCAGCTTTGCCGAAGCCCCCGTTGCCCGGCCAAAAGCCACAGCTGCTCACCTCATGCGAATACGCTTCCTGCATGACCCAGGCGCCTAAATTCGGGGAATTGCTCGTCAGTCGAGGTGCGGCACGACCGGAAAAACGGGTTACCGCCATGTCGAAGCTACCCCAGAAAAAATGCACTGGACTGACTTTGCCGAGGAACTGCGCGCGAAACCGGGTCAGCATCCGATCCACCTGAAGCAGAATTCGCCAGAACCGGTTCACGTATTCCGCGTCGTAAGAGGCGTGCGCGTGGTCCTGTTCGAACGGAACAGCGTCTGGTATCTCGACCGGCATGGTCCAGATTCGAGTTTCAATTCCCAATCCTCGCAGCCGGCTCATTAGGTCTTGGTAGAAATCGGCAACACTTCTCGCGCCGAGAGGAACGGTTTCGATTTCGCCTCTGCTGGTTTGGAGGATCAAGGTATGATGGATGAAATCGAAGTCGATCTGAAAACTTTCACCGCCATAGGGGATCGGCGAAGTCGTCAGCCCACGGCAGCTCACATACAGGGGCACCTGCCACCAGTGATTGACCATCGGCGCATGGGCAAGCCGGATCTTTCCCACCACCTGCGTCCACAGATGGAGGGTGGCGCACGTGTCGGCCCAGTCTGAGAGGGGAAGTTCAGGCCAGTCGCTTGGAGTGGGTTGGACTATTGGGCGCACCATGCTGAGCCTCTGATCTAATATCCGTGTTGTTTAGGTGGCAAAATTGGGCGCGTGTGACGGCTTGAAGTCAACGGGTCCGGAGACCGGCGAGGCCAGGATTTGCCGCGTCGTCTTCCTCCCTGGCGCGCGGGGGATCGATCACTACTTGCGGTTCCGCGCGGTGCTGTTTGGACACAACGCACTTGGGACGGCTCTAAGAGTTTGCCGCAAACACGTGCGGCAGCGTCGCCCAAGCCGTCATGGCGTCGTGGTGGGCTAAGGCCTACCATCCACGGATTTCGTGAGTTCAGGACCGTAAGCCATGGATGGTCCGCCTGCGCCGACCATGACGTCGCGTAGCGGATGCGTCCTCATGTCGCGTGCGGATGCGTCTTCGGCAACGATTCGGTTATTTCGCAGCGGGCCCTAAGCACTTCAACTGGCCTCAGCCGGTTAGGGCCGGCCATTATTTTCGACCTCCACCGCAACCTCGTTGCGTCTAAACAAGGGAATTGCAAATGGCGGATCGTAGCTGAACTGGAACACCTCGCCGCTTGCCTTCCATGTCGATTTCGCCAGAACGCCCAGCAGTATCGCGGCATGATGGTCCCGCGCGGCCGGCGTCGCCACGCCGGAGAAGCGCTCCGCGGCGATTGTCGTCGACGGCACTTGGACCAGGTGCAGCCTCGGATCGGTCGGTGCCGGCGCACCCGCGGACGCTACCGAATGGGGCAGGAAGAAGCGCATGCTTACCCGCCCCATTCCGCTGCTTGTCTGGACGGGCACGGTCATCGCAATGCGTTCGGACTCGATCTGCACCGGCGCCGTCATCGCGATCTTCTGGTCGCGCCGATTGGCACCTGTGATGTAGCGGAACAGCAAGCCAAACGCCTCTCCGGCAGCTTTTTCCTGGTCAGGGTCATCGATCGCTGCTTCGATCGCCAAACGCGGCTCGTATTGCCGGACCTCGACGCTTTGGCCGAGATCCTGGAGGACTGTATACTGCGGCTGTTCGTAGGGAAACCGGATGCCGAACACCGAAGTGACCGATTCCGCGAACGTCATGAGATAGTAAAAAAAGCCAGACATCGTGACCTCTTCGTCGACAGCGTTGATATGGCGCCACGCGCGTTTCGGCACCACCAGCGGAACGCACCGGGCCGCCGAGAGTCGCTCATGCGTCCGCTTCCATGAGAGGTCCTGCCGCGTCGCCGGCTAAGGTCATGGCGGCGTCGCGCGGTGACCCACCTTGCTATCCGGCGCAGAGCTTGGAATACATCACGCAGGCTATACATCACTCCGAGAGCGACGTTGAACTCTTAGCAAGGAGCACCGCCATGCCGGACGGCACAACCGCGCCCAAACCCCTGCCAGCGCCCCGCGATCCCCACCTGCGCGACATGGCTGATTGTATACGCGCGCTGGCGATGGATGCGGTTCAGCACTCCAAGAGCGGGCATCCCGGCATGCCGATGGGCATGGCCGACATTGCCACAGTGCTATTCTCAGAGTTTCTGCGCTTTGACGTGGAAGACCCGCATTGGCTGGACCGCGACCGGTTCCTGATTTCCAACGGCCACGGGTCGATGCTGCTGTATTCGCTGCTTTACCTGACCGGCTACAAGGACATGCCGATCGAGCAGATCGAGCGGTTCCGCCAGATCGACAGCAAGACGGCCGGGCATCCGGAATATCGCCACGCCGACGGGATCGAGACCACCACGGGCCCGCTCGGACAAGGGTTGGCGAACTCGGTGGGCATGGCGCTCGCCGAGCGGATCATGAATGCGAGTTTCGGCGACGCGTTGGTGGATCACTACACCTACGTGTGCATGGGTGACGGCTGCCTGATGGAAGGGATCAGCCATGAGGCGATCTCGCTGGCCGGGCACCTGCGGCTGGGCAAGCTGATCGCGTTTTTTGACAACAACTCGATCTCGATCGACGGGTCGACGAGCCTGGCGGTGTCGGACGATCAGACGGCGCGGTTCCGGGCGGCGCACTGGCATGTGCAGGAGATCGACGGTCACGATACCGATGCGATCCGCGAGGCCATCAAGGCGGCGCAGGCGGTGACGGACAAACCGTCGATGATCTCCTGCAAGACGATCATCGGCTTCGGCTTTCCGACCAGGGCTGGGACTCAGAAGGCGCACAGCGATGCGCCGGGCGAGGAGGAAATCGCGGGGGCCCGTAAGCTGCTGAACTGGACCGCGCCGGCGTTCGTCATTCCGCAGCCACTGCTGGATGCCTGGCGGGCGATCGGGGTGAAGGGACGCGACGTGCGCATGGCCTGGGCGGAGCGGGTGAAGGCGGCGCCGGACGGACTGCGCCAGGATTTTGAGCGCCGCACCAGGGGAGAACTGCCGGAGGGATGGCGCAACGCGATCTTGGCGGCGAAGAAGGGGTTCGTGAGCGAGGGCAAAGATCTGGCGACGCGGGCGGCGAGCGGGGCAACGCTCAATCACCTGTTCGACGCGATCCCTGAAATGCTGGGCGGTTCGGCAGATCTTACGCCATCGAACAACACCAAGGCGAAGAATCAGGTCGAGATCCGGCCCGGCGAGTATAAGGGGTCCTACGTGCATTACGGCGTGCGTGAGCACGGCATGGCCGCGGCGATGAACGGCATCGCGCTGCACGGCGGTCTGATCCCGTACGGCGGCACGTTCATGTGTTTCTCGGATTATTGCCGGCCATCAATCCGGCTGGCGGCGATGATGGAAATCCGAACGGTTTTTGTGATGACGCATGATTCGATCGGGCTTGGGGAGGACGGGCCAACCCATCAGCCGATCGAGCATCTGTCGGCGCTTCGGGCGATCCCTCACCTGGCGGTGTATCGCCCGGGCGACCCGGTCGAGACGGCGGAATGCTGGGAATGCATCCTGGATGCGCCGCGCCGAGCGGCGTTGATCGCGCTGTCGCGGCAGCCGATGCCGTTGTTGCGCCGAGATGCTGGGACCGAGAATCTTTGCGCCAAGGGGGGCTACGTGCTGCTGGAGGCCGAAGGCGGGGCTCGAAAGCTGACCATCCTGGCGACGGGGTCGGAGTTACACCTCGCCGTCGAGGCTCGGGCTGAGATGCAGAAGCAGGGCGTGCCGACAGCGGTGGTGTCGATGCCATGTCAGCTGCTGTTCGAGCAGCAGGATGCGGCTTACCGGCGCGCGGTGCTGGGGGAGACGCGGGCGCGGGTCGCGGTCGAGGCGGCGGTGAAGATGTCCTGGGACCGGTATCTGGGGTTCGAGGGCGGCTTCGTCGGGATGCACGAGTTTGGCGCCTCGGGGAAGATCGGTGACGTTTATAAGAAATTTGACGTCACGACGGAGGCGGTGGTTCGCGCGGCGAAGGATGTGGTGAGGGAGGTTGGGGGGTAAGCGTCCGGGCGGTATAGCCTCGGGGCCGCGCCGAAAGCGCTGGGGCGTTTTTACATCGCGCCAAATGCAGTTCCTCTGCTTTATTTCTGTTATAGTTGCGTGAGGCATGCTATAGTGCCAAGGTCACGAGAACGCGAACACGCGGTGGCCATGTGGCGGGGGGCCTTGGGTATGCGCGGAAAGGTCATCGTCGTCGAGGATGATTCGGCGTTCTCTTACGCATTGGGCAAAACGCTTGAGCAAGCGGGATATGAAGTTGAGATCCATGCCGACCCAACAGCGGCATGGACCGCGGTGGGCGCGGCGGCGCATTTCGACCTGCTGCTGACAGACCTGATGTTTCCTCAGGGCCAACCGAGCGGCATCGCGCTCGCCAGGAGCGCGCGTTATCATCATCCCGGGTTGGCGATAATTTACATGACCGCTTACCCCGATGCGGCGGAGCAGGCTGAGATGGAGGACGGGATCGTGCTCAAGAAGCCGATTGACCTCAATACACTGATCCAAAGAGTTGGCGAGATGGTGGTCGCCGATCAGAGCCGAAAGACCTGACCTCCAAAATCACGGAACGCGGCGGCGATGGCAAACCTCGGACGGTGCCCGGGACGTCGGGCAGTCGCAGGTGCCCAATGCGGGATAACGATGTGCGCTCGCCGCGCCTTGGTTCGGTTCCGCACTGTGATCCCGCGCAAGCCGGTTTCGGCCGCCGGCGCGGTTTCCGGGATCACCTGTTGACCTTGTGAAAGGGCACGGCGGGGATGGAGGGGTCATCGGAGAAAACGCGGATATGCCGGATTTTCATATGGGCGGTCTCGCCATCAGCGTTGCCCGACCAACCGCCGCCGACAGCCAGATTTGCGATTACATACATTGGCAAGGTGAAATCAGAGGGTGTCTTGAGCTGCGAAATCCGGCGTCCATCGAAATAAAATGAAATGGAGGTTGCAGTCCAGAGAGCGCCATAGGTGTGGTAATCGCTATAAATGTCGGCCGGAACGGTTACCCATCCGCCGCCCTGAGCGGATTTTACATGGCTATGGACCGCCCAATGGACCTGATCATGGCCGCCTTCGCCTTTTGCGTTGGGTGCACCAAACGCCTCAAGAATGTCGAGTTCCGGCGGCCATCCGCCCGGTTTGTTTGAGTAATTCGTAAGGAGCCAGAAGGCAGGCCACATCCCCTTCCCTTCCGGAAGTTTGGCGTTGAGCTCGAAATAGCCGTATCGCTGCGAAAAATATCCTTGCGAGGTAATTAGCCCCGACGTGTAGGATAGCGGAGCTTTGCACGGGTTCGGAGAAGCCGGTTCGGCGACAATATCGAGCACACCATTCGCTAAGCTGAATGGATTGTGGCCGATGGTTGAGTCTGTCCAACATTGCTGATCGCCATTCCCTAGATAGCGCAGTCCGTCGGACAAGGTCGTTGCCCAGTGGCCGGGTCCGGGCCAGGGCGAATTGTTAAAATCTTCTGCTTCCCAATCGAAGGTCAGGTGATATTTGCCAAGGTCGAGATCTTGGCCGGAGCTTTCAGCGAATGAAGATACCGGGCTCAAGAGGATGGTGATTGCCGTGACCGAGACCATAAGCTTCATTCCATGCTCCATTTTGCCGTTCGACGGGTGCCGCTTACCCAGTCCAGGGTGTAATTGCCGGGAACGGCCGCGTAAATGCCGGGATGGGGTGTCTGATATCATCGGGGTTCGCGCCGGGCGGTATTAGAGTGTTGCGTGCCGGCGGTTAGCCGACGCGGCGCGCATCCGTCGCTGTCGATCACATTGATTTGCTGGACCCCTCTCGGGAAGGGGTCCGGTTTTGGTGTGTCGCCGCATTGCTTGGATAAAGCAAACTCTACGAGAGCTTACGGGATATGCGTCGGCGAAGTCAGTGTGAGAGCACGGGAATGACCGACGAGGTTGTGGAACTCGGTGAGGAAGCGGAGGTTGCGCCATAAAGCGAAATCGCCGCCGTCAGGCGAGGAGATCGTCTGGTGGGCGACGGCGGGTATGCTGAAGTCGCTCGGGAACAGACGAATGTAGTCGATCTTCATCGTTGCGTTCTCGCCCGCGACGTTTCCCGGCCAGCCGCCGCCAACCGCAAGGTTTGCGATCAGGTACATTTTCTGCGTGTGATCCGAAGGCGTCGGCGTCTGAGCTACGGCTTGCCCGTTGTAGTAAGATGTCAGCGTCTGCAAGGTCCATAGCACGCCGTAGGTGTTGTAGCTGTTGTATTCGTTGGCGTTGATGGTTGCCCAACCTCCGGCCTGTTGCGCCGTGTTGGTGCTGTGGACGTCCAAGAGCCTGTTGCTCCGCCTTCCCCATCGGCGGCGGTCGCGCCAAACGGTTCGAGCGCCGCCAGGGTCTTACCCGGCGGCGCTTCGACGTCAGGAGCCGAGTCAGGTAATCGAGTGGGCCAGGAGGCTGCTCAGGGTCGCTGTGGTCGCACCGTCGATAGTCGCGATCGCCACGCCTGAACCGCCGGAGGTGGCGGAGATCGACAGTGTTGCCCCCTGTGTCGAGTCGGTCACCTTCAGATAGTTCGACAGTGTGGAGGCGGATCCGTTCCAGTTGGTCGCCGCCAGTGCCGTCGTCAGGTTCAAGGTGTCCCCCATGGCCAGGATGTTGCTGGTGAAGGCTTCCACCCCGTTGCCGGCAGCCGGGATTACATAAGTTTGCTGGCCGCTGGACGAGCTAACGCCAGCCCCCGCACCCTTGAGGAGTTGCATCTTGGTGCCTGACATGGCGGCGTCGGAAATGTGGCTCTGCCCGACCGTGGCACTGGTAGCGCTGCCGCTCGGCGTGGTGGGGGGTTTGATGGCAAGGCCGCCGCTGTAAGTACCACCGTCGCTGCCAACGCCACCGGGGCCGTTGGGGTTGTAGGTGATGTTCTTGATCGACATGTTTGCCGGCCAGGTGTTCGAGGAGTTTGGGGTACCGGGCCACGACCAGGACTGTCCACCGACGGCGAGGTTGGCGAGGATGTAGTGAGCCGTGTTGGCAGAAGCGGGGGTGGGGGTAGAGCCGACAACGTTGCCGTTGACATAGTAGGTAATCGTCTGCGCGTTCCAGTTGACACCGTAGGTGTTGTAGTTGGTCGAGAAGTTCGGCACGGTTACTTGACCGGTCGTGTAACCGGCGCCGGTGTCGTGTAGCGAGTCCTGGATGAGCGTGGGGTTGTTAAAGGGCGCCTCAAAGATATCGATTTCAGAGGCAGACACACCGTCCACCGGCTCTAGCCAGAAAGCTGGCCAGAGGCCGGCGCCCGTCGGCAGTTCGGCGGTCATCTGGAAGTAGCCGTAAAGGGCCTGGAAGCCACCTGCCTGAGGCTCACCGTTTTGGAAGCCAGCGGTTGAGAACGCGCCGGAAGTGTAGGGCAGATCGTTGGGCCAGGGCGCGCTGGTATTGGAGTTAGGTTTTGCCTGGAGGATGACCGAGCCGTCGGCGTTTTGGATGACGCCTGAAGGAACGTACACTTCGCCTTCACCGGTATCGCTGAGTGTAAACTGGCCGCCGCCGCCGAACGGGTAGCCGAGCAATAACTGGTCGTTCCCACCGGTATCCGTAACCGGCGCACTCAGGTTGATATAGACAGTCCCGGGGGTTGGCGTCGGAGTGGGGGTTGGGGTTGGGGTTGGGGTGGGGGTTGGCGTGGGGGTCGGGGTTGTGACCGGCAAGGGATCATTGCCGGCGCTCCATCCTGACCCGGTCCAGCTGTACCATTGATTAGAGGTGTTCTCCTGCCACACCGTCTTACTGACGTAGGCGATCTCGGCGACGTTGGCGCTGAATGCGGCCGCCTGTCCGTTCTCCAGGACCGCGGCGCCGGACGATATCGTCCAGCGGTTCGCGGCGGCATCGATGATCGCGGCCGTTGAGCCGGCGCGCACGACTGTGTCGTTGGGCGACACGGTCGGGGTTGGCGTCGGCGTGGGGGTCGGCGTTGGCGTTGGCGTGGGGGTCGGGGTTGGCGTGGGGGTCGGGGTTGAGACCGCTAAGGGATCATTGCCGGCGCTCCATCCTGACCCGGTCCAGCTGTACCATTGGTTGGAGGTGTTCTCCTGCCACACCGTCTTACTGACGTAGGCGATCTCGGCGACGTTGGCGGTGAAGGCGGCCGCCTGTCCGTTCTCCAGGACGGCGTTGCTAGACGATATCGTCCAGCGGTTGGCGGCGGCATCGATGATCGCGGCCGTTGAGCCGGCGCGCACGACTGTGTCGTTGGGAGACACGGTCGGGGTTGGCGTCGGAGCGGGTGTCGGGGTTGGCGTCGGTGTGGGGGTTGGCGTGGGGGTCGGGGTTGAGACCGCTAAGGGATCATTGCCGGCGCTCCATCCTGACCCGGTCCAACTGTACCATTGATTACTCGCGTTCTCCTGCCACACCGTCTTACTGACGTAGGCAATCTCGGCGACGTTGGCGCTGAATGCCGCCGCCTGCCCGTTCTCCAGGACCGCGGCGCCGGACGATATCGTCCAGCGGTTGCCGGCGGCGTCGGTGATCGCGGCCGTTGAGCCGGCGCGCACGACGGTGTCGTTGGGCGACACGGTCGGGGTTGGCGTCGGTGTGGGAGTAGGCGTGGGGGTCGGAGTTGGGACTGGCAAGGGATCATTGCCGGCGCTCCATCCTGACCCGGTCCAGCTGTACCATTGATTAGAGGTGTTCTCCTGCCACACCGTATTGCTGACGTAGGCAATCTCGGCGACGTTGGCGCTGTAGGCGGCCGCCTTCCCGTTCTCCAGGACGGCGTTGCTAGACGATATCGTCCAGCGGTTGCCAGCGGCATCGGTGATTGCTGTATTGTTACCTGCCGTTACGATGGAACCGTTCGGCGACGGGATTGATGTCGAAGTGTTACTCATAGTAATCTCCTGTAAATAAAGGCGGTTCGGAGATTTGTTGATAGATGACGATAGTTAAAATTGGATTTAGATAGAGATTAATGTGATTTACATGAAGGTTAATGCAGTAACGGTATATTTCTGCGTGTTGTGCTGGTTTGAGTGAAGCTGATGGACCGGGATTTGCCGGACCGGCCTCATCCTGGCGAAATGCCCATGCCGACGCGTTCAAAGAGGTTTGGTCAGCCAAAGCGTGGCTTGGGGCAACAGTGGCTGCAAAACTGACCCATGGGGCCAGCGGCGGCTGGGCTTAGAGCGGCCCTGTCATTATTGCCTTGCCTGGCACTTGGACGGGCGCCGCTTGCCTAGTCTAAGGTGTCATTGCCTTGAACCGCCGCGTAGATGCCGGGATGGGGTGTCTGATACCACTGGCGTAGGAACGCCTCCTTCAGCTCGCGCATCAGTGCCGTCCGCTTTTTGAGCTTGGGCGTATAATGCGGCCGCATCGCCCCGCGTAGACTGCGGAGGTAGCGGAAGTCGAAACCCAGAAAACCGAAGCTCTCGCTCCGTTCAAGGTCAACTGTTCGGCTCTTTTCATCATTGATTTCAACTTGCAACTTGCCGAACTCCTCTCGGAGCCGCTTAGTCACCGCTCCAATCATCTGGCTCCCATTGTTCAGCCGTATCCTCGTAGCAGCCGTCAGTGCGCAAACAGCGGTGGCTGTCGCCGCGCAATACGGGTAAGCCATTGCTGCTTTCGCCCCGATGGCGCCGTAGAGATTTGAACTTCGGATGCGCCCATCGCGCGATGTAAAGAGCTGACTTGTAGTAGCACCCGTAGTAGTTGATTTAGCCACTGATAGTCCATTGAACATCAGGGCCAGATCGTTCAACTTACTGTACTGCGCTCGTAAAGCGTCCAGCCTCGCACCGTCTGCCGGATCGCTTTGAGGGCCTTGTCGCTGGCTGCCGGGCTGAACGAGACCCCGAATGTTCCCCGTCTGCGTCTCGACAGCCTCGGCCGGAATGTGAAGCCGAGAAATCGAACTTGTCAGCACGAGGCCGCCGTCACCGAGCTCAACAGACCGCTCGAACTGCGAACTGAAAAGCTGACAAATCCTCACCCGTCAGGAGGCTTGGGCTGGTTCTCGTGGATCGTGGCAGGATATAGCTCGCGCGGACACGAGCCGGCCAGTCCCAAAACAATTGCTCGTGGCCTCGCGCACCTGGATGGCTTCATCGGAGGCTGGGCACTTCGTCCCGCAGATACGCGACATCCGTAGCCTGCGGAAAGGGATCCAGTTTTGATCCGTCGCCGCGTCGCTTGGATAAAGCAAACTTTACCAGAGCTTACGGGATATGCGTCGGCGAAGTCAGTGTGAGAGCACGGGAATGACCGACGAGGTTGTTGAGCCCGGTGAGGAAGCGGAGGTTTCGCCATAAAGCGAATACTCGCCGCCGTCAGGCGAGGAGATGTCTGCAGGGCGACGGCGGGTATGCTGGAGTCGCTCGAGAACGCACGAATGTAGTCGATCTTCATCGTTGCGTCCTCGCCGGTGGCACCCCGGGCCAGGTTCCGCCAACCGCAAGGTCTGCGATCAGGTACATTTGCTGCGTGAAGTCCGGAGGTGTCGGGTCTGCGCTACAGCTTGCCCGTTGTAGTAGAAGGTAAGCGTCTGCGGCGTCTCTAGCACGCCATAAGTGTTGTAGCTGTCGTATTCGTTGGCGTTGATGGTTGCCCAAGCTCCGGCCTGTTGCGACGTGTTGGTGCTGTGGACGTCCCAGTGAGCGTGTTGCTCCGCCTTCTTGCACGGCATTCCAGCTGAACGATGACGTCCCGACTTGGGGAGCTGAACTCTTCAGGCCCGAATGGCCAGCCGCGGCTCGCCCGGGCTCGCGTGTTGCCACGGTGGTGCACGCCAAGGATGACGCCGACGGTATGCGCTGGGCTTCGCCCTCGATGTGGTCGAACAGGCATTGATGCCGACGGCGACGCTATCACCACCCTGATCGTCCGGGAGATGACCGAGGCGCCGGGGAAAATGGAGAAGGCCAAGCCTCTCCCGATCAGAGCGGCCTGCGTCGCGCTCGGATGCCTGCCGACGTGCTTGACCATCTCGGCACGGACACCGCGCAGGAATGCCCCCTCACGCGTCTTGCCGCTGAATGTCGAGAGATCAAGGCGGCTGCAAGGCCCGGCGCGACGCGTCATCGAATGACCGAGAGGGGGTGGCAGTTCATTTCTTCGCCAGCCGCGAAGCTTTCTGAGTAGATCGCGTCAGACCTTGTAAAGATCATGACTAACCGGCGCTTAAAACCGATCGCTTCGTTGTTCATTAGGGAGTGCCCGTGCTCGTGTGGTGGATGACACAAAAGCAGACTGCCGCGCCCAGGAGGGGCGCGGCATGACCTGTGTGGCTAGAGTGGGTAGCTTGGGTTAGCGTTCCGTTACGAATGTGCGAGTACAGTGTTCGTGGACTGTGTTGAGGTAGGCGGCATGCCCATAGTAGCGCTGGTAATAGTTGGATAGGCCATCGCCATTGACGAGGTAGTGCCGGGTTCGGGCGTGGGTGCAGGAGGTGCCATCGTTGTGGGTGTCTGTTCCATGGCGGCCGCCAGAGCGGTGAGGGTAGGCGGGGTGACAGTGATGGCGGGGGTGACGGCTGCGGCAGTTGCGGCGGCAGGGGTGACGACGGCGGCGGTGGCGGTTGGAGACGCGGAGGCCAGACCGCCGGTGTAAGTGCCACCGTCACTGCCCACACCGCCGGGACCGTTGGGGTTGTAGGTGATGCTCTGGATATTCATGTTGGCTGGCCAGGTGTTCGAAGAGGTTGGCGTGCCGGGCCACGACCCCTGACCACCCACGGCGAGGTTGGCGAGGATGTAGGCCGGCGTGTTGGCGGAGGCGGGGGTGGGGGTAGAGCCGACCACCTGGCCGTTCACGTAGTAGGTGATCGTCTGCGCGTTCCAGTTGACACCGTAGGTGTTGTAGTTGGTCGCGTAGTTGGGCACGGTAACCTGACCGGTGGTGTAACCGCCAACGGTGTCGTGCAGGGAGTCCTGGATGAGCGTGGGGTTGTTGAAGGGCGCCTCCATAATATCGATCTCAGCGGCAGAGGTACCGTTGACCGGCTCCAACCAGAACGCAGGCCAGAGGCCGGCACCAAGGGGGAGCTCGGCGGTCATCTGGAAGTAGCCGTAGGTAGCCTGGAAGCCACCGGGCTGGGGTTCACCATTAGCAAAAGAGGCGGTGGAGATAGCGCCGGAGGTATAGGGCAGGTTGTAGGGCGGCGCGGCGGAGGTGTTGGGATTAGGCTGGGCCTGGAGGGTCATCGTGCCGTTGGCGTTTTGGATAACGCCTTGAGGCACGTACACTTCGGCTTCATGGTTATTGCTAAGCGTAAACTGAGCGCCGCCACCGAACGGGAAGCCGAGCAAAAGCTGGTTGTTCCCACCGGTATTCGTCACCGGCGCACTTAGGTTGATGGTGACGGTGCCGCCGCCGGTAGTTGGTGTAGGCGTAGGGGTAGGGGTCGGCGTGGGGGTCGGCGTCGGCGTGGGGGTCGGCGTGGGGGTTGGGACCGGCAAGGGATCAGCGCCGGCACTCCATCCGGACCCTGTCCAGCTGTACCATTGGTGGCTCGTGTTCTCCTGCCACACCGTATTGTTGACGTAGGCAATTTCGGCGATATTGGCGGTGTAGGCGGCCGCCTTCCCGTTCTCAAGGACGGCGTTGGTGGACGATATCGTCCAGACGTTGCCGGCGGCATCGGTGATCGCGCCAGTCGAGCCAGCGAGCACGACGGTGTCGTTGGGCGACGCGGTCGGGGTTGGCGTCGGAGTGGGGGTTGGCGTCGGTGTGGGGGTCGGCGTCGGTGTGGGGGTCGGCGTCGGTGTAGGGGTTGGGGTCGGGGTTGTGACCGGCAAGGGATCAGCGCCGGCCCTCCATCCGGACCCTGTCCAGCTGTACCATTGGTGGCTCGTGTTCTCCTGCCACACCGTATTGTTGACGTAGGCAATTTCGGCGATGTTGGCGGTGTAGGCGGCCGCCTTCCCGTTCTCAAGGACGGCGTTGGTGGACGATATCGTCCAGACATTGCCGGCGGCATCGGTGATCGCGCCTGTCGAGCCAGCGAGCACGACGGTGTCGTTGGGCGACGCGGTCGGGGTTGGCGTCGGAGTGGGGGTCGGCGTTGGTGTGGGGGTTGGCGTCGGAGTGGGGGTTGGGGTCGGCGTCGGTGTGGGGGTCGGGGTCGGGGTTGTGACCGGCAAGGGATCAGCGCCGGCACTCCATCCGGACCCTGTCCAACTGTACCATTGGTGGCTCGTGTTCTCCTGCCACACCGTATTGTTGACGTAGGCAATTTCGGCGATGTTGGCGGTGTAGGCGGCCGCCTTCCCGTTCTCAAGGACGGCGTTGGTGGACGATATCGTCCAGACATTGCCGGCGGCATCGGTGATCGCGCCTGTCGAGCCAGCGAGCACGACGGTGTCGTTGGGCGACGCGGTCGGGGTTGGCGTCGGAGTAGGGGTCGGCGTTGGTGTGGGGGTTGGCGTCGGTGTGGGGGTTGGGGTCGGGACCGGCAAGGGATCAGCGCCGGCACTCCATCCTGACCCGGTCCAACTGTACCATTGATTAGAAGTGTTCTCCTGCCACACCGTATTGCTGACGTAGGCAATTTCGGCGACGTTGGCGGTGTAGGCGGCCGCCTTCCCGTTCTCCAGGACGGCGTTGGTGGACGATATCGTCCAGAGGTTGCCAGCGGCATCGGTGATCGCGGCCGTTGAACCGGCGCGCACGACTGTGTCGTTGGGGGACGCGGTCATGGCTGGCACTGGATCATTGCCGGCGCTCCATCCTGACCCGGTCCAGCTGCACTATTGATCACTCGTGTTCTCCTGCCACACCGTAATTGCCGACGTAGGCAATCTCGGCGACGTTGGCGCTGAATGCCGTAGGCAATCTCGGCGATTGGCGCTGAATGCGGCCGCCTGTCCGTTCTTCAGGACGGCGTCGGTGGACGATATCGTTCAGTGGACGCCGTTGACATCGGTGATCGCGCCGTTTGAACCGGCGAGCACGATGGTGTCGTCGGGAGAGGCGTTGCGGGCAGCGGACATGGTGGAGGTACTCGCGGCGGGCGCCCAGGCGGCGGCCGGTCTGGATTTCCCCTGGCAGATATTGCCGCTGTTTTGCTGAAGAATCTCACCGTTGCCGTAAGAGTTCAATGACGTTCGCGGTAGTGCGGTTCGGGGGGCAATCTAGGGCCATCAGACCGGCTGCGGTAACCGTTCATGTGTTGCCGTTGGTATCGATGATTGCTATGTTGTTGCTAGCAGTTACGATGGACCGTCCGGCGGTGCGATTGATGTCGAAGTGTTGCTCAAAGTAATCTCTTGAAAATATGATAGCCGAAGAGACTTCGCACCGTTTTTTTGATTTTGGGCAAGGAATTTTTTATGCTACTAAAGGTAAACAACAATTAAAATTTGATCAATATTGTACCGATCTTTAGGGACCGGCGTATCTCAGCGAGGCAGGCATGCCGGCGCGTTCAAAAGGGTTTGCCCAGCTAAAGCATGGCTTGTGCCGAAGCGGCCGCGCAACTGCCTCGTGAGGCCAGCAGCCGTTAATGGGCTTCGAGCGGCCCGGTTCTTATTGCCTTGCCTGGCATTCCATTCGGACCCCGTCGGGCGAGCACGATGTGCAAGCGCCGCTATCGCCGGGGGCATCCCCTGTACCGAGCGGGGTCGCACACTGGCATGTCGGGACCATCACCATCTCTTGGCCGTTGGGGCAGTCCGGCATTTCGGTTGGCTGGTCCAGCTGGGGCATGCCCTGCGTGTTGCTGTCTGGTGATTGCGCCGACGCCGCCCCGGCGGTGGGTGCGCCACAACGCCTTTGTAATTGCACGCATATTGGAGAGGCGAGACGCCCCTTGCAACTCGAAGCGTAAGTTGCGCAGGCGGGGTCGCTGCGTTGGGCCGTTGCGTTGCCAACCATACCGAGCGTCAGGCTAAGGACTAAAAAAGTCCGGCCGATTCCATTTTTGGCGCGATGGCACTGGCCGATTCGGGGATCTCTGAAAGGCAACTGATACATGCTCACCTTCTTGGTCGGGTTCCTTCAACACGCGCCAACAGTGACGATGGGAATTGCCTAAGAAGTCTTACATTTTGCTGGGTTGGCGCGCCAGCGGCTGTGGTTGGCGGAACTGTGTTAGAATGGCCGCATGGCGCTGTCTGCAGTCCATCTTGACGCAGACGTGACTCACCGCCCCATGGCGGCGCTTCTAAAGTCTCTTAGGTAACGTAACGGACTTTAATTGATCTCTTCCCGGATTAAAATAAATGTTTGGATACCAAACAGAATGGTAGCGGATGCCGGCGAGGCGCCGGTCGGACTAGTGGACGCATCCGGGACGTTTTCTTGTGGACCGGTGGTCGCACGCGTGTCGCGCTGGCGTCTTGTTGCCACTCTGCAGGTCGCAGAAGCGGTGGCGGTCGCTATATCCTCCGGTATATGGCTAAGTGACATCGTAGCCGTGGGGGGCGGCCATGCGGGCCTGTTTGAGACGCTCAGGTTTGGTATCGCGGTTGCTGTCGTCGTCCACTTCGTTCTGCGCTCCCTAGGTGCCTATGATTTTGGCCGCATCCTGAAGGCATGGCGCTCGAGCATGACCGCGGCTGTCGCCTGGATGCTTGCCAGCGCCCCCTTGCTGTCCTGGTCGATCATGCTGCAACCGCATGATCCGCTTTGGTTAAGCTCTTTCCAGGACTGGGTCACGGGCGGAGCGTTAATCGTCCTTGTTCGCTTGGGGACCAGCTATGCTGGCGCTGCGCTGTTGCAGGCGCGACGGCTGAGCCACAACGTGGCGATTGTTGGCGATGGTTCCGACGCGCAGGTACTGCGCGCACCTGCTCCGAACAGACGGAAGTGGCACAAATGTAATCGGTTTCGTCTCGGTAAGAGATGATGGCCCAGATGGCTTCCACGGCGGCCACCACGGCAATTCCATTGCAGGACTGCGTCAACTTATACAAACCCATCATGTGCAAGATGTGATCGTTGCTACATCGGAGCAAGAGAGGTCGCAGCTATCTGAGCTGGTTCGGGGAGCGCTGTGCCTTCCCGTGCGGGTATTACTGTGGCCGCCAAGCCTCGGCATCGAGGCCGGGTGGATCGCGGAAAGCGAATGCAAGGCCGGTGGGGTACCCCTGCTGCTGACCAGGGCTCCGCCTTTGGATGGCTGGCGCTGGGTGCTAAAAGATGTACAGGATCGGGCTCTGGCCTTGCTGCTGCTGATTTTCTGCGCACCCGTCCTGCTGGCGATCGCCGTGCTGATCCCGTTCTGCAGCCCGGGGCCGATTCTCTTTAGACAAGAAAGAGAGGGCTACAACGGCAATAAGTTTGTCATATTCAAGTTTAGAACGATGAACTACGCTCCTTTGGAGACGAACCGCTTGATCCTGACCGAAAGACAGGATTCGCGTCTGTTTCCACTGGGGGCATTTCTCCGGAAGACCAGTCTCGACGAGCTGCCGCAGCTGCTTAATGTATTACGCGGTGATATGTGGATTGTCGGGCCGCGCCCGCATTCACCGCTCGCCACTGCCGCGGGCCAGAGCTATTCGGCGGCGGTAAAGCACTACATGGCTCGCCAAAAAGTGAAGCCGGGCATGACCGGATGGGCACAGGTCAACGGCTGGCGTGGCGCAACCAATACCGTTGAACAGATTCAACAACGTGTTGTACATGATCTATACTACATCGATCATTGGTCGGTGTGGCTGGATTTTCGAATTTTGCTGCAGACCGCAGTACGGGGATTTGTCCATCAAAATGCGTATTGAGACAACAGCTGCTTTGATTAGCCGCGTCATGCCTGGTGCGACCAAGCGGGATGGTCAGGCGTGAATATAGGGTTTCTGACTGAACTTTTTCCGCCAAGTGTCGGGGGTCAGCAGCAGCGTTTCGCAGAACTGGCCAATCTGCTGGCAATGCAGGGCCACCAAGTGACTGTGATGTGCATCGGGGACTTAGCCGAGGCGCCGGCGGAGGAAAAGCTGGCAAACGGGGTTTCCGTCATTCGCCGACCGAGGCTGCAGCATTACGAGAAGCCGTTCCGCGGGTTGCTACCGCGCTCCCCTTTGGGGATGGTGCGCTACGCGCTGGCAGCGCGGCGTCTGGCGCATGCGCACAAGTTCGATGCGATTTTTCTCAACCAATGGCCGTTATTCCACGTTCTTGCGCTTTCCCAACGCGATCGGAAACGGGCGATTATCGACTGGTGCGAGATCCGTCACAGCAAAACGTTCCAGGTCGTTCAAAACGTGCTGCCGAAGCTTGTCGCGGCGAACACCGCGGTTTCCGCTGAGGTGGCGCGGCATATTCGTGCGGTTGCGCCTGGCCGGGTCCTCGTTCTTCCGAGCGGGATCACCGGCGCCTGTTATCGGATGGATGCGGCGGAGAGCCGCCGTGGCATGGTCTACGTGGGCCGTATCACCGGCCACAAGAATCTCTCACTTTTAATCGACACCTTCGACGAACTCTGCCGCCGGGGTTACACGGAGCCGCTGACGATCGCGGGTGACGGTCCCGCGTTCGAGATGGTGCGGCGGCGGGTGGAAAGCTCAGCTAACCGTGGCAGGATCGAACTGCCCGGTCTGGTGAGCAATGAGCGAAAATATGAGCTCCTGGCCGGGGCCCGGGTGCTCATGATGACCAGCCAACGGGAAGGTTTCCCTCGGGTCGTGGCGGAAGCGATGGCGAGTGGCCTACCGGTTGTCACCGCGCGATATCCGCAAAACGGCACTGTCGGGGTTGTCGAGGAATTTGATTGCGGATTGTGCGCTGAGCCAGCCGCGAACGATTTGGCTGACGCGGTGCAATCGGTTCTTAGCGATTGGGGGAGCTGGTCGGCGCGCGCCCACCGGCACGCCGGCAGCCTGGAATGGTCTTCTCTCGCGCAGCAGTTCGAGGCTCTGCTGAGCGAGACAGCGGCGATGGCCCGCGACGTAAGCCTTTTACAACCGACCCAAGGAGCGTCATGCGAATCGTGGTGACAGGCGGCGCCGGCTTTATCGGCAAGCATCTCTTAGATTGGCTCGTCGCCGATGGGCACGACGTGTTGGCAATCGATGACTTTTCCCGAGGCAGCCCCGAGCATATTCCGGCGCAAGTGAGTACTCAGATCGCAGATCTTTCGCAGATTGCGGCTGCTGATCTTGCTCGTCAGTTTAAGGCGTTTGGCGCAGAAGGGGTGGTTCACCTCGCGGCGGTGCACTTCATACCGGAATGCATGAGCAACCCTGAGCGGACATTCGCGATCAACACCAGGAGCACGCACACCCTTGTCGAGGCGGTTCAGCTTGGCGAAGTTCCACGGGTCGTGCTTGCATCGACGCTAGACGTGTACAAGGCTGACGATCGGATTCATCACGAAGGCGACACTCCCGAACCGAGCAACATTTATGGTCTGACGAAAACGCTTAGTGAGCAGATCCTGGAATATGCTATCCGTGTCGGGGCCTGTCAGTCGGGGCTCGCTCTGCGGCTGGCGAATGTCTATGGACCGAACGAGACTAACCCTCACGTTATTCCGGATATTCTGAAGCGCATCGTGAATTGCGATACACCGGCGCTCGTCATGGGTTATCTCGGCGCGGCTCGCGATTTCGTCTACGTCAAGGATATTGCCCGGGCGTTTGGCATGGGGGTAACCAAGGGACCAACGGGATTTCATGCGTTGAACGCGGGGACCGGCCACGCCGTGTCGGTGCGCGCAGTAGTTCGGATGCTGCAGGGGCTTCTCGGAGATGGCCGTCCCGTCCACGAAGACGCCGCGGCATTCCGGAAGTTCGACCGCGTATCTCTGACGCCCAATGTCGAAGCTATTGAACGGGTGCTTGGATGGCGGGCCGAAATGCAGATCGCCGATGGACTGCAGAGTATGGTTGCGGGGATGCTAGCAGAACTTACAGAGCAGGCAGCCTAGGCGATGTACCGACTTCCCGCGCATCGATACTCTCGCGTCGATCGGCTTCATAAGGGGATGTGGTGAACGGCTATGCGTCATTAGAAAGGTCGGAGCCAGTCGGAGGCGAGCAGGCGCGAAACCTGCGACTGGTTACCCTGTGCGGGTCGATCAAGCCCCTGTTCAGCGGCACGGACGACTTCCATGAAAATCTGGTGGAGGTGTTGAGGCGAAAGCAGGTCGATGCACGGCCGGTGGATTTGAAGCAATGGGGACTGGCTCAGGTTCCCGAACTGCTTCGGCGGGTCGCTGCCGAACGTCCGGACGCGATCCTGATGCAGTATCCGACGGATGCCTTTAGTGCGGCGTTGGGGCCGCACGCCTTCTCCGCTTTGCAGCGTCAGGCGCCTCTGGTCGTGACCTTGCACGAGTTCGCGGCGGCTAATCCAATCCGCCGGGCGTCGGTGGGCGTGCTGCTGGCCCGCTGCGCCGCAGTCATCGCGACGGCAGAGACGGAGCGCAGGTCGCTGGTGGCCTGGTTTCCTTGGCTGAAGGCCCGGTCCTGCGTGATCCCCATCGGGGCGAATTTTCCTGGGCGTGAGTGGCGGCCCTCGGAGCCGCCGATAGTTGTGTATTTCGGGCAGATCCGTCCAGAAAAGGGGCTGGAAGAGTTTATCGCCTGCAAAGACGCGCTGGCGACGCAGTTTCCAAGCGCAAAGTTCGTCGTGGCCGGGTCCCGGGTGCCGAAGTTTGCGTCCTACTATCAGACGATCGAGATCGAAGCCCGGAATCGCGGGATCGATGTCCTCGGCGAGATGACGCCGGAGCGGGTGCCTGACTTCCTGCGAACCGCCACGGTCGCGCTGTTGCCTTACCCATCCGGCGCGAGCTTTCGGCGCGGAAGCCTGCTGGCGGCAGTCGCCTGTGGGGTTCCGATCGTTACCCTGCGCGGTTCGGAAACACCGTCTGAAATCATTGGGTTGTTGGAGCCGGCGAGTACGAGAGATGAACTGGTTGCGCATGCAGCAGCCTGTCTGTCCGACAGGGCGAAGCGAGACGCCGCCCACGACAGGAGCCGCCAACTCGCCGCGCTGGTGAGTTGGGATGGGATCGGGGACCGCTATGTCGAAGTGTTGCGTGGTCTGATCAAGCGTCGGCTGTCGTTATGAAAGTGGTCATTATCGCGGGGTCGCTTCCGCCTCAGGTGTGCGGCGTCGGCGACTTTACTGGAGCGCTAATCGATGCGCTGAGCCGCCGCAACCTGACGGTTACGGTGCTGCATAGAGACCGCTGGCGCCTGCGAGACGTTCCGGGCCTGTTGCGGAAGCTGCGCGCCGAGCGACCCGATATCGTACACCTGCAATATCCTACGCATGGGTTCCGCCGGTCACTCGTTCCACACTTGCTTCACCTGGGAATGTTCGGCTGGCCCCGGCTGACGACACTGCATGATTATTCGGGACAGCGCTGGCAGATTCGTCTGGGAATGAGTGTTTTCACGATCGGCGGGCGTCTTGTCGTGACGGGTTCCCTTGATCGGGATGCTCTCGTCGGACGCCATCCGTGGCTCGCGTCGCGCGTCAGCGTTATACCGATCGGCAGCAACGTCCCCGGCGGCCTATGGGAGCCATCAGGCCAGTTCACCATTGTTCACTTCGGCATGCTGCGGCCTGCGAAGGGGATCGAGCAAATGATCCACCTTGCCAGGCTGTGCAAGCAACTCGGCCGCCCGTACCGCACGGTAATCGTGGGAGCAGTCGTCCCGCATGGGCGCGACTATGCGGACACGCTGTTCAAGATGGCGGAAGATAGCGGTGTCGAGTGGATGCTGAATGTCTCTCCGGAGGAGGCATCGGAGATCTTGCGGCATGCTCATGTGGCCTATCTCTCGCCGCCGTTCGGGGTTCATGAACGCCGCGGGACGGTACTGGCCTGCGCGGCGAATGGCCTTCCTATCGTTGCTAAAGTAGATTGGGAGACGCCGACTTTCCTGCATGATCATGTGGTTGCTGCTGCTTCTCCGCAGGAAGCTTTAGCCGTAGTCGACGCACTGGCCGGTGCGGGAACCGGTCCCGGCCGCTTGCGGGAGCAAAGCGCACGTTCGGTTGCGCTCGCTAAGATGTTCTCCTGGGACACGATCGCCGACCGGTATATCGAGGCCATGGAAATTGCCACCTCCCGTGGCGTCCGCCCGGGCATGGATGCGGGGGAGGTTGCTGGGATAAAAGCTGAGATCGGCGTTCGATGACAGAGTTGGGCAATGAGTTGGCGGCACCGAAGCTGCGGGCACGGGTTTCGGTTCTGGCCTGGAGCGGGCTAGAAAGTGCGTGCCGCCAAATTCTGTCCCTCCTGTTCTTCTTCGCGACGGTTCGGTTTATTTCCCCCTCTGATCTCGGGGTGGTTTCCCTCGGCATAGCGCTCACGGGGATCTTTGCGATCTTTATCGATGAGCCAATCGGAGAAGCGCTGGTACAGCAGGACAACGCGACGACCAACGACTGGGACACGGGCTATACGGTCAATCTTGCTATAGCCTTGCTGTGCTTGTTGCTCGCATGTGTGACCAGCCCAGTTTTGGCGAAACTTCTTCGACAGCCGCTATTGGCGTTCGTTATTCCCGCGCTGGCCATGAGTTCAGTGTTCGGCGCTATTGGCAACATCCACAGGTCATACCTGAGCCGGTCGCTGCAGTTCCGCAAGATCGCGCAAACGGCTCTTTTAGGTCAGGTCTGCGCGGGGCTTGTGAGCTTGAGTCTAGCCGCGGCCGGCTTCGGCTATTGGGCGCTGATTCTGAACGTGTTGACTGGCGCGGCTGTGACTTCGATGGTGTACCGGCTGGTCTGCAACTGGAGGCCGAAGCTTAGGATCGATATCGCGACTGTCCGGGCGCGGGCATCCTACGTGGGTTATTCGGTCGCGATCCGATCGCTTTATCTTCTGCGCGACCAATCTCTTTTCGTTGTTGCCGGCACACTCGGCGATCTCAAGACCGTGGGATATCTCAGCCTGGCGATGCGCGTGGCGCGGGCGCTCGGGCAGTTGTTCGAGGAAGTGACGTCGCGCCCGCTGGTTTCGCTTATCAGCCGGCAGCAGAATGACCTCACGCAGTTCGGGGATGTGCTCCGAACGGTTCTTCACATTATTGGACTGATCGCTTTCCCGAGCTTTATTGGCCTGGCCGAGCTAGGAACACCGGTCATTTCAACGTTTATTGGCGTTCAGTGGGCACAGGCCGGCCACTTTCTGCCATGGATCTGCGCCGGTATGAGCGGGTGGCTTTTCCTGCATGTGGTCGCCGTGGCTTTGCGGGCTCGTGGGCTGGGACGCGCAGCCGTCTACTTGACGGCTCCGACGATACTGGTCGACGTTGGGATTTTTGCCTCGGCGGCGTTGATCGGTCTTGAATGGTCGCTGAAACTTTGGGCTGTCCGAGCGTTGCTCACGGTTCCTGTCCTGATGTGGGTGTTGTCGGTCCGACTTGGCGTATCTGTTCGGTCGCTGGTGCAGGTCTGGGCCGCGCCGGCAACGGCATCTGCTTTTATGCTACCGTCGATGCGCTGGCTTGAAGGAAGCCTATCATCGGGCGCGCTTGGCCTGTTGGAGCTCATCTTCGCCGGTGCGGCTGTCTATGGCACTGCGCTAGTGACCCTGTCTTGGCGAAGCACCCGCAATAGGCTTCAACTTGCGGGTATTTGGCGATGACGGAGAACAGTCACGAGCCGCGGGTCTTATTCGTGGCGTTCTCTGCCCGAAACGCAGTGGCACAAACGTTGGACGAACTGTTTGGCGCGCTGTCCCGCCGGCTGGATTGCAGCATGATGGTGCCAACGAACTATACCGGGAACATCTCGGAGCGAGACTTGTTTCGGATACCCTGCGGCATGAGCAAAATCGGAGGGATGGTCGCGAGCGTCAATCCGGTCGCGCATTGGAAGGTGGTCGCTAGTGTTTTGCGGGCGAAGCCTGACGTCATTCATGTCTTTGCGGGCGAGGGCTACCTATGGGCGGTGAGCCTTGCCGTGTCCGCGAGGCTGTTGGGGATCCCGATTGTGGTGACGCTCCATGATCCGGACCCCCACCCTGGAAACGTGTTTGAGCGGCTCAACTCAGTTGTAAGACGGCCGGTTCTAGCGCTTACTCGGACGATCCATTTATTCTCCTCACGGCATCTCGAGCGGGCGCAAGAACTGGCGCCCCGAGCGCAATGCATGGTGATCGCTCACGGCAGCCTAGCGGGCCAGTTTCTTCGGCACCGAGCGTCTGGCGTACCGCGCGAAGAATTGGTACTTTTTTTCGGGCGGATCCAGCAATACAAGGGTATTGATGTGCTGCTGCGGGCGATGACGGCGCTACCCGCCACGATACGGTTGGCCATTGCCGGCCCGGGCACGTTGGAAGACGAAGCTCAGCGGATGGTCCTCGCGCTCGGTGGACGCGTTGAGTTGCATAACAAGTATCTCGACGACGCAGAGGTTGCAGCGCTGATGCAGAGAGCCTGCGTGGTAGCATTGCCCTATACGCACGTGACGCAGTCATCGGTTCCTGCTATCGCGGCGGCCTTCGGCTGTCGTCTGGTGTCGAGCGCTTTGGGAAACTTCGTAGAGGAGGTCCCTCGGTTGGGGGGATCTATTGTCCCGCCGGGCGATCCAGATGCTTTGGCGGCGGCGCTGGCCAAGGCTTTGGCGGGACCACCCATGACGCCGATCAACTCGCCAACATTTGACGATTTGTCGGCGTCGTTTGTGCAACTTTACCGGGCATCAATGAGACAAACTCCATTACTCAATCGACCTGCTGAACAAAGGCCTTCCCAATGAATGGCACGACAGCCTTAAGCCTGCCGGAGACATTCGGTGTCCTGTCAAGCCGCAAACGGCTCATCATTCTGTGTGCCCTGCTAGGCGCGGTGGTGGCTTTCGCGGTAAGTCTCGCATTGCCGCAGCAGTTCAAGGCCGAAGGAAGTCTGGTGGTGCGATCCCAAGCGCTGACCGCGGCTGACAACGACGCCGCATTCACCGCAGCCGCCGTCAACGAGGCCGTCGTGACGACGGAACAGGAAATCCTCACCTCAACGGGTTTGCTATCTCGGGTTTCGCAGCAAGTGAACATACCGCCTGAGCTGCTGAACGAATGGAGCCTCATGGGCGCGCTGATGGACACCGGCCGGGCTGTCGCATCTCTTGGGGGATCTGAAGCGCTGAAAAAGTACGACGACTTGATCGCGAGCGTTTCTTCGAAGCCGGGAGATCCCGCGGCAGCCTTGGCGGAAGCGCGCACTCAATTCCTGATGTCAGCCATCAAGGTGACCTCCACCAAGGGCAGCAGCGTTCTGAAAATCAAGGCGACGACACGGGACGCGCAACTCAGCGCGGATATAGTCAATCGGCTGCAGCAACTCTACACGCAGGATCGCCTCAAGGAGCAAAGCAAAACAGCGGATCTGATCGAGAAGGCGCTGCGGGAACGCGAGCAAACCACCAAGGAGCAGATCTCGAGCGCCGAGGACCGGCTTACGGGGGTTTTGGGCAAGCCAGGAGCGATCGAGGCGAACGAAGTGCCGGGAATGATGCGCGACATGAGCCAACTCGGCATCCGGTATGCCGAGGCACAGGCTGAACTGGCCCGGCGCCAGTCGGAGTACAACACCGCCTTGGAACAACGCTCGAGTTCGAAAGGCGATCCCATAGCATTCGCCGATGCGATGGGTGGCGGAAGAATTCCGCTGCTGAGACAGCAATACGATAACGCTCAACAGGAGATCGCGAAGCTGCCGACGGTCGATCCGAGGGCGGATGTGTTGCGAACCAGCGTTCAGCGGCAACTCGGCCGCCTGCAAGCACAGATCAGCGCGGAGGCCAATCGGATTGTCGAACAGCGGCGCACCAGCATGCTCTCTGCCCAACAGGTAGTTGCGCAACTGGACAAGGAGATGGGCACGCTTCGCAACAAGAGCAAATCTCAGGTCGGCGCGACGATCGCGCTGGAAAGAGAAAGGGGCGCTGTTGCCAGCTTGTGGCGCACGAGCGACGCGATCGAGAGCCGGCTAATCGATCTTGCGGCGCGGCCGGCCAATTCGAATGCGCGCATTCTGACTGACGCCGATGTTCCGACGCGGCCGTCGTTCCCGAGCAAATCGTTGTTCGCTTTGGCCGGGCTTGTGCTGGGTTCGGTCGCGGCCGGAGGATACACGATGGTGACAACCCGGGCGCAAGGACTTCGGCTCGGCGCTACACAGTTGGCTGAGCGTCTGGACGCGCCCTTCCTTGGCGGTATTCCACGGCTTCGTGGTGCCGCTGCCCGGTCGCAGCGGCTTCTCGGGTCCACGGAGCGCCAGGAAGGGTTCGCGGGCACTATCGCCGGTATTGTACTGGAGTTGGAAAAGGAAGTCCGAAGCGGCAACATCCGGTCGTTAATGGTTACATCGGGGCGCTCGGGCGAAGGCAAAACGACGATTGCGTCAGGTCTCAGCAAGGCAATGTCATCGCTCGGACTGGAGGTTTTGCTTGTTGACCTAGACCTTCGGCGTCCACGGGCGGAGGCGACGTTTACCGGGTCGGAATCCCCCGATCTGGTAGCGGTGACAATTCCTTCTGGGTCATCCCATCCGCTGAACGTCAAAGTAGATCCGGCTTCGGGCGTGCATATTTTCACGCCTTACCCGACGGGTATAGATCCGCTGGCGACGCTTCGGTCGGATCATTTGAACGAAATGCTGCTGGCCGCCAGGCAATCGTACGACGTCCTGCTGATCGATACGCCACCGCTGCTTTTGGTGCCGGATGCGATCGTCGCCGCCAAGTTCGCCGACGCTGTCCTCCTGGTCACAGAGTTTGGACGCACCGACACCAGAGAACTCGAGGAATTGTCCCGGCGTCTGGCGCAGACCGGACGACCGATCCATGGGGTCATCGCCACCAAAGTTGGATCTAATGATCCAGCCGCCGGTGTGTACACGGGCTACTCTTAATCGAGCCGGCCTTGCGACAGAGGGGCACGACACGTGGAATTGACCCTGGTAGGTGGCTTCGTCATCGCCATCGGTTTTTGGCTCAGCATGGCGTCGCACGAACGATTAGTTCAAAGCATCGTCTTTTTTGCATCGTTTTCCGGCACCGCGGTGCTAAATTTTGGCGAGTATGGAATGGCGCCGGACGTTGTTCTGCTGTCATTCCTGTTGCTGGCCAGTGTGCTTTCCGGCCGGTTGGTGGTTCCCGCGCGTATTAGCGGGGACCACCTTACTGTCGGTTTCCTGATCCTGGTTTTTACATCGATCGTTGGGCTGTCTTCTCTATTCAACGGCGCCGCGCATGGGTTGGTGTCTTTGCAGGTGACCCAGACGGTTTACCTGCTGTTCGGCGTTTGCCTGACCCTGGTCCTGTCGGTCGAGTTCGCCACGGTGGAGCGGCTTGAGGCCGGACTGACCGCGCTGCGCGCGAGCGCCACATTCATATCTGCGTGGGGTCTTTTGCAGATGGCGTGTTATTACACTGGTTTAGAGTATCCTGCGTTCCTGTTCAATAACAGCACCAGCCACTTCGCGGACATGTACGACCAGAAGGCGGCCGATGGTGTCGTAAGAATAGCCTCGGTCGCTACCGAACCTTCGTTCATGGCGGCGTCACTGATGATTTTCGGCACGTTCGGCGCGACCGTTATCGCGCTCGATCCACTGCGCCGAACCAAGAGTTGGATCATTCCGGTCGCTCTGACGCTGGGGACTGTGGCACTTTCGACTGCAAGTACAGGTTATTTCGGCCTCGGGGTGCTTGGGCTTTTGCTTGCCCGTCGGCGGCCCATGTTCGCGCTGGTGATGTTCGCCTCGATGGCTCTGATCGGTGGTATATGGCTGGCCACCGTCCCAACCGCTCAAGAGGCCTTCTACAACATGACGTTGGGCAAGTTCACGGAGGGTTCATACGTCGAGCGATCCACAACGATCGCGCCGGCGATGGAACTGTTTGCCAAGCAGCCTTGGTTCGGGTTTGGCTGGGGGGCAGATTTCAGTTACAGCATCGTGACGCTTATGCTTGCGAATGCCGGGGTGGTGGGAAGTTTGGCGTTCGTTATTGCGATAGCAGGAACGTTAATGGCTTCCGCAAGCGCTCGCAAAAAGTTTGGGATGGGCAACTCAGGTTTGGCCGTCTATGCTGAGGCTGCAGAGAATGCCTTGCTGGTTTATCTTGCGGAAAGCGTGGTTTCGGGGTTTAGATACGTGGTTGCTGACTTCTGGTGTCTATGGGCCTTTGCCGTTGCCATCCCATCCTGCCTTGTCTGCCTGGACGAGAAAGCGCGGCCGTACATACAAAGTCGTAGAAGCTGGAGGCCACAGTCAGTAACAGTGATGCGGAAACAGTGAAACAATAAGTGTAATCGAGCGGTCGAAGAAGATGCCACATTTACACGACATTTTGACGGCAGCGATGGTGCTGACCTTGCTCACCATTGTGCTGTCGGCTGCTGGATGTGTCATCGCCTTCTATCAGCGCGGCGGTGGAGGTGTTCACGATTTCATTAAATACGTTGTCCCTCGTGATCTTTATACTCGCCGCTCCTGTTATCTGGATGTGGGCTTTGTCCTTCTGAAACAGGTCTTACGGCCATTGGTGACCGTGCCAATGCTGCTTCTGACCTCGGCACAATGCGCCGTCGCGACCTACGGCTTGCTGGTCCTGGCATTTGGACCTCGACCGGAGGGCGAGATGCCGGTCGTCTTGTTCGCCGCACTTCTGATCCCCGCGGTGCTGGTCCAGGACTATCTTCGCTTCAAGACGCATTATTGGCTGCATCGGTTCGGCGTTCTCTGGGATATTCACAAGGTTCATCACTCCTCGGAATTTCTGACGCCAGTGACCAACCATCGTGTTCACATTATCGAGGAAATCATCCAGCAGGCGGCTACGGGCTTGTCGGTTGGGCCAATGCTTGCGGCAGCCGCGTACTTGACCGCGACGCCGATTTCGACGAACACGCTGCTGGGCTTCAATGCCTATGCCTTAATCGACACGCTTTCATTTGGGATATTGCGTCACTCACATATCGGCCTATCCTATGGCTGGCTTGAGCGCTACCTGTTGAGCCCAAAGCAGCATCATCTACATCATAGTAGCGATCGGCGGCACTGGGACAAGAACTTCGGGTTTTTGTTCGCTTGCTGGGATCGGATGGCTGGCACGATCTGTTACAGCAATCCAAAGGAAAACGTGAGCTTCGGCATCCTGCCGGAAGAGGCCGTTGACTATAATTCTGTTTTAAAGCTGCACTTCATGCCGTACATTAAGTTGTTTCGACGGTATCTGCCACATGCTCGACGGTATCTGCCGCATGCTCAAAGCGGGCCGTCCATCCCGGTGGGACCTTCGGCTGACGCGGGCGTCGCGCCGGTTCCTGAGACGTAGCGGTATGATCGTCAAGAGTGGGCGGCGGGGCACGACTTAACACTCGGCGCTAGATCCGAAGGCGCCCCTGGCGGAAAACGCGGCGCCGGAGGCGGTTTAGACGGTCTGGTCCTTGTGCTTGCGGGTCGCGGCTGCCTTCTTCGCGGCTTCGGAACGGACGGCGGCTGGACGCGAGGCCGCTGCTTTTCCGCCCAATTTCCCGCCCTTGCGTGACGGTTCGTTGTTGGTCGGTTTGCCTCGTCCGCTGCCGCTCTTTTTGCCGCCACCGGTCTCCTTGTTCACCGTGGCCCAGGCGCGCCGCTCGGCTTCGGGTTCCGGGATACCGCGGTGCTCATAACTTTCCTCGACGTGTTCGGCCTGTCGCTTCTGCTTGTCGGTGTAAGCGGATTTGTCTCCACGAGGCATGATTGCTCTCCTTCGCCAGCTTGCGAGAACGGTGGACGCTATTGGGCAGCAAGCGGTCCATTCGGTAGATCATAACCAATGTCGAAGCATTTCGTTGCCGCGCGCCTTCGGTCCAACGCGGACGTGTTCGTCCGTAATCGAACCCAGTTGGATCCAGTCGGTTAGGAGCCGTGGGTGGATTTTTATCCAAAGCCGGGTCGGGCGCAGGGGTGCAGGTGGACCTCAAGCCCGAACGGATCGAGCTTCGCTATCCGGTCGAGGTCGGCTTGGTGGGAGACGTGAAGCCGACCTTGCAGGCGCTGGTGCCGATGCTGGGGCAGAGATAGGACCGCGGCTTTCTCACCACGGCACAGGCGCGGATGAGCGAGTGGAACGATCTAATGGGCCGGGTGGTCAACATGGAGCGGACGCCGATGCGGCCGCAAACGGCGGTCGCCGCGCTGAAGGTTTCATATCCGCCTTTTAAGCTACGGCGTTCACGCGTATTCGGTGCCAGGCGGCGGAGAGGTAGCCTTTGAAGTTCCATGCGTCCGCGGCCGAGGCGGGTTGCGTCTGCCCGGCTGAATCCCAAGCACGAACGGCGACTTCGTGATTTCCGACCGGCAGATCGAGTGTCAATTCCCAGAAGGTCCAACTCCAGGGTGCGTCGGTTCGCTGTTCCATCTTCGCGTGATACCACCGACCGCCGTTGTCGAGGCTGATGTCGACCCGCTCGATCGTTCGCCCGGTCGCAGCTGCATAACCACGCACCGTCAACGGGCCCGCTGTTACCTCGGCACCATCGGCGGGTTCGCAAATCGCGGCGTTCAACGGCATCTCGTTGATCGTGATGCCCGTTGCCCAATCGACCGAGGCGGGCGTTACCTCCGGCGGGAACAGCTTGTAGTCGGTCTGCTGCATCGGATTGCCGGACGGAGCGTGCTGCACGGTGATTCTAGCGAGCCACTTCGGACTGCGCACCCCGGCGAAACCAGGCACGACGACGCGCAATGGAAATCCGTGCTCCGGAGCCAGAAGTTCGCCATTCATCTCGAACGCCAGAAGCACGTCAGGACACAGCGCCTTGGTCATCGGGATCGACACGCCGTAGGGCTGCCCATTGACCGCGTCGGCTGACTCGAAAGCAACGTGCAAAGCCGAATTGGGGTCGGCCTCGGCCGTGCGCAGAACGTCGGCCAGCGAGACCCCGGTCCATGCGGCGTTGCCGATCGCCCCGGCGTCCCATGGATCCCCGGTGACGGGACGTAGCCGGTGCAGATCGGCGCGACGATTGCCGGCGCATTGCATCAGCGCCATCACGGTGCGAGGCGTGAATCCGTTCCGCAGTTCCCCTATCGACAGCTTGAGCGGCTTCGCGACCCTTCCCTGAACGGTGAGCATATGGGTGTGCTCAGATAGAACCGGGACGTCGCCGTGACAGCGCACGTAGAAGTCGGACAGCGGCGTGACAAAGTGAGAGCGCAACCGTTTGAGCGGCGGCTCAGCGTTGAACGGTGTCGTAGAGCGAACGATTGGATCGTGCATCGAAACCTCAAACGTGCTAACGGTCCTGTGTACGGGGTTTCCTGGGCGCTTCGCCACGAAGAAACCTCGAATCAGTCCTCAGGCGGTCTAAATCGGTTGCCAATTAAACGATCGTTGTAAAGGAGAGTTCGATGCGTAAGACACTTCTCGCCGCTGTCGCGCTTGGCGGCCTGACCGCTTTGGCCGCGTCTGGGGCCGACGCGGCTCCGTCCGCCGCCGGCCTTCATATGGTGCAGCCGCAGCCGGCGGTGACCAACGTCGACTACTACTGGCACCATCAGCATTATCATCATCGCCATTGGGAACATCACCAGTGGCGTTACTATAACTGATCGACCCGCTGAATGATCGCCCGCGCTGAGACTCCCTCGGCGCGGAGCGAGCGCAGCGTCATGGCCTTGTCCCGCTTGGCAAGCCGACTCCCCGCTGGGTTGGTTAGGAGATGATGATGTGCGTAGGCGGGCGCCTGCCAGCCCATCAGCGTCTGCAGCAGGCGGTGCAGGCTGGTGGCCGGTTGCAGATCTTTGCCTCGGGTTACGAGCGTTACACCTTGCAGCGCGTCGTCGTGCGTCACGCACAGATGGTAGCTTGCCGGCGCGTCCTTCCTGGCTAGCACGACGTCGCCAAATTGCTCTGGGTGGCAGGCAACGCGGCCCTCGGCTTCCTCCTCGTACGCTAGGTCTGGCCGCAGCGCCGCAGCCATGTCGAGGCGTAGAGCGAACTGTTCGCCAGCGGCGATTCTGGTCGCTCGCTCGGCTGGCGAAAGCCGCCGGCAGGTGCCGGGATACAGCGGTGCCCCGTCCGGTGCGTGCGGTGCGGCGGCCGATGCGGAGATCTCGCGTGCGATATCAGCTCTTGTGCAGAAGCACGGATATGTCAGGTGCCTTTCGCGTAATTCATCCAATACGGCTTGATAGTCAGCGAGATGCTCCGACTGTATGCGCGGCGGGCCGTCCCAATCGAGGCCGAGCCATGTCAGATCCTCGAGGATTGCGGTGGCGAAGTGGGGGCGGCAGCGGCCTGGATCGATGTCCTCGAGACGCAGCAGGAACTGGCCGCTGGCTGAGCGGGCGCGCTTCCACGCATTGAAGGCGGAAAAGGCGTGACCCAGATGCAGGTAACCAGTCGGGCTGGGTGCGAACCGTGTGATAACCATCTCGGACAAGGTAACTTAGACTAACGGCCAGGAAGGGGAGATACCATCCATGCCGACGCTCGAGGCTGTTCATTGGGGACCGGCTTCCAAGGCCAAACCGAGGCAACTGGTCGTGCTGTGTCACGGGCTGGGAGCCGATGGATTTGACCTGATCGACCTGGCTCCGTCGTGGCAGCACGCCTGTCCGGATGCGCTATTCGCTTCGGTCCATGCGCCGTTCCAGCACGATTCAGGGTTTGGCCGGCAGTGGTGGAGCGTCGCTAACCGGTCTCCGGTGGTGATGGAGGCCGGAGCGCGGACTGCTGCCAGCTATTTGCATGGGTTTATAGACGCGGAACTGGAGCGGCTTGGTTTGCCGGGTGAGGCCTACGCGATGATGGGGTTTAGCCAGGGGGCGATGGTTGCTCTGTTCACGGGGCTGCGCCGCCCGGTGGCGCCGCGCGCGATCCTGGCTTTCTCCGGAGCGCTCATCGCCCCGGAGCGGTTAGCAGCCGACCTCGCCAATAAGGCGCCGGTGCTCATTGTGCATGGCGAAGCCGACGACACCGTGCCGGCCTCACGGTCCCGCGATGCTGAGGCGGCATTGATCGCTGCTCAGGTGCCGGTTGAGGCGCATTATCTTCCGCGCCTTGGTCATGGCATCGATGACAGCGGAATTTCCCTTGGTGCACTGGCGCTACAGCGTGGATTT
The DNA here is from genome assembly GCA_963832865.1 of uncultured Pseudomonadota bacterium. GTDB lineage: Bacteria > Pseudomonadota > Alphaproteobacteria > Acetobacterales > Acetobacteraceae > Rhodopila. The sequence continues at coordinate 367,782 of CAWHWH010000048.1, forward strand.
TCCTGACGCTATCGTGCCTTCCTCAAGCTAAGGAGCTTCGCGGTCGGTCTGGTTGCCTCGACTTGACTTTTTCTCGATTGTCATACGCTTGCCTTGGTTGTGGCGGTGGAACGCCGTCACGCGGCGTAACGTCTCTGCGAAAAGGGCGGACGAGGGGAAACAATCTTTCGTTGATTGTGAGCGACGCGAAATGCAGCTGTCTGTGGCGAGCCTTACTGGATCATCGCGACAAGCGGTTAACCATAAACCGGTTAATTGAGACTATTGCTTTGCACCATTGAGGTTTTCACACCCCATGTGCTTGTCGGGACGATCGATATGCCGCTACTGAACGGCAAAATTGGCGATGCAACCGAAGCGGAGATTTCAATATGGCGCAAGCAGCCGAGGCGAGAAAGCGCGGCAAAGCCAAAGACAAGCCGGTGGACCGGGATACCCTGCTAAAAGCCTATCGCAGCATGCTGCTGATCCGTCGGTTCGAGGAAAAGGCCGGACAGCTTTACGGGATGGGCCTGATCGGCGGTTTCTGCCACCTCTATATCGGTCAGGAAGCGGTTGTCGTCGGCGTGCAGTTGGCGCTGAGTGATGGCGACGAGGTCATTACGTCCTATCGCGATCACGGTCATATGCTGGCGACCGGCATGGAGCCGCGCGGCGTGATGGCGGAGTTGACCGGCCGGTCGGGTGGGTATTCGCATGGCAAGGGCGGGTCTATGCACATGTTCAGCAAGGAGAAGAAATTCTTCGGCGGCCACGGCATCGTCGGTGCGCAGGTCAGCCTGGGCACCGGCCTCGCATTCAGCAACCTGTATCGTGGCAACGATCGGGTTTCGATCACGTACTTTGGCGAGGGCGCCTCGAACCAAGGGCAGGTGTTCGAGAGCTTCAACCTCGCGGCGCTGATGAAGTTGCCGGTGGTCTATGTGATCGAGAACAACAAATACGGCATGGGCACGTCGATCGAGCGGGCCTCGGCCAGCCACGATCTGTCGCAGAATGGCGCGCCCTGGGGTATCCCGGGCACCCAGGTCGACGGCATGGACGTGCTGGCGGTGAAGGACGCAGCGGAGCATGCGGTTGCGGCATGCCGAGCGGGGAAAGGGCCGTCGTTGCTGGAGGTGAAGACGTATCGGTACCGAGGGCACTCGATGTCCGATCCGGCGAAATACCGGACGCGCGAGGAGGTGCAGATGATGCGCACTCAGCATGACTGCATCGAGAACGCGCGGCATCGCCTGGAAGCGCTGGATGTCGAGGAAAAGGCGTTCAAGTCGATCGACGATGAGGTGAAGGGCATTATCCAGGACGCGGCCGATTTCGCGCAGAGCAGCCCCGAGCCGGACGTCTCCGAACTATATACCGATGTGCTGCTGGAGGGCTGACGATGGCGACTCAAATATTGATGCCGGCGCTGTCGCCCACGATGACCGAGGGCAAGCTGACGCGCTGGTTGAAGGACGTCGGCGATGACGTGCGCGCGGGCGACGTGATCGCCGAGATTGAGACCGACAAGGCGACGATGGAAGTCGAGGCGGTCGATGAGGGAAAGCTGGCGCGGATTTTGGTGGACGAGGGCACCGAGGGCGTGCCGGTCAACACGCCGATCGCGGTGTTGAGCATGAACGGGGAGGACGTGTCCTCCGAACCGGCGCCGAAACCGGAAGCGCCCGCCCAGCCCAAGGTGGCGGCAGAGGCGGCGGACCCGAAGGCGATTGCCGAGCAGGGTGCGAAGGGTCAGCGAAAAGAGGCATTGGAGGCGGCGCCGGCTCCCGAGAAGGACTGGGGGCCAACCAAGCCAACTACCGTGCGTGAGGCGCTGCGCGATGCGATGGCATTGGAGATGCGGCGTGACGGGGACGTGTTCCTGATCGGCGAGGAGGTCGCCCAGTATCAGGGCGCCTACAAGATCAGTCAGGGGCTGCTGGACGAGTTCGGGGCCGGACGGGTGATCGATACGCCGATCACCGAACATGGGTTCACCGGTCTGTCGGTGGGAGCGGCGTTGAACGGGCTGCGGCCCATCGTCGAGTTCATGACCTTCAACTTCGCCATGCAGGCGATGGACCAGATCATCAACTCGGCGGCAAAGACACTGTATATGTCGGGCGGCCAGATGGGATGCCCGATCGTGTTCCGCGGACCGAACGGGGCGGCCTCGCGGGTCGCGGCGCAGCACTCGCAGTGCTACGCGAGTTGGTATGCGCATGTCCCGGGGTTGAAGGTGGTGGCGCCATGGTCCTCTGCCGACGCCAAGGGGCTGCTGCGCTCGGCGATCCGTGATCCGAACCCGGTGATCGTGCTGGAGAACGAGATCCTGTACGGGCAGACGTTTGACTGCCCGGTGGACGACGAGTTCATCGTGCCGATCGGCAAGGCGAAGATCGAGCGGGCCGGTTCACACGTGACGATTGTGGCATTCAGCATCATGGTCGGCGTGGCGATGAAGGCCGCCGACGCTCTGGCCGAGCAGGGGATCGAGGCGGAGGTCATTAATCTTCGGTCGCTGCGACCGTTGGACACCGCTGACCATCGTGGAGAGCGTGAAGAAGACCAACCGGCTCGTGACGGTGGAGGAAGGCTGGCCATTCGCCGGGATCGGCGCCGAGATCGCGATGCAGATCATCGAGCACGCGTTCGACTGGCTGGATGCGCCCCCGGTGCGGGTGCACGGGTTGGACGTGCCGCTGCCTTATGCGGCTAATCTGGAGAAACTTGCGCTGCCTCAGCCGAACTGGGTGGTGGACGCGGTGAAGAAAATAATCTGAGCGGGGAGCGTTATTGATGGCGACCAATATATTGATGCCGGCGCTAAGCCCGACGATGACCGAAGGGACGCTTACCCGGTGGTTGAAGAAGGAAGGCGAGGCGATCAAGGCCGGCGACGTTATTGCCGAGATCGAGACCGACAAGGCGACCATGGAGGTCGAGGCGGTCGATGAAGGTGTATTGGGCAAGATCCTGGTTGAGGATGGCACCGAGAACGTAGCGGTGAATGCACCGATCGCGGTTCTGGTGGATGAGGGGGAGACGGTGCCGACCGAGGCACCGGCGGCACCCGCGCCCAAGCCCTCGGCGGCGGCCAAGCCGGACGCGCCGGAACCGGCGGCGGCCAAGCCCGAACCACAGGCGGCGAGGCCGGCACCGGTGGCCAACGGTCAGGCGCCGTCCGGTGAACGCATCTTCGCGTCGCCGCTGGCGCGAAGGATGGCGAAGCAGGCTGGCATTGATTTGTCCAGCCTGAAGGGCAGCGGGCCGAACGGACGGATTGTCCGGGCGGATATCCAGGCGGCGCAGGCGGGCGGTGCTCCGGTGGCGGCCAAGGCGCCTGCTGCTCCGGCCGCAGGCGAGCCGGCTGCGGCACCGTTGGGCAAGGCTACTGCGCAGGTGATCGGGGCTCCGCACAAGCTGGTGCCTCATTCGACGATGCGGAAGGTGATTGCCAAGCGGCTGTCCGAATCCACAGCGACGATCCCGCATTTCTACGTGTCGATGGACATCGAGATCGACGCCTTGATCGCGCTGATGGGTCAGTTGAACGCGAAGTCGCCGCCGAAGGACGCGCCGGGTGCGTATCTGATCACCATCAACGACATGGTGATCAAGGCCGCGGCGGCGACCCTTCGAAAAGTGCCGGCGGTGAATGCGAGCTGGACCGACGACGGCATGGCTTTCTACGACGACGTCGATATCAGCGTGGCGGTTTCTATCCCGGATGGGTTGATCACGCCGATCATTCGTCAGGCGGACGTCAAAGGCCTGGCGACGATCAGTCGCGAGATGAAGGATCTGGCCGGGCGCGCTCGCGCGGGGAAGCTGAAGCCCGAGGAATTCCAGGGCGGCGGGTTCTCGATCTCCAACATGGGGATGTTCGGGGTGTCGTCATTTACCGCGATCATCAACCCGCCTCAGTCGGCGATTTTGGCGGTGGCGGCGGGGCGTAAGCGGCCGATCGTGAACAAGGATGGCGAACTGGCGGTCGCGACGGTGATGACGTGCACGCTGTCGGTCGATCACCGGGTTGCGGATGGGGCGTTGGGCGCGAACTGGATGCGGGCCTTCAAGCAGGTGGTCGAGGACCCGTTGAGTTTGCTGTTGTAAGGGCATGATTTTCGGTCATGGCCGGGTATGTCCCGGCTATCCGCACGAAGGAGCTAGTGGATGTAATCCGACGGATAGTGCCGCCAGATTATATCTACTAGCCCTTGTTTTGGTGGGTCGATTCTACCGGCTGCAAGGATGCCTCTGTCGGGATCGGGCGCACCAAGCATGACCCCCGGGCAAGACTTCTGCCTCCGCCCGGCCGCCCCAACGGACGTCCCGGAGGTCCTGCGTTTGATCCGTGGGCTCGCGGCGTATGAGCGTCTCCTTCATGAGGCCACGGTCACCGAAGCCGAACTGCAGGTTGCCTTGTTCGGGCCCCTGCCCCGCATCCATGCGATCCTTGCAGAGGTCGACGGCAGCTCCGTCGGGCTTGCACTGTTTTACTATAGCTTCAATACCTTCAAGGCGCGGCCGAACATCTTTCTGGAAGACCTGTTTGTCGATCCGGCGCGCCGGGGTATCGGTATCGGCCTGGCGCTGATGCGCCATCTCGCGCAGCGGGCGCTGGCGGAGAACTGCCGCCGTATCGAATGGCGTGTGCTGAACTGGAACCAGCCGGCGATCGACTTCTATGAGCGTATCGGTGCCAAACCGATCGACACCTGGCACGCGCGACAACTTGGCGGCGACGCGCTCGTCGCTCTGGCGAAAGGAATTCCCGATGGCTGACCAAGCATTCGATCTAATTGTCCTCGGCGGCGGCCCCGGCGGTTACGTGGCGGCAATCCGGGCGGCTCAGCTTGGGATAAAGACAGCGGTGGTGGAACGCGAGCATCTGGGGGGCATCTGCCTGAACTGGGGCTGCATTCCGACAAAGGCGCTGTTGCGTACGAGCGAGATCAATCATCTGCTGCATCATCTGCCGGATTTCGGGTTCGCGGCGGTCTCGCCAAAGTTCGATATCGAAAAAGTCGTGAAGCGGTCTCGCGCGGTCGCTAAACAACTGTCTTCCGGCGTGGCTCATTTGCTGCGCAAGAACAAGGTTTCGGTGTTTGATGGTGCCGGGACGTTGGCTGGCAAGCAAACCGTTTCGGTTACCAAGGACGGCAAGGACGTCGCCACTCTGAAAGCGCCGCACATCATCCTTGCGACCGGCGCGCGTGCGCGGCAACTTCCGGGGATCGAGGCGGACGGCAAGCTGATCTGGTCCTACCGGGAAGCGATGGTACCGACCATGTTTCCAAAATCGCTGTTGGTCATTGGATCGGGCGCCATTGGTATCGAATTCGCCAGTTTCTATCTGAACATGGGCGCGCAGGTGACGGTGGTTGAAGTATTGCCCAGAATTCTTCCTGTCGAAGATGAAGAGATCTCGGCTTTCGCGCACAAGGCGTTCGAAAAGCAGGGCATGAAGATTCTGGTCAATGCGGCAGTGAAGGGTGCCAAGAAAGGCGATGACAAGGTGACGGTGACAGTCGAGGCCGGCGGCAAGAGCCAGGACATTACTGTTGATCGGGTGATTTCGGCGGTCGGGATCGTCGGCAACGTTGAGGGCATCGGACTGGACGGCACTGGCGTGAAGGTCGATCGCACTCATGTGGTGATCGACGAATACTGCAGGACCGGCGAACCTGGTGTCTATGCCATTGGCGACCTCGTTGGGCCGCCGTGGCTGGCGCACAAGGCCAGTCATGAAGGCGTAATCTGCGTCGAGAAGATCGCGGGCTTGAACAATGTGCATCCGATGGATGTGCTGAATATTCCTGGCTGTACTTATTGCCGCCCGCAAGTCGCCTCGGTTGGACTGACGGAGGCCAAAGCCAAGGAGCAGGGTCACGAGGTGAAGGTCGGGCACTTCCCGTTTATCGGCAACGGGAAGGCTATCGCGATGGGCGAGCCCGAGGGCATGGTCAAAACGGTGTTCGACGCAAAGACCGGAGAGATGCTTGGTGCCCATATGGTCGGCGCCGAGGTGACCGAAATGATCCAGGGCTACACTATTGCCCGGACGTTGGAGACGACGGAAGCCGAACTGATAGAGACTGTGTTCCCGCATCCAACGATCAGCGAGGCGATGCACGAGGCGGTGCTGGACGCGTACAAGCGGGTCATCCATTTCTGATTCTTGAATGGGCCCGGCGCGGACGTCGCCCCATCGCCGGGGCGCCCCCGCCGAGACAAATCCAATCAAGAACGTCCGGACTTGTGCCGACACCGGGGACCCTCTGCTGAGGCACCCAATTCCCCCGTTGAACGAATATAATCGCTACCTCTACAGCAGGCGGCTCCGGCGGCAAGCCTGGTGTGCCGCTTCGCTGATCACTCGCAGAGCCGCGCTGTGCATTTCCGGCGTCACCACGTAAGACAGGTACCCGTCACCCAGCCGACAAGAGATCTGTGAAACAGTTCATAGCCGCGGGAGTCTCTCCGGCGGCAGCTTCGATTAGCCGAGGTCAGGTGCGGGAGGCTCGAATGGTGGACGATCAATTCGCCGCGGCGATAGAAGACTCGCATTATCTGCTTGCCTTCCTCAGCCGGCGTTGCCTCGTGCTGGACGAGCACGAGCGCGTGCAGTTCAAGGCCTATGCAGCGTCCATGGCGAAAGTACAGGCTCTGGTGGCGGCGTCGCAGGACGTAAGTCCGGAAGACCGGGCGGCCTTCTGGGACAGCTTCATCTGGCTGTCCAACCTCGCCACCCCGGCCACAATTGAAAGCATCCGATATTACTTCAGCTACTACTACGGTGCCCGGCAGCCGGTCTGGCGACTGCTTCGCAAGCCGTTCGCTCGGCCGAAGCAGCGGGCAAAAACCGGTGGCCGCTGGTTCTTCAGTGCATTCACCCTCACGACGTTCTTCGCCGCGCTGCTACTCAGTCTCGCCGGGTTTGTCGGCAACCGAACGCTTGAGCAGTTCTCCAAGGACTACCAGTATTGGTATCAAGTCGCGACGATCTCGAGGGCGCTGAGCTATGGGTTCGAGATCGATGCCACAAGCAACACGGACGACCGCGGGATCACGGTGACGCTTCGGCCGCCACGGGATCAGCCGAAACCGGCTGTCGCAGCCCACTACCCCGGGACGAGGACCGCCTCCGCCATCCTGACGACTGCGGTCACCGATCCCGGCTCTGACGCGCCGCCGATCCCCGGTCAACTGAATCAGGTGCGCATTCCGGAAGAGCGCGTAGCCCAGTTACGCTCCGCTTTCCCGCAGATGTTTGCTCAGAGGAACAAACTGTCGCGTCTCGACGACTGGATCTGGACCCCCATCTGCACGCAACCGGCCCTCGGAGAACGAGCACTTCCGGCAGGCCGCTCTCCGTCCGAGCCGTGCTTCCGCGTCCGAGATGTGATTCTGGCAGAAGAACTGACCGCAACTTTGAGCGGGATGAACACAGAGCGGGCCATCATGCAGTGGCTGACGGCACCCATGCGTTGGGCGCTCAACGTAAGAGACGCTGCCCCAGGGAACAACGGTCCGCAAACCGTCGTGCGGTCCCCGGACATAGGCGCGAGCCGGCCTGTCGTCAGCACCGCCCCCGAGGACGATCGCTGTTTGCCGGGCCCTTCACACATGCCGGACCCGAAGCAACTGGCGTCCCTCACCAACGATCTGCCGACGATGAAGCAGATCTTTCTGACAATCCTCTGTCACGACCGGCCGTTGCCGATGATCCTGCCGCCGCCATTGCAGAACATGCTGGACATGCCGTTCAAGGCGCGGCTGACGCTGGACGTGGTCAACACCTACCTGCTGACCCTGCTCTTCGGCATGCTGGGCGCCGCGGTCCAGGTCATGCGCGACATTCACCGGCGGCTGGACGATTTCACGCTGACCCGTGTCGCGCTGTCTTGTTACAAGGTACGACTGATCCTTGGCGCGGTTGCCGGTCCCTTCGTCGGGCTTTTCATTAATCTGCCGTCGGGGGTGACCAGCGCGCTGAATGCTGACCCCCAGTTGATGACGCGTCTCACCGGCCTTGGGCTGGCGTTCCTGGCGGGCTTCTCGGTCGACTTGCTGTTCGGTATGCTCGAGCGCCTTACCGCCTTGTTGTCGGAGGTGTCACCGGGTTCGCACCCGGGTCAGGCCATTGCAGCGCGGCGCGTTGTCAACAACCGGGTGCACTCAGCATTGAGTTGATATCACCGGTAAGGATCAACGACAGGATGGGCAGGGATCCCCCGTTCATGGTTCTGCAAACGCTTAGCCCACAAGTTGAACCAGGGTGGCCTCCACAAGATATCCACGGCCAAACACTGGCCACAAACTGGCCCGAATACGAACTCGTTCGCAATAATGACCCCCTGAGCGGTGTTTTCGCGTCCAATCCAGTTGTGCCCGTCGAGTTGTGCAAAAGTCGTGGCACCTAGCCAGTGATATTTCTTTGTTCGGCCAGACGGGACCGTTTTTCTACTCTTAGTTCAAATCACGAATATTCAGTTCCCAAGATTCCGGGTCATGGAATGCTTTTGGTGAACGACATTCGTTCGTGCTTGTCTTACGGACGCGATTAGTGGCCGCGGTCCGCCCAGATACACCGTAGTTCCAAACGCCGCCGATTTCCTCGAGTCTGTTTCAATTTACCCAGAAGGGGAAGATCCCAGGTGAACGAGTTTCCTTCGGGTCGTGGGCGAAACACCACCTCGCGTTGATGCTCGATTCGATCGGGATGGTGGCGGCCGTCATCGCGCGCGGTGACCACATACTTTTGAAGCGAGGCCGCAGCTAGGAAAAGGCTCAGGGACCTGAGTGTGCCATGGTCCCTATATAGGAATACTATATACGCACCCCCGTATCCGATATGGCTTATATAGTCCTGCTGACTTATCTGGCGGCGTGCTAAACAATCATCCGGCTGGCTGCCCAGCAGCGGGCCGAGGAGTCGTTGCCATGCTTGACCTGATCTTCGTCGCGACCGGTGCGGCCTTCCTGTATCTCTGCGTCCTGTACGCCTTTGCCTGCGATCGTTTGTAGGAGCCGACCAATGCTGCTGGATTATGTCCTGGGCGGCCTCGTGACCGTCTTCCTTCTGGCTTACCTTGTCGTCGCGCTGCTTAAGCCCGAACGCTTCTAGGCTGGCCCTCTTCCGCGGAAAGTAAATCATGACCGTCAATGGATGGCTGCAGGTCGCGCTATACTGCGTCCTGCTCGTGCTCCTCACCAAGCCGTTGGGGGGCTACATGACGCGCGTCTTCGCCGGCGAGCGAACCCTTCTGTCCCCGGTGTTGAGGCCCTTGGAACGGGGCCTTTATCGTGTCTCAGGCGTTGATGAGGCGCAGGAACAGCATTGGATCGTCTACGCGATCGCCATGCTGGCGTTCACCTTCGCCGGCTTCGTCGTGCTGTACGCGCTACAGCGGCTGCAAACCGTGCTGCCGTTCAACCCACAGAAACTCGATGCAGTGTCGCCGGACCTTGCGTTCAACACCTCGGTCAGTTTCATTACGAATACCAACTGGCAATCCTATACGCCGGAAACCACCATGAGCTACCTGGTGCAGATGGCCGGGCTCACCGTTCATAACTTCCTGAGCGCGGCTACCGGAATCGCGCTGGCGCTGGCGTTGATCCGCGGGTTCTCCCGGCGGTCGGCAAAAAGCGTCGGCAATTTCTGGGTCGATTTGACCCGTTGCACGTTGTACCTGCTACTGCCGATCTGCATCGTGGTCGGTCTGGTCATGGTGTGGCAGGGCGTACCACAGAACCTGTCCGCATATACCGATGTCACCACGCTCGAGGGTGGCAAGCAGCTCATCGCGCAGGGTCCCGTTGCGTCCCAGGAGGCGATCAAGATGCTGGGGACGAACGGCGGCGGGTTCTTCAACGCCAATTCGGCGCATCCGTTCGAAAATCCGACGGCACTAACTAACTTTATCCAGATCCTGCTGATTTTCTCGATCGGAGCCGCGCTGACCAACGTGTTCGGCCGCATGGTGGGCGATCAACGCCAGGGCTGGGCGATCTTCGCGGTGATGGGGGTGCTGTTCCTGGCCGGAACCGTCGTCGCCTACTCATCCGAAGCCGCTGGCAACCCGCTGTTCGCACATCTGCCGGTCGATCAGACCGCCAGCGCGCTGCAGTCGGGCGGCAACATGGAGGGCAAGGAGGTTCGTTTCGGCATCGCCAACTCGGCGCTGTTCACAACGATCACCACCGACGCTTCCTGCGGCGCCGTCAACAATATGCACGACAGCCTGACGCCGCTGGCGGGCATGGTGCCGATGGTCAACATCATGTTGGGCGAGATCATTTTTGGCGGTGTCGGCTCCGGGCTTTACGGGATGCTGCTGTTCGTCATCGTGGCGATGTTCGTCGCCGGGCTGATGGTCGGCCGCACGCCCGAATACCTTGGGAAGAAGCTCGAGGCGAAGGAGGTGAAGATGGCCATGCTGGGCATCCTGATCCTTCCGCTCAGTATGTTGGGCTTCACAGCGTTGGCGGTGGTGATCCAGCCGGGCCTGACCGCGCTGTCGAACGCCGGGCCGCATGGCTTCTCAGAAGCGCTGTATGCCTATGTCTCGGCGACCGGCAACAACGGCAGCGCCTTCGCCGGGCTGTCCGCCAACACGCCGTTCTGGAACTCGACCCTAGGCTTGGCGATGTTCATCGGCCGCTTCCTGATGATTATCCCGATGCTCGCTATCGCCGGGTCGCTGGCGGCGAAAAAGATCGTGCCGACATCCGCCGGCACTTTTCCCACCGACGGCGGGCTGTTTGTCGGATTGGTGGTCGGGGTGATCCTGATCACCGGCGGACTGACCTTCCTGCCCTCACTCGCCCTTGGGCCGATCGTCGAGCACCTCTCGATGCACGCCGGCACCACCTACTAAGGCACCTAAGATGGAAACCAGAACCCGCTCCCGCGACGCGAAATCCAGCCTGCTGGACACGTCAATCCTGCTGCCGGCCGTTGGCCAGGCATTTCAGAAGCTCGACCCGAGGCTGATGATCCGCAGCCCGGTGATGTTCGTGGTAGAGGTCGTCGCGACCCTGACCACGATCATCTTCCTGCGCGACCTTCTTACGGGCGGAGCCTATCTCAGCTTCACCTTCCAGATCATCCTGTGGCTTTGGATCACCGTGCTGTTCGCCAACTTCGCCGAGGCCGTGGCCGAGGGCCGCGGCAAGGCGCAGGCCGCCTCGCTGCGGCGCGCGCGGACCGACACGATGGCGAACCGGGTCACCGCGACGGGAACGGAAACCGTCCCGGCGCCCGAGCTTCGCCAGAATGACATCGTCTTGGTCGCCTCCGGGGAACTGATCCCGAGCGACGGCGAGGTGATCGAGGGCATTGCCTCGATCGATGAGTTGGCGATTACCGGGGAATCCGCGCCGGTGATCCGCGAAAGCGGCGGCGACCGGTCGGCGGTGACGGGTGGCACGCGGGTGCTGTCGGACTGGATCAAGGTCCGCATTACCGCCGCACAGGGCTCGACCTTCCTGGACCGGATGATCGCACTGGTGGAGGGCGCCGAACGGCAGAAGACGCCGAACGAGATCGCGCTGAATATTCTGCTCGCCGGCCTGACAATTATCTTCGTAATCGCCGTCGCGACCATCCCGAGCTTTGTGACCTATGCCGGTGGCTCGATTTCGGTGGTCATCCTGGTGGCGCTGTTCGTCGCCTTGATCCCCACCACGATCGGCGCGCTGTTGTCAGCGATCGGGATCGCCGGCATGGATCGGCTGGTGCGGTTCAATGTCCTGGCGATGTCCGGACGAGCGGTCGAGGCGGCTGGAGACGTCGATACGCTGCTGCTGGACAAGACCGGCACGATCACACTGGGCAACCGGCAGGCGACCGAGTTCATGCCGCTGCCGGGCGTCAGCCCACGGGAATTGGCCGACGCGGCGCAATTGTCGTCGCTGCCGGACGAAACCCCCGAGGGCCGCTCGATCGTCGTGCTGGCGAAAGAGAAATACGACATCCGCGGCCGCGACATGGCGCCGATGGGCGCGCATTTCGTGCCGTTCACGGCGCAGACCCGCCTGTCAGGCATCGACTTCGATCATTCGTCCATCCGCAAAGGCGCGGTGGATGCGGTGCTCGACTGGGTGCGCGGGCCGGTGGGGGCAGACGGCAGCGGTGGGATCGTCACGGCGGTTCGCATGGACGCGGCGGTCAAGGAACTTAACGCCCTCGCGGAGACGGTCGGCAAAGCAGGCGGCACGCCGCTGGCGGTGGCGAAAGACGGCAAGCTGCTGGGCATCATCTACCTGAAGGACATCGTGAAAGGCGGCATTCGCGAGCGCTTTTCCGAATTGCGCCGCATGGGGATCCGCACGGTGATGATTACCGGGGATAATCCTCTTACCGCCGCCGCGATCGCGGCCGAGGCCGGGGTGGACGATTTCCTGGCGCAGGCGACACCGGAGGCGAAGCTGAAGCTGATCCGCGACGAACAGGCGCAGGGCAAACTGGTGGCGATGTGCGGGGATGGGACAAACGACGCTCCTGCCCTGGCTCAGGCCGACGTTGGGGTGGCGATGAACACCGGCACCATGGCGGCGCGCGAGGCCGGCAACATGGTCGATCTCGACAGCGATCCCACGAAACTGATCGAGATCGTGGAGATCGGCAAGCAGTTGCTGATGAACTCGAGGCGCGCTGACCACGTTCTCGATCGCCAACGACGTGGCGAAGTACTTCGCGATGATCCCGGCGATGTTCATTGCGTTTTATCCGCAGCTTCAGGCGCTCAACATTATGCGTCTGGGAAACCCGCAAAGTGCCATCCTGTCAGCGATCATCTTCAATGCACTGATCATCGTGGCGCTTATACCGCTGGCGTTGCGCGGGATCCCCTACCGGCCGATCGGCGCGGCCGCGCTACTGCGGCGGAATCTCCTGATCTACGGGCTTGGTGGGATCGTTGCCCCGTTCATCGGGATCAAGCTGATCGACATGGCCGTCACCGCGGTGGGGTTGGCGTAACGCACGCCGCCCCCTCACCCACGACGAAGATATAAAGGACCACTACAATGCTCCAGCAGATCCGTCCCGCCATCGTGATGATCGTCTGCATGACGATCCTGACCGGCCTCGTTTACCCACTTGCGATGACGGGCATCGCACAGGCCATTTTCCCGCACCAGGCGAATGGCAGCCTGATCGAGCGTGACGGCAAGGTGATCGGCTCGGCGCTGATCGGTCAGAACTTCGCTGGCGAGACGTATTTCCACGGCCGCCCGTCGGCGACCACGGACACCGATCCGAATGACGCGACCAAGACTGTCCCGGCGCCTTACAACGCCGGCAACTCGGGCGGATCGAACCTGGGCCCGACTTCGAAGGCGCTGCTGGACCGGGTTACCGCCGATGCTGGCAAGCTGGCTGCTGAGAACCCCGGCACGCCTGTTCCGATGGATCTGGTGACGACATCGGCGAGTGGACTTGATCCCGACATCTCGCCGGCCGCCGCGCTGTTCCAGGTTCCCCGCGTCGCCAAGGCGCGCAACCTGCCGGCGGCGAAAGTTCAGCAACTGGTGCAGGATCATACGGCAGGGCGCGTTGCTGGCATCCTCGGCGAGCCCCATGTAAATGTGCTGGAGCTGAATCTGGCACTGGACGCTTTGGGCCACTCCTGATGCGCCGGGCCTGAACGGATGCCGAAATGGGCGAACCCGCGCAATCCGACCGACGCCCGTCGCCTGACGCGCTGCTGCGGGAGGCCGAGAAATCCGAGCGGGGTAGGCTAAAGATCTTCCTCGGCGCGGCGCCGGGTGTCGGCAAGACCTACGAGATGCTTTCCGCCGCCCAGGCGCGGCTACGGGATAAGGTTGATGTCGTCGTCGGCGTGGTCGAAACGCACGGCCGGGCGGAAACCGAGGCGCTGACCGCGGGCCTGGAGACCATCCCGCGCCGGACGATCGAATATCGGGGGCGCACGCTGACGGAGATGGACCTGGATGCGATCCTGGCCCGCCGGCCGCAACTGGTGCTGGTCGACGAACTGGCCCACACCAACGCCCCTGGCAGCCGGCATCCCAAGCGCTATCTGGACGTCGAGGAACTGCTCGCGGCCGGCATCGACGTCTATACCACGCTGAACATCCAGCACGTCGAAAGCCTGAATGACGTGGTAGCGCAGATCACCCGTATCCGCGTCCGAGAAACCGTACCGGATTCGGTAATCGAGCGGGCCGACGATATCGAACTCATCGATTTGACTCCGGAAGACCTGATCCAGCGGCTGAAGGAGGGCAAGGTCTACGTCCCGACGCAGGCCGAACGGGCGGTTCGACATTATTTCCAGCCCGGCAACCTGACGGCTCTGCGCGAGCTGGCGCTGCGGCGCACCGCGCAGCGGGTGGACAACCAGATGGTTGACTACATGCGCAGCCACGCGATTGACGGTCCCTGGCCGGCTGGCGAGCGTGTGCTGGTCTGTGTCCAGGGCGGCAGCAAGGCCTCGGCCACCGTGCGGCACGCCAAACGGCTGGCCGATCAGCTTCGTGCGCCATGGACCGCGATCAACGTTGAAACCGCGCGATCGAGCGGGACGCCGGTCGAGCAGGACAGCGTGGTGGCGGCATTGAGGCTGGCGCAGCGACTTGGAGGGGAGCCGGTGCTTATCCCGGGTCAGGACGTGGCCGACTCGGTGATCGATTACGCGCGCGGCAACAACGTAACCCATCTGATCGTCGGGAAATCCGATAAGCCCCCTTGGCGGCAGATCCTGACAGGGTCGATCACTCACCGGCTGATCAAGCGCGCGGGCGGCATCAATATCCATGTGATCGAGGTGCCCGCCGAACGTACCGACGGCGCGCCCGCCCCGCCGGTGGCGGAACCTAGTCCGGCGTTCGATCCGAAGCCTTATGTGATCGCGGCCCTGTTGGTAGCCCTGGCGATCCCGGTGGCCACGGGGCTGCACGAATTTTTCGGCATCACCAACGTGGCGCTGGTATTCCTGACGGCGATCCTGATCGGCGCGGTGCTGTTCGGTCTGGGACCATCGGTGTTCGCCTGCTTCATGGCGACGCTGGCGTACAACTTCTTTTTCCTGCCACCGCTTTACACCTTCACGATCGCCGATCCGGAAAACGTCGTGGCGCTGTTCTTTTTCACGGTGGTGGCGGTGGTTGCCAGCAATCTGGCGGCCCGCGTCCGTGGTCAGGCGCTGTCAGCCCGATTGCGAGCGCGCCAGACCGACGATCTGTATCAGTTCAGCCGCAAACTGGCCGCGGCGGTGACGCTGGACGATCTGCTGTGGGCGACAGCACACCAGATCGCGTTGATGCTGAAAGTCCGGGTCGTGTTGCTTTTGCCCGAGGCGGACAAGGATCACGGCTCCATCTCGGTGCGCGCCGGCTTCCCGCCGGAGGACATGCTGGATGAGGCGGACCTCGCGGCTGCCAAGTGGTCCTGGGAGAAGAACCGTATTGCCGGCCGCGGATCGGACACGCTGCCCGGCGGCAAATGGTTGTTCCAGCCGCTGCGCACCGGTCGCGGGCCACTGGGTGTGGTCGGGTATCATTCGCGATGAACCCGGACCGTTGCTGACGCCTGACCAGCAGCGGTTGCTGGATGCGTTGGCGGATCAGGCGGCGCTGGCGATCGAACGAGTCAACCTCGCCCGCGACTTGCATCGGGCCCGGTTGCAGGTGGAGACCGATCGGCTTCGTTCAGCCTTGCTGACGTCGATTTCGCATGATCTGCGGACGCCGCTGGCCTCCATTCTGGGATCGGCGACGAGCCTGCGGTCGCAGGACGCCATCCTCGACGGGCCAACCAAGGAAGCGCTGCTCGGCACCATCATTGAAGAGTCGGATCGGTTGAATCGGTTTATCGGCAACCTGCTGGACATGACCCGGCTGGAGTCTGGAGCGCTGAAGCCTCGCACCGGCCTCAATGAACTGTCTGAAGTGATCGGGTCGGCCTTGCAGCGGGGCTCGAAGATTCTGTCGGGGCATCGGATCGAGGTCAACTTACCGCCAGACCTGCCGATGCTGGCCTTAGATGTGGTGTTGTTCGAGCAGAGTACTGTTCAACCTGCTGGACAACGCCGCCAAACATGCGCCGATCGCCAGCGAAATTTCTATCGACGCCAGCCGCGATGGCGATACCGTCACGCTCCGCATCATGGACGAAGGCGAAGGCATCCCGGCCGGCGATGTCGATCGTATCTTCGAAAAATTCTACAGGTCCAGCGAGGCCGACCGCAGGCGTGCTGGAACGGGACTGGGTCTCGCGATTTGCCGCGGGTTCGTGGAGGCGATGGGCGGAACGATAAGGGCCATGAACCGCACCGATCGACGCGGTGCCATGTTTGTCATTACCTTGCCGGTCCCCGCCAATGCGCTGCTTCCCGAAGAGGAAACCCTGCCATGAGCACCGGAGCAGGGCCCTTGCGGGTTCTGGTGGTGGACGACGAACCGGCAATTCGGCGGTTCCTGCGCGCCGGGCTGTCCAGCCAGGGTTATCTGGTGAGCGAGTTGGAGGAGGGCCTGCCGGCGGTCGATGTCGCTCGGCGCAAGGGTACCGATCTGATCGTGCTGGACCTTGGATTGCCCGACATTGACGGCACCGAGGTGATCGGGCGCATTCGAACCAGCGGTTCTTCGGTGCCGATCATCGTGCTGTCCAGCCGGAGCGATGAGGCGGCGAAAGTCGATGCGCTCGACCTGGGGGCCGATGATTTTGTCACCAAGCCGTTCGGTATCGATGAATTGCTCGCGCGGATCAGGGCGGCGCAGCGTCACCGTTTACAGCGGGAGGGCGAGACCCCGATCTTCCGCAGCGGCGATCTAACGGTCGATCTGGTGCGCCGGATCGTAACAGTGCGCGGTGAGGAAGTGAAATTTTCCCCGCGTGAATATGGAGTTTTGCGACTGCTCGTGCAGCACGCCGGCAAGGTGCTGACGCATAAGATGATCCTGCGGGAGGTCTGGGGAACCGAAACCGACGTGCAGTACCTGCGCATCTACGTGCGAGCCCTGCGGCAAAAGATTGAGGCCGATCCAGAACGGCCGGTTCATATCCTGACGGAGACGGGTGTAGGGTATCGGTTGCGGATCAACGACCAGGATTCCTGAACGGGATGGAAATCTCCGACTTTCTGACGCCTGATCGGGTACTTCTGGAGGTCCGGGCACGCGACAAGAACCAACTGATCAACGAGATCGCCCGCGCGCTCGGGCGTCTGGTTCCGGGGTTGATCCCTGAAGCGGTGCAGACCGCGCTGTCGGCCCGCGAACAGCTTGGCTCTACCGGACTGGGTGCTGGCTTCGCACTGCCGCATGCCCGGATCGAGGGATTGGGCGCCTACGTTGGGTTGTTCGTGCGGCTGGCGAAGCCGATCGACTTTGATGCGATCGATGGCAAGCCGGTGACGCTAGTGTTTGTGCTGCTGATCCCTTCCGAGACCACGATACCCCACGTAGCGGCCCTGGCGGCGATCTCCCGTAAATTCCGTGATGCTGATCTTGTAACGAGTCTGCGAACCGCCAAAACGCACGTTGAGGCCTATCGTTTTCTGACAAAGAGTTAATATCGCGTCGCACCATCTTGTGAGGCGTGTGTCGCCGTGTCGTGCCCACCTTCCGCTGGAAACCGGCGGAGGTGAGCTATGGAAGGATCGATCTCCCGGCGCGGGGTGATGGTGGGGGCGGCAGGCGGCGTCGCGTTGGCGACGGTGGCTCGAGCTGATGACAGCTCGCCTTCCCCGATCGTTCGCGCGGGCGCGGCTATACCCGTCGTGCTGCGGGTTAATGGTGAGACCCTGAAACTGATGGTCGATCAGCGGACGTCGCTGCTGGATGCGTTGCGGGAATACGCGGGACTGACTGGGACCAAGAAGGGCTGCGACCGTGGCGCTTGTGGGGCCTGTACGGTGCATCTGGACGGACGGCGGGTGGTGTCGTGCCTGACGCTGGCGGCACGGTGCCAGGGCAAGGAGATCGTCACCATCGAGGGCCTCACGATCGAGGGCGGGGGGTCACACAATGGTCTTCATCCGGTGCAGGCGGCGTTCATCGAGCATGACGCCTTGCAATGCGGGTACTGTACACCCGGGCAGATCATGTCCGCGGCAGCCCTGATCAAGGAAGGGCACGCCGGCAGCGATCCGGAAATCCGCGAATGGATGAGCGGCAATATCTGCCGCTGCGGTGCCTATCCCAACATCGTCGCCGCGGTGCGCCAAGTCGCGCGGGAGGGTTGAGCCATGCAGGCATTCACCCTGACGCAACCTCGGGACATCCAGACGGCGATCGCCGCGGCGTCTCAGGCGGGGAGCAAGTATATCGCGGGCGGTACGGATTTGTTGCAGCTCGCAAAGGACAATGTGGAAACGCCGGAGCGGCTGGTTGATCTTGAGGTGCTGAACGCTTCCAGGATTCATGCCGGCCGTGACCGTCTGCGGCTGGAGCCGTTGGCGCGAATGAGCGATGTCGCCGCGCATCCGGAGGTGGCGACGCGGTGGCCGGTGCTGTCGCAGGCACTGCTCGCGTCGGCATCGCCTCAGGTGCGGAACATGGCGACGATGGGCGGGAAACTTGTTGCAGCGCACACGGTGCGGGTATTTCCGCGACACCGGCTTCGCCTGCAACAAGCGAGCGCCCGGCTCCGGCTGTCCCGCGATCAACGGTGAAAACCGGATGCACGCTATTTTGGGCGGCAGCGATCAGTGCATTGCGACCTATGCCGGCGACATGGCGGTGGCGCTGATGGTGCTGGACGCGGAGCTGGAACTGACCGGGCCGAACGGCAAGCGGACAGTTCCGATCGGCGACTTTCACCGGGTGCCCGGCGATACTCCGCATATCGAAACGGTGCTGCTGCCGGGGGAGATGATCACCGGCATCGACATCCCGGCCTCGGCGGCGGCCAAGCGGTCCTACTATCTGAAGGTCCGCGACCGGGCGAGTTTCGAGTTCGCGCTGGTGTCCGCGGCAGTGGCGTTGGACCTGGATGGCGGGACGATCCGGGCTGTCCGAGTGGCGGCCGGAGGGGTGGGCACGAAGCCCTGGCGATTGCCCGAGGTGGAGGCCGCGCTGACCGGCAAGCAGGCCGATCCTGCGACGTTGAAAGCCGCAGCCGAGCAGGCAGGCGCAGGCGCGAAACCGGCCGGTATGAACGCGTTCAAGCAGGTGCTGCTCCGGCGCACTGTGCTGCGCGCCCTGCAAACCGTCTCGGTCTGAAGGAGAGCGAGCATCATGGCTATGATCGGCAAACCCATCGACCGCATCGATGCCCATCTTAAAGTTACCGGCGCCGCCAAATACGCAGCGGAGTTCAACGTTCCGAACGTGGTGCACGCAGTGCTGGTGCAGAGCACTATCGCGGCGGGATCCATAAGCGGGTTCGACCTGAAAGAAGCCGAGGGCATGCCGGGCGTGCTGGCGATCATCACCCCCGACAATGCCGGCAAGCTCTCGCACCCGGAAAAGGTTCAGCAGGCGGTCGCCGGACCGTTGCTGCAAAACAAGGAGATCCTGTACAACGGACAACATGTCGCCGTGGTCGTCGCGGAGACGCTGGAGCAGGCGCAGGCGGCGGCCTCGGCTGTCCGCGTCACCTATTCCCGTGGCGAGGCCACGACGTCGATGGATGCGATGCTTGGGCAGGCCTACGTGCCGAAGCATTTTCGCAACGGTCAGCGGCAGCCGGATTCCAAACGCGGCGATCCCGATGGGGCCTTCGACGGTGGCGCAGTGAAACTTGACACCACCTACATTACGCCGATCGAACATCATAATCCGATGGAGCCACATGCGACGATCGCAATGTGGAACGGCGATGCACTGACGGTGTGGACTACCACGCAGGGGATCGGCGGGGCTCAGGCATCCTTGGCCGGACAGTTCGGCATCGATAAGGCCGATGTGCGGGTAATTTGTCCGTACCTGGGCGCCGGCTTTGGATCGAAGGGCAATACGTGGCCGCCCGCGACCTTGGCCGCGCTGGCGGCTCGGCAAGTCAAGCGTCCGGTCAAGTTGGTGGTGTCCCGAGCGCAGATGTATACGTCGAACGGTTATCGGCCGAGGACGGTGCAGAAATTGAAGGCTGGCGGCGGATACCAATGGGTCGCTGGTCGCGCTCCGGCACGACGGTTTTACTTCCATGTCGCAGCCCTCGCTGGGGGAGTTCGCCGAACCGGTCGCACTGGCGACGGAGATGCTGTACGCGTGTCCGAACGTCGCAGTGACGCATCGGCTGGTGGCGCTGAACGCGGCATTGCCGACGTATATGCGGGCGCCGGGCGAGGCATCCGGTGTGTTTGCCCTTGAGTCGGCGATGGATGAGATGGCCGTCGCGCTGAAGATGGATCCCATCGAGTTCCGTCTGCGCAATTATGCCGAGACGGACCCGCATGAGAACAAGCCATTTGCCAGCAAGGCGCTGCGCGCTTGCTATGAACAGGGGGCGAAGGCATTCGGGTGGGAGAAGCGCTCAGCCGAACCGCGCTCGATGCGCGACGGGAATACGCTGATTGGGTGGGGAGTTGCCACGAGCACTTATCCGACGAACCGCCTGCCCTCAGCGGTGAAGGTGCGCATGGATGGTGCGGGCAATGTGGTTGTTCAGTGCGGAACTCAGGATATCGGCACCGGCACGTACACGGTGATGACGCAGGTGGCATCGGATGCGCTGGGCATTCCGGTGCACCGGATTAGGTTTGAGCTTGGCGACTCGAACTTGCCGGCTGCTCCGGTTTCCGGTGGGTCGATGACCGTTGCAAGTGTGGCACCGAGCGTGCAGGCGGCGTGTGGGGCGCTGGTGGATAAGATCAAGGATTTGGCTCTGGCGGATCAGAAATCCGAGTGGCAGGGACGATCCCGGGAGGCTCTGCAGGTGCGGGACGGAATGGTTGTGGGCCCGGATCGACAAGTGCCGATGTCGGCGTTGCTGGAGCGCGGCGGCCATCGCTTTATCGAAGCGGAGGCTAAGACTCAGCCGGGCGAGGAGAAGCAGAAATTCTCGATGCACGCATTCGGCGCCCAGTTCGCGGAGGTGCGGGTCGATCCCGACCTTGGCACGATCCGCGTCAGCCGTTTTGTCGGGGCGTTCGACGCGGGGAATTTGCTGAATGCGAAGACGGCCCGTAGCCAGTTGATCGGCGGCATTACTTACGGGATCGGCATGGCTTTGCTGGAGGAGACTTTGGTGGACGGCGAAAGCGGACGAATTGTCAATTCCAACGTCGCTGAATATCTGATGCCGGTAAATGCCGATGTGCCTGAGATCGAAACCATCGTGGTGCAAAATGACGACAGAAATTCTAATCCGCTTGGAGCGAAGGGTATTGGAGAATTACCCATGGTCGGTGTAGCGGCGGCGATCGCGAACGCGGTGTATCACGCGACGGGTGTTCGTGTGCGAAAGGTGCCGATTAGGATTGAGGATATTCTGGTGTAGGGTTATCGGCGCGGCCCCGCCCGTTGGTAGCGGGCGAGGCCGGACACCAGGCTAGAGGGCGTCATCCCCCATAGGTAAAGTTCGGCATCGCGTTCAGGGCATCCTTGTTGGCCCCGGGTATGCTGATCTTGGTGGTATCCTTGTCCGTATCGAGATGAAGCTGATCGTACGGGATCGCTACCAGCTTGTTGCCCATTCCGAGGAAGCCTCCCACCGAGATGACGGCTATGACGATCCGGTTGCCGTCCTTCATGATCAAATCGTCGACCGTGCCAACCTTCTCGTTTTGATCGTTATACACCGTCGAGCCGATCAGTTTGCTGATGCGCGCGCCGCCCTGCAGCTTCACGGTCGCCACCGTCAGATCCGGGTTTGCCGGAGCGCCCGACGCGTTCGGGGTAGCGACCGCGGCGGGTTGTGCGTTCTGGTCGGGTGATTGTTGGGCAAGCACTGGTCCGGCGGCTATGGCCAGCGATACCAGGCTGAGAAAGGCGGAGCGGATCATTGGGAGTTCCTCAGGTTTAGCGGTTGAGTAACAGCTTTGACGGGTCCCCATTGGTCAGGCACGTCCGTTCGTCCGCATGCCCAAAACTCACCAAGTTTCGTGCAGCGGCCGAGGCGGGCCTCCGCCCCGGCCAACTACGGATAAGGTTAGACCCCGGAGCGCTCGGTTGTCGGACGCGAGGCCATTGCGTCTGTTTCGTGGCCGTCGCGCGTAACCTCGACGTCCTCATGGCGCACAGTGTCGCGCACCGTTTCCACCCGATCGGCCACCGCCTTGTTGACGACCACCTCTTCCTTGACCCTTGCCGTCTTTCCGACCACCGCTTCCTCCTCGGTTTCGGTGACTTCGACGGTGCGATCGGTGAAGTCGGGATCGATAACCTTGGTGCCGGCTTCGACAGGACGGCGCTCGACAGAAACGCGTTCGGAATGAAGAGACACGGCCTCCTCAACGGGTGTTTCGACAACGAACCGCCGCACGCGCGTGGTGCCGCGGTTTACCAGCCGCTTGCCGACATTGAGCTGCTCTTCAGAGAGCTGAATGACTTCCTCGCTACCCTGGCGCAAACCCGCGTCCCGAACCGCTCGGTAGCGGGGCAAGGGCGTCCCGAACCGCCTCATTACCGTGGGGCAAACCGGTGTCCCGAACCGCCTCGTTACCGTGGGGCAGACTGGTGTCCCGGCCTGACGGTATGCTTGAGACCGCCGGCGCCGCGGTTGCTGTGGTGCCAGCGGCGGACAGCCCGTAGGAAGAGGCCCGCTCGTCGATGTCGATCGGGTTGTGCCGCTCGAGAATGTCCATCACTTGGTTGAGGTGCTCCTCGGGCGCTCTTACCGTCACAACAGTTGAGCCGCTCTCAAGGCTGCGATTGTACACGGTTGTGTCGTGTTCATACTCGGGCTCACCACCGAACAAGCTCGCCCAGAAGCCCTTTTCCTGAACCGGCGCAGTCGTCGTGGTGTCCGAAATTCCGCTTGAGGCATGCTGGCTGATAGCGCTTGACGGAACCCCCGCAGCCTCTAACGCCTCAACAGCTCGGGCCGCATGTTCGGCAGAGTCATATACAGCGACGATAGACTCGTTTGTCATAAGTATCCATCCTCTGAAAGTTTGTAGGTTAGGGTCATCTGCACGGACTAAGCGGGCGGCCCGCTCTTCGTCTCGGCAGGATCAGCCCGTTCGATGACTGCTTGCTGCTCACGCAGCGTTACAGTCTCGCGGTGCCGCTCGGTCGTCCGCACGCGCCGCAGACGTATTTCTTCCTTTAGAACCAGTCGCCGTTCTACTACGACGATCTCTTCGACAACTGGGATCACCGTCGTGTCGCCTTCCTCCCGTATGGGCGGGATCGCGTCGATTGGCCGTCCGATCGCGACATGCTCGATCTCAACCTTTTCGTGCATGACGGGTTCGTCTATTAGCTGGTCATGGCTACTGGTACGAATGTGTATCCGCACATCGTGTTTGACCTCTCGACGTTCGATCGAAAGATCCTCGACATGCAACGGGATCGTGATATCGGGAGAATCTGAAGATGAAATAGGCGTCATACTTTTAGGAAGACCCTTAAAGTTGGGGATGATAAAAGCGGACTTTTACAGCGCACGCGCACTGCAATTGCCAATTAAAAGACATTTGGCGCAGCCATTCCCTTCCCAACCGCCAGATTTTCACGGACTTACCAAAAGGATTGGCAGGGGTATTTGGTTTCATCACGTGCAGAGCAGAAATCATATCTCCTGCCTCTGTGATTGCTCCGCTACCGATACGCACGGACACTCCGATCCCAGAACGTGGCTCAAAAACGATCCGGGCTGAGGTAGAAGGTTTGCGTCATCACAATTTCAGGTCGGGCGGCAGAGAATTTTCCCGACGCGCGTCACGCGCGTGTGCGACACACGGCAATTTCGGATCCCACGATAGTCGTGATCTGCCGGTGGAGCATTAGCGGCGATGACCGTCCGCAAATCGGCAGCGACTCTCAATTGACTTGTTGCTGCTGTGCAAACGGTGTTGAAGATCGCGCGAAATAAGAATGAGGGCTGAATGGGCCCAGGGAGAAAAGCAATGGAAATGGAGGGGACTGCGGCCGCATACAGTTCCTGCGTACAGCGGCATCGCGGAGAGCGCGCTCGCCACCGGCGCGTCGATGATCTTCGGTCCCAATCACCCTGGGCGATGGCGACCTCAAATTTCGACCCGCATGCCGCTCGGAGCTTTCTGATCGTGGCGCATGACCTGTCCCACACGACCGCCCCGGCGTGCGGTACCGGTCGTGGTCGACTCACTGGACATCAGGCCGGCTCGGACGAGGCCACCCGCCTGTTGCTGGTGCAGGGGGTCGCCGGGCTGAATGCCGCCCACTGAAGGACGTCCCCCCGGCAGCACTTCAAGCCGCGCTGACGGCCTGATATCGTCCGCCCACATCTTTTAAATCGCTGGAAGCGAATTGGGCCAACCGGCGGGCGAAAGGTGGACGTTTGCTCATCCACGTCATAGAAACGCCTTGCTTGGGATGTAACCCCCCGACCTGCCTGCAGAGGCTGGCCGAATATCACGTCTCGGGGCATGACGAAAACGCTGACCAGGGCAGGAACCGATCTTGACGCACGAGACCGCGAATAACCACTCATGGAAACAACATGCAGTGGAAGCGCTGGCCGGGACCGGGGTGCAAGTCTCGTGTCCTGTTCATTCCAATCACGCCGCGCCCGCGTTGGTCGCCGCGGCACTGCGCCGTGGAGAGGGGCGTCTGTCCACTGATGGCGCCTTCATGGTTGAAACCGGCGCCCACACGGGTCGCTCGGTCCAGGACAAGTTCGTGGTTGATGAACCCTCGGTCACCGCCGACATTTGGTGGGGCAAAGTCAACCAGCGCATGACGATGGACAGGTTCAACGCCTTCAAGGGCCGCGTCCAAGCCTATCTTCAAGGGCAGGAGCTGTTCACCCAGGATCTCTTCGCCGGCGCCGATCCGGAATTCCGCGTGCGGGTGCGCCTGGTCACTACGCAGGCCTGGATCGCGGCGTTCGCGCGCAACATGTTTATCCGTCCGCCCGAGAGGGAACTGGACGACTTCGAGCCTGACTACGTTATTCTGCATGCTCCGTTGTTTCAGACCGACCCGGTGGTGGACGGCGTGCGATCCTCCACCACCATCGCCCTGTCATTTGAGCAGAAGCTGATAGTCATCGCCGGCACCGAGTATGCCGGCGAGGTGAAGAAGTCGATCTTCACCGTGATGAACTGGCTGCTGCCCGCGAAGGGCGTTATGCCGATGCATTGTAGCGCCAATATCGGCAAGGACGGCGACGTCGCGCTGTTCTTCGGGCTGTCGGGCACCGGCAAGACCACGCTGTCCTCCGATGCGCACCGCAGGCTGATCGGTGACGACGAGCACGGCTGGGGTCCGAGCGGCACCTTCAATTTCGAAGGCGGCTGCTACGCCAAGGTAATTAATTTGTCTCGGGAAGCCGAGCCCGAGATCTGGGCGGCGTCCCACCGTTTTGGCGCGGTGCTAGAGAACGTCATCGGCGACAGGCACGGCAACTTGGACCTGAGCAATAGCTCGCTGACGGAGAACACACGCTCCTGCTACCCGGTGGAGTTCATTCCGAACGTCAACCTGACGGGCCGAGGCGGCATGCCGAAGAATGTCTTCATGCTGACCTGCGATGCCTTCGGCGTGCTGCCACCGATCTCGCGGCTGACGCCCGCTCAGGCGATGTATCACTTCCTGTCCGGCTATACCGCGCGGGTCGCTGGCACCGAAAAAGGTCTCGGGCGGGAACCGAGCGCCACTTTCAGCACCTGCTTTGCGCAACCTTTCCTGCCGCGACGACCGGAAGTGTACGGCCGAATGTTCTCCGAGCTGATCGCGAAATATGACGCGACCTGCTGGCTGGTGAACACTGGCTGGAGCGGCGGGCAGTTCGGTGTCGGCCACCGCATGGCGATCAAGCACACTCGTGCCCTGCTGCGCGGTGCCCTCGACGGAACGCTGACCAAGATCGCGTTTCACAAGGAGCCGTTCTTCGGCCTCGCGATCCCAGCGCACGTTCCAGGAATCCCGGACGAGGTGCTGGACCCACGCCAGGCCTGGACCGACAAGGCTGCCTACGACCGGATGGCGGAGCACCTGATCGCGCGGTTCGAGGCTAACTTTTCGTCGTTTGAAGCCGGTGTCGGCGAGGACGTCAAAGCTGTAGCGATTCGCGCCGCCGCCTAGACGACGGAACTCACCGTGAGCTTCAGTCTCTCGGACGGCCCTTACATTAGGACGGACCAACGTGATATACACTGCATCTTATGGACCCGACGACTAGAGAAATGATGCATTGAGAGCGTGGATGGCAGATCGCCCGCCAAACCCGGCGCGAGGCGACCCTTTCCGCGGCTGTGGCGCGGAAGCTTATGCGGCGCAGAGCCTTGGCTACAATTGGGCGGATATCGACATCACGCACCGTGCAATCTGGCTTATCGAGAAGCGGGTGCTCGACGCCTTGTCCAGCGTCGCGTTCGAGGTTTATTGCACCGCGGAAGACCTTGAGGGCGAGCGGGCGCTTGCGGCACAGGACAAATGTCAATTTCTGTATTGGGCCGTGTCGCAGGCCGGACTGACGTTCGATCGAGAAAGATATCGTGTAGGGCGGCGAAATTTTGAGCGTTCCGATGATCCGCGACCTTGCGCACGTCGTTGACAGCGAGAACGCTAGGATAGCCGAGCCGCGCCGGCGCAACGACCCATGTCCATGTGGAAGTGGAAGAAGATATAAGCACTGTCATGGCTCGAAGGTGGCAACGACCAATGACCCCATGCCAAACGAAATGCAAAACGCCAACGATGACTGCTTTGAGGACGCGGAGAGCGTTGTTACTGCGTTTGAAGGAGGACCAGTGCCAATCTCTGCACGACGGCTGAACATTCGCCGTGGACTGTTGCGGACGTGGATAGTCATCTCGGCTATATGGATTCTGTTGGTCGGTGTTAGTGGCTGGACCCAACTGTCAGAAACTTTTATCGCTGTTGAACCTCCTGGAGACTTGGGAGCGTTGGCGCTCTCTCCGGGACCGTATGCGTGCTGGGCGACACGCCACCCCGACAACCCCTACGCCTTCGTGTCGGGTCCAACGGGCCCAACTTCACTGGCAGACGCTTGGCGGCAGTGTGTCGTTTACAAGATGCATACACCCTTAAATGCGCTTGGTCCGCCCGTCGCCCTGCTAGTTTTCGGATATGTGGCCGCCTGGGTGATAAGGGGATTTAGGTAGATGTTCTGCTCGCCCGTTCCAGTTTTGCGGCTCGAAAGACCGCCCGGTGGAACGCTCCGAGTGTCTCTGCGGCAGCCACTCTACTATCACCCCGCGATTTGCAGCGAGCCCTCAGTGTTCGGTGGCTAATACGCTTGCAGCCGCCTGGACGCAGCGCTCGAACACGGACAAATCGTTCCAGCGGTCGCGGGCCTCGCGGACCAGCGCGCCGCCGGAGTCGGTAATCCCACCCTCGATCATCAGGTTGTCGAACAGACCGAACTGCTCGACCAGCAGGCCGTCTGGGTCCCACCAGGACCCATCCCGGTCTTGCCGCCCGCCGCCGATCGAAGACAGTGTGCGATCGAGGAAAGGCGCGGTCACGGTGGTATAACCGAATATCCTAAGACCCAGGCCACGGGCGAAGCCGATCTCATACACCGTGCCGACATCCGCGCTGGGCCCGCGGAACGGGGTCAGGTTGGCGACAACTGCGGCACAGCTTCGGATATGGGCCTCATTGCGAAGCGCGATCCGCCGCCACTCCGTCAGACGCCCCCACGCAGCCGGTTCGTCCGCGAGTGGGTCGAGTGGAGATACACCGGTCAGGTGGGACCCGGCACAGATCGCCTTCTTCCGCTCCAGCCAAGTGGCGGCGTCAGGCAGGAAAACGTCTGGGCCGGCGAGATAAACCCTGATCATGCCGCATCGCCCCGCCAAGAGACTGGAAGCGACCCTACTGAGGTTTGCCGCTTCCTCGCACGCTCAGCTTTCGAGGGCAGCCACACCCGGCAGTATCTTGCCTTCCATCCACTCCAGGAAGGCGCCGCCGGCGGAGGACACGTAGGTCATTTTCTCGATCACGCCGGCGCGGCGGAGCGCGGACACGGTGTCACCGCCGCCGGCAACGCTTCGCAGGCCGGAATTCTGCGTAGCCTCGGCCACTGCATGAGCCAGCGCCGTGGTGGCGGCATCGAACGGCGGCGTTTCGAAGGCACCGAGCGGACCGTTCCAGATAAGGGTCTTCACCGACGCCAGAAGCTTAATCAGCGACGCGACCGAGGCTGGCCCGATGTCCAGTATCATCATGTCAGCTGGGACGGCATCGACCGAAACGGTCTCGACAGAGGTGTTCGGTTTTAGCTCACGCGCGACGACGGCATCGGTCGGCAAGACGATCCGGCATCCGGCTGATTGGGCTTTGGTCAGGATCTCCAGCGCGGTGCCGTGCATCTCGGCTTCCTGAAGGGACTTGCCGACGCCCTTCCCCTGCGCGGACAGAAAGGTATTCGCCATGGCACCGCCAATAATCAGCACGTTGACCTTGTCGACCAGATTACCGAGCAATTCCAGCTTGGTGGACACCTTGGCGCCGCCGACGATCGCGGCGACCGGGCGCACCGGGTTGCCCAACGCCGCATCGAGTGCCTCTAGCTCGGCTTGCATCAGACGGCCGGCATAGGCGGGCACCAGGTGCGCGACACCCTCGGTGCTGGCGTGGGCGCGGTGAGCGGCGGAGAATGCATCGTTGACGAAGATGTCGGCCAGTTTGGCCAGAGCGGCAGCGAAAGCGGGGTCGTTCTTTTCCTCGCCGGCGTAGAAGCGGGTGTTTTCCAGCACCAGGACGTCGCCACGGGACAGCAAGTCGACAGCCTGTTCCGCCGCGGGGCCGGTGCAGTCCTCAACAAAACGAACCTTCCGGTCGAGCACTTCTCCTAAGGCAGCGGCCATCGGCGCGAGCGACATTTCCGGCACTCGCTTGCCTTTGGGCCGATCGAAGTGGCTGCAGACGATGACCTTTGCGCCCTTTCCGGACAGCTCCCTGATCGTAGGAGACAGCCGCTCGATGCGGGTCAGATCGGTGATCTGACCGTCACGCACCGGGACATTGAGGTCGGCACGAAGCAGGACGCGCTTACCTGCGACGTCTAGGTTGTCGAGAGTGCGATAGGGCATGGCAAAGCTCCGAGTTAAGTCGGCCCCCGACCGACCAGGAAGATCCTGGACCGTTGTGCACAAAGGGCTGCGGCGTCGTGGCCGGGGCGCGCCAAGGGGCGAGCCCGGCCAGGACGTTAACGGGGACTTAGAGGCTACCCAAGAGCGCGGCGGTGTCGCACATCCGGTTGGAGAAGCCCCACTCGTTGTCGTACCAGCCCATGACCCGGGTCAACGCGCCATCCACCACAGCCGTCTGCGTGGCATCGAAGGTGCACGACGCCGGGCTGTGGTTAAAGTCAATGCTGACCAGCGGCGCCTTGTTGTAGTCAAGGATCCCAGCTAGTTCACCCTTCGACGCGTCCTGCATGGCCGCGTTGATCTCGTCCTTGGTCGCCGCCTTGGACAGGTTCACGTCGAGCGACACGATCGAAACATTCGGCGTCGGGATACGGATGGCGGTGCCGTCCAGCTTCCCCTTCAAATCGGGCAACACCAGACCCACCGCTTTCGCTGCGCCGGTCGAGGTCGGAATTGCCGACACCGCCGCCGCGCGGGCGCGGTGCAGGTCCTTGTGCAGTGTATCGACGGTGTTCTGGTCGCCGGTGTACGCGTGGATGGTCACCATGTAACCGCGCAGGATACCGAACCGCTCGTGCAGCACTTTCGCCATGGGCGCGAGGCAGTTGGTGGTGCAGGACGCATTGGACACGACAGTCATGTCCTTCGTCAGAACCTTGTGATTCACGCCATAGACCACCGTGGCGTCGACCTCATCGCCCGGGGCGGAGATCAGGACTTTGCGGGCGCCCGCGGTCAACAAAGCCGAGGCCTTTGCCTTGCTGTTGAAATGGCCGGTGCACTCCATGGCAACGTCGACGCCCTTATAGGGCACCTTGGTTGGATCGCGCTCGGCAGCCACTTTCAGCGGGCCGTAGACCTTGCCGTTGTGGCGGATGGTGATGGTGTCACCCGACACCTCAACCTGGCCGGGGAAGCGGCCATGGACGCTGTCATAGGCAAAGAGATGGGCGTTGGCTTCGACGCTGCCCAGATCATTGATCGCAACGGGGACGACGTCGTCTCGGCCGCTTTCGATGATGGCGCGCAACACGAGGCGCCCGATGCGTCCAAAGCCATTGATCGCAACCTTGACTACCATGACTTAACTTCCTTTCCGCTGGCTAGCTGATGACTCAGCACGGCATATCGCGTCGGTCATTGAGCTAGATCAACAGCACCGGCTGCACAAAACGCAAGCAAAAACGGCACGTCACCCAAGGCGGCGCGTTACCGCGGCGACGACGGCATCTGGCGTGATGCCGAAATGGCTGTAGAGGTCTTCGTAGTTGGCCGATTCACCAAAACCGGTCATCCCGATGAAGCTGCCCGCCGGCCCTAGCCATTGTTCCCACCCGAAACCACTGGCAGCCTCAATTCCGACCCGCGGCGCCCCACCCAAGACCTGAGCGCGATAGACTTCATCCTGGTGCGCAAACAACTCCCAGCAGGGCAGGGAGACAACGGCGGCCGCGATGTTGTCGCTGGCCAGTTTCTCACGTGCCGCCATGGCGACCTGTAGCTCCGGTCCGGTGGCGATGATCGTGGCCTGGCGCGGACCTTCCGCTTCCGCGAGGACGTAACCGCCGCGCGAGCAACGGTTGTCGGTGGTATCCGTCCGCCACGCCGGCGGCGCCTGGCGCGACAGTACCAAAAGACTGGGCCCAACCGTGCGCCGCATTGCAAGTTCCCAGCATTCCACCGTCTCCATCGTATCGCCAGGGCGAAAAACGTGTAGGTTGGGGATGGCCCGCAGGCTAGCCAGCTGTTCGATCGGTTGGTGGGTGGAACCGTCCTCACCCAGACCGAAAGTGTCATGCGTCAGCACGTAAATAACCCGCTGACGCATCATCGCTGCCAGTCGGAGCGCCGGACGCAAGTAGTCGCTGAACACCAAAAACGTATCGATGTATGGGATGATACCGCCATGAAGCGCCATGCCGTTGGCCGCGGCGGCCATACCATGGTCGCGGATGCCGCAATGGACATATCGGCCGCTGTAGTTGCCAGCTGAGAGGAAGACCATTCCCCTGGCCCGCGTCAGGTTAGAGTCAGCGGACCCTCCGATCAATTCGGGCGTCGCAGCCAGCAGAGCCTCAAGGCATCTATGACTCGACGCTTTGCTCGCGAGCGTTGGCCTGTCATCGGCCACCTGTTGCTTCAGTTCACCCACCGCCTCGTGCCAATTGTCCGGCAGCCGGCCAGCCATCACGCGCTCAAACTCGCCGCGCTGAGCATGCCGGGCGAGGCGCTTGAGCCAGGAACGTCGGGCGGAAGCGCCGCGGGTGCCGACGGAGTGCCACCGCTCCTTCAGGTCATGGGGCGTCACGAAGGGAGGGTTGTGCCAGCCGAGCAGCTTCTTGGCTGCGGCGGCTTCGCTTGGCCCGAGCTGAGAGCCGTTGGTTGCGGCGTTGGTCGGGGCAAGGCCGATGATGGTGCGGCAGGCGATTAACGTCGGCTTCCTGGACCGGGCGGCGAAGGACAAAGCTGCATGGATCATGTTCGGATCGTGACCATCGACCTTCTTGGTCGCCCAGCCATAGGTGGCGAAACGTTTCACCACGTCGTCCGACAAGGTCGGTGAAGCTTCACCGTCGATCGAGACGCGGTTGTCGTCATACAGGACGGTCAGCTTGGACAGACCGAGGTGTCCCGCGAGCGCTGACGCCTCGTGGCTGATGCCCTCCATCATGTCGTCATCGGAGGCGACGACCCAGGTGCGATGATCCACTAATGACTTGCCGAAGCGGGCAGCCATGTTGCGTTCGGCGATCGCCATCCCGACGGCCGTTGCCAGTCCCTGCCCCAACGGGCCGGTGGTGGTCTCGATCGCGGGATGTTCGCTAGGCAATTGACGGAAATCGCGAATGTCGTCGATCGACATTCCATCGTAGCCGGTCAGATATGTTAGCGCGTACAGCAGCATCGACCCGTGACCGGCGGAGAGCACGAACCGATCGCGGTCGGGCCAACTCGGGTCGGCCGCGTCGAACTTGAGGTAGCGCGTCCACAGCGCCGTGGCGACATCGGCCATGGCCATCGGCAACCCAGGATGGCCGAATTTCGACCGCTCCGTCGCGTCGATTGCCAAAGCGCGGATGGCGTCGGCCATATGCCGCGCCTGTGTCATTGGGCGCGACAGGGTTTCAGCGTGACGGGCCAGAGCGGGTTTTTCCGCAAACCCCTCGAATGTACCGTCCATTCGGAACTCCTTAGTCCCGCGCTATAGCAGATGCTATAGCAGAGGCTATAGCGGAGGAGGATATCGCGGCAACCCCGTGCGGCGGTGGCGGCCCGACCCTGGCGACCGTAGCGATTATCCCGTGGCCAACCTCCCTAGCGCCGCCGTTACACCAAAATCTCCCGGCAAGGCCCCACGTGGGAACAGTCGCGTCGCATGCCCCATCTTGCGGCCCGGTAGCGCCTCGGCCTTGCCGTAGAGGTGCGGAATGATCCCGGGTTCGGCGAGGGCGATCGGCCAGAGAGCTATCCCTTCCGGCCCAATCAAGTTCTTCATCACCGCATCGGCATGGCGGGTTGCCGGCGGCAGCGGCAAGCCGGCAATGGCTCGAATGTGCAACTCGAACTGGCTGGCTGGACATGCGTCGATCGTCCAGTGACCGGAGTTATGCGGACGCGGTGCGATCTCGTTCACCAGGACCTTGCCACTGCTGTCGAGGAACATCTCCACGGCCAGCAGGCCGACAAGGTCCAGTGCCTCGGCCACGCGGCGGGCGATGTCCTGCGCCGCGAGGTCGACCGGCTGCGATATGCGAGCGGGTGCCAAGGTCAGGTCCAGGATGTGGTCGCGATGCCGATTCTCCACGGTGTCAAAGGACGCGACCGAGCCGTCCGCGCCCCTGGCCACAACGACGCTGAGTTCCTGAGCAAAATCGACAAAGCCTTCCAACACCAGGGGCTTCGGGGTCAACCGCTCCCAGGCCGGATCCAGATCATCGGGCACGCGCAACGTGGCCTGACCCTTGCCGTCGTATCCTAGGCGGGTGGTCTTTAGGATGGCCGGCAGACCGAGCCGTCCTACCGCCGCCTCGAGTTCCTTCCGTGACGTGACCGGCGCCCATGGCGCGGTCGTGATGCTAGCGGCGTTGAGAAAACTCTTCTCCTCGATCCGGTCCTGGCTGATCCGCAGCACCGACGGTGCCGGACGAACCGGGCGCAGCGAGGCGAGAAGATCCAGACCCTCGGCGCTGACGTTCTCGAATTCGAAGCTGATCACGTCGACCGAGCCGGCGAACGCCCGCAGCGAAACGGGGTCGCTGTAATCGCTGATGGTGACGGCATGGGACACTTGTCCCGCGGGGCTATCGGTCTCCCGCGTGAGGATATGGCAACGATATCCCAGACGAGCCGCCGCCAGTGCGGACATCCGGCCAAGCTGGCCGCCGCCAACCAGCCCGATGGTCGCATTCGGCGGCAGCGGGAAGCGCGTCATGGCGGCTCGGCGGCCGCCTGCTCGGGAACATCGGGCACCGAGGCGGACTGCTCGGCGCGCAGGGCATCGAGCCGGCCTGCCAGCGCCGGGTCCTGCGTCGCGAGCATCGCCGCCGCGAGCAGAGCTGCGTTGACCGCCCCTGCCCGTCCGATCGCTGTCGTTCCCACTGGGATTCCAGCAGGCATCTGGACGATGGACAACAGGCTATCCATGCCCTTCAAGGCATGCGTTTCGATCGGAACGCCGAGCACGGGCAGCGGCGTCCAGGCAGCACACATTCCAGGCAGGTGGGCAGCGCCCCCGGCTCCGGCGATGATGCCCTTCAACCCGCGATCTCGGGCAGTCATCGCGTACGCGCGCAGACGGTCTGGAGTGCGATGAGCGGACACGATCCGCACCTCATGGGGCACGCCGAGGTGGGCGAGAACGTCGGCGGCATGCGTCAAGGTCGGCCAGTCCGACTGGCTGCCCATGATGATTCCAATCAGCGGCGCGGCATTCGGCGGCGCTGGCATCTCAGGCGATGCTGTCTGGAATCAGCCGACTTTCAAGCCAGGCGATCTCGTCGCGCAGCATCAGCTTGCGCTTCTTGAGCCGCTGCAGGTGCAACTGATCGGACGCCCCCTGGTCGGCCAGCCGCGCGATAACAGTGTCGAGGTCGCGATGCTCGCTGCGTAGCCCATGGAGTTTGCGTAGCAGAGAATCCCTATCGCTCAGCATGATCACAACCTACGATAGAAAATTGCGTCTTATCTGCCACTTTGCTTTCGCATCTGTTCAGACAGGTGTCAAACGCGTTACGGTGCACCGCTGCGGCCAGTGTGGCGGCAGCTGGCAGCCAACCGGTTAGACACGGAGGTACACAGTCCATGAGCCTGAATACCCGTCTCGACGCTTTAAAGGAACGGCACGCTTCGCTCGAAATGCGAATTTTTGACGAAGACCAGCGGCCGCGTCCCGATTCGGAGGCTCTTACGCGACTTAAGCTAGAGAAGCTACGTCTGAAGGAAGAAATGGAAAGGCTGCGCACCCAGGTCAGCTGATCGGACACAGTCCACAACCCAACCCGCCGCGCCGGTCAGGCGGCCTCATCCGCCTCCGGCGGCGGCGGCACCGGGACGGTTCGGCCCTCCCGCTCCAGCCGGTCATTCGCCTGGGAGACCGCTGCATTCAAATCGGTCTGGCTACATAATCCGAGGATTACCGGATCGCGGGGCTTGATATTCGCGCTGTTCCAGTGAGTGCGCTCACGCACCTTCTGAATTGTGTCCTTGGTGGTTCCCAGCAGCTTGCCGATCTGGGCTTCTGACAATTGAGGAAAATTGCGCAGCAGAAACGCGATAGCGTCGGGTCGGTCATTGCGCTTCGCCACTGGCGTATAGCGCGAGCCGCGCAGGCGCTTGGGCATCGGCAAGGCGTTCGCGATCAGCTTTAACCTGGCATTTGGGTCGGCCTCGCATTGGCGAATATTTTCCAGTGTGGTCTGCGCATTCGCCACAGGGTCGTACCCAACGATCCCCTGGGCGACCTCGCCGTCCGCGATCGCCTGCACTTCCAGCGGATGCATGCCGCAGAAATCCGCGATCTGGGTGAACGTCAGAGCGGTTTTCTCGATCAACCACACGGCTGTAGCTTTAGGCATCAGTGGAAGGGTCATGGCTTTCGCACTTTCAGGGCCGCCGGGCGGATAAATTTCGGTCTGACGATTCGCTGGACCGATCAGCGTAATTGACGTGTCGCAGAGACGGCCAAGGCGCGGATATGACAAGGCAAGGGGGGTGGGTCAAGCGGCTTTAGCTGTAATATGATAATTGGAATACACATGGCTGACGCGCCATGCCCGCGAAGCAATCAATATGAGGGAAGTCAAAATGCCCGTGGAAGAAGACGCGCCCCCAGTGAAACGGCGCCGACTGGAACCGCTGCTTCTGGACAGTCTAGGGATTGAAGAACTCCATCTTTATATTCAAGAATTGAAGGCCGAAATCTCTCGGGTAGAGACTGATATCGGCCGGAAGAGCGCGCATCGTAGCGCGGCTGACGCCTTCTTCAAACGGTCCTGACCGACGAGGCGGAGGCCGGGTGGCCCCCGCATCTGAACGGAGTAGCGGAGGCCGGAGAGGCCTCCGCGATGGTCGTATCAGATATGCCGTCCGTCAGGCGGCCTTGGCGACGTCGGTGTCAGCGTTGTTCGCGATCGACGCCGGGGCAACGCTGGCCTGCTGGCCGCTGCCGATCGTGATTTTACGAGGTTTCAGCGACTCCGGCACGACGCGCTTCAGGCCGACATGCAGCAAACCGTGCTGGACGTCCGCACCTTCAACGACAATATGGTCGGCCAGAACGAAACGACGCTCGAACGCCCGGCCGGCAATTCCACGATACAGGATCTCCGCCTTCGGGCCGTCATTCGCAACTCTGCCCGACACGACAAGAGTATTGTCCTTTACGGTAAGGTCGAGGTCGTCCGGCCGGAACCCAGCTACCGCCATGGTCAGGCGATAGGTGTCGTCACCGGTCTTTTCGATGTTGTAGGGCGGATAAGATGGCGCGTCTTGACTTGACGCAGCGGTATCCACGAGACGCGCCAACCGGTCAAAACCGATGGCGGTACGGAAAAGCGGAGCAAAGTCAACGGTAGTCATAAAAAACCTCCTGCAAAGCAAGGTTGCCTGTTCGAGCCGCCCACCTGGGCCAACTCATTCATTTTACCTCGGAAACCCCTTTGGGCATTCCCGACGAAACAGCAATTAAGCAGTGGCTGGTGACGGTTCAAGAGGACTCTGGGGGCCGTATCCACGGTTTGCCGCGCACCAGTGAGATATGCCCGCCAACTTGCGTCGCTTCGCCGAACGGGAGTCCGTCGCGGTATCCCGATGCTTGCAGCCCACCTATGCGCGCAAGCCCTTCCCGTCGACCTGCCGGAACTACTTCTTTATGCCAAGTCCAGCAAACTTCTTGTTGAACTTCGCGACCTGACCTCCGGTATCAATCATGCGCTGTACGCCGGTCCAGGCAGGATGGGACTTCGGATCGATGTCGAGACGCAGCGTGTCGCCTTCCTTGCCCATGCAGGAGCGCGTCTTGAACTGTGTCCCGTCGGTCATGACGATGTTGATCTCGTGATATTCTGGGTGAATGCCCGGCTTCATGGTCTCATTCCTCGCTGGCGCCGCCGATCCCGACCGGCCGCGCAAGCACGGGGCTATAGCGGGACACCGCCGCCGGCTCAAGATCAAGTTTGATCACCACGACGGTGGACCCACCCGAATGGAGCGACTACTCCTGCCATTCCATGTCATTAGGCTTTTTTCACGCATGCTGATCCGCCTGCTCGTCCATCTGGTCGATTTCAGCCGCCGTCATGCTTGGCCCATGGTTTTTGCCGGCGTGTTGCTGGCCATCGCGGCCGCTTGGGTCGCGTCCACCCATCTCGGCGTCAGCACCGACACCGATCTGTTGTTCAAACCCACATTGCCCTGGCGGCAGCGGGCCGTGGAGATGAGCCGCGAATTTCCGCAGTTCGGCGGCCTACTGGTCGCTGTGGTCGACGCCCACAGCCCCGAGGAGGCCGACGCCACGGCCAGCGAACTCGCCGCCAGATTGTCCGACGATAAAACCCATTTCCAGAATGTGCGCCGCCCGGACGCCAATCCGTTCCTGGAAAAGGAAGGGCTGCTGTTTCTGCAACTGAAGCAGTTGTCGGCGCTGATGGACCAGACCATCGACGCACAGCCGTTCCTGGGCCAACTTGTCGCCGACCCGTCGGCGCGTGGGTTGTTCTCCGCGCTATCGCTATTGGGGATCGGCGTGACCCATGGCGACGCCGACCTGTCGCCGTACCTCTCGTCGATCAAGGGTTTCCACGTGGCAATGGCGGATGCATTGGACGGCCATCCGAAGCCGCTGTCATGGGAGACCCTGCTGGGTGGCGGCCTAGCTGAACTGGCGGGTCCCTATCATTTCGTCTTGACGCAGCCTCGCCAGGATTTCGGCGCGCTGCAGCCGGGCGGAGCGGCGACGAAGGCGATGCGGGAGATCATCGCCGATCTTCCCTTTGTGCAATCAGGCGATGCTCGT
The DNA here is from genome assembly GCA_963832865.1 of uncultured Pseudomonadota bacterium. Taxonomy (GTDB): domain Bacteria; phylum Pseudomonadota; class Alphaproteobacteria; order Acetobacterales; family Acetobacteraceae; genus Rhodopila. The sequence continues at coordinate 405,468 of CAWHWH010000048.1, forward strand.
GTCCGGATTACCGGGCAGGTCGCGCTGGCGGACGAGGAATTCGCCTCGGTCGCCGAGGGCGCCGTGAAGGGCTTGGTCGGCAGCCTGGTGCTGATCACACTGTGGCTGTTTCTGGCGGTTCACTCCTGGCGGCTGATACTGCCGATCCTGATGACGCTGGTGCTGGGCCTGATGCTAACGGTGCTTTTCGCGGCCGTCGCGGTCGGCACGCTTAATCTGGTGTCGGTCGGATTTGGGGTCCTGTTCGTCGGGATCGCGGTCGATTTCGCCATCCAGTTTTCAGTGCGCTACCGCGAGTTCCGTTTCGAGACCGGCGATCCCGCCGCCGCGATGACCGAGACCGCGCGGCGGGTCGGCGTGCAGATCCTGATTGCTGCCCTGGCCACGGCGGCGGGCTTCCTGGCGTTCGTGCCGACGGCATTTTCCGGTGTGGCCGAGCTTGGCTTGATTGCCGGCGCCGGAATGATCATGGCTTTTATCTGCACGCTGGTCTTCCTGCCAGCCGCGATCACAGTGTTTCGTCCGCGCGGTGAGGCGGGCGAGGTCGGCTTCGCCTTCGCGGCTCGGATCGATCCGGTGGTTGCGCGGAGGCGGTGGCCGATCCTGATCGGGTTCGGCGTGCTAGCGGTCGCGGCGATCGCAGTGTCACCCTGGCTGGCGTTCGATTCCGATCCGCTGGACACCAAAAACCCAAACACCGAGGCGATGCGCACGCTGCGCGACCTGATCAATAATCCGTTGACCAACCCCTACACGATCGATGTGCTGGCCCCGGACGCCCAGGCGGCGAAGACCCTGAGCGAAAAGTTGGAGACGTTGCCGACGGTTAACGGGGTCATCAGCATCAATAGCTTTGTGCCTAACGATCAGCAGCAGAAGCTCGCGGTGATCGCTGACGCCAACACGATCCTGGCCCCGACCCTCGCCCCGCACGGATCGGCGGCCCCGGTCACAGCTGAGCAAATCCGGATGGCGGCCAAATCCGCGTTGGCGCAAATCGATCCCGCCCTGACGAAACTGCCGAAAGATCATCCCCTGGCGTCGATTGCCGCGGATCTGCGCCGCATGCTGACCGCGCCAGACGACGTGCTGATGGCGGCGAATGCGGCTTTGACCCGCTTCCTGCCGACGCAGCTTGAGCATTTGCGGCTGGCTCTAAGCGCGGAGCCGGTCACGTTGAAGACGATCCCACCCGACTTCGCGCGGGATTGGCTGTTGCCTGACGGACGAGCAAGGGTGCAGGTCAATCCCAAGCCCGAAGCCCAGACGCCGGAGGGGTTGAAGATGTTCGTCCAGCAGGTTTCGGCAATTGCCCCTGATGCGGGCGGGTCGGCCGTCACGATCGCGGCGACCGCCGACACGATTGTCGGCGCGTTTCGGCAGGCCGCGCTCTATGCGGTCATTGCCATCGCGGTGATCCTGCTAGGTCTGCTCCGCCGTTTGCTTGATGCAGCGTTGGTGATGGCACCGTTGCTGATGTCGGCAATGCTGACGCTGCTGATCGCCGTGCTGCTGCCGTTGCCGCTCAATTTCGCCAATATTATAGCGCTACCGTTGTTGCTGGGCGTTGGTGTCTCGTTCAACATCTATTTCGTGATGAACTGGCGTGCCGGGCAGCATGGTCCGCTGGGGAGTGCGACGGCGCGGGCGATCCTGTTCTCGGCTTTGACCACCGGCACCGCGTTCGGATCGCTGGCGTTGTCGGCTCATCCGGGAACCGCGAGCATGGGGAAACTGCTGCTGATCAGTCTGGGGTGCACGTTGCTGGCGAGCTTGGTTTTCATTCCGGCCCTGCTGGCGAGCCTGACGCCAGTGGCGAGCGAGCGGACGATCGAGCGGCTGTGACCAGACTATGTCGGGTGAGAGATGGGCGCTGGAATTCCAGGGATGCACCGCCATTGGGCTGAGGATTGTTCCAGAAGCGCATCTCAGGAACCATTTGAACGCGGTTGCGTTGTGAATGGGCCCATCCTGAAAGGACCCCAACGCATGCGCAAATTGTTCCTGGCCGCCCTCATTCCGCTCGGTCTAGGTGGCTGCCTCAGCTTTAACGAAAGTGCACCGCCTAAGAACACGACTGTTGTTGTCCCACCGGGATCGAGCGTCGCCTGCTCGAACGGCCAGGTGCCGCCCTGCTAGGGCTGCGGGAGACTGGGAGGAGGCGCCTCAGCTACTGCCGATGAGGATTCCCACGCCGAAAACCAAGGCCCCGCCGAACGCGACCTGCAGCGTTGCCGACAGTGGCGGCGTGTCCATGTATTTCCAGCGCACCCACGAAATGACACCCAGTTCGACTATCACCACGGCGATCGCGACTGCCATCGCGTACCAGAATGATGGTATCAGGAACGGCAGCGTATGCCCGATACCGCCAGCCGTGGTCATCAGCCCGCAGATGCCACCCCTGATCAACGGCGCGCCTCGGCCAGTCAGGCTACCATTGTCAGACAACGCTTCAGCGAAGCCCATGGAGATCCCGGCGCCAACCGAGGCCGCCATCCCGACGAGGAAGGTTTGCCAGGTGTTGCCGGATGCGAACGCGGCGGCGAATACCGGCGCCAGGGTGGAAACAGAACCGTCCATCAGTCCGGCTAGGCCGGGTTGGATTACGCGCAGCACGAATGATTGGCGGGCGTGTGCGTCCTCGTCGCGACGGACATTGGCCGGCAGATTTTCGACCACCAACTGATCGGCGCGATGCTCATGCTCCACTTCGGCGTCAGCCAGATCGCCGAGCAGCCTGCGGATGGTGACGTCCTCGCTGCGGGCGGCGGCGCGGCGGTAGAAAGCCTGGGTTTCGGTCTCCATGTCCTCGGCAAGAAGGCGCACCGACTTCAGGTTCATCGGGTACATCTGCCAGACCGGCTTGTGCTGGATGAACCCGCGGACGTCTTGGCGGCGAATCAGCGGGATGTGCTCGCCGAATTTTGCGCGATAGACGTCCAGCAGGCGGCGGCGGTGCTCGCCCTCCTCGCCGGCCATCTCGGTGAAGACGTTGGCGCTGCCGGGATATTCGGTGCGGAGGCCTTCGGCGATGTCTAGGTAGATACGGCCGTCCTCTTCCTCATTGGCGATGGCAAGGGCGAGGATCTCCCGCTCTGTCAGGTCGGAGAAATTTCGCATGGCGCGAAATGTGGCGGAGTTGTCGTTTTCGTCAAGTGGGGAGCGTAATGATGCGAATGCTTCTCAGAGGCTGCTAACGGCAGCGTCCGGCGCGTCGCCGAGCCGCTCAACGACCGTTTCGATCTCTGCAGCGGTGACGATGTAGGACGGCGCCACGACCACGTGGTCGCCCAATGACTGTCTCAGGCTTGCCAGAATTGCCAGGCCGGTCAACCGAGCGGCGTGGCATCCTTGGTCCTCAGTCAGATCAGTGCCGACCCGGGCCCGGTGGGCTCGCCAACGAGCCATCGGGTAGCACGTGGGCCGTGGCCGGATACGACGGCGCGGTCGCCGAATACCCGCACCCAGGAAACGGCAGCACCACGTCCTGCAGCGGTTGCATCGGCGGCGGCAGCGTCAGGCCAAGGATGCAAGACGCTGCTCGATCCGCGCCATCTTGAGGTTACTGCGGCGTCAGATGTTTGACCCGGGGCGCCACCTCCTGCGCCAGCAGCCGCAGCGAGTTGTGCCAAGCCTGCGGATTGTCGCTGTAATCGAACCCGAACACCAGGAGGGTTCCGAAGCCGTCGACCTCTCGGTAGACTCGCTCCAGCTTTCTCCGCCACCGTCGCAGGCGAGCCGATCAGCCAGTTGTGCTGTGCACAATACTCGGGGGTTACGTCCGAATCCGGCACCGACGGGTCGTGCTTCAGGTAGTCCAGGAAGCCGAACTGGCCCAACAGCGGCAGGAAGTATTCCTGCATCATCCGCCCCATCATGCCGCCGACCGACAGTCGCATCGCTTCGGCATCGGTATCGGCGACGAACACCTCGCGCACCATCCGCCAGTCGCGCCGGTGCGGGGTGCGGCCGGTGCGTTTAGCGCCTTCCTCGACCGCTGCCCAGTGCGTTCCCACGTAGGCCGGATTGAGGTTCAGGCTGAGCGGCAGGAAGCCATGCTCGCCGGCCATCTTCAGCGTATCGGAATTCTTCGACAGTCCGGCCACCCCGATCGGCGGATGCGGCTGCTGCAGCGGCTTGAGGTGGGTCCGCAGGACGCCGAACATCGGTTCAGGCTTGTCGACGTTCCAGAACTTACCGCGATAGTGGAACGACGGCTCGTCGCTCCACAGGCGCAGGATGATGTCGAGCGCCTCCCGGGTCATCTCCCGGTTCGTCCCTGACATCCCGTCGACATTGAACATCGCCCAGTCGCTCGGCAGGCCTGACGCGGCAACGCCGAACATCAGCCGGCCCTCGGACATATGATCCAGCGACCGCGACCCGGTTCGCGAGTTCCGCCGGGTGATGATACGGCAGCAGGAAACCGCCGGGACCGATGCGCAGCCGTTTCGTCTGCAACAATGCCTGAGCGACCAGCAGGTCCGGCGACGGATGGGCTCCCACGGTGCGGTGTGGTGCTCTCCGATCCAGGCCTCGGCGTAGCCTAGTTCGTCCAGCCAACGCATTGTCTGAAGGTCCCAGTCGATACCGGCCTTCAGCCCGCGCTCCGGCGGGTGCGACGGCATTGCGAAATACCCGAGTTCCATAGACGAGCCTCCAGTGTCCGTGTCTTTGTGACGTGAGCCCCGAGGCTGATCATAATTGCGGGGCTGGTCAAGTCGCGGCTTCCTGCCACGGTTCAATTCTCATTCCGGCGGGCAACGCGCGGGTTGCTCCGTTCAAGGAAATGGCATTCGATCATTGACAGCCCAGGCGGCAGACATTACTTTGGGTGTCGCGATAGATCGAACCCTCAATAGCCGGTTTACTCTACGCGAATTTCCGATCCGGGTGCTGATCAAAATTAAAAACGTTAGGTGCGGCCGTCAGCTTGACAAAGCGTGACGGTTCCAGCCCTGCCCGAGTTGACCGGTCTGCCAGGAAAGGAAAATCGCCCATGCAAACAGCGTAGCGCAGCCCGATTATTGTAGATCTGAAGTCTTACGTCCGTAATCCGGTGTATTTCACCAGGCGTTACTTTCGCCGCGCGTCGGCGCGGCCACTTAGCCGTACTTCAGGTCTGCAACCGGTGCCACGGCAAGTCTGTATCATGAAGTAAGCCGAAGCCGGATAAGTAACTACAACAAACCCCACAGCATGAGATGGATAGTAGAAATGGTTGATCTGACGAAATTACCGCGACCGGCGGCAGACTGCTTTCCGGCCGGCGTTACGGATGAGCGCGGCAAGAACGCATTCATTCTTCGATTTGGAACCGCAATCGCGCAAGCGGAGAAGACCAATGGCCTTCTTCACACGACCAATGGGGATGAGACCCGATACGCGGATAAATCCGGAACCTATACCAAGGCGCTGAAGCAGATTTCGCCGGGCGTGGTCGATCCCGGAACCTTCGCCGCGTTCCGTAAGGCGCTTGGCAGCAGCGACGGCGCCACCCCTGGCACGGGCGATTTCGAGGACGCCGCCCTTAAGCTGGGCGATGAGCGCAAGTTGAACGGTCCACAAGGCGCCTTCGCCGGCACGTTGGCTGGTTCCGACTCGGAAGTATTTGGGGACATGGTGGTTCCGCCGCCGCCGGCAGTCGCCAGCAAGGAATACGCGACAGAACTCGTCGAACTGTATTGGGCTTCGCTACTGCGTGATGTGCCGTTCGGCGATTATAATTCGAACCCGATCGCCCTGGCGGCAGCGACGGAGCTGAGCGGGATGCCCACGTACGCGGGTCCGCGCGACGCAGGCGGCAAGGTTACGCCTGGTCTTCTTTTTCGCGGCGGGCTGATCACCGGCATGCCGTCGAAGAGTTACTTCGCCGGGGAAACCGTCGGTCCTTATCTGTCGCAGTTCTGCATCCAGCCGACCAATCTTGGCTCCCAGCCGCTGGACCAGAAGATAGCGACACTCGTCGCGAACACCGACTATATGACCAACTTCGATACCTGGGCGGCGGTGCAGAACGGGGTTACTCCATTGACGCCGCCGGCGCTCGATCCGCAGCGGCGCTTCATGCACAACGGGCGCGGACTCGCGTCCTTCACTCATGACGATGAGCTTTACCAAGCATACTTCGTTGCATATCTAGTCATGAACACCCTTGGTATTCCCACAAATCCCGGCAGCCCCTATCTGAAGTACAAGAACCAGCAGCCGTTCGGGACCTTTGGCGGCCCCGACATCGCCGCAACGTTGGCTGCGGTCGCGCGTGTGGCGATCAATGCGGTCTGGTATCAGAAATGGGTCGTGCATCTTCGCCATCGGCCGGAGTCCGGCGGTGGGATCATTCAGCTCATGAAGAGCGGAAGCGGGCACGTCGACGCGACGGTCGATCCGCTGGTACTGAACTCAGAGGCGGTGGAGCAAAGCCAGCAGCGGTGGGGCACTTACCTGCTGTCCCAGGCGTTCCCTGAGGGCAGCCCGGCACATCCCGCCTATCCCACCGGCCATGGCACTGTCGCCGGCGCCTGCATAACCGTTCTGAAGTTCTTCTTCGACGGTGACGCGACGGTTCCCAACCCGGTGATGCCTTCGGCGGATGGCCTTTCGACGGAGCCGTTCAGCGGTTCGAAACTGAGCGTGAACGGCGAGTTGCACAAGCTTGCTCATAATATCTCGTTCGGCCACGGTATTCATGCCGGGATTCACTGGCGGAGCGATACCGACTACTCGATGCTGCTGGGCGAGGCGGTCGCGCTCAAATTCCTGCAGGACCAGGCGTTCACCTATAATGAGAATTTCTCGATATCGTTGACTAAAATGGACGGCACACCGGCGGTAATTACCAACTTCTAACTTCGGCCTCACCCAGCCAGCTCTGGCTGGGTGAGGTTAGTCATGCCCCAGCATGTGGCGGCCGATCTCTTGTGGGTCGGCGCCCTCGGCGGGCATCTCGTGGGCGATCCGGCCTTCGTGCATCACGACGATACGGTCCGCGAGTTCAAGGATTTCGTCGAGATCTTCGGAAATCAGCAGTACCGCGGTGCCGGCGTTGCGCGCCGCCATGATGCGCGCCCGCGTCTCGGCCACGGCCTTGACGTCGAGACCGAAGCAGGGATTGGCCACGATCAGCAGCCGGACATCGCCGTCCAGTTCGCGCGCCAGCACACAGCGCTGCACGTTGCCACCCGACAGCACGCCGATCGGCGCCTGAGGCGACGGCGTGCGGATGCCGTAGGCCGCGATCATGTCCTTTGCCCGCGCCGCCATCCCGGCACGGTCCAGCCAGCCGCGGTGTGACTTCTTCGGACCCAGATCGAAGCTGCGCAGGTTGAGGTTATCGACGACCGTCATCGGCGGCACGCAGCCGTTGCGCAGCGGCTCCTCTGGCAGCACGCGCACGTCGTGCGCCTGGGACTGCCCGCGGCTGGCGTCGTAGGGCGCGCCGTCGACGATGATCTGGCCGGATTCCATCAACCTCTGGCCACCGAGAACCTCGACCAGATCCTTCTGCCCGTTGCCGGAGACACCAGCGATTCCGACGATTTCATGCGCATGAACATTGATCGTGTCGATCGACAAACCTTTGCGGCCGCTATCCTCGGCGGTGCGCAAGGCCGACACCGCCAGCCTCGTTTCGCTGGACGGAGCACCCTTTCGTTCGGGGTTTTTCGGGGCGTGCGGCTCGCCGATCATCATCGCGGTCAGGTCGGCCGGCCCCAGATCCTTCACCGCGCCGGTGCCCGCCATCCGGCCGCGGCGCAGCACGGTGACCTCATCGACGAAAGCGGCCACTTCCTTTAGTTTGTGCGTTATAATAACGATCGTCAGCGCGCCGGAATGCGCGAGGTCACGCACCAAACCGAGCATCTCGGTGGCTTCCTGTGGGGTCAGGACGGAGGTCGGTTCGTCCAGCACCAGGAACTTTCGTTCAAGATAAAGCTGTTTGATAATCTCGGTCTTTTGCCGTTCGCCGGCGGCGAGACCCCCCACCTCGACCTCCAGCGGCACCTTGAAGGGCATCCGTTCCATGAATTGCTGGAGGCCGGCGATTTCCTCGCGCCAGTTGATCACGGCCGGAACGCTCTGGCGGGACATCACCAGGTTTTCCGCGACGGTCATCGACGGGACCAAGGTGAAATGCTGATACACCATGCCGAGGCCCAGCGCGTCTGCATCGGCGGGCCGCTCGATTGTCGCTTCTCGGCCATCGACGATGAAGCCGCCCTCATCAGCTCGATAGTAGCCGAGCAGGCACTTTACCAGGGTGGATTTGCCCGCACCGTTTTCGCCGAGGAGGCCGTGCACGGTGCCAGGCGTGACTTTCAGCGACACCTCCGTCAGCGCGTGGAAGCTGCCGAAATGCTTGCCGATGCCGACCGCCTCGACACCGATGGCGTGGGTCCTGGTTACTTGGCTCATGGCAATCCGGCCAGCAAGGCCTTGCTGTCGCTGACGGCACCGAATACGCCGCCTTGCATCTTGATCATGTGCAGCGCGGCGGCGTGGTTGCCGGCATCGGTGGCGCCGCAGCAATCGGAGAGCAGCAGACACTCGAAACCGCGATCGTTGGCGTCTCGCATCGTGGTATGGACGCAGACGTCGGTGGTAATCCCGGTCAGGATGATGTTGGTGATGCCGCGGGTGCGTAGGATCAGTTCCAGGTCGGTGGCGTAGAAGCTACCCTTCCCCGGCTTGTCGATCACGATCTCCCCGGGGAGAGGCGCCAGATCAGGAATGATCTCCCAGCCCGGTTCGCCTCGGGTCAGGATGCGGCCACAGGGTCCGGGATCGCCGATGCCGGCGCCGATTTGGCGGGACCGCCAGCGCTTGTTGGCCGGTAGGTCGGACAGGTCCGGACGATGGCCCTCGCGCGTATGGATGATGGTATAGCCGCGCGGGCGCAGGGCCGCCAACACCGACGCGATCGGGCCAATCGGCGCGCGTGTCAGCGACAGGTCGTAGCCCATCTTATCGACATATCCGCCGACGCCGCAGAAATCGGTCTGCATGTCGATGACGATGATCGCCGTGTTCTGCGGCCTCAGTGAACCGTCGAATGGCCAGGGATACGGGTCGGAAGCGATGCTTGCCATATTTACCGTCCGATCGATAGTTGCCCAGGCATACCGCGCAAGGATCGGCCACCTCGGGCGGTGATGATCAATACAACCAGGGTCACGATGTAGGGTGCCGCGTAGAACAGGTAGTAGCCCCAGGTGATTCCGACCGTCTGCAACGACGGTCCGAGCGCGCCGGCCGCCCCGAACAGCAGCGAGGCATAGATGCAGTTGATCGGGTTCCAGCGCGAGAAGACAACGAGCGCCACGGCCATCAGTCCCTGGCCGGATGACAGGCCCTCGTTCCAGCTTCCCGGATAGTACAGCGACAGGAATGCACCGCCGATTCCCGCCAGCGCGCTGCCGCAGGCGGTGGCGAGGAAGCGCGTGCGATCGATCGGCAGCCCGAGCGCCAGCGCCGCGTCCTGACTGTCGCCGACGATACGGACGCGCAGTCCGATACGGGTGGCGTTGAAGGCCCACTCGAGCGCGATTGCAGCGACGATGCCGAGCAGGAACAACGGGCACACCGACAGCGCGTTGCGCACCTGCGCATTGTCTGACCAGAAGCCTAGGGGAATGCCCGGCAGCAGAGTGGCACTCGGTTGGACGTATGGCTTGCCGAAGAAGAACGCGATGCCGGTGCCCGCCAGCATGATGGCGATGCCCATCGCCACGTCGTTTACCCTCGCTAACGAGCAGATCGCGCCGTGCAGGCCGCCCAGCAACAGGCCCGCGACAGCGGCAGCTGCCACGCCGGCCCACGGGCTACCTGTCTCATAAGAGGTTGCGTATGCAACCATTGCTCCCAGGACCAAGACGCCTTCGTTGCCGAGGTTGATGCGGCCGGATTTCTCGGTCAGGCACTCGCCGAGACTGACGAACAGGAACGGTGTGCTGACCCGCAGGCTGCCGGCAAGCATCGCCAGCAGGACGGTGCCGATGGCCTCCATCAGGCACCTCCACGGGGCTGGAACCAGCGGAAGCGTCCGTATAGCGTGTCGCTCGCCAGGATCGAAACGAAGATCAGGCCTTGCAGCACCTGGATCGTTGCGTCGGGCAGGCCCATCCGCCGCTGCAGCAGTCCGCCGGCTGCGCCCAAGCCGCCGAGCAGGATCGCCATCGGCATGATCGCCAGCGGGTTGAACCGGGCGAGGAAGGCGATCAGGATGCCGGTGTAGCCGTATCCGGCGTTGAGCGACGCGTTAGCGCGTCCATACTCGGCCGCGACCTCGATGGCGCCGGCCAGGCCGGCACAGCCGCCACCGATGGCGCAAGCCAGCAGGATCAACCTGGTCACCGGCAACCCCTGCAACTGCGCCGCTCGGATATTGCCGCCGGTGACACGCGAGGCGAAGCCGACGCTGGTGCGATAGATCAGCACCCAGCACAGGATGCACGCGAGGATCCCGACCGGAAGCCCGGGATGCACATCCAGCCACGGCACGGTATCGAGCATGTTCTGGTCGCCGATCCCGTAGGTGGAAGGTTTGTTCAGGCTGGCCGGGTCGCGCAGCACCCCCTCGACGAAGTGGTTGAACAGCGCCAGCCCGATATAGGCCAGCACCAGGCTGGCAATCACCTCATTGACGTTGAGACGCGCGCGCAGCCAGCCGCTCAGGCCGATCCAGAAGGCGCCCATCGCGGACCCGGCCACCGCCATGGCCGCCCATACCACCACCGGGCTGGTGTTCACCAACGGCAGCGCCGCGACCGTCGCCGCGAGGCCACCGAGGACTACGGCCGCCTCGCCGCCGATGATCACCAGACCAAGCTGGCCAGGCAGCGCGACGCACAACGCGGTCAGCAGCAGCGGCGAGGCGCGCTGCACGGTGTTCTGGATGGAAAACCAGCTTCCGAACGCACCGCGCCAGACCAGATCGAGAAAATCCAGCGGCGAGGCGCCCAGGAACAGCAGAAAGATCGAGAACAGGACCGCCGCGCCCAGCAGTGCGACCAGCGGTGCAAGGATCGCCTCGGCGGAGCGGCGGAGCGGATACCACTGGTCGGTCGGCGGTACCGGCGGGGAGGCCGGCACCGTCGTCACGGTTGTCGCGCTGCTCATAGCGCGGGCTCTCAGGCTATCGAGCCGTTTATTCCCTCGACCAGGTAGTTGCAGGACTCTAGCTGGATCGCGGTTTCCGGCAGTGCGGTCCCGTCCGGCACGACGACGGTGCCTTTGTTGTCCTTCAACGGACCCTTGAACACCGAGAAGTTGCCTTTCATGATTTCCGACTTCACCGTGGTGATGTTGTTGCGGCCCGCTTCGGGCAAGGCGGGTCCGAAGGGCGACATCTTGACGAAGCCTTCCGCGAGGCCGCCTCGGGTAAAATTGGGGATCGGCTTGCCGGCCTGGGCATCGTCGACGAACTGCTTATAGACGGTGATCCAGTTCCACTCGGCGCCGGTGAGATATCCTTTCGGCGCCAGCTTGGATTGGTCCGCGTGGTAGCCACAGGTGTAGATGCCCCGGCGTTCGGCGGTCTCCATGATCACTTTCGGACCATCGACATGGCATGTTACGACGTCGATGCCCTGGCCGATCAGACTGTTGGTGGCCTCGGCTTCCTTGACCGGCATCGACCATTCACCGGTGAAGATCACCGAGGTGGTGATGCTGGGGTCGACCGACCGGGCGCCGAGAGCAAAACTGTTGACGTTGATGAGTACCTGCGGGATCGGCTTGGCAGCGATGAAGCCAAGCTTCTTGGTCTTTGACGTGTGGGCGGCGGCGATGCCGTTCAGATACTGACACATACCGATGTATCCAAAGTACGACCCAGTGTTCATCGGGTGCTTGTCTTTCTGCCACAAGCCGCCGCAGTGACGGAACTGGATGTCTTTATATTTGGCCGCCATTTTCAGCATGTACGGGTCGAAATAGCCGAAGCTGGTGGGGAACAGCAACGTCGCGCCGTCCAGCTTGATCATGCTTTCCATGGTCTTAGAGACATCGTCGGTCTCGGGAACCTTTTCTTCCTCAACGATCTTGACGCCGGGCATCTTCTTTAGCATTGCAGCCGCTTCGGCGTGTGCCTGGTTGTATCCATAATCGTCTTTCGGCCCCACATAGATAAAGCCGACGACGAGTTCCTTGGCTGCTCTTGCCTCGTGTATCGGGAGCCCGAGCGCGGCCAAGCCGGCGGCTCCGGCGGTGCCTTGCAGCAGGCGACGGCGTGAAAAATCGTTTGTCGTGACAGACATGCTCTTCCCCGTTCGCAATGATTGTCCTCTGCGCGGCAATCGGCGCAGCGGATCGGGCCTGGAGTCGCGATTGGTCCCGGCTTGGCACTTGGTCAGGCAAACGGCATGCCATTCCGCGGCGAAAGGCCTGGCTAGATGAAATATCTAATGATGGTCCGTTTTCTGCTTATGAAAGCGGCATTTAGGCGGAATTTGTGCGATTTCAGCCGTCAATGTTACCGAATTCTTACAGACCGCCTGCCGCTCTTAAGATCGAGCTTCGTGGCACGGAAGAACGGGAACTTCCGAGCGCGTGGGGATGACCGTTTCGTAAACTCAACCGCGACAGGAGCTGTTGCGTGGTTTCACCACTGCTGCCGAACCGTCGCCCGACCCCGCGTATCTTCCCAACCTTGGCACATCGATTGCTGATTGACCGTTGCGGAACGCAATCATCGTCGCCAGCCGGCCGCCGAGTGCAACCGGGGCTGAAGAAAAGAGGATACAGAATGAAGTTGAGACATTTACTGGTCGCGGCGACCCTGGCCCTGACGACCACCACGGCGCGGGCGCAAGGATTCAGCGATACCTCGATGGGTGTGCGCGATGGACCGTGGATTTCCAACCCCGGCGGCGGCGAGGGATCGAGAAATGTCAACAAGATCATTGCAAATGTCGCACATTTCGACGTCTGGAACTACGGCTCCAATTTCTTCAACGTTGACATTCTATTCTCTAACGCCAACGAACCCGCGAACAACTCGGCGGGTGGTTCCACCGAGTTCTACGCCGTCTATCGAGGCCAGTTCAGCCCGGACAAGATTTTCGGCATAAACACCGCGTTCGGGCCGATCTCGGCGGTCAACTTCGAAATCGGCGGCGACGCTGAGAGCTAGAACACCGAGTTCGCACCGGCCAAGAAGCTGCTGGTCGTCGGCCCGAACTTTCATGTGGCCGTGCCGGCGGGCTTTCTGAACATCGGCGTCCATTTTTCTAAAGAGTGGAACGACAACGGGATCTCAAACTGCCCCAACGAGTGCTTTGTCCACGGCGGTCCGGTCAGCTTCAGCCCCGCCCCTGAGGCCGAATTCGTGTGGCTCGTTCCCAATGAGTTTCACTGGCTGGCCGCTGGACTTTCGGGGCTTCATGGACATCGTCGGGCCGAAGGGCAAGGATGGCTTCGGCAACAACACCTATACCGAAATCCTTGCCCGGCCGCAGCTTCAGCTCGATCTCGGCAAGATGCTGTTCAACAAGCCCCATACGCCAGACATTTATCTGGCACTCGAAAGCTCTGGCAGCATAAGTTCGGCAACAGCAGTCAAGTCTCCGGCTCCCAGCAAGTGTCTCCGGGTTGGCGAATTTCGTACTTCGAATACCACCCAATAGGGTCCACAGCGGGGCCTTCAGCGGGCCGCCGCGGCTGACCCGATATGGGGCCAGGTCGCCAACCAGCGCTCGGTTCACAACAACTACCTGACCTTGCCCGTCGTATTCACCATGCTTCAAGCAACCATTAGTCATTCACCTACGTCTCCCCAAAGGTGGAGCTGGCAGATTCCAGCCTGCATCTTCGTCGCCCGCTTCCTGGTGCGGCACTGGTTCAACGCGCTGCATGCCGCTGGGCGTACCGGTGCACCGAACTAGATCACAACAGTTGTATGACAAATTGCCCATCAAATGGTCACATATCCGTTTATCGTCCATTTCCATGATGAAACCTTAGTCTTACCGTGCGCCGCGGGCTCAAGCGTTGACGCAGCTGTGAGGCAGCAAGGTAGGTTGCGTCGGGGCGGGGCGTGCACGCACCGTGGTTCTGGTAGACGACAAGGGGAATTTGCGCATCCACGCGCCCTCGACTTACAAGATCCTGGCCTTTGGTGACGTGCCGGCCGCGTTCAAGATATCCCCGTTCAAGGCGGCCGAAGCGAGGAGGACGTGATCTACTGCTCTAGGCTGTCGACGAACCCCATTTGTTGAGGTATCCGCAGTCGTTGCGGTCTCGGTCGCGGCGCAAATCCTGCAACTACAGCCACAATTCCAACCCCAACTCTCACAGCGGAGCGCAACCCCAATGCCAACCCCGACGCCGACGGTCGAACCAAGCTGTGGCGCTTGCGTCTGCCCTCCGATTATCGCCCAGGCGCGCCGCTGATGACCAAGGAGGAGCCAGGGGCCGTCCACATGCGGCGGGCCATCGAGCTATCGTTGGACATGATGCGCTCAGGCCGCGGCGGCCCATTCGGCGCGGTGATCGTCAAAGACGGAAAGATCGTCGCCGAGGGGTTCAATCAGGTCATCTCCACCAACGACCCCACCGCGCATGCCGAGGTCGTGGCCATCAGGCTGGCCTGTCAGGCGTTGGGGACGTTCGATCTGACGGGCTGCGAGATATATACCAGTTGCGAGCCCTGTCCGATGTGCCTCAGCGCGATCTATTGGGCTCGGCTGGGCCGCATTTACTACTCGAACGATCGACACGACGCGGCGAAGATCGGCTTCCGCGACGACTTCCTGTATCACGAGATCCCGTTGCCGCTGGACCAGCGAACCATCCCGATCCAGCGGCTGCTGCGCGCGGAGGGCTGGGCGGCGTTCGAGGAATGGGACCGCAAGCAGGACAAAATTCACTATTGATCCATCATGCCTCAACCGTCATGGCCGGGCGCGTCGCGGCCATCCGTGCACGAAGGGGTTGTAACAGCGCGACCGAGCCAAACCCGCCGTCCGTCGGGACCAGCCGTGGCTGCTCACCATCGATTGCGTGACTATCGCAGCGAAAGCGAGTTTTCGCACACTCTGCTTGATCTTTGAACGGTCGAAGTCCGGGCGCTCATTAAGCGCCGCCGAATCCGCATAGCCCTTTTCCTCTTTCGGCACTACGCCGGTCGCATGGACTGACGCCTCGGACATTGAACCCGCCGCCGGAAGCCGCGCGCAGAACATGGAGGACCCGACATGAAACGCGCCGTCACCGCCCTCGCCGCATCGCTGGTGGCACTTGCCGCCGCCCATGCGATCGCGCAGGACATCCCCACCGAGCAGCAGCTTCTGCACGCCTGCGGGGGCGACGTGGACCGGCTCTGTCCCGGCGTACCGCCGGGCGAGGGGCGCATTAAGGCGTGCATGAAGGCGCATGCGTCCGAACTTTCGGCTGGCTGCTTCGACACGCTGATGGCCGCGATGTCGGTTCTTTACACCGTCAACAGCGACCTCGCCTTCCAGCCGGGAGGCTGGGAACTCTCGGCAGCCGGCAAGGAAGAGTTCGCGAAGATCGTCCATAAGCTCGGGCCGAGCCAGACGCGCCCCCTCTACGTCAGCGGCTTCACCGACAGCACGCCGATCGGGCCGGAGCTGCGCGCGCATGGCATTGAATCTAACCTGCAGCTCTCGCAGATGCGCGCGGATAATGTGCGGGCATTCCTGATCTCGCAGGGCCTGAACCCGAGCCTCGTGCTAGCCAAAGGCTTCGGCGACGCCGATCCGGCTGCCTCGAACACCACCCCGGAAGGCCGCGCCAAGAACCGCCGCGTGGAACTCAGCCTCAATCCGCTGTAGCGGCCCGGATCACGGCACGGGCGGAATCGGCTTCGCCAAAGGGAGAAAATCTGGAGCGATCGGGTTCGGAAGTCAGGCGCAGAACGGAATGACCGTGCCGCTGTGGTCCGTGGCCCCTGCGCGCGGTGACCCCTTGATCATCAGCGTCCACGTCGGGAAGGCGAACCCGAGGCCCATCCGTTCGGCGAGGTCCATAATCTGAACCGGAACCTCGTGCCAACCCTTCGCTCGGGGGGATGCAATACACACGCTGCGAACCATTGGCGCGCAGATACTCCATCGCCTCGAGCATCGGCTGATAGACAAGATCGGTGTAGGGGCGCTTTGAGGCGAGATCCATTGCCGCCTCGTCCGTGAGGATGGGGTGCAGTTGATCCGCATCAACGCGCCCGAGCGGATAACGTGCTTTCTCCCGGTCTCACACACTCCGGAGGCCCCGTACCCATGGCAATCGGCTCTTCGCACGACCTGACGCCGGTCATCGACCTGACGCTCGACCGCGGCACCGGTCCGTTCCGCACCCGTCATCCGATTTGGTCCGACCTGCGCCCACCCTGCAATCATGCCTGCCCAGCCGGCGAGAACATCCAGGGTTGGCTCGCGCAGGCTCAGGCCGGGGAGTATCGAAAGGCCTGGGAAATCCTGGTCGCCGACAACCCGTTGCCCGCCACTCACGGCCGGGTCTGCTATCATCCGTGCGAGTCCAACTGCAATCGGGGCGAGATGGACGCGCCGGTGTCGATCCATGCGGTGGAACGTTTCCTCGGCGACCGCGCCGCGGCGGAGGCCTGGGACTATCCCCGCCATGCCCCGCCGTCCGGCAAGCGAGTCCTGGTCGTCGGCGCGGGTCCGTCCGGTCTGTCGGCCGCCTATCATCTGACTCGGCTTGGACATCAGGTCGAAATCCACGAGGCCGGCCCCATCGCCGGCGGTATGCTCCAGTTCGGCATCCCGGCCTATCGCCTGCCCCGAGCGGAATTGGCCGCCGAGGTCGCCCGAATTGAGCGGTTCGGCGTCCGGATCGTGTTGAATCACCCGGTGACCGACGTTAAAGCGGAACAACAAAACGGCCGCTTCGACGCGGTGTTCGTCGCCATCGGCGCCCACATCGCGCAGCACGCCGAGATCCCTGCCCGCGAGGCTGCCAAGATTCTCGATGCGGTCTCGATGCTGAGCCAGATCGGCTCGGGCGGCAAACCCACCCTGGGCCGCCGCGTCGTCATCTACGGCGGCGGCAATACGGCGATGGACGCCGCCCGCACCGCCCGCCGCCTCGGCGCCGAGGAG
Source organism: uncultured Pseudomonadota bacterium (assembly GCA_963832865.1). Lineage (GTDB taxonomy): Bacteria > Pseudomonadota > Alphaproteobacteria > Acetobacterales > Acetobacteraceae > Rhodopila. Next base: position 422,552 of record CAWHWH010000048.1, read on the forward strand.
GCCTTGATCATCTACCGCCGCGACCGCGCGCACATGCCCGCGCACGGTTTCGAGGCCGATGAGGCGATGGAGGAAGGTGTCAAAATCCGCTGGCTGACCAGCATCAAGGAAATCGTCGGCCCCTCCCTGACCCTCGAACGCATGGAGCTGGACGACAAAGGCCGGCCGCATCCAACCGGCGAATTCGACACGCTGGAAACCGATAGCGTCATCCTCGCCCTCGGCCAGCAGACCGACAGTGGCTTCCTTCGCGATATTCCGGGCATAGAAGCAAAGCCCGACGGCACTGTCGTCGTGGACCGGCAAATGATGACCGGCCATCCAGGTCTGTTCGCCGGTGGCGACATGGTGCCGAGCGAGCGGACCGTCACCGTGGCGACGGGCCACGGCAAGCTGGCGGCACGCAACATCGATGCCTGGCTGCGGGGGCAGATCTACACGCCGGCCGACCTGCCACCGGTGGCCTCGTTTGATATGCTGCATCTGCCGGTGTTCAGCGACGTCGATCCGGCGGCGCAGCAGCGATTGGCCGACAAGGACCGGCTCGTTGATTTTTCCGAGGTCCTCGCCGGGCTGAGCGAACCCGTTGCTCGGCATGAAGCGCAGCGCTGCCTGAGCTGCGGTGTCTGCTTCGAGTGCGACAACTGCTTCGGCGCCTGTCCGGAGCAAGCGATCATCAAGCTGGACCCCGGCTACCGGTTGAACGAGGCGCTATGCACCGGTTGCGCGACGTGCTTCGAGCAGTGCCCCTGCCATGCCATCCAGATGGTGGCGGAAGCGGATTCTATCACCGCCGCGGTTGACCCCAGCCCTTTGTTAGCACTGGTACCCTAAGCCATGGATGATAGCCCCTCGCCCGCCGCGATGCGGACTGACGCCTCAGGAGTCCCCATGTCCCGGAACCACGCCACGATGGACGGCAACACCGCCGTCGCCCATGTCGCCTACCGGGTGAACGAGGTCTGCGCGATCTATCCGATCACGCCATCGTCCACCATGGCCGAACTCGCTGACGAATGGGCGGCGCTCGGTATCAAGAACATCTGGGGCAACGTCCCGATCATCCAGCAGATGCAAAGCGAGGGCGGAGCGGCCGGCGCGGTGCACGGCGCGCTGCAATCCGGGCGCGCTGACCACGACTTTTACCGCGTCCCAAGGCCTGCTGCTGATGGTGCCGAACATGTTCAAGATCGCTGGCGAGCTGACGCCGACGGTGTTCCATGTCGCCGCCCGGGCATTGGCCACTCAGGCCCTGTCGATCTTCGGCGACCACACCGACGTGATGGCGGTTCGGTCCACCGGTTTCGCATTGCTGGCGTCCGCGAGCGTGCAGGAGGCGCACGATATGGCGCTGATCGCGCAGGCGGTGACGCTTGAGTTGCGCATTCCGGTGCTGCATTTCTTCGACGGTTTCCGCACATCGCATGAGCTGAACACGGTCGAACTGCTGACCGATGAGCAAATCCGGGCGATGATCGACGACGATCTGGTACGAGCGCATCGGGCAAGGGCACTGAACCCGGAGCATCCGTTCATACGTGGCACGGCGCACAACCCGGATACGTTCTTCCAGGCCCGCGAGACGGTGAACCCGTTCTACGCCGCGCTGCCCGGGATCGTGCAGAAGCACATGGACCGGTTCGCCGCCCTAACCGGCCGACAATACCACCCGTTCGACTTCTTCGGCCCGGCGGATGCGGAGCGGGTGATTGTGGCGATGGGCACTGGCGCGGAAACGGCCATAACCACAGCCGAAGCCCTGCAAGCGAGAGGCGAGAAGGTCGGGGTGCTGCAGGTCCGCTTGTTCCGTCCGTTCGATGAAGCGGCCTTGCTCGCGGTGCTGCCGGAAACCGTGCGCTCGATCGCCGTGCTGGAGCAGACCAAGGAACCTGGCGCGCCAGCCGAACCAATGTATCTGGATGTCGTCTCGACGCTCGTCCAGGCGGTTGCGACCGGCAAGCGCGGTTTTCTGCCGCGCCTCGTGGGTGGGCGCTACGGCCTGTCGTCGAAGGACTTCTCGCCGGCTTTGGCGAAGGCGGCGTTCGACGAATTAGGCAAGAAGGTGCCGCGGACCGGATTTACCCTCGGCATCGACGACGACGTCTCTCACACCAGTCTCGCCGCCGATCCGGCGTTTCCCGTCGATCCGCCCGGCCTGGTCTGCGCTGTGTTCTACGGGCTGGGCGCGGACGGAACGGTCGGCGCAAACAAGAATACGGTCAAAATCATCGCCGAGGATGCCGGTCTCCACGCCCAGGGCTACTTCGTCTACGACTTGCACAAATCCGGCGCCCAAACCATTTCGCATCTGCGCTTCGGGGAGGCGCCGATCCGAGCGCCGTATCTGATCCAGCAGGCGAGCTTTGTGGCGATCCATCAGTTTTCGTTCGTGGAGCGCCACGACGTGTTGCGACTGGCGGCGCCGAACGCCACTGTGCTGCTGAACGCCCCATTCGGTCCCGAGCAGATCTGGGACAAACTGCCGGGCGCGATGCAGACTCGAATCATCCGCGACAAGCTCCGGCTGTTCGTCATTGATGCGTCCAAGGTGGCCGCGGACGTCGGCTTGCGTGGCCGCACCAATACCATCCTGCAAACCTGCTTCTTCGCCCTGTCCGGTGTCCTGCCGCGCGACCGAGCCATCGCCGAGATCAAGAAGTCGATCAAGAAGACCTACGGCAAGCGCGGCGAGGAGGTGGTCAATCGCAACTTCCAGGCCGTGGACGACACGCTGGCCCGATTGTTCGAGGTGACCATTCCGGCGGCCCCGTCGGCCACCTGGGAGCGTCAGTCGCCGGTGCCGGCGGATGCGCCGGAATTTGTCCGGCGGGTCACCGCGCTGATGCTGGAGGGACGCGGCGACGAGGTCCCGGTCAGCATGATACCGGTCGACGGCACATGGCCGTCCGGCACCGCCACCTGGGAAAAACGCAACATCGCGGAAACCGTGCCGGTCTGGAATGAGGATCTGTGCATCCAGTGCGGCCAGTGCAGCTTCGTCTGTCCGCACGGGGTGATCCAGGCCCGCTATTTCGACGCCGGCAGGCTGGAAACGGCGCCTGCCGGCTTCAAGTCGGCGCCGATCAACGTGCGCGGCTTCCCCGACGTGCGATTCTCCTTGTCGTTCTCGATCGAGGACTGCACCGGCTGCCAATTGTGCGTCGAAGCCTGCCCCACCGAGCCGGCCAAGTCGCTGGTGATGCAGAACAAGCTGCCGTTACTGGAGGACGCCCGGGCCGGCCTAACGTTCGCCGCGACCTTGCCCGTGAACGACCGGGCGCGGGTGGATTTCGCGAACGTGCGCGGCGTGCAGTTCCTGGAGCCTTTGTTCACCTTCTCCGGTGCCTGCGCCGGCTGCGGCGAGACGCCGTACTTGAAGCTGCTGTCCCAATTGTTCGGTGACCGCGCGCAGATCGCCAATGCGACCGGCTGCTCGTCTATCTACGGCGGCAACCTGCCGGTGACGCCCTGGGGCTCGAACAAGGAGGGCCGCGGCCCGGCTTGGTCCAACTCCCTGTTCGAGGACAACGCGGAATTCGGTCTGGGCTTCCGCCTGGCCGCCGACCAGCATCTGGATCTGGCCCGGTCGTTGCTGCTGAAGCTGGAGCCGGAGGTCGGCAGTGATCTGGTCCAAGCTATCCTGAACGCGCCGCAAATCCGAGAATCCGATATCAGGGCACAGCGGCAGCGCGTGGCGACGCTGATCGAGCGGGTGCGCGCGATGGGCGATACGCCAGCCGCCAAGGACATGCTATCGCTAGTTGATCACCTCGTGCGGCGGAGTATCTGGATCGTCGGTGGCGATGGCTGGGCGTACGATATCGGCTATGGCGGGCTTGACCACGTGCTTGCGACCAGTCGCGACGTGAACGTCCTGGTGCTGGACACCGAGGTCTATTCCAACACCGGCGGCCAGGCCTCGAAAGCCACGCCGCTGGGCGCCGTGGCCAAATTCGCCGCCGCCGGCAAGCGGGTAGCGCGCAAGGACCTGGGGTTGCAGGCGATCGCCTACGGGAATGTCTATGTCGCGCAGGTGGCAATGGGCGCCAATCCGCAGCAGACGCTGCAGGCATTTCGCGAGGCCGAGGCCTACCCCGGACCCTCTCTGATCCTGGCCTACTCGCACTGCATCGCGCACGGCATCGACATGCAGTTCGGCATGAAGCAGCAGGATAAGGCAGTGGCCAGTGGCTATTGGCCGTTGTTCCGGTACAACCCAGCGATGCGGGAGGTCGGGGCCAATCCGTTCGTGCTGGACAGCCCGCGGCCGACGCTGCCGTTCCGCGAGTACAGTGGAAACGAGATGCGCTACACGTCGTTGGCGCAGACCCGGCCGGACGACTCCAGGCGGCTTTTGGATGCGGCGCAGGCGGCGATTTTGGAGAAGTACCGGACCTACGAGGAGATGGCAGGCTGGTCGGCCTCCCGCTTCCACCCTGCCGGCGTAGAACGTCCCGCCGGCGCCGAGCGGGTGGCTGTCGCTCAGCCTCTGGGCGAGGGGGAGGGCGTCCGCGGGTAGTTTGTTGCCGGCCAGGCGTTGCAGCAGGCAGCGCCGACTCGGCCCTGCTTTACGCCGTTGGATTTGCCGGCGGGGTTGAGAGCGATCGCTGCCGCCTCCACAATGACCTATGAAAACCCGCCCAGCCATCGACCGCACCATGTGGTTCTTTGCCATCGTCTATGCGGTGGAGGGCACTTGTCAGGCCAGGGCCGGCATCATGGCGCAGCCGCTGACTTACTGGCTAAAGGAGGCGATCCACTGGGACCCAGTGACCATCAGCGCCTCTCTCTCGATCCTGGACCTGCCTTGGATCATCAAGCCGCTATGGGGCGCGATTTCGGACTTCGTGCCACTGTTCGGTTATCGCAGACGGCCGTATCTGGTGCTGGCCAACCTTGCGGCGTGCGTGGCCTTTGCGTGGGTCGCGATGATCGACACCACCACAGCGCTGATCCCGGCCCTGGTCCTTAGCGCGACCGCCATGGCAATCTCGAGCACATTGAGTGGCGCATTGCTGGTCGAGATCGGTCAGAAGACCAACAACAGTGCCAACTACGTCAACCAGCAATGGCTGTGGTATAATATCGCCCAAATGATTGCCCTGGTGGTCGCCGGGTATCTGATCGAGATCCTCTCGCCGATTGGCGCGATGCATACCGCGGCCATCATTGCGGCGATCGCTCCGCTGAGTGTTCTTCCCGGTGTCTTGTTGATTAGCGAAGCGCGGGCGCCGATCGATCTGGAGGCCTTCCGGGCACATTTCCGCGCCTTGGTGAGAGCATTCCGCAGTCGCAACCTGTGGTTCGTCGCCGGGTTTCTGTTCCTGTATTATTTCAGTCCGGGTTTCGGCACCCCGCTGTATTTCCAAATGACCGACCGGCTGCACTTCTCCCAGGCGCTGATCGGCGACCTGTCCGCGGTCAGCGCGGCTGGCTGGATCATCGGCGGCCTGCTGTATCGCTGGCAGCTGAAACGCCTGCATCGCCTGGCCATGCTGCGGCTGAGCATTGCCGGCGGCATAGTCAGCACCCTGGCCTATCTACTGCTCAGCGGCCCGGTCACTGCCGTGGCAATCTCTCTGCTGGCCGGCATCACCAGCATGATCGCGATGGTCGCCACCATGTCGCTGGCGGCTGAGTCGTGTCCCGAGGGGGCCGAGGGCTTCGCCTTCGCCGCGATGATGTCGATCCTCAACATCGCCGGGCCGCTGGCTGATGTGACGGGATCGATGCTTTACGAGCACCTGTTTGATCGCCAGCTCGCGCCGCTGATCGTCGTGTCCGCGGCGGCCACGGCCCTGGTATTCTTTCTGATCCCGTTGATGGTGGTCCGAGCCGTGGCGAAGCCCGCGTTCTTTTAGGCGCGACCTCCGGAGCGGAAGACGGCTTCCTCCCCTGGACGCATAGGGCGGTCCCGATGCAGGCTCCCAATCGGCTGAGCGGAGGAAACACGCATGACCGCAATCATCGGCATTGCCGGTATTACCGGCCGCATGGGTCGGCTTCTGGCCGAGGAAGTCCGCAATGCCGGCGCCACCCTTGCCGGTGGCACCAGCCGTAGCAACCCCGACTTGGTCGCCCTCGCCGCCGCTTCCGACGCCGTCATCGACTTCACCACCGCGGCGACGGCGCAACCCACGGCGCTTACCATGGCGGCGTCGGGGAAAGCCTGGATCCTTGGCACCTCTGGCCTGTCCGCCGCCGACGAGGCCGCGGTGGAACACGCCACCGGCCGCATCCCGGTGGTCTACGCGTCGAACTTCTCCGCCGGGGTCAACCTTGTGCTGGCCCTCGCGGAACGGATGGGCGCGGCTCTGCCGGCCGAGACCTACGACGCGGAAATTGTCGAAATGCATCACCGCCAGAAAGTCGATGCCCCCTCCGGCACCGCCGTCGGGATAGGGCGGGCGGTCGCCAACGGACGCGGGGTCAAACTTGACGATGTCATCGAAAGCGGGCGTCACGGCCATACCGGTGCGCGCGAGACCGGCGCCATCGGATTCGCCGCGCTGCGTGGCGGTCAGGTTGTCGGCGAGCACAGCCTGATCTTCGCCGCGGCCAGCGAGCACATCGTACTGACCCACCGAGCCTTTGAGCGCCGCACTTTCGCGACCGGGGCGGTGCGGGCGGCGTTGTGGGCGGTGTCAAAACCGCCCGGCCTCTATTCCATGATGGACGTCCTCGGCATGGCCTGAAAGCTTGACCCTCGCAACGCTTTCCGTCACACACCGGCGACTTTGGCATCCTGCCAAAAGCCGCCCTTTGGCAGGCTCCAACTCATCGCGACGCGAGGCATGACCCAATGCGGGATACGGGCGAGTACCTTTTTACCTCGGAGTCGGTTTCCGAGGGCCACCCCGACAAGGTCGCGGACCGCATCAGCGACACGGTTCTAGACACCTTCCTCGCCGCCGATCCGTATTCACGTGTCGCATGTGAAACGCTTGTCACCACCAACCGCGTTGTTCTGGCGGGTGAAACGCGGGGCCCGGAGACGGTCACTCCGGAACTGCTTACGCACCTGACGCGTATGGCGATCCGCGATATCGGCTATGAGCAGGCCGGGTTTCATTGGGCCACCGCGGACGTCGCGGTACACCTGCACTCGCAGTCCAGCGATATCGCCCAAGGGGTCGACAGCGCCGGCAACAAGGACGAGGGGGCCGGCGACCAGGGCATCATGTTCGGCTACGCCTGCCGGGAAACCGAGACCCTGATGCCCGCACCACTGTACTATTCGCACGAAATCCTGCGGACCATCCGCGACCTGCGGAAGGCCGGCGACATCTCCGTGAAGGGGCTGGCGCCGGACGCCAAAAGCCAGGTCACCCTTCGCTATGTCGACGGCAAGCCGGTTGGCGCGACCTCGGTCGTGGTGTCCACCCAGCATGAAGCGGGGATGGAGCAGGCCGAGATCAAGCGCCTGTTGTGGCCGCTGGTGGAGAGCATTCTGCCCAGGGGCTGGATGTGCCATGAAGACGAATTCCACGTGAATCCAACGGGTAATTTTGTCATCGGCGGGCCCGACGGGGACTGTGGCCTGACAGGCCGGAAAATTATCGTGGATACCTATGGCGGCGCCTCTCCACATGGCGGCGGCGCCTTCAGCGGCAAAGATCCGACAAAAGTCGATCGGTCCGCGGCATATGCTTGCCGGTATCTGGCGAAGAACGTCGTAGCAGCCGGCTTGGCCGACCGCTGCACTTTGCAGATCAGCTACGCGATCGGTGTGGCTCGTCCCTTATCGGTGTATGTGGATCTGCAAGGGACCGGCAAGGACATCGACGAAACCCGGCTAGAGAGGACGCTGCGAGATCTGATGAACCTGTCTCCGCGTGGCATCCGCGAGCATCTGCATCTGAACCGGCCGATCTATGTGCCGACCTCGGCCTATGGGCATTTCGGGCGGGAACCGGATGAGGCGAAGGGCACATTTACTTGGGAAAAGACCGATCTGGTGCCGGCGCTGAAGGCCGCATTTGGGCGGTAACATCATTCGCCGCTGGCGCCGACCCGCATGCTGACGGGGCGGAGCGACCGCCCGCCAGTGTAAAGCCACCGCCCGATCGCCTCTATGGTCGCGCGCGCGGCCATAAGCTGCGACCGCGCCAGGAACGTCTGCTGGATGTGACGCTGCCCCGATTGGCGATGCCCGCTAAATTGCCTGACGGCCCTTTGTGGCTCGAAGTGGGGTTCGGCGGCGGTGAACACGCGTTGGCACAGGTGCGCGCCCATCCCGAGGCCACGTTGATCGGTTGCGAGGTGTTCGAAAACGGCATCTGCTCCTTGCTTTCGGCCCTGGTAGCCGAAGGCGAGGAAGCCAGCGCCCCCCTTCCCCGCAATCTTTACCTCTGGACCGAAGATGCTCGGATCCTGCTGAGGACCCTGCCCGATGCCTGCCTGGACCGGCTGTTCCTGATGTTCCCCGATCCATGGCCGAAGGCACGTCATGCCAAGCGCCGCTTCATTCATCCCGCGCTGCTACCGCTTCTGGCTCGAGTCCTGAAGCCTGGTGCCGAATGGCGGGTGGCGAGCGACGATCCGACCTATCAGGCCTGGGTACGCGACCTGATGGCGTCGCAAGCGGAGTTCACCGCCGGCCAACCAGCAACTACAAGGCCGGATGGATGGCCACCAACCCGCTACGAGGCGAAGGCGCTGGAAGCCGGCCGACAGCCGCTGTACTGGACGTTTCAGCGGCGTGAGGGGTTTGAGGCCGGTGGCCGTTACGGGTCTAACGAATCGTGACTTCCACCCTTCGATTTTCTGGCTCGGGCACACCGCGCGGCCGGGCAACGCGCGGATCGTTGGCGCCATGGTAGCCAACTTCGATTACCGAGGGTGGAACTCCGCCGCTGACTAATGCGGTGCGAATCGTTTGCGCTCGATACATTGACAGGACGAGGTTTGCATCGTCGCTACCCACGGAATCTGAATGGCCTACGACGCTGATGTCCGCGAACGGGGTGGTCCGTGCCGCTACGATCGAGGCACTCAGCGTGTCGACTGAGCGAGGGTCGAGCACGCTCTGGCCGTTGAGGAAAAATATGACATAGATGGCCGGCTTGCGGGGTGTGGCGGCCAACGCTCCCGAGAACTCGGAGCTAACCGTTTCAGCGTCGGTTGCAAATACCGGTCCGAGTTTTTCGTTCCCATCTGTCTGCTCGGCAGTGTACGGCACAGACAGTTGGTTCTTCTCATTGTGCTCCTCAATCGAAATCTTGCCGACACCGCCAGCCTCATCCGGGATGAGCACAACCACGTTCGAAGGCAGACCGCAAGCACTCAGCACTGAAATCAAGACCAGGGCCAAGACTTTCAGCCACACTTTCGGCCACATTGCTTAGGGCTCCGCCCTCGCCAGGAACCGTGTGCCTCGCACACCGATCGTGGCGGTTGGCGTATCTACCTCCATGGAATCGGGCGAGAGCTTTGCAGTCAGTCCGGACAGATATTGCATGGTTCCAGCAAGTAATCGCAGCACGAAACCATAATGCTGCTCCGCAGGACTGAATACGAATTTAGGTATTGTCACTCGGCTGGATGGGCCGAGTGACATGCGCGTATCGTCTTTGAACGTCACGCCCATTTTGCCATTCCAGAACGTGCGCAACGTATCCCCTTCGAACACAGGGAGCCCAGCAGGCCGCGTACGTCAGTTGTCCGTGCGTTACCGCCCCCCACCCTTCCGCCGTTTTGACGTAGCCGATGACGGTATCCTCGGCGCCCGCCGACGCACACCAGAGTGTCAAAACCCCGCTGGCCAGCAGTCCGGCGCGGCCCTTGCGCCCAAGTGTTATCATGATGACACCTCCTGCTGGCGCACCTCGCTCGGCAGCACTTCTGAAAGGCAGGTAGAGCCTGACGCAGGTGCCCCGGCCCGGGGCACTTTCGATATCGACCGCTCCGCCGGACTGGCGGGCGAACCCATGGACTTGGCTCAATCCGAGGCCAGTGCCTTCACCGAGTAGTTTTGTGGTGAAGAACGGCTCAAAGACCTTTGACATAGTTTCCGGCGCCATACCTTCGCCGTCATCTTTCACCTCTAGCACGAGGAAATCACCGTCGAGGCCGAGCCGCTTATCTCGTATCCCCAGGTTGAACGCGTGGAGGATCAGATGACCGCCACCAGGCATCGCGTCGCGTGCGTTCATCGCAAGGTTCAGCAGCGTCAGTTCGAAATCAACCGGATCAATCCGGACGTTACCGAGATCCACAGCCAATTCCAGACTTGCCGTCATCTTCGCCGGCAAAGCGTTGCGCAACAGCGGCAAAATTCCCTTTAGAAGATCGGCAGTGTCAACAGGTTTGGGATTGAAAGGTTGCAACCGTGCAAATGCCAGAAGCTGGCGCGCGATCGTGGCACTCTTTTGCGCCGCCTCGATGGCGCTACTGATCAACGCCTCCGTCCGGGTCGAACTATCCGGTCGGGCGGCCACTGCCTCTGATACGTGTTGAACAGCCAGTTCCGCGTCGCGTCGAACGGTCTGCCTCCGAGTATGTCCAGAAGGAACAAACAGCCGATTGCGGCGAAAACAACGGCACCCTGAGCAAGTCCGCTCCGCTTGCTGGCTAAAGACTCACCATGGGACCGCAGCCGGCGCAAATGTTTAACCCGCCCGTTTGGCATTCTAAGCATCCCTCGACCAAGTCACCGTCGAGTTGATGCCCTCACCTGTTCATAATACTCATCGTTTGGCGGTGCAGACAAATTCACATTCTGGCTGATGCTAACTAAGAATTTGCGAAGAGTGGATCATTTTGCACAATTTAGCAAAATATTTGACAGGTATTTGAAACAGGGTGGTTTTCAAACCATACGTCCCTGGCTGCGCTCGAAGTGGTTTTCGAAAGCCGTCTTCGATCCCACTGGGGCTTACCGTGCCCTGCGGACATGTCGTAGACCTGCCTGACGTCAGATTGCTGTCGCCCGCGCGCGCTCTGCGGCCTGAAGGTCAGCGCGGTGGTCCCAGTCCGTAGAGCTACAAACGATGCTAACCGCTCAACGCGGAGCTATGGCTCGACGCATCACGCGTCTGCCCAGTTGCGCTAACATCGGGTATGACCCAACTTGGGAAATCTCACCAAATCCCCGTAGAGAGGGGCAGCAACCCACAGGAATACAGGAAACAATGATGAGGACCACTATGGCACTGGGTGTCGCCGTTGCGTTTGCTGCGGCTTCTCCGGCAATGGCTGGCCACGGCGGTGGCGGCGGAGGTGGTGGCTTCCATGGCGGCGGAGGTGGGTTCCGTGGTGGAGGCTTCGGCTTCCACGGCTTCTACGGTGGGTTCCGCGGCCCTTGTTGCTTTGGTCCGGGCTTTGCGTTTGGTTTCGGTGGGGCGGCTTGGGGCTGGCCTTACTATGCTCCCTTCTACTTCCCGCCTCCGCCAGTTTTTTACGCGCCGCCACCGGTCTACTATGCTCCTCCGCCGCCCGGGTTTGCGCCAGCGCCAGGCTATCCGCCTCAGGGTTACGCGCCCCAAGGCTACCCACCTCAGGGCTACGCGCAGGGTTATGCGTCTCCTCCGCAGCGCTATGTGCCGCCGCCTCCGAGCTATCCACAACAGGCGTACTATCCGCCGCCATATCATTGAGGCTGCGACACGGCTGGGCCAGAGCTTCAGCGCGGCACCCAGGGAGGCTGAACGCGCCAGCGACCCAGTGCAGAGCTGCCAAGTTTAGCTTGCGGAACACAACAGCGGGCGGCAAGCAAGCGGCTGACGGCATGGAGGTAAGCCGTCCGCGTGTGCTGGTTCTGGCCGGTCACCAGCTTTCCGTCCCGGATGACGTACGGATCGTCCGGCGCGACGCGCCAATATAGCGAACCGGCTTCCTCAAGCACGATCTGCGGATAGTGCGGAATGAGAAAGCCGCTGCCAAACATGCGCTGTAGCTGCTGATCGCCTTCTAGCGTGTAACCGGTCGTCTTCCGGCCACGGATCCGTTCGGGAATGTTCCCCAACGCGATCGCGCCGTGACAGATCGCTCCGACTACTTGGTTCTTGGCCCAGAAATGGTCGAGTGCCCTTGCGCCCGTTGCGCTGATTCAGCTCGATCGGCACGAGCTCGTGACCGCGTTCGAGACACTCAAGGCGCAAGGCGTCCGGGATTTTGCCTGCTTTATCGAGGAGCATCCCGGCTTCACAGAGTTCGCGATGAACTCGATCCGCATTCACGAAGTCAACCGGCGCACCGTCGAGCTGTTCGGCGCCGATCATGCCGGCCAGACGCTCGGGCCGGTAACCCGGCTCTGGACCGAGAATCCCGAGATATTCCAGCAGTCGATGCTGGCGCGGTTCGTGGCGCGGCGCGATATGAGGCGGACATAAGAATTCGTACCTTCGATGGCCGCATGCTGGACGTCCTCTACGTCACCGACTTTCCCGAGGCGTTGAGATATGAGCCGCTCGGGCTCGCGTGCCTCGTCGACGTGACCGACCGCGTCAAGGCGCAGGCGACGCTCGCCCAAGTGCAGGCCGACTTCACGCACGCTGCGCGGGTGTCGATGTTGGGGGAACTGACCGCCTCGATCGCCCACGAGGTCAACCAGCCGCTTGGCGCCATCCTGACGACGGCAGAGACCGCACTGCGCTGGTTGGGCCGCGCGCAGCCGGACCTCGATGAGCTGCGGGCGCTGTCCAAGCGCACGATCGGCGACGCCCGGCGCGCCGCCGATATCATCGACCGCATTCGCGCGATGGCGATGCGACACGAGGTGCAGCAGGAATGTCTGCCACTGAACGGGGTCGTGCATGACGTTTTGGTGTTTCTTGGTCCCGAGCTGCGGCGCCAGTCCATTGCAACCGTGCTGGAGCTTGAGCCCGATCTGCCGGACATTCTGGCCGACCGCGTGCAGTTGCAACAGGTGATCGCCAACATCGCGATCAACGCGGTGCAGGCGATGGACGGCCGCGATGAGCGGCGTCTCGCCATTCGAACAACCCTCCGCGACCCCGACACGACGTGCGTCGAGATCGCCGATACCGGACCCGGCATCCCGCGCGAGCAGTTCCCGCGCCTGTTCCAGAGCTTTTTCACGACGAAGCGCGACGGCATGGGGATCGGGTTGGCGATGTGCCGATCGATCATCGAGGCGCATGGTGGGACGATCGAGGCGGCCAATCTGCCGGATGGGGGCGCGTGCTTTCGCTTTACGCTCCCCGTCGGAGGCAGTTTCGGCTGAATACAAGTATATTAAAGTATGATTTTGGCTGATGCTTGGATAATTGGCCTGATCCGCTAGCGGCGTATTGTTGCGCCAAGGCTTCTCACAGCGGAGATCTCGATGAAAGGCACATGGACTGTTACACGCAACAGGGTCGCGCCGGTTCACACGTTCACGGCGCCGGAAGAAGGCTGGCTGGTCAATTCGCACATTATCGAGCTGCCGACACAGCTTCTCATCGCGAAAATCACTTCAGGGTCTGCGCATCTGTCGGTTGGTATAACGCGCCGGCCGTCGTAGCCGTCCAAACGTGCGCTCGTCACAGCACCCTCGACAACCGTGGTGTCGGATGCCGATGCTACATCCTCATTGGTTCTGGTTCATCCAGCTTAGGTGCAGCGACAAATACCCGGCTGGCAAGTATCTCTCCCGGCTCCAGCGTCATCAGGTCCTCTATGGTCAGTGCGCGGCCCCCCAATTCAAACAAACGTACCGCTTGGCGCAGACGGATACGATCGAGGGCGTTGCGCACCGATCGGGCGTTGGAGAAATGTGGCTGGCGCATCCGCGCCTCCAGATAGCGGGCAAATGCGTCGCGAGCGTCGGGACCGAAACGGTAGTTCTGCTGCGTCAGCATTAATTCGGCGATCGCCATCAGTTCCCCAGAGTTGTAGTCCGGGAAATCGATGTGATGGGCGATCCGTGAACGGAAGCCCGGATTGGAGGTGAAGAAGCGATCCATGCGGTCGGCATAACCCGCAAGGATCACCACCAGATCATCCCGGCGGCTTTCCATAATCTGCAACAGAATCTCTATCGCTTCCTGGCCGTAATCACGCTCATTCTCTGGCCGGTACAAGTAATAGGCTTCGTCTATGAACAACACACCGCCCATTGCCTTTTTAAGAATTTCCTTGGTCTTGGGCGCGGTGTGGCCGATATATTGACCAACCAGATCGTCCCGCGTGACCGACACCAACCGGTTTGATCGGATGTAGCCCAGGCCATAAAGAATGTCCGCCATGCGCTCGGCGACAGTGGTCTTGCCGGTACCAGGATTGCCAGTAAAGGACATGTGCAGGGTTGGCGGCTGCGCCGTAAGGCCGGCGTCGCGACGCAGCTTGTCCACCAGCAACAGGGCCGCGATCTCCCGGATCCGACGTTTTACTGGCCTCAGCCCGACCAGTTCGCGGTCGAGTTGTTCCAGCAACGCCGCGATGCCCGATGCATCCAGGCTCCCGGCCAAATCGATATCCGCCATCAGTAGCGGCAACCCGCCGGCTTGTCTGAGGAATAAGCGCGCGTGGTATATCGGATCGAGCGCCCATCAGCCTCCTGACGTTGTAACGCGAAACCAGGCTCGTCTTCGGGCCGGTCAGTCAGGAAGGACAGCCGGACACTCTCCCATCCCGACGTGGCATCGAACGCCGACACACGTATATACATGCGATTTTTGTAGACCTTCCGGCACTCGTTCAATTCGTAAAGGACGGCGGCCGGATCCTTGAGGTCGAACATTGGTTGGCCCCACATCTCCCAATAGGTGTTGCGAGGATGCGGGTCGTCGGTGAACTCGATGTTCACGGCCCAGCCATTGCGCTGGCAATAGGCAACCTGACGGGTGATCTGCTCGTCGGTCAGGTCCGGCAGGAAGCTGAAGGTTCCCTGAGTAATATGCATGATAATGACCTCCTGATCAGGCGACGGACAGGGTCGGGACGAAGTCGGGCGTGTCAGTCGACGCGTAGTCGAAAGTGACGTCCTTCCAGACCGTCAACGCCTGCGCCAGCGGTACGCAGCCACGAGCTGCGGCGGCGAGGATGTCCGGACCCTCCGCAAGGTAGTCGCGGCCCTCGTTGCGGGCCAGGATCATCGCCTCGAGTGCCACGCGGTTGGCTGTGGCGCCCGCGGCGATGCCCATCGGATGCCCGATCGTTCCGCCTCCGAACTGCAGCACGCAGTCCTCGCCGAGGTGATGCAGCAACAAATGCATCTGCCCAGCATGGATACCACCGGATGCGACCGGCATCACTTTGCGAATCCCACCCCATTCCTGGTCGAAAAACAGACCATTCTGCAGCGCCTGTGGGTTGCGGTTCTCCCGGCAGATGTCGTAGTAGCCTTTTGTAGTTGCGGGGTCCCCCTCTAGCTTGCCAACCACCGTGCCAGCGTGGATGTGATCCACCCCCGCCAGGCGCATCCACTTTGCGATGACCCGGAAGCTGACGCCGTGCGTCTTCTGTCGCGTGTACGTCGAGTGGCCGGCGCGATGGAGATGCAGGATCATGTCGTTTCGCCGGCACCACTTGGAGATCGACTGGATGGCGCTGTAACCGATCACCAGGTCAATCATGATGATGCTCGAACCGAGCGATTTGGCGAATTCGGCGCGTTCGTAGATCTGCTCCATGTCGCCCGCGGAGACGTTCAGATAAGTCCCCTTGACCTCCCCGGTCATCGCCTGGGCGCGGTTCACCGCCTCCATGCAGTAAAGAAAGCGATCTCGCCAGTGCATAAAGGACTGACTGTTGATGTTCTCGTCATCCTTTGTAAAATCCAGGCCGCCCTTCAAGGCTTCATAGACGACGCGGCCGTAGTTCCGGCCCGACAAGCCAAGCTTCGGCTTGACAGTGGCGCCCAGCAGGGGACGACCGAATTTGTCTAGCCGCTCGCGCTCGACCACGATGCCGGTGGGCGGACCGGCGTAGGTCTTTACATACGCGATCGGTAACCGCATGTCCTCCAACCGCAGCGCCTTCAACGGCTTGAAACCGAAGACATTGCCGATGATCGAAGCTGACAGGTTGACGATCGAGTTCGGCTCGAAAAGCTCCAGATCGTAGGCGATATAGGCAAAAAACTGACCGGGCGCACCGGGCACCGGATCGACCCGGTAACATTTCGCGCGATACAAATCGCAGGCAGTCAGCCGGTCGGTCCAGACGACAGTCCACGTGGCGGTCGAGCTTTCGCCCGCGACCGCGGCGGCGGCTTCATCAGGGTCGACGCCATCCTGCGGGGTGATGCGGAAGCACGCCAGGATGTCAGTATCTTTTGGCTGGTAGTCGAGATCAAAGTAGCCCATTTCCTTGTATTTCATAACACCTGCGTCGTAGCGACTGCTGCGCTTGGGCTGGGGCGTAACGACGTTCATGTTCTCTAAACTCCTCTGTCAGGCGTTAGCGTTTCACGCTCGGGCGGGAAACCTTGTTTCCCCGAGACACGATTCAGGACTGTCATATCACCAGGGTTATTCAGCTTGCTCTGTGTGCCCGTTCGATCAGTTGCAAGATCATCGGCGTCAGAATGAGTTGCATAGCGAGGTCGAGCTTACTGCCAGGGATGACGATCGAATTAGCGCGGGACATGAAGCTACCCTGCAGCATCGAAACAAGATAGGCGAAGTCTATACCGCGTGGAATCTTGAAGCGGATGACGACGAGGGATTCGTCCGCGGTCGGAATCCAACGCGCTGTAAACGGGTTGGAGGTATCGACCGTTGGCACGCGCTGGAAATTGACGTCTGTTTCGGTGAATTGCGGGCAAATATAACGGATATAGTCGGGCATCCGGCGAAGGATCGTATCCGTTACGGCCTCGGTCGAATAACCGCGCGTAGAACTGTCCCGACGAATTTTCTGAATCCATTCCAAGTTAATAACTGGTACGACACCAATTTTTAAATCCGCGTGACGCGCCACGTTCACCTCGTCAGTGACGACGGCGCCGTGGAGACCCTCGTAGAACAATACGTTGCTGCCGGCCTGAAAGGGTCTCCAGTCGGTGAAGGTCCCAGGCGATGCTCCGAAACGCTCTGCCTCTGTGTCATCGTGGATATAATGCCGAGTGTGGCCTGTACCCCTGCGGCCGTATTCCGCGAATACTTGTTCCAGTTCCGTCAGCAAGTTGGCTTCCGGACCGAAATGGCTGAAATGGTTGTTGCCAGCCAGGCCGGCCTTGGCCATGGCGTGGCGCATATCGTCACGGCCGTAGCGGTGAAAAGCATCCCCCTCGATCCAGGCCGCCTCAATTTTCTCCCGCGCGAATATCCGCTCGAAGGTGGATTTGACCGTAGTGGTGCCCGCGCCCGATGATCCGGTGACGGAAATAATGGGATGTTTCACCGACATCGGTTTTTTCCGATCAAGACTTGAACAGGCCGCGCACCGCGAACAGCGGTCGTTGCCCGGCCTGCGGCACGCTCGCGGCATACAGCGTCATGAGACGCTCGACTTTGTCACGTGAACCAAAGATCAAGGGCGCGCGCTCGTGAATATCGGCCGGGACCAGATCGAGTATGCGCCCGAAGCCGTCAGTCGCCGTGCCGCCGGCCTGCTCGATCAGCATGGCGATTGGATTGGCCTCGTACAGCAAACGTAACCGCCCCCGCCGATAGCCGGGCCGCGCATCGCCAGGATATAAATAGATCCCGCCATGTAGCAAAATCCGATACAACTCGGCGACAACCGCCCCGAGCCAACGGGTGTTGTAGTCCGCGCCGCGGGGGCCCGTAGCTCCGGCGACGCACTCCTCGACGAAGGCCCGAATGGCAAGGGGCCAATGTCGGCTGTTGGATGCGTTGATGGCGTATTGGCGCTGCCCAAGGGGAACCCGGACCGCAGCGCGAGTAAGCAGGAAGGTGCCTGATCGCGGGTCCAGGGTGAAGATGCTCACGCCGTTCCCCAATGTCAGCACGAGCTCTGTATACGGGCCGTACAGGACAAAGCCGGCGGCGAGTTGATCCGCACCGGGAGCCAGGAAGCTCGCTTCGATCAGTAGGGGGGAGATGACCGGCAGCAATGAGAACACGGTTCCCAACGGCGCATTGATGTCGACGTTGTTCGACCCATCGAGCGGATCGATTGCGACAACGATCGAACCATCCGGGTTCAGGACTGTAATATCAGCCGCCGCTTCCGACGCGACTGCGGCGGCGGTGGTGCCGCGAAGATGATCGACGATCACTTCGCCCGCATAGCGGTCAAGCGCATTCTGACCATCTCCATCAGCGCTCGGACCAACGATGCGGCCAAGATCGCCAGCCAACGGCCCTTGTGCGATGACGGTGGCTAGCCGCGCCGCCGCTGTAGCGATCGCCGCCACAATGTCGGCAACGTCTCGATGGTCACTTCGACCGGCCGACCAGGCGGCAAGATGTTCATTAAGCGTGGTCATGAGGCGGTATCCTCCCAAATGGGGCGCGCTCACCCGCCGAGGGGACCGCTCCTGCCTTGGAAATAAACCTACGCCACTTGGCGGCCGAAAGAAATTCCTTTAATCTTGGTGTAAATGAAAGAAAACCTTGTAAATTTCCCCCGACGGACCTCGCTGCGTCAACTGCGTGCGTTGGGCGCCGTCACCAGCGCGAAAAGCATTTCGGCCGCGGCGCAACTGCTGTCCCTGACGCCGCCGGCCGTGTCGCAGCAACTCCAATTGCTGGAAGATGCGCTCGGGGGCGTGCCCCTTTACGAACGGACCGTTACCGGGATGCGGCCGACCGAAGCCGGGCGTGAAGTCTTGACAGCGCTCGAACGGATTGAGGCGGCGCTGACCGATTGCGGCACCGCGGTTGACGCGCTGCGCGGCATGGGCGGCGGGAGGATATCAGTCGGTGTGATCAGTACCGCGCAATACTTTGCCCCATATGCCTTCGCGGCCTTTCAGCGCGGACATCCGATGGTCGAGATGCGGGTTCTGGTCGGTAACCGATCCGAAATGATCTCCGGACTCGAAAAATTCAATCTCGATGTAGCGCTGATGGGCTATCCTCCCGAACATTTTCCGGTTGAGCGGGCGATCATCGGCGACCATCCGCACGTGATCATCGCGGCGCCTGACCACTGGCTGGTGAAGCGACAGGCTATTCCGCTCGCCGATGTCGCTCGCGAAACATTCCTGCTGCGCGAACCCGGATCCGGTACGCGCGCCTTGACGCTGGGGTTGTTTTCGGGGGCTAACCTGCCGAGCGGGCCGCGGACGGAAATCGGCGGCAATGAGACCATCAAGCATGCCGTGATGTCCGGAATGGGTTTGGCTATGGTATCGGCCCACACCATCGCCGCGGAAGTGGCGGACGGCCGACTGGTGATCCTTGATGTCGAGGGTTTGCCAATCGTCCGGCAATGGTTTGCCGTGCGCAGGAGTGAGAGACGTCTGCTTCCCGCGGCACAGGCGCTGTGGGAGTATCTTCAATCATCTGGCGCAAAGTTCTTGCCAAAAGCGTCGCCGGCCAATCCGGCAAAAAATGTCCGGCGGAGAAAGTTAGCTGAGTTTGATCCCGGGGATAAATCCGATGGATAGGGCCGCCGGATTTTATACACCAGCTTCTGTTTTGTGGGCCGGATTCACCCGACCGCAAGGATGCCTCTGTCGGGATCGGACCACCAGATTCGAAAAGTCGATCGTGGTCGCAGGTGTCAAACCTCCGCGCTATCGGGTGAGTTGGAGAGGTCGCCGGTTCGGTCCACGCCTCGGGGGATACTAGGGGACGGCCGCGATCCGGCTGCGCGGCACGCCTTGTCAACGGAAGCAGTTTCGGTCAGTGGTCCTCTGCTCCTCTGCCGGATCCTAGAAACTGTTCTACTGGCTCTACCGATGCCTCGGGCGCTTCTTCGAATGGCACATGACCAACCTCGGGTAGCGCAATCAGGGTTACGTGGGGAATGTGACGGACATAGTCGGCCGCATTGCTGAATGGGATCATGGCGTCCGCTTTGCCCCAAAGAATGAGGGTCGGTGCCTCAATGCGCCGAAGCAGCGGAACCGGATCTTCCAGCATTATTTGACCCATTCGAGCGACCATGGCGTCGCGAACCCCAGGAGCGAGCATCAAGTCGCGGTACCGCGTGAGGCTGCCAGCGGTGAGGTTCTTCGGATCACCGTATGCTGGAGCCAGGCTCGAACGCACAAGCGCCTTCGGGAGAATGTAGGGTAGCAACCTGACGAGGAAGGGGAGATTGGGCTTCTTCCCGTACTGGAGACCCGGGCTGGCGAAGCCGTCCGGCGAGATCAGAATCAGTTTGTCCAACCGGCCCGGATATGCGGCGGCAAACTTCCACGCGATCCTCCCTCCCAGTGAGTTCCCGCCGAGACTGGCCCGCTTCACGCCAAGTTGGTCCATCAAGGCGGTGAGTACATCCAGAGCTCGGCGGTCGGAGTAGTCTCCGGTCGGATCGGGACCGGTCAGCCCGAAGCCGGGCAGGTCAAAACGGACAACTCGGTAATCGGCCGAGAGGCACTTCGCCCATGCTTCCCAGGTCTCCAAGCTGGCGCCGAAGCCGTGCAGCAAGATCACGACCGGTGAGTCCCGCCGACCGCTTTCTCTCACACGCAGCCGAATGCGGGCGACCAGCCGATACTCGTCGGAAGCGCTCAGATATTTTGCTTCAAGTACTGGGCGAGACTTGTCGGGCGTGTAGAGCCAGGCACCACCGGCGATCAGGACGGCCAGCAGTAAGGTCAGGGTGATCATCTTTGCTGATTTCATGTCGGTGGAGAGTTCAGAGCACCGAGGAGGATGGCGCCAGCGATCGCCGCCCGCCACGTCTTCACTCTAGGGGTGTGTGCCAACTCCCTCCCACAACCGTCTGATAGTCGGGCTGTGGTCGGGCTCCGGTTCGGTTGACAGCGCATTGCGATTGACGTCCCATTTGACAGATCGGGTGTCAACGGCGCCATCAGAACAGGGAAATCGTCGCATTTCAGAAGCTGAGACCGAAAACGACGAATCGGTGAGCAATCTCGTGCAACGAATGCGCCGGCGGACCTCGGAACTGCATACTGCCGCCGAGCGGTCGGGTATTGTCGCTGCGCTTATAATGGGACAGGTGAGCCGATCGCGCTACGCGCTGTTTCTGCGCAACTTGCTCCCGGCCTATCAGGCCATGGAGGTGGCCCTGCGACACCATCGCGGCCGACCGAATTTCGACGGACTGGCACAACCGTCGCTTTACCGTGCGGAGCGCATTGTCGCTGATCTCGTTGATCTGGAGGGCTTGGATTGGGCCGCGCTTCTGCCGCTTTTGGCCTCCGGCAAGCGGTATGCCGCCAGGGTCGAGTGGGCGGGCCTTTCTGATATGCTGATCGCTCACTGCTATACGCGCTACCTCGGCGATCTGTATGGAGGCCGAATGTTGGCGCAACGTATTATGACACGCTTCGGCCCGGATTTCCGAGCGATTGCTTTTGTGACGTTTCCCGATATTCACGATCTCGATGTATTTCGGGAAGCGTACCGCCGCGATCTCGACCGAGTCGGCGGCCATTTGTCAGATGTCGAGGGTGTGGTCGAGGAAGCCGCGGTCGCGTTCGAGCTCAATATCCAGCTTTCGCTTGAGGTCGGTGCTTGGCGCGGCTCCGGCTGAGACACCGGTGAGGAACGGCTGACGATACCTGTCGCGGGTCCCCGTGAGGGCGGTGTAAACCATGCTATGACACCCTATCTGCTGATGCATATACCGCCCAGGAGGCTACCATCACCGCTGCCATCTTCTCGGGCGTAAACCTCGCCCAACCGGATGTCACCCTTGTCCTCGACATGGACGGAGTCATACGGGAGGTCACCCTATCGAATGACGTGTCCGACGAAGCCGTGGAGGAATGGCGCGGGCGGCCGTGGTTCGAAACCGTCGCCGATATCGGTGGCGGCAAGGTCATGCGTATGGTTGAGGATGCTCGCGAAAGCGGTGTCTCGGCATTCCGTCAGGTCAATCAGCGCTTTCCGAGCGGCCTCGAGCTCCCCATGGAGTACACGACGGTTCGGCTCGGCGGGAAGGCCGGCCTGATTGCGATCGGGCGCAATCTGAAGGCGGTCGCAGAGCTCCAGTCCCGGCTTGTCGCTGCGCAGCAGGCGATGGAACAGGATTACTGGAAGCTCCGCGAGGTTGAGACCCGCTATCGAATGCTGTTCGATGCCTCGAACGAGGCGGTACTCGTTCTCAGCGCCGACCAGTTGCTGATCATCGAGGCCAATCCGGCGGCGATCCGCGCCCTGGGCCTGGCCCGCGGGCGCGAACTTTTGCCGGAGCTGAGTAGCGAGGATCGCGGACCGTTTCAGGATCTGCTGGTACGCGTTCGCCAGAACGGTCGGGCGCCCGGGATCCTTCTGCATCTCGGGCCGGGACGACAGGCATGGATCGTGCGGGCAACGCTGATGACCAGTGAGCCCGGCCCGGTGTTCATGATCCAACTGGCGCCCACCGGCGGCAACCAGATCGAGGAACGCCGCCCGGAACTGACCGCACTGGACGAATTTGTCGATCGCCTGCCCGACGCCTTCGCGGTGATCGACCGGGACAGGGTCATCCGACGTGTCAATCGGGCGTTTCTCGACTTGGTACAGGTCGGCGCTGAAGGTGCCGTCCTGGGGGAGCGTCTGGGTCGCTGGCTGTCGCGCCCTGGTGCCGACCTGAGCGTGCTGCTGGCGAATCTGCACCGGCACGGATCGGTGCGGATGTTCGCTACGGGAGTGCAGGGCGAGCTCGGCGGTGAAACCGATGTGGAAATCTCCGCTGTCGGCAGTCCCGCGGCGCGCCCAGCCTATATCGCACTGCTTATCCGTGACGTCGGCCGTAGGCTCACGTCACACGACAGCGTTGTGAG
Source organism: uncultured Pseudomonadota bacterium (assembly GCA_963832865.1). Lineage (GTDB taxonomy): Bacteria > Pseudomonadota > Alphaproteobacteria > Acetobacterales > Acetobacteraceae > Rhodopila. The sequence continues at coordinate 445,320 of CAWHWH010000048.1, forward strand.
CCTGCAATCGGCGCTCGCCGCGGTTGTCGAACAGACCGGCAAGACCTCGTTGCGGCTGCTCGTCAGGGACACCGTCGGTCTGGTCGAACGCCATTACATCGGCGCGGCTCTTCAACTTGCCGAGGGGAATCGGACGGCGGCAGCCGAAATCCTCGGGCTCAGCCGCCAGGGCTTCTACAAGAAGCTTGCGCAATACGAGATGGAGGGTCATTCGAAGGTAACTTCGGACGCCGACAACTAACCGAGAAGACGCCAGGGGGGCCGCTGTGCTAACGCGAGCTATCTCGCCGCCAGCCTTCGGGAAGGCAGATCTTTCGAATTGCGAGCGCGAGCAAATCCATCTCGCGGGATCCATCCAGCCACACGGCGCGATCCTGCTTCTGCGTGAGCCCGATCAGATCATCGTCCAGGCAAGTGAGAATGCGGCTTCGTTCCTTGGTCTGCAGCATGACATCATTGGACGACGGCTCGATGCGATCGAAGGAGACCTCGCGAAAAGGCTGCGACCTCATCTGAAGGATTCGCTGCACGATGTGCCGCGCGGTATCCGATGCCATGTGGGACGCCCCGGCCACGCGTTCGACTGCCTGATCCACCGCCCGAACGCAGGTGGCTTAATCATAGAATTGGAGCGGGCCGGAGCGTCTGTCGATCTGTCTCGCTATCTGGAGCAGGGCCTCCAGACTATCATCGCCGCCACATCGCTGCGGACGCTTTGCGATGACACCGCGCGCATTTTCCAGGCGCTGACGGGCTACCACCGGGTAATGATCTACCGCTTCGACGACCAGGGGCATGGCGAAGTGTTCTCAGAGGAACGGGAACCTGACCGTGAAGCTTATCTCGGCAACCGTTATCCCGCTTCCGATATCCCTCAGATCGCTCGGCGACTCTACGAGCGTAACCGAATACGGGTGCTGGTCGATGTCGAATACGCGCCGGTCCCGCTAATTCCAAGGCTCTCGCCGATCAGTGGCGACGAGCTGGACATGTCACTTTGCTTCCTTCGCAGCTCCTCGCCCATCCATGTACAGTACCCTGAAGAACATGGGCGTCAGGGCTACGCTCGTGGTCTCATTGATGGTCAGCGGGCGACTTTGGGGATTGGTGTCGGCGCATCACTACGTGCCCCGTTTCGTTCACTTCGAGGAACGGGCCGTCTGCGAATTGTTGGCGGAAGCGGTCGCGACCCGGATCTCAGCCCTGGAAAGCTTCTCTCAGGCGCAAGCCGAACTGTCTGTGCGCCGCTTGGAGCAGCGGATGATCCGCGCGATCTCCAGCGAGGGGGACTGGCGCGGCGCATTGTTCGACGGGTCCAGGGCACTGCTGGAGGCGGTCGAGGCAACCGGCGCGGCTTTGCTGTTCGAGGACGAGGTGCGAACCGTTGGCGACGTACCTTCGACATTAGCCTTGCGTGAGATTGGGCGTTGGCTCGATGCTCAGCCCCGTGCCGCGGTGATGGCGACGGCGTCGCTCGGCCAGGATGCCCCGCAGTTCGAGTTGCTGACGGCCATTGCGAGTGGATTGCTGGCCACTCCAGTTTCGACGTCCCCCGGGGAGTATCTCATCTGGCTCCGCCCGGAGCGCGTTCGCACCGTGACCTGGGGCGGCAACCCGTTCAAGCCGATCCTGGTCGGCGACGATGCCAAGACGTTGTCACCACGGCGCTCGTTTTCGCAGTGGCACCAGGTCGTCGAGGGAACCGCGGATCCGTGGAGCGACGCGGACCTCGCCGCTGCGCGGCTGGTGGGCGACACTGTTAGCGACGTGATCATCCAGTTTCGGTCGGTGCGAGTATTGTTGGCTGAAGATCAGCTCAGCCAGGTGCGCCAGCAGGTGGAGCGATCCCACCAGCCGGTGATAATCGCTGACGCGGCAGGCAATATTCTGAATCTGAATGCGGCGGTTGCGGCACTGCTGCCGGAGCCGGCAACCCAGCAACGGTCACTCGCCGAGCTGCTGCCGCTGTTCGCCAATTCGGACGAGATCGAACGTCATCTTGAAGATCTGGTGGTGAACCGACGTGCCTGGCGTGGAGAGGTCCTTGTCGCGGGCGCCGGCGGTGCGATGACGCCGCTTTTGGTTCGTGCCGACCCGGTCTTCACCGCGTTGGACCGGACCGTCGGTTTCGTCCTTCTCTTCACCGACCTGACTGAACGCAAAGCCGCCGAGGCCTCTCGCCGCGGGTTTCAGGAAAGTGTCATCAAACAGCGACCTGTCATGTCGGGAAAGCTCGACTCGAAAGCCGATCTTCTGTTCCGAAACGTTCTTTCGACGATCGTCGAAAACGCCCAGCTCGCGGCGCTGGAAATTGCTGATCGCGTCGATCCCGCCCGCATGCCCCAAATGCTGGAGGCACTGCGCGCTTCGGTCGCCCGGACGGCCGAAGTATTGCGGTACCTCGTGTGGCACGCGACCCGCCGAGCCAAAGGCAGGTGGCGCGAAAATCGTGATGTGTCAAATACACCTAACAGTGAGTCGGATGACTGACAACGGTCCTTGACGGTTTTCGCCCAGTCTCCGATACTCGGAGGGTGGTGTTGCCAGTCCTTTCAGCCGAGCGTCGCTTTGAGCACTGCTCCTCGGACACAGACCGTGGCGCGTGAGCGCTCGTTCGCGCAGGGACATTGTGCGATGAATACTGATGGCGAAACTTACCGCTGGTCGGCAATTCGCTGATGGCTCGCCCTGTCTTCCCTTTTGCCGCGATTGTTGGTCAGGATGACATGAAGCTCGCTATCCTGATCGCGGCGGTCGATCGCGGCATCGGCGGTGTGTTGGTTTTTGGTGATCGCGGCACCGGCAAATCCACCGCGGTGCGCGCGCTGGCCGCCCTCCTGCCGCCGATAAAGGTGGTGGAAAGCTGCAGATATAGCTGCGATCCGGCTACGCCCGGCGCGTGGTGTACCGACTGCGTCACTGTGCTCGCGAAGCGAAAGAGCGCAACGGTGCCCGTTCCGGTCGTGGATCTGCCCCTGGGAGCGACCGAAGATCGCGTTTTGGGAGCGCTCGATCTGGAACGGGCGCTGACCGGGACTAAGGTGTTCGAGCCGGGGCTGTTGGCGCGTGCCAACCGCGGGTTCCTCTACATTGATGAAGTAAATCTGCTGGAGGACCATCTGGTCGATCTGCTGCTGGACGTCGCTGCATCCGGCGAAAACGTGGTTGAACGCGAGGGGCTGAGCATTCGTCACCCCGCCCGCTTCGTTCTGATCGGCACCGGCAATCCGGAAGAGGGCGAACTCCGGCCGCAATTGCTTGACCGCTTCGGCCTGTCGGTTGACGTAGCCACACCCACCGACCTTGCGACACGAATAGACGTCATCCGCCGGCGCGACAGCTTCGAGCGCGATCCAATGGCCTTTGCGGAAACCTGGAAGAAGCCGCAGGATAAGCTCCGGCGCCGCATCGTCGATGCCCGATCTCACCTGGCGTCGGTCGAAGTCTCGGATTGCGCGCTGAAACAAGCGGCTCGACTGTGCATGGCGCTGGGTACCGACGGCCTCCGCGGGGAACTGACGCTGATCCGCGCCGCACGTGCTGTTGCCAGCCTCGATGGCGATAGCGCCGTTGGCGAAACGCACCTGCGCCGGATCGCACCGATGGTTCTTGGGCATCGACTGCGCCGTAATCCGTTGGATGAAGCTGTCGCCAGCACCCGCGTGACACGCGCCGTCGCGGAACTGTTCGGCACATGAGCGGCGCGACAGCCTGGGCCGATGCGGTTCGGGCGCTCGCATTGTTCGCGAATGATCCGCTTGGCCTTGCCGGTGTCGCCGTCCGCGCCGCAGCGGGCCCGGTCCGCGATCATTTTCTGATGCTGCTGCGTGATTCGCTGCCACCGGCAATGCGGGTGCATCGCTTGCCTGCTCATACCAGAGATGACCGGCTGCTTGGCGGCCTCGACTTGGCGGTGACGCTCCAAGCGGGACGGCCAGTTGTACAAAAGGGGCTGCTGGCGGAGGCCGATGGCGGTGTGGTCGTGCTCGCAATGGCAGAGCGGATCCAGTCCGGGGTCTCGGCGCGGCTGTGCGCGGCGCTCGATAACGGGACGGTTACGTTGCAACGAGATGGGCTGTCGTGTGTCCTGCCGACCCGGTTCGCCATCGTCGCCCTGGACGAGGGCGTCGAACCGGACGAGCGGCCCCCAGCATCGCTGATGGACCGCATCGCATTCCATGTCGATCTGACCGAGGTTTCGCTGCGGGATGTGGCCAACGGGCGGTCTGTTCCTTCTGACGTCGGGGACGGCTGTTCTGACCTGAGCGAAGGAGGCACTCATCCGCTCGACGCGGCCGAAGCCTTCTGCCAGGCGGCCATGGGCCTCGGCATCGACTCCCTACGCGCGCCGCTTTTCGCCTTGCGGGCCGCGAACGTCGCGGCTACCTCCTGCGGTCGCGGCCACGTCGCCGAATCCGACGTCCGCCTCGCGGCGAGGCTGGTCCTCGCTCCCCGCGCGACCCGTTTCCCGCCTCCCGACGAAGCCGACGAACCGGTCGATGCCAACCCAGCGGCTCAATCCGAGAGCGCGACCCCAGACCTTGAGGAGTTACCGCGTGACCGATCGGCGGATCAACCGCTTGCGGACGTGGTGCTGGACGCTGCGAAGGCCGCCCTGCCACCCGATCTGCTCGCCCGTCTGGCGCCCATGGACGGCGGTAGAGGCCTCGCCCATGCGTCCGGACGTGCCGGACAGTTCAAGACCTCCGCCAAGCGGGGACGCCCGGTCGGAACGCGACAAGGCGAACCCAAAGGCGGCGCCAGATTGCACCTGTTGGAGACGCTGAAGGCCGCCGCGCCCTGGCAGACCATACGTCGCCAGACCGCCGGTTCGGACCGGTTGGAGGTTCGGCGCGACGATTTCCGCATCGTCCGCTTTCGTCAGCGCATCGGCACGACGACGGTATTCGCGGTCGATGCCTCAGGTTCTGCCGCCATGCATCGGCTGGGCGAGGCCAAGGGCGCGGTCGAGTTGCTCCTGGCGGATTGCTACGTGCGGCGCGACCAGGTGGCGCTGCTGGCATTCCGAGGACAGGGCGCGACTCTTCTGCTTCCGCCCACCGGGTCGCTGCTGCGAGCGAAGCGGAGCCTGGCTGGACTGCCCGGCGGTGGCCCCACCCCTCTCGCTGCCGGTATCGAGGCCGCCGTGACCCTGGCCAGCAATATCCGGCGAGCGGGACGTACGCCCGTGATCACCTTGTTGACCGACGCACGGGCCAATGTCGCACGGGACGGCACCAGCGGTCGTCCACGCGCGGAAGCCGAGGCGATAGAGACTGGGCGATCCGTCCGAGCCTGTGGCGTAGCGACGCTGCTGGTCGACACATCCCCGCGGCCTAATCCTTTCGCTCGCCGCCTTGCCGACGAAATGCGAGCGCAATATGTGCCGCTGCCCTACGCCGATGCCTCCGCGTTGTCGCTGGCGGCCCGCTCCGCCTCGTGGCATGCGTGAGGAACATAAGCGACGGCATGCGTGTGGGGCGGCGTGGGTGACCGGCTAATCTGGGAGCGCGATGGTCGCGACTGGCCGAACCGAGCGTTCAGCCGCTTCGTCGGCGCAGGCGGGCTGCGCTGGCACGTCCAGGTGATGGGCGAAGGACCGGTCGTGCTGCTGATCCACGGCACAGGGGCGTCCACGCATTCCTTTCGCAAACTCGCCCCGCTGTTAGCACCATATTATACCCTCGTGGCGCCCGATTTGCCGGGCCACGGCTTCACCGACGCGCCGTCTTCGTCTCCCGGCTACTCGCTGCCGGGAGTAGCGAACGGACTTGGCGCCTTGCTTCAGGTGCTCAATCTGAAACCGGCGCTGGCAGTGGGCCACTCCGCCGGGGCGGCGGTCGCGCTCCGCATGATGCTTGACAGTTCCATCACCCCTGCCGCCGTGGTTAGCCTGAACGGCGCGCTGCTTCCCTTCCCCGGCCTGACCCACGATTTTTTCGGCCCGGCAGCTCGGCTACTGGCAAGCTCCAGCCTCACTGCGAAAGCGTTTTCGCTACTGGCCGGCTCACGCCCATCGGTTGAGCGGATGCTGCGTTCGACCGGCTCCAGGATCGACTCCGAAGGCGTACGCTTGTATGCTCTTCTGGCTGGAAATCCTGGTCACGTGCAGGCGGCGCTCGCGCTGATGGCCAACTGGGACCTCCGCCCATTGGCGCGCGACCTGTCGCGTCTCTCGTCGCGTCTAATTTTGGTGACTGGCAGTCAGGACGGCATGGTGCCTCCCGCAGAATCGTATCGCGTCCGCGCGCTGGTGCGGGAAGCAGAACTGGTTTCGCTCCCCGGACTCGGCCATCTTGCGCACGAGGAACGGCCGGACGAGGTTGCTGCTCTGCTCCATCGGACGATGCCGCATGAAGCTGCCGGCTGATCATCCTCAGCGGACCGAGTTGAAGGACGAAGTGCATGCCCGGCCACCCGAACCGCTGGTCGCACCGTCCCGCCTGTCCTACCTGGCGCTGCTTTGCGACGCGGCGCAGCGCGACGTCGGCTGGCTCGCGGTCAGCGACTGTGTCGCCGCTACGATGTCGAGCCGCCGGCCCAGAGCGGCCCGCATTTCACCGCCACCTTGGGGCCGTTCCGCCTCAAGTGGGAGCGGCATACCGAATTCATTCGCTACACGTTCATTGTCGAAGGCACGACCGATGACCCTTTCGAGCGATCGGCGATAACCGTGCTGCCCGAGGACTGGGTGGCCTCGCTGCCGGGGCAGGTCATCGCATGCGCCGCGCATGCCGCGCTAATCCCGACTGCGCCCGGAACGCTCGATTCGGAAGCGATCGGCCGGAAGTGGTTCGCCGCCAATGTTCCGATCGGCGCGGCGGTCTCCGACGGGGCCGCGACGGCGCTGACGGATTTCCACATCCATGCCGACGAACTCAGCCGCCATTTATTGCTGGATCATCGCACAACGCCGTGCAGGCCGAGCGCGTCGTGCAACGATTGCTGGAGATCGACACCTACCGCATCATGGCGCTGCTCGCGCTGCCAGTCGCTCGCGACGCAGGCTCTGTACTATCCGCGTGGGAGCGCGAGTTGGCGCAGATCAATGCCTCAATGGTCACCGCAGGGGAAGCGACCGAACCGACGCTGCTGAAAAGCCTGACCCGACTCGCGGCAGAAATCGAGCACGAGGAATCCCAAACCCGATATCGTTTCGGCGCCGCGGATGCCTATTGCGAGCTGATGCAGCGCCGGATTGATGAGCTGCGCGAGCAGCGCATCCAGGGCCTGCAAACATTTCGGGAATTCACCGAGCGACGCCTTGCCCCGGCCATGAGCACCTGCGAGGCAGGAATCTCTGTCGCTACGAGTGGCGCGGCCACGCGGTTGCTGTCCACGCGGGTGGACGTGACCACGGAGCGGCAGAATCAGGCCTTGCTTGAATCGATGAATACCCGTGCGCGGCTGCAATCGACGGTGGAGGGTTTGTCGGTGGCGGCGGTCACCTATTACGTTTCTGCTTTGGTGGGTCATGCGGCGGAGGCGCTCAGATCGGAGGGCGTGCCTGTTGAGCCCGATTTGGCAACAGGGATCAGCATTCCGATCGTCGCGGTCGTCGCGTGGTTCGGCATCCATCACATTCGTAAGACCGTGACCCGTCCGAGCGAGGGATAGGGTGGAAAGCTTGCTGACATCCCCCGCCTTGATCGATCTGATCATTATTTTCACCATGATCGAAGCGGTCGTGCTGATCGTTTGGCGTCGGAGGAACGCTCGCCGGCCCACCATTTCACGGTGTGCAGGACGGGCGATCGAAGGACGAACGGCAGGCTTGGCCGCGATCGGCTTGATGCTGTTGCCAGGCATTTGCCTGTTGCTGGCGGTGCGGGCGGCCCTGGCGGGGGCCCCGTGGCCCTGGGTGCCCACGGCACTGACCGCAGCGCTCGTCGCACACCTGCTGGATCTTCGGTCGCGCTGGCGTGGCTGAAACCGCTATGGCATAAATGTCATCCTATGTTTACAGTCCGGACATGGATCTGTTGACAGACCTTTATGGTGCTACCGGCCCTAAGCCGCCTAAAGAAGATCGCTTCCCGTCGGCTGACACACTTGGGCGTCGCCCAAAGTGCCCCCACGCGGTGGTGATCGGTGCGGGCTTTGGTGGCCTCGCCGCCGCGATAAGGCTCGGCGTCCGGGGCTACCGCGTGACGATCTTAGAGAAACTCGACGCTCCCGGTGGCCGTGCGTCGGTTTTCCGCCAGGATGGCTTCACCTTTGACACCGGCCCCACCATCGTGACAGCGCCGTTCCTGCTCGAGGAACTCTGGCGTGTTTGCGGCCGCGACATGGCCACGGATGTGACGCTGAAGCCGATTGATCCATTTTACCAAATTCGCTTCCATGACGGGTCGACGTTCCATTGCACGGCAGACCCCGACGCGATGCGGGCCGAGGTCGCTCGTTTGTCGCCTGGCGATGTCAGGGGCTTTGAGTGCTTCATGCGGCTGAGTGAAACGACCTGCCGTATCGGTTTCGAGCAACTCGGCGATGTCCCGTTCGAGTCGTGGACCGCTATGGCACGGGTCGCATGGGATCTAGTGCGCCTGGGTGGTCATCGAAGCGTCTATGCCCAGGTCAGCCGTTTCATCAAAGACGAACGTCTGCGTATCGTCTTCAGCTTTCATCCTCTGCTGATCGGAGGCAATCCGTTCACCGCCAGCGCCATCTACACGCTGATCCCGCATCTGGAGCGGCGGTGGGGGGTTCACTTCGCACTTGGCGGGACGGGCGAGATCGTGCGCGGCCTGGCGGGATTGATTGAGGGCCTGAATGGGACGCTTCGATGCGGTGCGCAGGTCGAGCAAATCATCGTTACGCAGCGGCGGGTCTGCGGCGTCAGGCTGGTGTCCGGCGAGATAATTCAGGCCGACATCGTCGTGTCCAACGCGGACTCCGCCTGGACCTATCGAAAATTGCTGCCGCCCGAAACGCGCCGGCGCTGGACTGATCACAAATTGGAGCGAGCACGTTACTCAATGGGATTGTTCCTGTGGTATTTTGGCACTGACAAACGATACGACAGGGTTCCACACCACACGATCGTGCTTGGTCCGCGCTACCGCGAATTGCTGCGCGACATATTCGAACGCAAAGTGCTGGCGGACGACTTTTCCCTTTATCTGCATCGCCCGACCGCGACTGATCCGTCTCTGGCGCCCCCCGGTTGCGATGCGTTCTACGTTCTGTCCCCGGTGCCGAACCTTGGCGGTGACCCAAACCTTGGTGGTTACACTGACTGGAGGACCGCCGCCGAGCCTTACCGCCAGGCGATCGCGGCACACCTGTCGGCAACTGTGCTGCCGGACCTGGAGAAGCACGTCGTCACGTCACGCCTGATGACGCCGCTCGATTTCCGGGATCGGTTGTGTGCCTGGCAGGGCGCGGCTTTCGGTCTGGAGCCGGTGTTGTTGCAGAGCGCCTGGTTCCGCCCGCATAATCGAAGCGAGGATATCGCCGGTCTGTATCTGGTCGGCGCCGGCACGCATCCCGGAGCGGGCGTCCCAGGCGTCTTGTCATCGGCCAAAGTCCTTGATCGCGTGGTGCCGCATGCCGCAGCCTTTTGACCCCTGGGTCGTCGGCCCTTTCGTCGCCGACATGAATGCCTGCCGCGCGCTGCTGCGTAGCGGCTCGAAGAGCTTCGATTTGGCGGCGAAGCTACTGCCCCGGGCCGTGCGGGATCCGGCCGTGGCGCTGTATGCCTTCTGCCGGGAAGCCGACGACGCTATCGACGACGGCAGCGGCGGTCTGAGCTGGTTGCGGGAACGGCTGACACTGGTCTACGAGGGTCGTCCACTTACCCTGCCGACCGACCGCGCTCTTGCCCACGTGGTCGCGCGCTTCGCGATCCCGCGCGCGTTGCCCGAAGCCCTGCTGGAAGGGTTCGCCTGGGACATCGATGGACGCCGCTATCAAGATTTATCCGAGTTGCGCGCCTATGCGGCGCGGGTGGCCGGATCCGTCGGGGCCATGATGGCGGTGGTGATGGGGGCACGCGATTCGGAACGACTGGCTGCGGCGGTCGAGCTGGGCGTTGCTATGCAACTGTCGAACATCGCCCGCGACGTGGGCGAGGACGCCCGCAACGGGCGTATCTACCTCCCGCTGGGCTGGCTGGCGGAAGCTGGGATCGATCCCGAGGCATTTCTTGCCAAGCCGAGACATTCTCCGGCGCTGGGGCGCGTGGTGGCCCAGTTGCTGGAAGCCGCGAAGCAACACTACCGACAGGCGAGCGCCGGCATTGCCAGACTGCCGATCGGCTGCCGCTTCGGGATTGGCGCCGCGGCGCTGCTCTACGCCGAGATCGGACGGGAGGTCGGCCGGCGCAACATGGACACCGTGTCCGGGCGTGCCGTGGTGCCCGTGGGTCGCAAAGTTAGCGCGCTGACGACAGGACTCGCCGGCATGACGCTGCCACTCCGACCAATGTCCGGAAATTGCGTGCCGGAGGGCGCGTTTCTCGTCGACGCAGTCGTTTCGACTGCGCCTCGACCGGCCTTGACCCACGCGCCGGCGCCGTGGTGGGACATGGCAGAACGCCTGCGATCGACCCTCGAGTTGTTTGAACGGCTGGAAGTCCAGCAGCGCGTACGACCCTGACTACAAGGAGGCGGCAGATGCATGACTGGATGGGAAGTGGACTGATCGCACTCGGGCTGGGGCTGATTGTCTCCGGCATTATGAAACGCAGGGCCAGGATGCGGGCTCCGGCTGGTGCAATTCGTCCAGAATTCGCCGCAATGGGTGAGATGATTCGGCCATTGATCCTGTTCGCCGTGGGGATCTTCGCGGTAAAGATGACGCTGTTCTACTTCGTCCTTGGCGGAGAGAGGTTTCTGACACCTCTCGATTTCGCCGGAATACTGTTTCTGCTGGTGGCCTACGCGAGCTGGCTGGTTCTGGCCACGAAACGGCCGGTCGAGACGGCCGATCGCGACTCGATGTCCGCGGGCGAGCGATCGGCTGCATGACTTGGCCCAATCTCGGGCAGTGGGAATGGGCGATTGGAGAAGCCGTCGTCCTGCCGTTGCTCTTCTTCGAACTCTACCGATTGCGGCGGTCCCAACGCCGCGATCGGGAAAGAGTTCGGCAACGCAGCGAAACCGACGACGGGCAGCGTCCCGGTTAGAGCCTGCGACGGATCGTCATGGTGGGCGCTGCGCCGACCATCCACGGCCCACGGTGCCGATCCAGGCAAATCCATGGATGGTGACTTGCGCCGACCATGACGGCTCTAGCCGACACTGCCGCGATTTTGAGCATTCATTTTGCTCCAACCCCCAAAGTGGAAGTGCTCCAGGGCAACATTAGAGTTGCTCGTGAAAGAAATGGTGTGGGGCGCGCCGACCGTTTAACGGTCAGCCTGAAGCGCTCCAGCGTGTGCTGCTCATTCCTTTCCATTGCTTTTTAGATACGAATAGAGCCGTTCGCTGAATTGATCGAGCAGTGTGACCTTCTGCTGCTCGGAGATGTTCGCATCCTGCCGTATGATCGGGCAATACGCGAGGGTAAGCCCATTTACGATGTCCGCCTGTGCAGCATGCGGTGCCGCGGCCTTTATCTTGGGCACGATCTCCTCGGTCGTTTGCAGCACGGTGGCGGAATCCATTGCCCGAAGTGCGCCGGTGATGCCCGTCTTGGGATCGTATACGGCCGCCGCGATTTCCGGCTGCGAGATTTGTGGACATTGGCCGGATGGGCCACCGTACAGCGCCTCGACCGTGCTCTTGCGCAGGTCGCCGACCGCGCCGGGACCAGCGTTGGGTGGCGCCTCATTGCCCCAGGCCTGACGGACGTAGTTGGTGACGTCGGCAATCTGCTGATCCGTCATTCCGGAGCCGATGGCAGGCATTGGTGCGTCAGTGCCGTTTGCCTCGATGCCGCCTAGGACCGCGCGGACCACGTCCTGCGGCCCACCAGCGAGAACAGCACCATTTCCGACCAGCGAAGCGACCGCACCTGCAACTCCGTTGCCGTTGGGCTGATGACACGAGGCGCAATAGTTCAAGTAGGTCTCGCGTCCCGCGGGTTGAGGACCGGTATAATCCGATCGCTGGGCGCTTCGGTAACTGGCCTCCGCCGGCGTGGATTTGAGATAGGCGGCGATCGCGCGCAGGTCGTCATCGGTCAATTTGCTCAGGCTGTCACGAATCGTTTCTGCCATTGGTCCGGCCGCGACACCGATGCCCGCCGCCTGGCCTGACTTGAGGTAGTCGACAATCTGGTCGTCGGAAAACTTGCCAATCCCCTCATGGACGTCGGAAGTGAGATCGGGTGCGTACCAATCCTGAATTGGTCCACCCCGCAACGGCTGAGCGGCACTCCCGTTGCCCAAAATCGCGCGACCATTGTGGCATTCGCCGCAATGCCCGAGACCCTGCACGAGATACCCTCCGCGATTGACCTCAGCGGACTTGGCCGGATCCGGCTGGAAGGTCCCTTCTCGAAAGAACGCTTCGTTCCACGCGAGCAGACCCATGCGGATGTTGAATGGGAACGCCATGTTATTTGGCTCGCGCGGGGCGTGCTCTGGCTTTAGCGAGAACAGATAAGCCTTGATTGCCAGCACGTCGTCACGAGTGACCTTGGTGTACCAAGGATACGGCATGGCGGGATAGAGGTACTCGCCATCTTTGCCGACGCCCTCATGGAGTGCGCGATAGAACTGATCATTGGACCAGTCGCCGATTCCGGTCTCCTTGTCCGGCGTGATGTTGGGGGACGACAAGGAACCAAACGGACTTGGCAGATGACGGCCGCCAGCGAAAGGCTGACCGCCCGGCTTGGTGTGGCACGCGACGCAATCGCCAGCATCCGATAGATATTTGCCACGGGCGACAAGATCGGCATTCGGCTGGTCGGGCGCCGCGCTGGCAGTTGAGGCAAAGCCGAGAGACACCATACTTGCTACAGCGCCCACGATTCGGAACGGCGACGCCTTCCCAGAACGGAACGTCCTTCCAGCCTGCTGCTCAGCCATGCGACCTCCATCACCTCCGCATGATGGCGGCGGCAGGAAAGCGTAACCGCGGCGCGTTGGTCCGGTTGCGGCGTCAACGTTTATTGACATCGTCCCTTTTGGTTTCGCCCGAACGGTTGCAGAAAATACCGGCGAAAGGAGCTGGCAGGGGTAATTCATGATAGCGAAACCACCAGCTTGAGACTGGCTTCGACACCAACGATCGGGCAAGGCGCGGGCGCTGAGCCTGGAGCGCCGTCCTGTTCCGCCCGAGGGTCGGCTGGCTCCGGGGGGTGCGGGCTCGCCGCTAAACCCGCGGCATCCTGAACGGCAGCATTGCCTGGATCCAAGGATTGATGAATCGGTTCAATGTCAGGCTCTCGTGCATCGCGGTGACCCGATGGCCCAATATCTTCGCCTCGACAACCGAGCGCGCGTAGAACGGTGTATCCTCAAGCGTCTCGGCGATGGACGGAGCCGTGGCACTGATCCGGCGCGGCACCCGCCACCACGTCGGGGGTAGCGTGACCTTGGCAGGCGCGGCGAAATCGACCAGGCCGCCGGCGATGTCGTAGCGCATTGCCAGCGTCAGTGGCCCGTCCCGCCGCATCACGTCATATAAAACCGCTGTCCCGCCGTGCACGCATGCACGGCTCCAGTCCCAGCGGACGAAATCTGCCTCTAAAGGCCGATCACCGATGTTGGTGTCGAAGTACGCCGCCCCGGACCAAGACAGGCCGGGGCTGTCCATCGCGACCTCGGCCCGAGCGCAGGGGGCAATCGGCTGCCAACGGTGCCGGCCGGCGGTATCCAAGGCAAGTGTTCTTGTCTCCAGCGCAGACGGATACAGCCGCAACGTGCCACGAATGCGACGGGGCAAAGGCACCGCGATCTCATCGATCCGTATCGTCAAGGTGGATCCGTCCCACTCAAGCGCACTTGGACCGATTGCCAGGAAATCCGCGCCGCGTTGCACCGCTTTGTCGCCTCGCTCGGTCATCGCCCAACGCCGGCGCTTGCCGTAAAGCGCCACGTTCAGCGCGCAATGGCGCAACGGGTCGCAGGAGCCGTGGCGTCGCGCCCAGGCGTAGTATGGGGAAAACACGCTGCCGAGGAATGCGATCACGGTGATGCCGTGGTCGCCGTCGTCACTGAGCGCATCGACATACCACCATACGTAGCCGCCACGTGGCGGCGTCACCGTGAAGTCAGGTCTCGCAATACGCTCGCTGCTGCCAGCCTGCCGGACAGCACTGCCATCGGTACGCCCGGTCCTGGGTGCACACTGCCGCCCGCCAGGTAAAGGCCCGCCAGCGCGCTGCGGGTCCCCGGCCTGCGGAACGCCGCCATCGATCCGTGCACCGCCTGCCCGTAAAGTGCACCCCCCGTCGCCGGGAACAGTCTTTCGAAATTCGTCGGCGTCGTCACCGCTGTCGCTTCCGTGCGCCGATGGACCGTCAGGCCGCATCGTTGCAGCAGGCTGAACGTCCGCGTGGCGCATTGTTCGATCTCCATCATGTTGAACGCGCGCCGGTCGCCGGACGGGGGCGCATTGACGAGGACCAGCAGCCGTTCCGCCTGTCCATCGGGCTGGGCGCCTGGCTGGCCGCGATCCTGGGCGCAGACATAGACGGTGGGTGCGGTCGGTAGCCGCCCGTGCCGAGACACGTCGTCGAACTCCGCCTGGTAGTCGCGCGAAAAGAAGACGTTGTGGCGGCTAAGGGGAAAGCCTTCGGTCGCAGCCGACAGTACCCAGGTTATCGCCGACAGTGAGCGTTCATCTCGTTTCGTCCGCGGTACCGCTTTCGTTACGCCCGGTCCGAACGCTCCGGTCGCCAGCGCGGCGCAGTCTGCATTGCATATCACTGCATCGGACGCGAGATGTTCTCCGCTGGCCAGAACAACGCCGGTCGCTCGTCCAGCACCGACGGCGATTTCCGCAACCGGCGCGTCGACCCGGACAACCGCTCCCAATCGCGCCGCCAGTTGGGACAATGCCTGCGCCAGTTGCACCATGCCACCTTCGACCAGCCAAACGCCCTGCTGTTCGACATGCGCGATCAGCATCAGCGTGGCCGGTGCCTGGAATGGCGACGATCCGCTGTAGGTCGCATAGCGGCCAAACAACTGGCGCAACCGCGGGTCGCGAAAATGTTCGCCGAGAGCCTTCCACAGGGAGGAGAAGGGCGAGATGCCCCGCATCGCTGACAAGCCGGATTCGGCGGCGAGCGACAGTGGCGTGGGACGCGCGGCGCGGATGAACGGCCCCTCCAACGTTTGGTATACTCGTTGCGCGCGCAGGCAGAACGCCCTGTAGCCGGCGGCCTCGGCCGGTCCGGCGAACGCGGCGATCGCATCGGCTGATTGGTCGACATTGGCGAAGAGATCCAGTCTTGCCGTACTACTCCACGCATTTCGCGCCAACAGGTCGATAGGGTGCAGCGTCAGATGGTCTGCCAACGACCTCCCCGCATTATCGAACAGCGCATCGAATACCCATCGCATCGTCAAGACGGTCGGTCCGGCGTCGATCCCGGCGCCGCCAAGCTGCAATTGGCGGATTTTGCCACCGACGGTTGACGCACGCTCCAGCAATGTGACCGCGACGCCCGACCTGGCCAGATCGATTGCCGCCGCAAGGCCCCCGGCTCCAGCGCCGATCACCGTGACGTGTGGCGTTCGCATCGGACAGAGTTCCAAATTCGGAGTTGACTATGTGTCAGGTTGACATGACACTCAAGAGTGACAATAAAAGTTGACACGGGAGGATCGAATGGACGCCGTAACCCGGATCGAGCGGACCCTGTCTGCCTCGTTGGATCGAGTTGCGCCAGTGGATGGCAATCGTGCCGGCGGTCCACCCTTGCTTGCCGCTGCCATGCGACATGCCGTTTTTCCACGCGGCGCCCGTATTCGCGCCCGTCTTTGCCTGGCTGTCGCCGCGGCCTGTGGAGAGGACGACGAAGCGGCGGCCGATGGCGCCGCGGCGGCGATCGAGTTCATGCACTGCGCGTCCCTGGTTCACGACGACCTCCCTTGCTTCGACAACGCCGGCACGCGCCGTGGCCGGCCATCGGTGCATCGCGCGTTTGGTGAGCCACTGGCCGTATTGGCCGGCGATGCGCTCATTGTCCTATCGTTCCAGACCGCCACGTGGGGGACGGCTCACTGTCCCGAGCGGTTGCCCGCCCTGATGCTGACATTGGCAGACGCGTCCGGCATGCCGTCGGGAATCGCCGCCGGCCAGGCGTGGGAATGCGAGGCGGCGATCGATCTGGGCCGATACCAACGTGCCAAAACCGGAGCCCTGTTTGCCGCCGCCACAGTGTCCGGGGCAGCCGCCGCGGGGGTCGACCCGGCGCCGTGGCGTCGACTGGGCGAGAATTTGGGGGAGGCCTACCAAGTTGCCGACGACATCGCCGACGTGCTGTCCGGTCAGGCGGAGCTGGGCAAACCGATCGGCCGAGACCGCGCTTTGGGCCGCCCCAATGCGGTCCTTGCGATGGGCGTCGACGGGGCAATGCAGCACCTAGAAGCGTTGGCGGCCGAGGCGGCCGAGTCCATTCCCCCCTGTCCAGGTTCCGCAGCGCTCAGGGCGCTGACGATGAGCGAGGCGCGTCGGTTGCTACCCAAGGATCTGAGCCGCCGCGCGGCCTGATG
This sequence comes from uncultured Pseudomonadota bacterium, assembly GCA_963832865.1. Lineage (GTDB taxonomy): Bacteria > Pseudomonadota > Alphaproteobacteria > Acetobacterales > Acetobacteraceae > Rhodopila. Next base: position 461,938 of record CAWHWH010000048.1, read on the forward strand.
GCTGGGTTTGGCGGCGTTGGACACTGTGGATTCTCGTCGGGCTTCGGTCGGCCCGGTGACCCCTGTTGCCGCCACGCAAGCAGGGGATAGGCCACGCGAGGAGGGAGGCAACAAGGGGACGTCCCTCGTGGATCGGTTGTTCGCTCTGCGGAACCGGTTGCTTGCCAGTCCCCGATTTCAGCTTTGGGCCAGCAGTTTTCCGCTGACCCGGCCGATCGCCCGTCGTCGGGCGCAAGATTTGTTCGACCTTTGTGCCGGCTTTGTTTACAGTCAGGTGTTGCAGGCTTGCGTTCGGCTGAAGTTGTTCGACGCCCTGCTCGATGGGCCGCGAACGCTAGAGCAACTTGGCACTCAGCTATCGTTGTCGCCGCAAGCCTCCACTTCCCTATTTGAAGCGGCAGTGGCGCTTGGACTGTTGGAACGCCGGCGTGATGGTCGCTTCGGCCTCGGCGTATTGGGCGCCGCGCTAATCGGCAATCCCGCCGTCACCGCGATGATTGAGCACCATCCGTTGTTGTACGCCGATCTGCGCGATCCGGTCGCACTCTTGCGCGGGGAGGGAAACACCGCGCTTGCGCGTCTCTGGCCATACGCGCGCGAACCCCGGCCGGCGCGCCTGGGACTAACTGAGATTAGCGAATACACGGCGCTAATGGCGGCGTCTCAGCCGCTGGTAGCAAACGACGTTTTGGCCGCCTACCGACTGGATCGCCACCGGTGTCTGCTCGATCTGGGGGGCGGCGACGGGACGTTCCTGATCGAGGCGGCTGCCGCGGCGCCCGACCTGAAGCTGATGCTGTTCGATCTTCCCGCCGTGGCCGAACAGGCCCGCCAACGTTTCGCGGAAGCGGGTCTGACCGGTCGGGCCACGGTCTTCGGAGGTGATTTCAGCATCGACGCGTTGCCCTCGGGCGCTGATATCATCTCGTTGGTCCGTGTCATCCACGATCACGATGACGATGCCGCGATGGCGATCCTTTGCGCCGCATGGCAAGCGCTACCGGCGGGCGGCACGCTGTTGCTGGCGGAGCCGATGGCCGGCACCCCGAACGCCGAGCGAGCAGGTGCCTATTTCGCTTTCTACCTGCTGGCCATGGGCAGTGGCCGGCCGCGCCGAACCGACGAGCTTGCCGTTTTGTTGCATAGTGCTGGATTCACCGGCGTGCGGCTGGTGCCAACCCGGCGGCCGATGCTGGTGCGCGTGTTGACGGCGTCCAAATGAGAAACCGTGAACCGTAAATCCTAGTTGACATACAGGAATGTCAATCTAGGATGACACACGGAGCTCATGCCCAACACTCACGTGGCTTGGCAGAGGTACGGGATGGAAGCGTTAGCCGTAGTCATAAATAGGCCTGAGAGCCTCTCGGTAAGCCGGCTTTCGCTGACGCCGCCCGGTGACGACGACGTCGTTGTGGATATCGCCTGGAGCGGCATCAGCACCGGCACGGAGCGACTGCTGTGGCAGGGACGAATGCCGCCATTCCCCGGTATGGGCTATCCGCTGGTTCCCGGATACGAATCCGTCGGCCACATCGTTGCTGCCGGTCCGGGCTACACAAATCGCATCGGCGAGGTGGTCTTTGTTCCCGGCGCCACCTGTTTCGGCGAGATCCGTGGCCTTTTCGGCGGCGCCGCGTCCCGGCTTGTTGTCCCGTCCGCGCGCGCCACGGCGATCGACTACACGCTCGGCGAACGGGGGGTGCTGATAGCCCTCGCCGCGACCGCACAACACGCAATCGCAGGTGCTGCTGTGCCAGACCTGATCGTCGGGCACGGCGTCCTGGGCAGGCTGCTGGCGCGCCTCGTGGTGGCAGTCGGAGACACCCGGCCCGTGGTCTGGGAGACCAATCCCAGACGTATGGACGGGGCCGTGGGTTACCAGGTTCTGCGCCCCGACGACGATACGCGCAGCGACTACAAATGTATCTGCGACGTCAGCGGCGATTCGGGACTCCTCGACACGCTGATCCGGCGGCTGGCGCCCGGCGGTGAGATCGTGCTGGCCGGATTCTACGCCGATCGTCTCTCGTTCGCCTTCCCGCCAGCCTTCATGCGAGAGGCTCGGCTGCGCATCGCGGCGCAGTGGCGTCCTGACGACCTTGTGACCGTGCGCCGGTTGGTCGGCGACGGGAGCCTTTCGCTCGATGGACTGATCACACACCGAGTCGAAGCCACGCAGGCGGACGCGGCCTATCGCACCGCCTTCGGCGATCCCGGCTGCCTGAAAATGATCCTCGATTGGAGAGCCCGCGCATGAATGCCCCTTTCGACGCAGCATCGTCACGGCTTCGCCAGGAGGCGGCGATCGAACCCGACGCACCCGCGGGCGGTCCGCTGAAGAAGGACACACAGATCATCGCGATCTACGGCAAAGGCGGCATCGGCAAGAGCTTCACGCTGGCGAACCTGTCCTACATGATGGCGCAACAGGGCAAACGCGTGCTGCTGATCGGGTGCGATCCGAAAAGCGACACTACGTCATTGTTGTTTGGCGGACGCAGTTGCCCGACCATCATCGAAACCTCGTCAAAGAAGAAGCTCGCGGGCGAAGCCGTGAAGATCGGCGATGTGTGCTTCAAACGCGATGGCGTTTTTGCGATGGAGCTGGGTGGCCCCGAGGTGGGCCGAGGCTGCGGCGGACGGGGCATCATCCACGGCTTCGAACTGCTGGAGAAACTTGGCTTCCACGAATGGGGCTTCGATTACGTACTGCTCGATTTTCTCGGCGATGTCGTGTGCGGCGGCTTCGGTCTGCCGATTGCACGCGACATGTGCCAGAAGGTGATCGTTGTTGCATCGAATGATCTTCAGTCACTGTACGTCGCCAACAACGTCTGCTCCGCGGTCGATTATTTCCGCAAGCTGGGAGGCAATGTCGGTGTGGCCGGCATGGTCATCAACAAAGATGACGGCACCGGAGAAGCCGCGGCATTCGCCGCTGCTGTCGGCATCCCGATCCTTTCCGCGATCCCGGCCGACGACGACATCCGCCGCAAGAGCGCGAGCTACGAAATCATCGGCAAGCCTGGCGGGCGGTGGGCGCCGGTCTTTGAACAACTTGCCGAACAGGTGGCCTCGGCTCCGCCGGTCCGGCCGACCCCACTGACCCAGGACGCCCTTCTGGGCCTGTTCGCCGGCGACGCGGTCGGTCGGGATGTCGTGCTGGACCCGGCAACGCTGGACGATATGTGCGCGGCCACGATGCTGGAAAAGCCGTCGCTCGAAGTCATCTATGAAGGTTCATGACGTGGACGGATCGGTCATCCAGGCTGAGGCCTCAGGCTGCCATGGTGGTCGCGAGACGATGCGGCAGGCGTCAAGGGCGGCGGGAAAAAGCGAATCACTGGACCGGCTGCTCAAGGACTATCCGCGAGGCCCGCACGATCAGCCGCAATCGATGTGCCCGGCTTTCGGTTCGTTGCGAGTCGGGCTGCGAATGCGCCGCACCGCGACGATCCTTTCCGGGTCTGCTTGTTGTGTATACGGGCTGACCTTCACCTCGCATTTCTATGGCGCCAAACGCACCGTCGGCTACGTGCCGTTCAACTCCGAAACCCTGGTGCGCGGGCAACTCTACGAGGACATCCGCAACGCGGTGTACGAGATCGCCAAGCCGGCGGATTACGACGCCGTCGTGGTGATCAATCTCTGTGTGCCCACGGCATCCGGGGTGCCGCTGGACCGCCTGCCGAAGGTCATCGACGGGGTGCGCATCATCGGCATCGATGTTCCAGGCTTCGGCGTGCCTACTCACGCCGAAGCGAAGGACGTCCTGGCCGGCGCGATGCTTCGCTACGCCCGCCGTGAAGCTGAAGCTGGCCCCGTCGCGAGGCCGCGCGCCGTAGCGGAAATGCCGACGGTGACATTGATCGGCGAACTGTTCCCAGCCGATCCGGTCGGGGTCGGTGCCCTACTGGCGCCGATGGGTCTGGCGGTCGGGCCGTCGGTGCCGTCGCGCGAATGGCGTGACCTGTACGGCGCACTGGACTGCGCAGTCGCGGCGGCGGTTCATCCTTTCTACACCGCATCGATCCGCGAGATGCAGGAAGCCGGCCGGCCCGTCGTCGGTTCCGGGCCCGTGGGCGTTGAAGGCACCGCCGCCTGGCTGGATGCCGTGGCCAGCGTCGCGAATGTCAATTCGGATGCCGCCAAGGCGCGGTCGCTGCCGGCCATCCGCGCCGCGATGACTGCCAACCCGATCAACGCATGTGTTACAGTGTCGGGGTACGAGGGCTCCGAGCTTCTTGTCGCGAGACTGCTGACCGAAGCCGGCGCGACAGTGCCTTACGTCGGCACCGCCTGCCCCAGGACAGAATGGAGCGAGGCAGACCGTGCCTGGCTGGAAGCCCACGGCACGCACGTTCAGTACCGCGCCTCGCTGGAGCAGGACGTGGCAGCGATGGTTGACGTCAGACCCGACCTTGCAGTCGGCACCACCCCTTTGGTGCAGAAGGCAAAGGCGCTCGGCATTCCGTCGCTGTATTTCACCAACATGGTCTCGGCGCGTCCGCTGTTCGGGGCGGCCGGGGCCGGCGCGCTGGCGGCCATTGTCGCCGCCCAGACCAAGGGCCGCGAACGCTTCACCCGCATGGTGAGCTTCTTCGAAACGGTCGGCACAGGCGAAACCGCCGGCTATGGCTGGAACGAGATCCCCAGGGACCCGCCAGACGCAAAGGATCGTCAACGCCGCGCACGTGAGGCGAAAGCCAAAGCGAACCAGGCCGTGGGGAGCTGACGCGATGCTGGTTCTGGATCATGACCGGGCTGGCGGGTACTGGGGCGCGGTCTACACGTTCACCGCGATCCGCGGCTTGCGGGTGGTGATCGACGGGCCGGTCGGCTGCGAGAACCTGCCGGTCACCGCGGTGTTGCACTACACCGACGCGCTGCCGCCGCACGAACTTCCAGTGGTGGTCACGGGTCTCTCCGAAGAGGAACTGTCCCGAAACGGCACCGAAGACGCGATGCGTCGTGCCGCGTCGACGCAGGATCCCGATATGCCGGCGGTGGTTGTGACGGGCAGCATCGCCGAAATGATCGGTGGCGGGGTGACGCCTGAGGGGTCGAACCTTCTGCGGTTCATTCCGCGTACGATAGACGAGGACCAGTGGCAGGCCGCCGACCGAGCGATCTACTGGCTCTGGACAGAATTCGGGGCCAAGCGGGCCAAGCCTAAACCCTATGTTCGCGCTGCAGGGATCAAGCCTCGCGTCAATATCATTGGTCCGATCTATGGCACTTTCAACATGCCATCCGACCTTGCCGAAATCCGCCGCCTGGTCGAGGGTATCGGATGCGAAATCAATCTCACCTTCCCGATCGGTGCTCACATCGAGGACATAACGCGTCTTCCCCAAGCCGATGTAAATGTCTGCATGTATCGTGAATTCGGCCGCAAGCTCTGCGAGGAACTTGACCGTCCGTATTTGCAGGCACCGATCGGGCTTTTTGCCACTACGAACTTCCTTCGCACCCTGGGCGAATTGACCGGAGTAGATCCGGAGCCGTTCATCGAGCGCGAGAAGCACACCACCATCAAGCCCATCTGGGATCTATGGCGCAGCGTAACTCAGGATTTCTTTTCGACCGCGTCGTTCGGGGTGGTCGCGACGGAGACCTATGCGCGCGGTCTGCAACGTTTCCTTGAAGATGAGATGGGCGTCCCCTGCACGTTTGCGGTGTCGCGTTGCGCTGGGGTCAAGCCCGACAATGCAGCGGTGCGCACAGCTATTCGAGCGAAAACGCCGCTGGTTTTGTTTGGTTCGTACAATGAACGCATGTACGCCGCCGAAATGGGCAATCGCAGCATGTACATCCCCGCGTCGTTCCCCGGCGCGATTATCCGCCGGGCGACCGGTACCCCGTTCATGGGATACGCTGGCGCAACCTACATCGTTCAGGAATTCTGTAACGCCCTGTTTGACGCCTTGTTCAACATCCTGCCGCTGGGCACGGAACTGGACAAGGTCGAAGCGACACCGTCACGTCTGAGCGCGAGCTGCCCATGGGACGAAGACGCCCAGAAACTATTCGACGATTACTTGGAGACGGAACCTTTCCTGGTTCGGATTTCCGCGGCAAAGCGGTTGCGCGACCGAGTTGAATTCCACGTCCGCGACGCAGGGGAAGACCGCGTTACTGCGGTGCGTGTCGCGCACGCGCTCGCCGAAAGACAGCCGGCATGATTGTCCGGCCGCATCGCAACACCGCCCCGAAACGGGGGCGGTCGGAGGTTCCGCCGGGTTGGTCTCGGCGGAATGGGCGCCGGTGTCCCGCTTTTACCGGCAGTCCCAGTCGCGCGGGATGGGCGCGACAAGGGCCGTTAGGCCGTTTCGGAGAGTAATCGTATGGCTATAACCCCAACCCCAGGAGGACCCTCGATCACAGGGTTGACGGAGGCGGAGGCGAAGGAGTTCCACGGGATCTTCGTCACCAGCTTCATCGTCTTCACCGTAATCGCCATCATCGCGCATTTCCTCGCGTGGCAATGGCGGCCTTGGCTACCTGGCCCCAACGGATACGCCACTTCGTGGCTGTATGACGCTGGCAGCCTGGCCACTCACACGATTTCGCAACTCGTCTAGGAGGAAGCGAATATGTGGAGACTTTGGCTTCTTTTCGACCCAAGGCGCGTTCTCGTCGCCTTGTTCATCTTCCTGTTCGTTCTGGCGTTGCTGATCCACTTCATCTTGCTCAGCACCGACCGGTTCAATTGGCTGGAAGGTCCGCATCACGGCGCGACAGCGGCCCAGATGGCGCCGTTGCCTGCACCCGCGAAATAACGTGTCTTACCGGAGTAGCGAACGGGGTGGCGGCCAAGCGGCAAAGCCTCGTTCGTTACTTCAATCAGCCAATAATTGACGGCGACCGGAGAGTCTGGCGATGGCGATGCTCAGTTTTGAACCAAAATATCGCACGCGCGGAGGTACCCTTATCGGCGGCGATCTGTTCGATTTCTGGGTCGGGCCGTTCTATGTCGGGTTCTTTGGCGTAACGACAATTTTCTTCACGATCCTGGGAACCGCTCTGATCGTCTGGGGCGCCGCCCTCGGTCCGACCTGGAATGTCTGGCGCATCAGTATCGCGCCTCCCGATCTGAGCTACGGCCTGGCGTTCGCGCCGCTGAAGCAAGGCGGACTGTGGCAGTTGATCACGATCTGCGCATTGGGTGCCTTCTGCTCCTGGGCGCTGCGACAGGCCGAAATTGCTCGCAAACTGGGCATGGGATTACACATTCCGGTGGCCTTCAGCTTCGCGATCCTCGCTTACTTCACCCTCGTAGTGGCCCGCCCACTGTTGATGGGTGCCTGGGGCTACGGGTTTCCCTATGGGATCATGAGCCATCTGGATTGGGTATCGAACACCGGCTACCAATATCTGCATTTTCATTACAATCCCGCGCACATGATAGCGGTGAGTTTCTTCTTCACCAACGCGTTTGCACTCGCGCTGCATGGATCGCTCGTGCTGTCGGCTGCCAACCCGGGCCGTGGTGAAGTCGTGAAGTCGGCGGAACAGGAAAATGCCTATTTCCGCGATACCATCGGTTATTCCATCGGAACGCTCGGCATTCACCGTCTGGGCTTGTTCCTGGCCGTTTCTGCATCGTTCTGGAGTGCCGTCTGCATAATCATAAGCGGACCATTCTGGAGCCGTGGCTGGCCGGAATGGTGGAGTTGGTGGCTCAATCTTCCGATCTGGGCACATTGACCCGGGAGCGGGGAGGAAAACATGGCAGAATATCAAAACATCTTCACTCGCGTTCAGGTGCGTGGCCCGATCCATATGGGTTCCGCCCTACCCCGCGGCAGTTGGAATCGCCTTGGCAAGCCAGGCTTCTCGCGCTTGCTGGGGTTTATCGGTGACGCCCAGATAGGGCCAATCTACCTGGGGTTCACCGGGATCGCCTCGTTGATCTGCGGGTTTATCGCGATTGAGATCATCGGCTTGAATATGTGGGCGTCGGTGGACTGGAGCCCGATCCAGTTCGTCCGGCAATTGCCTTGGCTGGCGCTCGAGCCGCCGCCACCGGCATACGGGCTGAAAATACTGCCTCCTCTCGCCCAGGGTGGCTGGTGGCTGCTGGCAGGGTTCTTTCTGACGACGTCGATCCTGCTTTGGTGGACACGGATGTATCGGCGAGCGATAGCGCTCGGCCTCGGCACCCACACGGCTTGGGCGTTCGCATCCGCGATCTGGCTGTACCTGGTCCTTGGATTCATCCGCCCAATCCTGATGGGAAGCTGGGCCGAGGCCGTACCGTTCGGCATCTTCCCGCACCTGGACTGGACCGCAGCATTCTCGATCCGATATGGCAACCTGTTCTACAACCCGTTCCATATGCTCTCGATCGTGTTCCTGTATGGCTCGGCCGTCCTTTTCGCGATGCACGGCGCGACCATCCTGGCCGTCAGCCGCTTCGGCGGCGAACGTGAAGTGGAACAAATCACCGACCGCGGCACAGCCGCCGAGCGGGCGGCATTATTCTGGCGCTGGACGATGGGGTTCAATGCGACGTTCGAGTCACTGCACCGTTGGGGCTGGTGGTTCGCCGTGCTGTGCCCGTTGACCGGGGGCATCGGCATCCTGCTGACCGGCACGGTTGTTGATAACTGGTATCTATGGGGCGTGAAGCACGGCATTGCACCGATGTATCCTCAGGTGTTCCCGCACGTCGCGGATCCCGCCGCGGTTTCAGGCCTGGGAGCAGCAAAATGAGCTTTGCCCTTCGCCTGACAGTTGGCGGCGTAGCCGTGGCCGCCGCCGCTGTTATCCTCGTCCAGTCGGAGCGTCCGCCGATGGACAGCATTCAGCGCGGTTACCGTGGAACGGGTATGGACCAAATCTACAATCCCCGGATCCTGGCCAAAGAAGTCGCCGCCAACAAAATTCCTGCGTCGCTGCCGCCACTCGGCAACGCGGGCCCTAAGGCGAGCGCCGTCTACAAGAACGTCCAGGTGCTGGGCGACGTCGGGGTGGGCGAGTTTACACGGCTGATGGCATCGATCACGACATGGGTCGCGCCAACCCAGGGTTGCGCCTACTGCCACGACGTCAAGAATATGGCCTCAGACTCGGTCTACACTAAAGTCGTGGCCCGGCGGATGCTGCAGATGGTCCAGCACATCAACACCGACTGGAAGGACCACGTCGCAGAGACCGGCGTAACCTGCTACACCTGCCACCGCGGCCAGCCGGTGCCCGCCAATATTTGGTTCAATAATCCAGGCCCACTTCAGGCCGGTGGATTTGCCCAGACGCCGGCGGGCAAGAACCATCCGACCGCCGTAGCCGGTGACAGCTCACTTCCGTTCGATCCGTTTACGCCGTTCCTGGAGCAGGACAAAGACATCCGCGTTGTGTCGCAAACCGCGTTGCCAGCGGCCGATCATCAGTCGATCAAGCAGACTGAATGGACCTATTCGCTGATGATGAATTTCTCCCAGTCCCTGGGCGTCAACTGCACCTATTGCCACAACAGCCGATCCTTCACCGACTGGGATCAGAGTACCCCCCAGCGCGCGACCGCCTGGTATGGTATCCGGATGGTGCGTGACCTCAACAACGCTTACCTGGACCCGCTTCACGCGACCTTCCCAACTGCTCGGCTTGGTCCGGATGGCGATTCCCCGAAGGTGAACTGCGCAACATGCCACAATGGTGTCTATAAGCCACTGTTCGGTGTCGGAATGGCGAAGGATTTTCCTGAACTGACCGTGGCGAAATAGCAAACGCCGGGCGCGAAACCTGAGAATAGGACTAAGTCGACGCCATGGAGGTCAACAAAATCATCGCGGCGGTGCTTGTCGCCGGGATCGTCTTCTTCCTGACTGGAACAATTGGAACCGTTCTGGTACATGAGGAACCCTTGAAGCAAGCGGCGATCAAGATCCAAATCCCAGAGGCTGCCTCACCATCCGGCCAGCCCGCGGCCCCGCAGGTGGCCCCGATCGCGCCCTTGCTAGCCAAGGCCGATCCGGCAGCCGGCGAGGCGGATACTAAAAAGCTTGGTTGCACCGCGTGTCACACCTTCAATGACGGTGGCAAGGCGGGTGTAGGTCCCAACCTGTACAACGTCGTCGGCGGCCCGCATGCTCACATGCAAGGCTTCGACTATTCCACCACTTTGAAGAGCAAGACCGGGCCATGGACGTTCGATGAGCTGAACGAATGGCTGCGTCAGCCCAGTGCTTACGCACCCGGCACACGGATGTCCTTTGCCGGCATCAAGAATGACCAGGAACGTGCGGACGTTGTCGACTATCTTCGAACGCTGTCGCCAAACCCGGAGGCGCTGCCTTCACCTACCGAGGCACCACCAACCGCGAGCAAGGAAGCGGCGCCGGCACCCCCCGGCGACCCGCCGGTCGAGACCCTGTTGGCAACTGCAGACCCACAGCAGGGAGAGGCCGATACCAAAAAGCTAGGGTGCGTCGCCTGCCACACCTTCAACGAAGGCGGAAAGGCAGGTCTGGGCCCAAATCTGTACGGCGTTGTAGGTGCTCCGCATGGCCATATGGCAGGCTTTGAATATTCGAACGCGCTCAAGAGCAAGCAGGGGCCTTGGACCTACGAAGAGTTGTATCAATGGCTGAAAAAGCCCAGCGAGTACGCACCAGGAACAAGAATGACGTTTGCGGGGATTGCCAAACCGAAGGAGCGGGCCGACGTAATCGACTATCTGCGAACACTTTCGCCTAACCCGGAGCCGTTGCCTTCGAGGTAGAGTTGGCCACGCCGGGACCAATCCGGCGCGGGTTGGCCTAGCCTTTGGTATCCTCTTTTGGCGCGTAAGCGATACACCAGCCATTTGGACTGATCGAGCCTGCTACGATTTTGCAGGCGGCCGGCGCCTCGAAGTTGACGCAGGTGCTACACTTGTTGCCGTCCTTTGGCGTTGTCTGGTATTGCACCTGCGCCTGAGCAATCTTCTCCTGTGCTTCGGCGCTAGCCACCACTACGCCGCCGACCACAGCCAGCCCGGCTCGCATCGTCTGTCGCCGCGTCATTACGTCCCGGTATCGTATCGTCATTCAGACCAACTCCTTGCTCTCGGGTAAGGGTTAAGCGGCTCGCCGCAGGCTCAGCTCCGACCAAATCCCACCCAGCGCGTCTACCAAGTGCGCGATGTCGGCATCCGTGTGCAACGGTGACGGAGTGATCCGCAGCCGCTCGGTGCCGCGAGGTACGGTGGGATAATTGATCGGCTGAACGTAGATCGAATATTCGTCGAGCAATCGGTCACTGATCTGTTTGCACAGAATCGGATCGCCGACCATGACTGGCACGATATGGCTTGGGTTGTCGAAATGCGGTACCCCGACGGCATCTAGCTTATGCCGCAACGATGCTACCCGCTCCTGATGGCGCGCCCGCTCTGCCTTACTGATTTTCAGGTGGCGGATACTGGCGATAGCGCCGGCGGCGACCGCCGGCGGGAGTGCCGTGGTGAAGATGAAGCCTGACGCGAAGCTACGCACGAAATCGCACACGGCGGCGGAGCCGGCGATGTAGCCGCCAACGACGCCGAATGCTTTTGCCAATGTGCCTTCGATCACGGTAAGCCGATGCGCCACGCCGTCGCGCTCGCTGACTCCCCCTCCGCGTGCGCCATAAAGCCCCACGGCGTGCACCTCATCGAGGTATGTCATCGCACCATATCTCTCGGCCACATCACACAGATCGGCGATCGGTGCGATCTCCCCACTCATCGAATAGACCGACTCGAACACGACCAGTTTTGGCCTTGCGGGATCGAGTGCAGCCAATTGCCTCTCAAGGTCTGACGGGTCGTTATGCCGGAAGATCCGCTTTTCCGCGCGGCTATGGCGCACGCCTTCGATTATCGAAGCGTGATTGGCTTCATCTGACAGCACTACACAGTGTGGTAGCTTGCCGGCGAGTGTGCTCAACGTCGCCCAATTGGACATGTACCCGGAGTTGAACAGCAGCGCTGCCTCCGTCCGATGCAGGTCAGCCAGTTCGCGTTCCAGCATCACGTGGTAATGGTTCGTGCCGGCGATATTCCGGGTCCCCCCTGCGCCGGCGCCGCATCGATCCAGCGCCTCATGCATGGCGTTCAGAACTGTCTGATGCTGCCCCATTCCGAGGTAGTCGTTCGAGCACCAGACGGTTACCGGGATCTGCCCACCCTTCCGGTGATGGCTCGCTCGAGGAAAGCTGCCGGCTTGCCGCTCCAGATCGGCGAACACCCGGTAGTTCCCATCCCGGCAAAGGCCGTCCAACTGGTCGCAGAAAAAAGCCTGGTAATTCATCAACGTCCCCCGATTGCTGCTTCTCTGGGAAGAGGCCGCGGCGTTTTGTTGCGATCGCCGCGCGAACCCGAACTCCATTGCCACATCCTGTTCCAGATGCGCGCGGCCGAGATCGGCAACACCAGGAACCAATGCTCCAGAATCGCCAAACCCATTAAGGTGGTCAGCAGGGTATAGCCGGTCGCGTTGAATGTATCGGCCCCGAAAGCAAGCGCCCGCTGTGTCATCAGCACTGCACAGATCGTCGAGGCGGTGACCGAAAACGGAAACAGCAGGTTCATCGGCGCACTTTTGAAGAAACTCTTGATATGGCCGAGATGCTCCGGCAGGAACTCGGCATTCAAGTTGCTGACCCCGAGAAACACATTCAGCCTCGCGCTTTGATGCATCCACCACAGCACAATGAACGTCCACATTCCGAACTGGTTCGCGTGCCCCCAGGTCGAAACCACGACAATCCCGGCGAGGAGCAGCACTGCCAATTCATGATACAGACTGGCTTGGATCGCGTGGCCGAAGTGACGCCAGCCGTCGCACCCGTCATTACAATGATCCGTACGCGGGCCGGTCACATACCCCATGTAGAAGCTGATCTCCAACCAGCCCCAGATCAGTACGCCGCAAGTGAAGGCAGTGTATGCGCCGGTGACGCTGGTGTCCGTTGAGCTCAGCACAAGCAAGTAGACCGCACCTGCGAGCACCAGCCGTGGCGATGGCCATGCTCCAGCGGAAGGTTTGCCGTGGCAGACTGTCGAGAAACAGGATCAGGCAGGTGCTGACCCACCAGATCACCAGACCATGCAGGGCCGGAAGGCCGTGTTGATACATCGGCGGCTACTTACCAGGCGGGAGCCAAACGGACCTGACTTGGCAGTTCGTGCCGCTGTGGCCGCATCAGGAACAGGCGGCCCAGAGTTACGCCGGCCGCCGTTACCAGTCCGACTCGTTTCAAAATGCCACCGAGCCCAAACTGCCCCTTCGATGCTCCAATTCGCTCGCTGATCCACAGCAGACGTTGCATCCCTGACGAGGAATGCCGGGTTATCTACATCAAGCGTGACAGGAAAGACCTGCTTGCAGATCTCTGTTGTGATGCGGAACACCTGCATGTCGTATTGCGTTGGGTCAAAACCGAGCGCTGCATGGAACACCGGGCGAGCATGGTCGCGAACGAACATGGTGGCGAACACCGCTAACAGGAAGAAGCGGATCCACAGCCGGTTCAGCCCGGTCAGCACCTGTGGGTTGGCGCGCATGATCAGCGCGAACGCTTCGCCGTGGCGGAATTCGTCGTTGCACCACTCGCGGAACCATTTGAAAATAGGGTGGATCCGGTTTTCCGGATGACGTTCGAGTTGGCGAAAGATCGAGATGTAGCGGGCATAGCCGATCTTTTCTGACAGATAGACGGCGTAGAAGATAAACTTCGGCTTGAAGTAGGTATACTTCTTAACTTTGGTCAGAAAGCTCAGGTCTACGCCGACGCCGAAATCCTTCAGCGTATCGTTGATGAAGCCGGCGTGCCGCGCTTCGTCGCGGCTCATGTAGCCGAACCAGTCGCGTATGTCCGGGTTCTTTACTCGTTTCTTGATTTCAGCGTAGAGGATGCAGCCGGAAAACTCCGAGGTCACGGAACTGACCAAGAAGTCGATGAACTCGGTGCGCAGGTCTTCTGGCATGGTGGAAGGGTCGACGTCGAAGTCGTCGTTCCGGACGAAGTGAGATTTATTCACGTCGCGCGCGAACTCTGCCATCAGTTCGTCCCACTCAGCGCGCAGTGGCGTTACATCAAGCTTGTCCATTGCGTCGAAATCAGTGGTGTAGAAGCGTGGGCTCAGCACGGTGTCACGCTGCGCCAGTTTGGTGGTTTCACTGACGTGCTTCATATTGACTCCTTAGGCTGGAAGCCGACCTCGAACAATTCGACAAGATTGAGGGGCGCTACAAGAACGGTCCAGAACCGGCCGAACACGCTAGCCCGCGTCACGGTCGCCGAACATTCGAGCCAAACGCGCTCGCCGTATCCGATGCGCGACGGAGCACCATGCACCAGAACCGAATCGCCGGGATGGATGTCGATCCCCTCGGGGATGGCATGGGCATGCAGGCTGTCCGGAGTCTGCTCGATGTCGACGAAGCAGGGGACGTCGATCCGCTTCATGATCCTTCCTTCGCGGTCAGCAAACTGGCGAAGACTTCTTCGTTGGTGATACCGAACGCTTCCATCTCCACCCTTCGCCCGGTCGTGGGGTCTTCTAGCGTTAGCCGTCCATCGGCCCACTCGGTCAGATGGAACGGAACCTCCCTGTCCGCGTCCTGACGCAGCCGCTGACGGGCCAGCCCCCGCATCGTGGCGCGCAAAAACCCGTTGGTTGCCGGCGCGATGATGTCGATCGGTTTGGACGTGTCAGTGGCATCGAATACCGCGACGCTGCCGTCGGGACGATCCCGGAACAAAAGGTCGCGGGCGGCAACCGGGGCCGCAGTGGGCGCACTGTTTGCCGCGCCGGTAATTCGCCCAGCGGCGGCGGTCATGATCGATAGCAGCACAACCGTACCGGCGATGATCAGGGTGTCGCGCGGAAACGGGGGTGGTTTGCGATTTTGACCCATCGTGATGCTCCGTTACGCCGCAGCGGGAATTTGTGCACCGCTGTCGGTAACCACGTCCGCCGGGACGGAGACGGGCTTCGCGGGTTGCGAGGCGGACGCCGCGAGGGCCCGACCGAGGATTTGGGCCACCGCGGCGGCATCCGGCACGCTGCGCAGTGTTGGTTCGGCTTTCGTAAGCTTCCACGGGCGTGCGTGAGGCCATAGCACGAGGTAGGCAATGCGTTGACCTGGGCGCAGTGCCAGGGCGATGTCGCCCGCGCCGCCGGACCAGACATGCAGTCCGGCGGCATCGATCATTGAGAATGCGATCTGGATCGTTATCGGCAGGGCGATGCCAAAACGCATGACCACCCGACGGGTCGTGATGGTGTAGATCGTGGTCCGGGCGACCAGCCAGGCGAACAACGCAAGCAGGGCCAGTGCCACCACAGCGAGCACACTCAGTCGGAGGGCGGACAGCGCCGTGTCAATCGCCGGTGTCCCAGCGGACATATTTCCGCTGATGCCCCAGGCGATCAGGATCACGAAATACATCCCAACCATCCGAACCCGCAGCGCTCGGCGTGCCAGGATCTCCCAGTTCGGCGAGCCCTGCCACAGGATCGTTTCGCCGGGCGGCAGTGGCGCGGGCAGCCCGGGAATTGGTTCGTAATCGTGCTCGTTCATAGCAGAGGCTCCATGCGGCTTGGCGTGGCATAGAGGTGACCGCTGGCGTAGTAAGCCTGAATCCTGTCTTCTTCCCGCAACGTCACCTGGTCGGGGTTGGCTAGCATCGGAGCGTCGGCGAACTGACCGCCCAGGATGGATCGCACCGTCACGAGGCTCGCCCGCGTATCGACGCGCACCAGCGGCATCGGCAGAAGTACCGAAGGTCCGGCGACAAGACTCACCTCCAGGTAGCGGATCATGGCCTCCGCGCGGTCGATCCAGATATCCGACACGACCCCACCAACGACCCCGTCGGCGCCGACGACTTGCATCGTCCGCGGGTCGGGACTTTCGTCATCAAGGTAATGATCGGTGGCGACACGCAACGGCACGATCCGAAGTTCCGCTGTCTCGTGCATCAGATCTGGAGTATCGGCACGCAGAGCGGACGCCGCTGGTCCGACCCTGGCCAGCATCGCGTTGCCGATTGGCTCCAGCGGTGCACCGGGCCAGGGCGCGACGGGTGCGGCAGCGAAGTCGGGCTGCGGTGGATCTACTCGGGGGGCGGTCACCTCACCGCCATGCGGCAACAGAAACGTTTTCGGTGCCGGTAGCCCCGGGAAGCCCTCCAGGAAATGCCCAGCGCGTTCGGTTACCAGTGGATATCCCTCCCGCTTGTCCTCTTTCCGCAGATAGAAGATCAGACCGGCGAAGAAGATCCAGAATGCGTAGAGTGCGATTTGCGCGACATCGATGTAGCCTGTGATAGCTCCGGCTTGCATGGCATCACCTCGGTAGGCTGAGCGAGTGGGACGGAAGTTCGCCAAGGCTGAAGCCCGGCGTGGCGTTGCCGCCGGACCAGCGGACCGATGGCAATCAGCGTAGCGAACAGCAAGTAGATCTCGATATGGTAAACGAATGAATACCCCGTCGCCGGCCCGTTCATCGCTTGCCCGAGAATCCCGTTCGAGGCCACGAACGATATCCCGTCCCGAATGAGGCCACCGGCAGCGACGGCCGATCCGGCGGCGGAGGCCTGGACAGCGCCCCAGACGCCCAGCGCCAGGCCGATTTGACCCGTGCGCGCGGTGCCCATCGCGGCGGTCAGCGTGCAGTGCCCGAACAGTCCGGCACCGAAACCGATCAGCGCGGTGCCGATGGCGAACAGCAGGATGGAATCCAGCGGGGCGGCGAAGATCACGGCGCTGAAGGCGACCAGCCCGACCAGCGAGCCGACCGCGGCGAGGCGATAGGGATCGGTGCCTCGGCCCAAAAGCCGAGCGGCCACGCCGAAGCCGCTCAGGCCTCCGGTGGCGAGCAGCGCGCTCAGGATTGTCGTCGTGCCGACCGTCAGGTGCAGCACCTGGCCGCCATAGGGTTCCAGCAGAATGTCCTGCATGCTGAAGGCAACGGTCCCCAGGCCAAGGGCGAACAGACGGCGTTTCGCTTTCGGTGTCTCGCTGAACGTGGCCCAGGCCTGCTTGAATGTTGGTTGCAGCCGGTCGCGTGCCGTGAGCGACGGATCGCGGGCCTCTTGTTTCCACAGCGCTATGATGTTCAGCAGCATCGTAGCGAGGGCAGTTCCTTGGATCACCTGGATCAGTTTGATTTCGGTGAAATGGGCGAGCAGCGCGCCGTAGGTCAGGGCGCCGCCGACCATACCGAGCAGCAACATCATGCAGAGCAGGGCAACAACTTTCGGAAACGATTCCGGTGGTGCAAGGTCGGTCGCAAGGGCCAGGCCGACAGTTTGTGTCGTGTGCAGGCCGGCGCCCACCAGCAGGAACGATAGCGCCGCGCCAATCTGGCCGAAGATGAGCGGGCCGTTGGTATCGCCGGACAGCACGATCAGCGCGAACGGCATGATCGCCAGACCGCCGAATTGTATCAGCGTGCCCATCCAGATGTAGGGGACTCGGCGCCAGCCAAGAACAGAACGATGCGTATCCGAACGAAACCCCACCAGGGCGCGAAACGGTGCGAACACCAGGGGCAGGGAGATCATGACCGCGACCAGCCACGCCGGTACCCCAAGTTCTACGATCATGACGCGATTGAGCGTGCCGATCAGCAGCACCACCGTGAGGCCGACCGACACCTGGAACAACGACAGGCGCAGCAGACGACCCAACGGCAGTTCGACCGTCGCCGCATCAGCGAACGGCAGGAACCGCGTGCCGACATGCGTCCAGGTCCGCGAGAATTTTGCTCCTATGACACTCACCGGCGAACCACCTCCAGCGCCTGGGAAATGTAAAAGCCGCGGGAGATGCGGGACGTTCGACTGGTAGCCCAGCCCGCGATATCGGACTGGATCAGCAGGCTTAGGGTTTGCGGGCGGACCGGTTCGATCGCCGGCGCACGATCGGCACGCGGGAACAGCCGGCCGACGCCATGCATAACGCTGAGTGCCGCCGTGCGCGGGGCAAACGTGAACAGCAACGCATGTGCTGTTCGCTGCGCCAAACCCTCCAGCACGCGAACCGTATCATGGGGCCGGTAATGGATTAGCGAATCCATTGCCACCACGTAATCGAAACGTCCCAACGTAACGTCAAGCATGTCGCCGACGTGAAATTCGATCACCCCGAGGCCGGGATCGTGCGGCAGCCGCTCTCGGGCCAGAGCGATCAGGGTGGGCGAAAGGTCGGTTGCCACGACATGCGCACCGCGCCGAGCGGCTTCCACCGAAAGCGCGCCTGTGCCGCAACCGGCGTCGAGGATACGGGCGCCGCGCAGATCCTCCGGCAGCCAACCCAGCAGGGTGCGGCGCATGTCCTCGCGGCCGGCCCGCACGGTCGCACGTATGCTGTTTACCGGTGCGTCGGACGTCAGGCGCTTCCAGGCTTCAACCGCGGTTCGATCGAAGTACTGCAGCAATTCGCCCCGGCGGGCCGCGTAAGTCAGCGTCGGCATCAGTCAAATCCCAGCAGATCGAAGATGTCGCGATCCTTCATCGGCCGAGTCTCCAGCGGCTCGGTTCCCGCCAGCAACGTCGCTGCCAAACGCAGATATTCGTTCTGCACCGCCACGACATCGGGCGTAGGTTCCATCTCGAAAAGCGTGGACTTTTTCAGCCGAGATCGCCGGATCACGTCCAGATCAGGAAAGTGCGCCAGCGTCTTGAGCCCGGTACGCCCATTGAATTTGTCGATCTGATCCAAACCCGCGCTGCGGTTCACAATGACGCCCGCCAGCCTAACCTCGTAATTGCGTGCCTTGGCCTGAATCGCCGCGACAATCCGATTCATTGCGAAAATCGAGTCGAAATCGTTCGCGGCCACCACCAGCGCACGACCCGCATGTTGCAGCGGCGACGCGAAACCGCCGCACACCACGTCGCCCAGCACGTCGAAGATCACCACGTCGGTGTCCTCCAACAGGTGGTGCTCTTTCAGCAGCTTCACAGTCTGGCCAACGACATAGCCACCGCAACCGGTACCGGCCGGCGGCCCACCGGCCTCGACGCACATCACCCCGTTGTAGCCCTCATAGACGAAGTCCTCGACACGCAGTTCTTCGGAGTGAAAGTTCACCGTCTCCAGGATGTCGATCACCGTCGGCACCAGTCGCTTGGTCAGCGTGAATGTAGAATCATGTTTTGGATCGCAGCCGATCTGCAGCACTCGCTTGCCAAGCTTCGAGAACGCAACGGACAAGTTTGATGATGTCGTGCTCTTTCCGATACCACCCTTGCCATAGACCGCGAACACCTGCGCGTTGCCGATATTCAGGTCGGGTGCCATCTGCACCTGCACGCTGCCCTCACCGTCGCCGCGTGCCGGAATTCGCCTGATGACCGTCATGCTGCTACCCCCAGACCAACCCCTTCGAGACGGTCTTCAAGTTCCTCACCCGCGCGTTGCAGTGCCTCCCGCATTGCTTCGCCTGGCGACCAGTAGTTTCGTTCGTGCGCCTCGATCAGCCGGTTGGCGATCTTCGCCGATGCAGTCGGGTTCAGGGCGGCCAGCCTTTCCCGCATAGCGGGGTCCAGCACGAACGTTTCAGACAACTTCTCGTATACCCAAGGAGCCACGTCGCCGGTCGTCGCCGACCAACCGAACGTATTGGTTACGTGGGCTTCAATCTCGCGCACGCCCTCGTAGCCGTGCTTGAGCAGTGCTTCGTACCATTTCGGGTTCAGTGCACGGGTGCGGGTTTCCAGGACGACCTGTTCAGAGATCGTGCGGATCGCACCATCACCGCGCGTCTGGTCACCGATATACACCGCTGCTGGTGATCCGCCCCGCGCCTGCCGCACGGCTCGACTGATGCCGCCAAGCGTATCGAAATAATGATCCACGGTGGTCACACCAACCTCGATGGAGTCGAGGTTCTGATAGGCGACGTCCACCCGAGCCAGGGCATGAGCGAGCACCGCATCATGCCTGCTCGGCGGCACGTTCACACCGTAAGCGAATCCTTTGCGCTTGAGATAGGCGTCGGCGAGTTCGTCCTCGTTATTCCACATCCCGCTGCCAACGAGGTTGTTGACGTTGGCGCCGTAAGCCCCATCCGCATTGCCAAACACCCGAAGCGCCGCGTCCTTCATCGTCCCGCCATGCTCTGCCTGAAAGGCCAGCGCATGCTTGCGGACGAAGTTCAGTTCCGCGGGTTCGTCCGCTGTCGCGGCCAGCAGCGCCGCTTCGGCCAGTAGTTTCGTTTGCAATGGAAGCAGGTCGCGGAAGATCCCCGACAGGGTCGCCACGACGTCAATCCGAGGCCGTGCCAGAACACCCAAAGGAACGAGCTTGGCGCCGGAAACTCGGCCATAGCTGTCGGTGCGCGGTTCGGCGCCGAGAAGCCAGAGCGCCTGCGCGATCGGGGCGCCTTCCGTCTTCAGGTTATCAGTACCCCATAGCACCATCGCCACCGTCTCGGGCATCATGCCGTTGTCAGCCTCGTATCGCGCTAACAGCCGGTCGGCCTGAAGCGCACCGTCTCGCAGTGCGAAAGCACTTGGGATACGGAATGGATCGAAACCGTGCAGATTGCGGCCCGTGGGAAGCACGTCCGTTGTACGAAGTAGATCGCCGCCGGGCGCCGGACGGATGTAGCCGCCATCCAAAGCATGCAGGATCGCCGGAACTTCGTGATCCACAGCCAGTAATCCATCCAGCCGCCGCCGCTCCTCCGCGTCCGTTACCCCAGCGGCATCCAGCATGGAACAGCGTTGCTCAGCACTCAGTCCTTCTCCGACGACATGCAGCCCATGCGGTATCAACGTGTACTCCAGCTCCAGCAGAATCGCAGAAAGCTGCCGCACCTCGGAGTCGCCGGTCCATGCCGGCTCAGCCGCCGCCAGATCCACCGTCACGGCCTGCGCCTGGACCAGAGCCGTCAGTGCATCGCGCTGTGCCGCGTCGGCATCCGGAGGCAGTGCGCGCAAGCGATCAAGCGATGCCTTAAGGTCGAGTAAACCACGATATAGCCCGGCATGGGCGACTGGCGGCGTCAGGTAACTGATCAGTGCAGCACCCGAACGCCGCTTGGCGATCATTCCCTCGGATGGATTGTTCGAGGCGTAAAGGTAGAAATTTGGCAGATCGCCGATCAGCCGGTCTGGCCAGCATTCCCCGGACATTCCTGCCTGCTTGCCTGGCATGAATTCCAACGCGCCATGGGTTCCGAAATGCAGCACCGCGTCGGCGCCAAAATCCTGTTTGATCCAGCCGTAGAACGCACAGAAGGCATGCGTCGGCGCGAAACCCCGTTCGAACAGCAGGCGCATGGGATCGCCTTCGTATCCGAATGCCGGCTGGACACCGACGAAGACATTGCCAAAGCGTTCGCCCAGGATGAACAACGAGGTACCGTCGGTCTGGTGCCGCCCGGGAGCTGGCCCCCACTGCGCCTCGATCTGGTCCAGCCACCGTTGCCGCCGCACATGCTCATTCACCGGCAGCCGGGCAGCAACGTTCGCGTTGGCGCCGAACAATGCGGCGTTGCCGCCAAGCAAACGGTCCCGCAGCGCATCGACATTCTCTGGAACATCGACAGTGTATCCCGCCTCCGCCATCCCACGCAGCGTGTGGAGCAGCGACGCGAAAACCGACAGATAGGCAGCCGAACCGACGGTGCCCCCATTCGGCGGAAAGTTGAAGACTACCAGGGCGATTTTTCGTTCCGCCCGGGCCTTGCGCCGCAGCGAAACCACACGCGCCACGCGCGCCGCGAGCGTGCTTGTCCGTTCCGGATGCGGCACCATATCCCGGCGCCGGTCGCCACCTTCCGCGCTCGAGCGGCCCCCGAAGGTCATCGGCCAGATACCGCCGTCCAGTTCCGGAATCGCCACCATCATGGTGGCCTCGATCGGCAGCAGGCCGCGCGGGTCGTCCTCCCATTGTTCCAGCGTCTGGAATTCGACGGGATGGGCAGTAACGTACGGCACGTCCAGGCCGGCGAGCAATTCCTCGGCGGCGCGCGCGTCGTTGTAGGCCGGACCGCCGACAAGGCTGAACCCAGTCAATGATACGACCGCGTCCACGGTCGCGTGGCCGTTGTGCATAAAATATTGGCGAACCGCCTCGCGCTGATCCAGCCCGCTGGCGAATGCGGGGATCACCTGCAATCCTTTAGCCTCCAACGCCTCGATCACGCCATCGTAGTGCGCCGCGTTGCTGGATAGCGCGTAGGACCGCAGCAACAGCAAGCCGACACGGCCATTGGGACCTAACGAGGGAAGCTGCTCTATACGGTCAGCGATGCGGCCGACCGCGCGCGGGTGATAAAGGCCTACTTCGGGATATTCGACCGGAGGCGCCACTCGCAGCGAACCGACAAGATGCGCTCGCGTGCCCGCCGCGTAACGACCAACCAGCATACGCACCATGTTGGCCAGGTTTTCTTCCGAACCGGCAAGGCAGTATTGCAGCGCCATGAAATAGGCTCGCACGTCCTGTGCCGTGCCCGGAATGAACCGCAGCAGTCTCGGCAATTGCCGCAGCATTTTCATCTGGCCGCGCGCATTGGAACCGGTGCCGCCCCGGCCACGCATCCGTTTCAGCCAGGCGATCGCACCGGTCGACTCGGCGGACATGTTGAACTTGCCGACGCGCGTCAGCTTCACCACTTCGCCGGCGGACAGCATGCAGATCATGGCATCGCATTGGTCCCGCCGGGCCGCCAGGGCGGGCAGCACGGCTCGGATGTGATCTTCGAGGAACAGCATCGTTGCGATAACGATGTCGGCCCGCGCGATATCGGCGTGACAGCGGGTCAACGCGGCCGGATCGCCGCCCCATTCGTCGGCGGTGTGCATTGTCACTTCAAGGTTCAGAAGATCGCGGCGCAAGGCGCATTCGGCCCGCGTGAGAGCCCCGCCGAGGTGACTGTCCATCGTCACCAAGACCACCCGTACGGGCGTGCGGTCAGCGGCCGAAATAGGCTTTCGCATCGTACAACGTTTCCAAAGTTATATCGGTCAAGCCTCGATCTAGCGCGAAACGTTCCGTGTTGCGGCGCGCCTTACCGCGGACAAAGAACGGGATATTCTTTAGTTCCTTTTCCGCCATGCCATCCCAACTCAGCCGACGTTCCACCGCCGGCACGGATTCGGTCGCGCCGAGGTGCGACGCCCCCGCGCCGTCATGGAATTCGGAATCATCCCGGAACATGCCCAGCAGATGTTCTTCCAGGCCCATCATCAGCGGATGCACCCAGGTATCGAAGATGACGTTGGCACCTTCGAAGCCCATCTGCGGCGAGTAGCGAGCCGGAAAGTCCTGCACATGCACCGGTGCCGATATTACCGCGCAAGGAATACCCAGCCGCTTGGCGATATGCCGTTCCATCTGCGTGCCGAGAACAAGCTCCGGCTGCAATTCGGCGATCCGCGCTTCTACTTCCAGATAGTCGTCGGTGATAAGCGCCTCGACCCCATGCTTTCCCGCCATATCGCGGACTTCGCGCGCGAACTCACGTGCGTAGGAGCCGAGTCCGACAACAGTGAAGCCAAGTTCCTCGGACGCGATCCGAGCGGCGGCGATCACATGGGTCGCATCGCCAAAAATGAAGACCCGTTTGCCAGTCAGATAATTGGAGTCGACCGACCGCGAGTACCACGGCAGCCGGGACTCGTCGGCCGTCAGCAGCGGCGACGGATCGACACCCGCCAGCTCAGCAACTTCTGCAATGAAGTCTCGGGTGGCGCCGACCCCGATCGGCACCGTCTTTGTCATCTTCTGGCCGAACGAACGATACAGCCAGGACGCCGCCTGCAACCCGGTCTCCGGGTACAGCACGATATTGAAGCTGGCGTCCCCGAGTCTGGCGAGATCGGCCGGCGTCGCCCCAAGCGGTGCGATTACGTTCACCACCACACCGAGGCGGCCAAGCAACGAAACGATCTCCTCGACATCGTCGCGATGGCGGAACCCCAAGGCCGTCGGGCCGAGTATATTGCAACGAGCCCGTTCGCTCGGCACACCCCGCACGGCGAATGCCCGGACCAACTGGTAGAACGTTTCAGCTGATCCCCAGTTCTCTTTTTTCTGGTACGCAGGCAGTTCGACCGCCACCACCGGTATCGGCAAATCCAGCGCCCGCGCCAACCCGCCGGGATCGTCCTGGATAAGCTCTGCCGTACAGGACGCACCCACCAGCAGCGCCTGGGGCTTGAAACGCTCGTAAGCCTCGCGTGCGGCGTTCTTGAACAGTGCGGCGGTATCCCCACCGAGGTCGCGCGCCTGGAACGTCGTATAGGTGACCGGAGGCCGTTTCGACTGCCGCTCGATCATGGTGAACAGCAGGTCTGCGTAAGTGTCGCCCTGCGGGGCGTGCAGCACGTAATGCAGCCCGTGCATGGCGGTGGCGACTCGCATCGCTCCGACATGCGGCGGACCTTCATATGTCCAGAGCGTCAGCTTCATGGCGTCACACCGCCAACCGCATGCGCCGCGCCAGCGGACGGGCGAACAGTTCGGCGAGGTCTCCGGCCTGATCGTAACCCTGCACCGGCGTGAACAGCAGCTCGATCGACCACTTCGTCGTCAGCCCTTCGGCTTCCAGCGGGTTCGCCAGTCCCAATCCGCAAACCACCAGATCAGGTCGAACGGTTCGGCAACGATCCAGCTGCAGATCGACATCCTGACCTTCGCTCACCACGACGGAGCTCGGCAGCAACGCCAGTTCCTCGGCCAAATGGTATCCATGCACATACGGGGTGCCGGCCTCGATGACCCGCATCGACAGTTCGCGTGTCGCGAAACGCGCAAGCGGGATTTCCAACTGCGAGTCTGGGAACAGGAACATCCGCTTCCCCGCCAATTCGGATCGATAGCGGGCGACCGCCCGACGTCCTCGTTCCCGTGGCAGACTTGTCGCCGCATCGAACGCGGACGACGCGACGCCGAACGCCGAGGCCGCGGCTTGCAGCCATAACGTCGTCCCCTCGACGCCCAACGGAAAAGGTGCGGCTATTCGTCTCGCACCCCGCGCCTCTAGTGCTCGCGCGGTTTCGGCCAGGAATGGCTGCGCCAAGAGAAACCGCGTTCGCGGTCCGACGGGAGGGAGCGAAGACGCATGGCGCGGGGGCAGGAACCGTACCGGTTCGATGCCCATCGCGGCGAACAACCGAGCGAACTGATCCTCCACGACATCGGCCAGGGCACCGACAATCAACAATTCGGAGGCGTCGGTCGGCGGCATGACCGGGACCAGCGACGCCAGGCAAGTATCTTCGCCCTCGGTGAAGGTCGTTTCGATCCCACTGCCCGAGTAATTCAGC
Source organism: uncultured Pseudomonadota bacterium (assembly GCA_963832865.1). Lineage (GTDB taxonomy): Bacteria > Pseudomonadota > Alphaproteobacteria > Acetobacterales > Acetobacteraceae > Rhodopila. The sequence continues at coordinate 487,204 of CAWHWH010000048.1, forward strand.
ACCCGTACATCGGGCCCACATTTCCGACCCAGCCGCATCGCCGCTCGCGACAGGTCCAGCTTAATGACCTCGGATGGGCACGAGCCGACCAGGAACAGCAACTTGATATCCGGTCGCCGCTCAAGCAACCGGGTGACAACGGCATCCAGTTCGTCATTCGCATCCGCTAGTCCCGCGAGGTCGCGCTCGTCGATGATCGCCGTGGCGAACCGTGGTTCGGCGAAGATCATCACGCCCGCGGCGGACTGGATCAGGTGCGCGCAGGTTCGCGAGCCGACGACCAGGAAGAAGGCATCCTGGATCTTGCGGTGCAGCCAGATGATACCGGTCAGTCCGCAGAATACTTGCCGCTGGCCGCGCTGACGTAGGATCGGCCGCTCGCCGCGAGCTTCCAACTGGGGTGCGACGGAGGAAATGGTCATGATTGCTGCCCCACGGCGGCAGCCGGGGACCACATATGCTCCTGCTGGCGGGCGGCCCGGAGTTTCAGGACGAACTGTGTCGCGTTGACGACGTAGGATGCGTACGCGGCCAGCGCCAGCCACATCTGACGTTCCGCATCAACAACACCGGACAATACTGCGATCAGGTACGCGGTATGGAGCGCCAGTACCAGCATGCTCACCACGTCCTCCCAGAAGAACGCCGGGGCAAAGAGATAGCGGCCGAAGACGTCACGCTCCCAGATCGCCCCAGTGACCATGATCGTGTACAAAACCGTCGTCTTCGCCACGATCGATCCGGTAGCGAGGGCCAGGCCGAGGCCGGTCGTGAGGTAGTGCAGAACGAGCGCCAGGCTGATCAGGAAGACGAGGAATTGCAGCGGCGCCAGAACGCCTTGCACCGCGGTCCAGACGGACGCATCGCGACGCAGACGCTGGTCCGCGGTGTAAAGCGGGCGGCCGCGTAGCGGACTGGTCTGCGCCATTCGAGTCTCCCGGCGGCCGACAGTTGCGCCCCATGGGCAACAGTCGGCCGCCCCTATTAACCGCGTGACCAAATCAATCGTAAGCATGAGTTGACAACCAAGCGAGACAGATGTCGGAATTTGGACTTGGCACCAAATAGCCGGACCTTTCGCTGGTACTGCGTTTCAGAAGAAAACCGCTTGGAGCGTTACTGGACAGATGGCCCTTCATCTCGCCCTCCCTTCGCAAGAAGCATCCTTGACGGAGAGGCTATGGCGCATTCGATCAGGCTGTCAACAGTCATGTACGTAAATCAAGGTTGACATATGCAGGCAGCGGCGGTGAAGTGATCAGGGAGGGAGAGCATGAACACTTGCATGGAGCAGTTCGCTGAAGCGGAGCGATGGATCGGCCGGGGCCAGCATGGTCTGGAGTCTCCGTCAGATCCGGTGTCAGACAAAAATCCATGGACCTCAGCGAACGATTTGCCGCGGGCGGGCCGAAACGCGTTGCTTACATCTGTCGTGGAGGCGGAGATCCTCCCACGCTTGGCGCGACTTCGGCGGCACACCGCCGCCACCGGCCCGATCGCTTCGGCGATAACGGGCACCTCGGCAATGACAACAGATAGAGACAGCCAGGAACTTGTCGGCTTATTGTTGAAGCGGGAAGCGTCCGCGGCCGCTGGGTTCGTCGACAGCCTGCGGCGGTGCGGCGCCACCCCCGCGTCGCTTTTCCTCGGTGTGGTGACCCGGGCCGCACAAATCCTGGGCGAGATGTGGGATCAAGACCGCTGTGATTTTGCCCAGGTCACCATCAGCATGGGCCGGTTGCAGCAGGTTCTGCGCAACCTGTCGCCGCATTTTCAGATGGAATCGGTCACCCGAGCGCACGCCGAGACCGTGCTGTTGGCGCCGGGACCCGGCGAACAGCACACGTTCGGCCTCTTGGTATTGGGAGAATTCTTCAGACGGGAAGGTTGGCACGTAGCAGGCGGCCCTGCTACTTCGGCCACTGATGCGGTGCTCATCGTACGCCGTACCTGGGTCGATGTCGCCGGTTTCTCGATCGGCTCGGCGGCTCGGCTCGAAAGTCTGACCCAATGCATCCGGGCGGTTCGGCGAGCATCGCGAAACCCGAACCTCTACGTCATGGTCGGCGGCCCGCTGTTCCTCACTAGGCCGGGTCTCCTGGCACGAACTGGCGCTGATGCTGCGGCCAACGATGCCGCCGGCGCAGTGCGACAGGCGAACGGACTGTTGGGGATGGGAGCGGCTGCTGACTGATCCGGCGGGTCATTGACAGTGTTGTTGCCCGGCGGCGGGAGAAGGCGGCCCACGTGTTCGGAGTGGAGGATTCGGCTGACCGTGAAGGCGTTCAGAACCCCGAAGACGGCGCTGGGCGATATAGAGGCCGAGGCAGCCGCCGCCCTCATCTCAGCGGCTGCTGACATCGCCTTGATCCTCGACCAGGAAGGCGTCATTCGCGACGTGTCCATCGCCTCCCAGGAGCTGGCAGACGACCTCGCGGGGCACGCGCGATGGACCGGAAAGCGCTTGGCCGACACGGTCACCGAGGACAGCCGGCCGAAAGCTGAGGCGCTTCTGGCCGACGCAGCCGCGCAGCAGGAGCCCAGGTGGCGCCACCTCAACCATCCTGGGGCAGACCGTTCCACCACTGGCCCGGTCGACGTGCCGATCCTGTACGCCGCGATGCGCGCCGGCGCGCCGGGACCAATCGTCGTTTTCGGCCGCGATGTGCGCACGATTTCGTCGTTGCAACGCAGGCTGGTCGACGCCCAGCAGTCAATGGAGCGGGACTACGCCCGGATCCGCCACGTCGAGACACGTTATCGGCTGCTGTTTCAGATGGCACCGGACGCGGTCATGATCGTCGATTGTGCCACGCGCAAGGTGCTGGACAGCAATCCCACGGCGCGCCGCCTGTTTGCCGGATCGGCGGAACCGGGGCGGACATGGGATGGCACTTTGATCTTCACCCCGGAAGGTGCTCGATCGGTTGATCTGCTGATATCCGGCGTTCAGGCGTCGGGGCGGGCCGATAACGTTCAGGCACGACTCACCGAAGGCGATAAGGAAGTTGTCGTTTCCGCCTCACTGTTTCGAGACGAGGACGGCGCAGCGTGCCTGCTGTGCATCACCGCGCCGAATGCTCCTCCCGCCGGGGCTGTGATACCCAAGTTGAAATCGAAGCTTCTGAAGCTGATGGAAAGCGCGCCGGACGGCTTCGTCGTAACCGGCGCCGACGGGCAGATCATTACCGCCAACGCGGCTTTCCTGGAGCTGGCGCAACTTCCGACCGAGGATCAGGCACGCGCTCAGCCGCTCGACCGGTGGCTGGGAGGATCCAACATCGACCTCGAGATACTCACCGCCAGTTTGCGCCATCACGGGTCCGTCCGGCTCTTCACAACGAAGATGCGCGGCGAACTCGGTGAACCGGCGGAGGTTGAGATATCCGCCGTCACGGTGATGAACGGCGGCCAGCCATGCTTCGGTTTCGCAATACGCGACGTGGGGCGGCGGCTGCGGCCGCAGCCGGAGGCGGAGCGCGCCTTTCCCCGTTCGCTGGAGCATCTGAACGAGGTGGTCGGCCGCGTCGCCCTCAAGGACATTGTCCGCGAAGCGACGGATGTCATCGAGCGACTTTGCATCGAGGCCGCGCTGAAGCTCACCAGCGACAACCGCGCGTCGGCGGCTGAGATGCTCGGACTGAGCAGGCAGAGTCTGTACGTGAAACTGCGTCGGTATGGTCTCGGCGACCCCGCGCCGCAAGGTGCCGATTGAAGGAGCAAACGTAATGAGTTCGAGTTCCTCTGCCGCATCGGCACGGCCGTCTCCTGGCTTGATCGAGAGGTCGACCGGCCGCTCAGTCGCGGTTCGGGACCGCGTAGGCGGCCCGGACAGGCCTGGCTACGAGAAGGGCCCATTGCGGGCCCGCTCCGCGATGCCGCCGGGGGTCGAACTGCTGAAGCCGATAACGTGGTTCGCACCGATGTGGGCATTCGGGTGCGGCGTGGTCTCGTCCGGCGTACCGGTGACGGATCGCTGGTGGGCGGTGCTGCTGGGTGTTGTACTGGCCGGGCCGATGGTGTGCGGCGCCAGCCAGGCAGCGAACGATTGGTTCGACCGTCATGTGGATACGATCAATGAGCCCGACAGGCCGATCCCGTCAGGCCGTCTGCCTGGACGGCGCGGCCTGCATATTGCGGTCGCCTGGACCCTGCTGTCGCTGCTGGTGGCTGCCCCGCTGGGTCGGTGGGGCTTCGGAGCCGCGATAGTGGGCCTGATTTTGGCTTGGGCGTACAGTGCGCCACCATTCCGGCTGAAACAGAATGGATGGTGGGGCAACGCCGTCTGTGCCGCTTGCTACGAGGGGTTGCCTTGGATTACCGGAGCCGCCGTCATGGCGACCACCCGACCCGGCTGGAACATCCTGATCATGGCCGGGTTGTACAGTGCGGGAGCACACGGGATCATGACGCTGAACGACTTCAAGTCAGTTGAGGGTGACCAGCGGTCAGGGGTGTTTTCCCTTCCTGTCCTGCTCGGCGTGGAGGCGGCCGCGAACGCCGCCTGCCTCGCCATGGCACTCCCGCAGCTGGTGGTGATCGCTTTGTTGCTATGCTGGGGCTTTGTAACGTTTGCCTTCGTAATGGGCTTGTTGCTCATGGCCCAGTTGCTGCTGATGGTCCGCCTGCTGCAAAGCCCGCGGGATCTGGCGCCCTGGTACAATGCCACCGGGACCACGCTCTACGTCATCGGCATGTTGATTACGTCGTTCGCGCTGCGTTCGCTCGCGGCGGCCGGGTGATCCGGATGCCTGAGACATTCGATGCCGTGGTGGTCGGCGGCGGACCGTGTGGGGCCACGGCGGCGCTTGAACTGGCGCGTCGAGGGCGGTCGGTGCTGCTCTTGGACCGCGGCGGCCGGATCAAACCATGCGGAGGCGCCATTCCGCCGCGGCTCATCCAGGACTTCGAGATCCCGAGCGATCTGCTTTGTGCGCGCATTACCTCGGCGCGGATGGTGGCGCCGTCCTCGAAAGGCGTGGATATGCCGATCGCAGATGGCTTCGTCGGCATGGTGGATCGGGGATACTTTGACGAATGGCTGCGCGGCCGCGCGGCAACCAGCGGCGCCGAACGGCGCACCGGAACCTTCCGCGACATCATCCACGATGCCGACGGCGTCGCGGTGGTGCGGCTCGATCCGCAGGACGACGGCTCAGAACAGCGGGTGCGGGCTCGTGTGGTGATCGGGGCGGATGGCGCCAGATCATCGGTTGCAGCGCAGTGCATCGACGGTGCCAAGCGGATCCGCCACGTCTTCGCTTACCATGAGATCGTCCGCACTCCCGCAAACGGTTTCGATGGCACGCGCTGTGATGTCTATTATCAGGGCCGGCTGTCGCCGGACTTTTACGGATGGGTCTTTCCCCATGGCGAAACCATCAGCGTCGGCAGCGGCTCGATGCGCAAGGGATTCTCCTTGCGCCGCTCGGTCAGCTCATTGCGTGAGGCAGCCGGTCTTGCCGATACTGAAACCCTCCGCCGGGAAGGCGCACCGATTCCGCTGCGGCCCATGCGGCGCTGGGACAATGGCCGCGATGTGATCGTCGCGGGCGACGCGGCGGGGGTGGTTGCGCCGGCCTCGGGCGAGGGCATCTACTACGCGATGGAAGGCGGTCGACTGGCGGCGGAGGCCGTGGACGCATTTTTAGCAACCGGTCGGGTTCGAGCACTGCAAACTGCTCGCCAGCGCTTCATGCGCGCGCATGGACGCGTGTTCTTGATCCTGGGAATAATGCAGTGGTTTTGGTATTCTAGCGACAAGCGGCGGGAGCGGTTCGTCAGCATCTGTCAGGACCCCGACGTGCAACGGCTGACCTGGGATTCCTATATGAACAAGCGCCTGACACGGACTGACCCCGCTGCCCATCTGCGCATCTTCCTCAAAGATGTCGCACACCTTCTGGGCCTGGTTAACGCGTGACGAGCGAAATCGTCGTCGCCGTCCTCTGGGGGGTTATCGTGGCCGGGGCCGGGGCGTTTCTTACGGAACTGTCCCCGTGGTACTATACTTTAAGGCGACCGTCCTGGCAGCCGCCCGACTGGCTGTTCGGGCCAGCGTGGACCGTTATCCTGGGATTGGCCTCGCTGTCACTGTTCCTCGCACTTCGATATTCACAGGACCGCACCGGCCGCGTGCTCATCCTTGGGCTGTTCGTGCTGAACGGCGTGCTGAATGTCCTTTGGAGCCCGCTGTTCTTCAAGCTGCGCAGGCCTGACTGGGCTCTTACGGAAGTTCCATTGCTCTGGCTGTCGATTCTCTTGCCAATGGTGCTGTTGTGGCCGTTCTCATGGATTGGCAGTCTTCTGCTGTTGCCCTATCTGGCCTGGGTCTCATTCGCCGCCATTCTTAACCTCACGATCGTGCGGCTCAACCGGCCCTTCACCGGATAATCCTCCAGTAGCAGAGCCTTCTGTGCCTGGCTGGCCAATTGAAGTATCGCTGGACTCAGGCGAATCAGCAGCTTCGCCCGCAGCGTATGTATCGCTTGAACTGCTGTAGGCTGGTGACTCATTCACTGCCGGAAGCAGCGCTTGATCTGACTCGCCCACGGTAGCCGGTGCAGGCGATCGGAGCCAGCCCGCGGTATATGGTGCTCGGAGTATCACCAACGCGAGAAGTGCGACCAGGAATAACAAGCCGAACGGGAACCCATACCTGATCGTCAGCATCATGTTGATCGCCCCGGCGATTAGCAGCACCACAGGGTAGACCCAAACGCGTCGCGATTCGGGTAACGCCTCGTATCGGTGGTTGAGGTCGATCAGCCAGCCAGCCCCCGTAATCTGAAAGCTCGAACCGGCATTTACACCTTTGGGCGAGGTGACCCAGCCGAGGACATAAGGAACGCAAATCGCCGTTATGACGATGATGCCCAACAGCACCAGGAGCGCGAAAGGAAACCTGATCGCGACAGTGAGCGCCATGTTCAGTGTGCCAAGCGCAAGTAGCGACCAAATTACGTAATGAAATCGCCATTCTCCCGGCACGGTGTCGTACCATCGGTTCCACATCGCCACCCGTTCCGCAACTGACATTCTTCGCTCCTTATGACGGTTCCGCCGTTGACTACGCGATCACCTGACGGGCCAAGCCCACCATGGTGTCTTAGCCGACTGTTGCTCGTGGTTTGGCGCATCTTCTTGAGACGCCGGCATCGTCTCTGCCGGGGGCATCAAAATCAGTTGATCAGCCGCTGGAGGTTCGGTGCTCAAGACGTCGAGGACCCTTTTCAATGCTTCGCTTCGGCCGAGATCATAGGCGCGGCGGACAATCTCCTGCAGCGACGCATTGATTTCTGCAAGTTCATGATTTTGCAATGGACGGAACTCCTCCCAAGCGGGTTCAGAGACGTAGCTGTACACTTACCAGTATAGACATGTTTTTCATCGGTTCAAAAACGGAATTTCGTGATCGCTGGAAATTAGGAGGTCACAATTGTTTTTGCGTACACTTACGGCGGTCGGAGAGATGAGCCATCGATGGCGGTTGGGGGAATGGAACTTCACGCCCTTCGTCGAGGCGGGACGGTTGGAATGATATCAGAACGTGATTTGACTCCTGTAGAGCCACGGCCGCATGAGCAAATCCATCAGAAGCCCACGATCAATGCGTCGTGACGCGTGGTGCTGCTTGCGCGGGGCGCGGCGGTCTTCGTCAAGCACCTGATCGATGAAGGCTTCAAGCGCTTTGGCTTGGCTCCATCCGGGGTAGCGGTACGGCGGTGCGGCGGTGCGGCGTCGCGCGGCGAACAACTCGCCGATGAACACCGACTTTGCCGCCACAACCCATGATCGCGCCGACACCAGACCCCCGACGGACCACCGTTGCGTTCCGGTCCACCAAAGGCCCCCTATCCAAAAATCGCGGGGACCATAGGTTGAAGGCGGCCCAAAAATTGGCCAGCACTCTGGAGTGCGCCCCTGCGGGTGGGCCCTTTGAGTTCAGATTTGCCCGCCAGTGTCGGGTTCTGGAGAATAAAGGCCGTGGCCAAGCATCGTTGTGATAGCGTCGCGTTCAAACCTCAGGTGGCTGATGAATTCATCGCCGGTGAGACGTTTGGTGGATACGCCATGCCGGACAGACGCTCATGGATTCGAGGTCCGTCAACAAAAACGGATGGTCCCGAGCACGGCCGGCATGGGCGGGGAAACGGTGGTTGAAAGCCGGCTTTCAGAGGTCGGTAACGAGGGGGATTTGTGAACGGGTGGAATACGAGAACGGCAGTTGACAGGGTCTGATGATGCAAGACGCTGCAGCAGGCTGACCGTCAACCCGGCACTAAGGATTGGTTAACCATTGGTGTGCTTAGATGATCCCCATGCGCTGTTTCATCGGCTTTTTCGGTCTCACACGCTCGTTGCCCCATACGGCGGGCGCGATTCGAACTGGTTTCTACGAGCCGCTTCGGCAGGCCGGGATAGAAACTCCGCGAGCCGGACATTTTAACTTGCCGGCCATGATCAACAATCCTCGTTCGGGAGAATTGGGCATTATACCGGACCGTGCTGAAAGCGCATTGCTCGACCTAGATATATCCTGGGTCGAACCGCAGGTTCATTCAGATATTGCTATGGAATTCCAGGTAGCACACGCCTTCCCCGATACGTTCGGTGATCGATACAGAAGCCTAGCCAATTTGTGTCACCAATTGCACAGCCTTCGACGGTTATGGACGTTGCTTGAACTGATAGGCGCGACCGAGAACGATTTTGTATTGCTGCTGCGTCCAGACCTGCTCTATCTCGATATGCTAGACCTCGCGACACATCTTGAGCCGCTGATTGACGGGAGTGCCGACTTGATTGTACCCGGCTGGCAAAATTGGGGAGGGCTGAACGACAGATTCGCCTTCTGCACGGGACGAGCGGCCAGAATCTATGCCACCCGCATTCGCCTATTCGCTGATGCTTGCCGAGCGATGGGAGGTATGCATGCCGAAAGCTTCTTGCGCTTCGCCGTGCAGCGCCACGGGCTACGAATTGCGTCAACCGATCTGCGCGCGGTTCGAGTGCGGGCGGACGGGCGGATCGCGAGAAACGATTTTTCAATGATAAAAGTAGCCGCCTCGCCTCCGGTTGCCACGGCAGAAGCTGTTGCCAGTAGTTTCAACGCGACATAAGCGAGTGCTCCAGACCCAAAGAACACTGTTTTATATCGAAACACAAGGTAGAAGCGCGCACCCATGGTAAGCTTTATGTTGAAATTGGGACGGGCCGGAATCGGCGACGTGACACCAGCCCTTAGTTGGGCCTTAACTCTGTGAAAATACCACGCGTTCGGCATACAGAACCGAGCGTACTTCTGAGTCTCGACGATGAGCCTTGGCGACCATCACGACGATTGCTCGATTTATCGGCGATGCTGGCCGTAGTGACGCCGGATATCAATCATCCCATTCTATCCACCCGCAGGGGCGCAGACCGGCAATTCTACGCGCAATTTCCCGGCGAACATTATCACCTGTTAACCGCAATCTGCGGCTTACTTAAGCCGGCAATCGTCTGGGAGTTCGGAACCGACACCGGCATGAGCACAGTCGCCATGCTAGAAGGACTGGGACCGGAGTCGAAGCTTTACACGGTGGATATTGATGGGTGGCGCTCCAAGACGGGACCATGGCTCGTCGAGCGCGATATCGGGTCGGGTCGGGTGACGCAATTGGTCTGCGACATGAAATGCGAGACGTTGTTTACCGACCATCTCGAGAGCATTTCGCAGGCCGAGTTGATTTTCGTGGACGGTCCAAAAGACGGCAGCACTGAGGGCGCCTTTCTCCTATTGCTTGAGCAGGTATCGTTCCGCCAAAATCCAATCGTGATCTTTGACGACATTCGATTGATTAACATGGTCGGTATCTGGAGGGGCATTCAGCGTCCAAAGATGGATATGACTAGCTATGGACATTGGAGTGGCACGGGGTTGGTGGATTGGCTTCCGTCAAGTTCGCAAAGTTCTCTAAGTCCTAACGTAATATCCGATACAAAAACGGCCAAAAAATCCGGTAGTACGGTGGTCTCTTCCAGCGAGATCAAGAGCATTTTGGTGCTATGTCACCAAAAGCCAAACTATATCCCCGACCTGCTGCTGCATGGGTTGAGGAAGCTTCTAGGAGTGGCGGTCGTAGACTATCCGCGCAAGAACGCGCTTTACGATGGGTGTTTGGGTCAGCCATACTTGGACCCAATCCCCGACTTAATGTCGCCGGACGCCGATGTCGATCGATCGGAGATTCAAGCGAAGATAAGGAGCGGCTTTTTCGACCTCGTCCTCTGCGACATTCGCGCTATCAACGATAATCGGGAGCTTCTGCGTGATGGCAACTGTCCTTTGGGGTTAATCGATGGAGAGGACCGTCCGGCCGACCTCAAGTCTGGCAACTATGTAATTCTGAGGCGTGAAACCGACGGCAGCGATCTCTCGGTGCCACTGCAAATGGCCATGCCGGTCGAAGTTCTTGATTGGATCGACCGCCACGCGCAGACTCCAAAGGCCCACAGTATTGCCTTCCTAGGCAGCCGGAGCGGTCTGACTCCGGATCGCAACGCAATCGTTGATGAATTGTGCCGGATATTTCCTGATGCGCTCATTGGTGCATGGAGTATCGCCAGCGGGCAGTGGCAGGGCCGCGATGCCTACTACCGCGCCATGCAAAGTTGCAAGGTGGTGTTGAACTTACCAGGAGCGGGTTTTGACACGTTTCGCTATTGGGAGAATGCTTCGTGCAACGCCGCCCATGTCGCGAAGCGTATGCCGATATTTATCCCGGACGATTTCCGCGATGACCGGGAAATTGTGCGGTTTTCGGATATCCGAGAATTAGTCAACGCGGTTGAACGCATCCTATCCGACACAATTGACTGGCGTGATCTCGCGGCGCAATCGCGAAAGTGGTTACGCTTACATCACACGACCGAGCGTCGCGCCGCGACGACACTCTTCCGCGTGAAAAGTGCGTTCTCACATTAGGTACTTATAGGCAATTAGTGGATACGGCACATTCCTATCGTGTGCGTTTACCTCCCTGGAGTTCGTCGACGATCCAACGGCGTTGCGCTGTCTCAGCCTGGACCAACCGGCGCGGACGATCAGTCGAACCGACGATGCAGAGAACCCGCTTGTTGCACCGGCTTTCGAAGCCGCGTCCGCGTTTTTGGGACCGGATCGCGGACCCCATCTGTTGGGGTGGACGGCCCGACGGCATCAAATGTGCCACCATTGGGTCGGTGAACGAACCATGAAAGGGCCGCCCACGTGGAACTTAAACGTATCTCGATCGATACCTCCAAGCATATCTTCACGATCCACGGAGTCGACCGGCAGGAGCATCCGGTCCTGCGGCGCGAGATCAGGCGTACCCAGCTCGAATCGTTCTTCGTCAAACTCGAGCCAACTGAAGTGGCACTCGAAGCCTGCGCCGGATCACACCACTGGGGGCGCTTACTGAGCCGTATGGGCCACCGGGTGAAGCTGATCCCTCCACAATACGTGAAACCCTTCGTCAAGCGGAGCAAGAACGACCGTAATGACGCGGAGTCGATCGGTGAGGCGGCGTCGCGCCCGGCGATGCGCACCGTGCCACTCAAGACCGCGGAGGACCAGGCTGCCACGATCATCGTGAAGCATCGAGAGATGCTGGTCGCGCAGCGCACTCAGGCGATTAATGCGCTGCGCGGGCACGCGGCGGAATTCGGCATAATCGCCGCCAAAGGCTGCCCAAATGTCACTGCGCTTCTCTCGGTTCTAGCCGCGGACGAGGCAATTCCTGTCTCGGCACGGGCGATGTTCGGAGAGATGGGCCAACATGTTGCTGACCTCGACGCCAAAATCGCGGAACTGGATCGGCGGCTTCTCGACCAGCATAAGGTCAATCCGGTCAGTCGACTGCTCGCGGCGATCCCGGGCGTCGGACCGATCACCGCGATCACGATGGCCTTGACGGTGGATCCGGGTAACTTTGCATCGGGGCGGCATCTCGCGGCCTGGTTGGGGCTCACGCCAAGGGAACACTCGACCGCCGGCAAGCATCGACCTGGTAAAATTAGCAAGGCCGGCAATGAGAGGTTACGACAACTGCTGGTGGTTGGGGCGATGTCCGTGATCCGCGTCGCCAAACCCGGCAGGCAGTCGGCATCCGGTTGGCTGTTACAATTGCTGGAGCGCAAGCCGCGCAAACTCGCAGCGGTGGCTCTGGCCAACAAGATGGCCCGGATAATCTGGGCCATGATGGCGCGCGGTGAGGCATATCGGCGTCAGCCGGTGACTACCGCCTGACTCGCACGCCAGTTCCAAAGGTTCAAGGACGTAGCAAAAGATAGTAATCGGTCGAACCGACGAACGAGAAAATCCGGGCTGGCCCGTGGTATATGAATACCGCCCATCTGTTAGGATGTCGTTCGCGGAACCTATCTGGGCCCGCGGTCATGTTGCCGCACGAAGAGGCCGGACACATGACCGCTTTCGAACCGCCACTAATTTTGCTGAGCCACCCTTGACCTTTGCGGGCCGTCCACACAAGGGCCAGCGGTGATGAGCTGCGTAAAACAGGCCGGACACATGATCGCAATCGATCCGCCTGTCAGATTTCCATTTTTCCTCTTGTATCCGAGGGCCGTCCACGCACGCAACAACGTGTTGCTCAAAATAGTTGGACGAGAGGCCCTTGTTTCTCGTGCATGTCGTCTCCTTCTTTGACTTCGGAAGCCACCACGGCGAAGCTCTTGCCGAATTGACCAGCCCGGGTCGCTTCGATGGCGGCATTGAACGCAAGCATGTTGGTCTGCTTCGAAATGATGCGAACCTGTCCGACGACCCTGTGTAGCTCGGCGACCATACCCTGGATCTCGCCCAGCCATTCTCGGCTTTCAACGGCGGCCTCATCGCGAGCCGAGTGGAATTCATCCAGGAGCCGGAGGTTCGTCGCCAGCCGGGACTCGGTCCGATCCATCAGATCGGCCATGGTCTCTGATGTGCCCGCTTGATTGAGAAAAGCGATCATGTCCTGAATGAGCTGATCGATCTCGTTAAGGCGGGTGAGGATATCGAGCACGGCTTCCCCAGTCTCGACAGTGACGTTCTCGACCTGGTCGTGCAAGATGCCGAGCAGTTCTTTGTAATGGCCAAGCTCGCCGGCAACCACCAGCGCCTTCGCGGACAGGGGCGTCAGATCGATTTGCGGCGATCGGGGTCAATAACGCACCCGCTACAGCGGCGCTGTCAGTCACGGCGACTTTGGCTCTACTTGTGACAGGGTAGCGTTCGTCACTGATGTGTCTGCTGTGGAATGAAAGGCTGGACTTTTGAGCCCACCGCCGAAGCCGCGGTCGGAGGTGCCCGGGGATGCCATAGCTAATCGCCCCTCCAACCATCAGTCCCGCAGCCGCCGAGCCTACCAACGGAAAGAAGCCGCTCGGACATCGCATGCCCTGACCAAGCAGCCCGACTGCAATGACGCTAGCAAGGAGAATCGCCGCCGCTCCAACGGAGCATCGGATGACGGAATCAGCTTTCCACAGGCGCGGCTGGATCACGGTCATGCGCTGCGCACAACCTGCTTTATCACCTGAAGGAGAGCATCGGGGTGGACGGGCTTGACCAGCCATCCCGTGGCGCCCGCGGTTTTGGCCTCCACCCGCGGCAATCCGGCTTGCGCCAGCACCCGCCGCACCGCGCTGTGATGGATGTGTAGCTGACGCGCGATGGTGCCCATCGTGCATTGTTCGGCGTGATAGAAGCGCAAGATCTGTGCCTCGATGTCAGGCGGCGTCACCATCTTCGGGTCCCATCTGGTTGGGTCGCGCTACAGCCGGTCTCGGCGGTGACCGCGGCGGCGCAGAAACCCCTGGCGGACAAATTGCGGGCACCGGCGACCACACCAAATGACAATGCGTGATCGTTCACCGAGGCCGATCCTCCGGAGCGGCTGCGTCGCTCGCACTCATCGGCGAGCCAGGCGTCAGCAGATCATCGGTCGCCGATAGGGGTGAACCGTGATGCGTCACTTTTTTGTCGCGCCCCGGTAGCGACCTTGTCGCGCGGCATGGCGGCGTCGCCCCGTCGGACCATTCTGGTAACGCCGTCCGGCACACTGAAGCGAGCGGCGTCGGGCTCGCCCGGCGCAGTCCTCGGCACAATATATTTGGCCCCGGTCGCAGCAGCTGCAGATCAGCACCTGCATCCGACAGCCCGCGCAAAGGAACAGCCGCGCTGATGCTACCTCGGCATGAGAAGCCAACACGCCTGGTGGACGAACGCCACGATTGCCAGGATATTGGTCCTGCATACGTGCCCGGCACGGTGTGGGGCACGGCGTCGAGCCAAACCGCCAAGTTCAGATCTCGGCGCCGTGCTTGCCGCTTGATACCGGCAAACTACTACGCCACTCGGCTCGGCAGTCAGCCCCGCGCGGTCAGCAGGACAACAACACCGAGAACGGAAAGGAGAGCTTCAGCTCAGCATCGCCAGCTTGGTTGACGCCCCTCTGCCCGCACTGCCCGCCAGGGGCCAACGCTGGCAAAACCCCCCGGCAGGCATCTCGCGCCGGACAGAGGCGGATTCTGGCCGCCATCGACAAACACCTCTGAACGCTTGATCATGCGGATGCTGCTCCGGGGCACACGCACGGTTTTGGCCACCCCATCCCATGTGCTGCCGGACCGGTTTCACCGCATCCGTTACTTCGGCTTCCTCAGCAACTGCCATCGTGCCCAAAAGCTGGCGCTGTGTCGGAAACTGCTCGGGATGGCGACCACGGAACTGGCAGCCGATCCGCGGGCCGACTACCGCGACCGTTTAGAGGCACTGACCGGACAATCACTCCGAGAATGTCCGCACTGTCACACCGGCACCATGGTGGTGATCGACTGCATCGCGCGGCCCAAAGTCTGCCACCCGGTTCCGGATGCTCGGTCGCTCAGAATGCTCCGTTGCTACATCAGCAAAGCAACTCTGCCGCATTCAATGCCCATAGCCCCAATGGTAGGGGGAGCGGTTTAGTCCAATACGTTCTATCGCTCAGCGGCGCGGATTTCAGCTGTAGAATTCTTGCGGCGATACCTGTGCGCCGCGCCGCTGAGCGATAGAACGCTATTCATTATCGACGATCCCAGGTCACATTGGGCAATGGAGCGGCCAGGACCGCATCCAGCCAGCGCGCTCGGCCGAGCACAGTCGCAAGCAGGCGGATTACCGGTTCTTGGCGATCCGCGAGCCGCTGCGCCAGCTACCGCTCGGCGACGAAGCGCAACTGCCGTTCCCAACGCAGGACTTCGGCCAGAAAGGCACCTACAAACTGTTCGGTGTGGTGACCAACCGCGGGGATGCCGGATCCGGTCACCTGGTGGCTGCGCGAGCGCTGCGGCAAGAGCGAGGAAGTAGGGAAAAGCGATCTCGCCGGCGGCCAGTTGCCGTCTTGGCTGTTCGGCGCCAACGCCGCATGGTGGGCGCTGATGATCCTGGCCCACAACCTGAACACCGCGATGAAGCGGCTGGTGCTGGGCACAGGTTGGCTGGCGAAGCAGATGAAGGCGCTGCGCCTGCGGCTGATCGGCCTGCCGGGGTGGGTGGTCAGTCACGCACGCAAGCTGATCATCCGTCTGGGAGCGGGTGCCGAAGCGCTGGGTTTGATCATCTCGGCCCGTCAGAGCATCCGGGCGCTGGCCTGCGGGCCGTCCGGATGATCAGCCGCAGACGATCCCACGGTGTTCCCGGGTCCGCCGCCAGCCACCCGATCGGGAGGCAATGCCTCTCCATCTCCGCTCATCGGACACCGGACTCGCGGTGGTTGCAGACCCCGAAACCCAGACTCGCCCGCCGTGCAGCCGCGTCCTAAAGAAAAGCCATGAGGATGCCACACTGAGCCGAAAGCGCGCTCTCAAACGAAAATGCGTTCGCCCGCCAACGCGCCTGGCGGTTTGTTCGGGAATCCTGGTGGGGGCGCTTCGCTTGCCGCCTCGCCGTTTTCTTGCGATAGAACAGATGTAGTGTAAAGCGCTGAACCGGGGGGAAGGCGGATTGCTTCGGGCAGACCGAGCGTGGGGTGTCGCGCCAAAGCGTGGACCTTCAGTGCGTACCGCGCTCGCTGCGTCGGGTGTTGCGCACGTGCTGTTGGGCGTGGCTTTGTCGGCTGTGGTCTGGTCGGCGGCGCCTGACGAACCCGTCTTGCAGGCGGTGTCAATGGTCTTCGAGGCGCCAGCGGACCAGCCGGCCCTGGCCGCCCCACAGCCGGCGGCGGCCGAACCAGTTGAACCGGAGCCCCCTCAATCGGAGCCAGCCGTCGCCTCGTTACCTGATCCCGTGGAGGCCGCGCCCGTTCTGCCCGCACCGGAACCACCCTCTCCCTCGCCGCCCGTAGCGGAAGCGGTTCCCGTCGTGCCTGCACCTGAACCCACGCCGGAACCACCGCCTCCCTCGCCGCCGGTAGTGGAGGCTCCGCCCCCACCTCCGCCGCCAGTGACCGCAAGCAAAGCCACCGCCGAGCCAAGTTGCTGCTCGGCTCCGGATGGCGAAGCCGATGTTGCCGCGTCCAAGACCAAGCGCGACTTCGCCCACCGAGCCCGTTCCGTCAGCACCCGGGGCGCTAGCGGATACATCCCCGCAGCAGGCCACCTCATCGGAGGCACCTTTAGCCCCTGGCTGGAACACCCTCTTTTCGGCATGGCTGGCGGCGCGGAAGACATACCCGGAGGTGGCTCGAAGGCATGGTGAGCAGGGCAGCGTGACGTTGCGCTTCAAAGTGGCGGTCGACGGGACGGTGCTCGACGTCGCACTGGTGTCGGGTAGTGGCAGCCCGGTCCTGGATGAAGCCGCCGAGGCGCTGCTGCACAACGCTATGCTGCCGCCCCCGCACACCGAGATCAGCCGGACCGTGCGGTTGCGCTATCGGCTCGACGATTAGTTTACCCCAGAAACTTCTCTGTCGAGCTCCTGTAGTCGGCTTCTTGCGTGACGCGCGCCATCATTTCCGAGGATGCGATTCCACCGAGGGCCGATGGTTTTGTCCCCTCCCGCAGTGCCTTCATCGTGTCATAAATCGCCTTCACCGCCGCGGCGAACGGCTGGTGACCTTGCAGCGCGATCCGGACGCCGCGGCTGGCCAAGTAATCCTTGTCCTGCAAGTCGCCTGAGATGCCCCCGAGCATCAGCGGGATCTTTATCTCCTCCGCGATCGCATCCAGGTCATGCCGGGTCAGACCGCCGGCGATAAACAACGCATCCACACCCTCCGCCTCATAGGCCTTCAGACGCTTGATCCCGTCCACCAGGCCGGTGATCGACGGCGCACTGGTCCGGCCGATGATCGTCAAGGATTTGTCCTCGCGCGCGGCCAACGCGGCGCGCATTTTGCCGACTCCTTCTTCAAGAGAAATCACCGTAGGCTTCTTCTCGCCGAATGCGCGAGGCAACAGCGTATCCTCGACCATCAGCGCGGCGACGCCAGCCGTTTCCAGTTCCTGCACCGTTCGCATCACGTTCAGCGCGTTGCCGTATCCGTGGTCGGCATCGACCATCAGCGGCAGCTTTCCGGCGCGGTTGATGCGATAGGCCTGCTCGGCGAATTCAGTGAGCGTCAGCAAGATCAGGTCCGGAGCGCCCAGCACGGTGAGGGAGGCGATGGATCCCGCGAACATGCCGATCTCGAAGCCGAGTTCCTCGGCAATGCGCGCGGAAATCGCGTCATGAACCGAAGCGGGGTGGATGCAGGCAGTGCCGGCGATGGTCTGGCGGTAGCGCTCGCGGCGATCGGTCCAGTGCATGGTTCCCCCCGTTTCGGTACCGCCGCATGCTAAGGGCGTTGAGAGCGGTGGGGAAGGTCGACTGAGGTGCCATGGTAGTCTTGATCGCACTGATCGATCACCGTGTTGTCGGCGTCAGTCAAGCTGACGAAACACGAGGGAAACCCAGACTGTGAATCGCCCGATCATACGACGCGTCAAACCGTTCCCAGCCTGTAGTCAGGCTGAAAACGGCCTGGCGTGCCGCCGGCCCATTCAGACCGGCGGTTTACTTACCTCAGGCCGGCACGTGACGGAGGCCGGGCTGACGGGCGGTCGGCGGCCCGATCGGCAGCAGGACACGACCATGGGTTTCGTTGATGAGTTCCGCAGCCGCCAGGTAGGCAGCCATTATTGCAGTGGCCAATCCTGTATAGCCGCCGACCACGCGTAGCCATGGTATCGCGAACAAGTCCGCAGCGCCAAGAAGGTAGAAAGTGATCCAAAGCGCCAGAAACACCAACTGCAGGGTCCGGTTGAGCGCCAGGGTCGCCACCCACAGGCCGAACGAGAACGATCCCCACATCAGCAGCCACCAGCCGACGAAACCTGACGGCACGGTGGTGGCATAGAACTGCACGAACAAGGCGAAACTCCACCAGAACGCGCCGTAGGAACAGAAAGCGACGAAGCCAAAAGTATTCCCGCGCGGCATCTCCATCAGGCCGGCCGCGAACTGGGCGACACCGCCGAAGGCGAAGGCGCTGACCAGAACCAGGGGCACGCTAGCGCCGGTAAACCAGCCTGCGTTCACCATACTTAGCATCCAGGTCGTCAGGGCGAAGCCGCTCAGTCCGAGCGGCGCCGGGTTGGCGTATTTCATGATTGGTCTCCTCCAGGTTAGCGGAAATCCCGGAGCGGCCTGCCGAGGCCTCCCCAGTGGACTAGCTGGCTTGCGTGTCGCGGCTGCGGCCACGCTCGGCTATGCCCACAGCCTCCGGCATACAGACGAGGGTATCATTGACTTCGATCAATCTGATATCGGGAATCTTCAGACCTGTCCTGACGACACCTGTATCTCGCCCATGATGGTGCCCTACGCCACCACGTTCTCAGGCCTCGGGCAGGCGTGGGCTTCAGCGCGACGTGCAACGAGGATCGGCAGCCCGTTAATTGCTATATTTGATCGGCACCCAAATCTCGAAGCCGCCCATTCCGGTTCGCGCATCGAATTGCTCATCGTAGCGCTCGAACACTGGCGCGTCCGCCGGCACGTGGCCCGATCCGGGCAACCAAACATTGAAAATCGCCATAAACGTGCCGCGCACCGCGGAGACATGTTCGGCGTGGGTGAACACTGCATAATGCTGTGGAGCCACCCGCAGCCGAGCGAATTCCTTTGGAATCGAATCGAAACCCACCACTTCTACGCCGGCGATATAGTCAAATCCGGTGTCGTCAGTATTGTAGCAAATACCGTAGGCAACCCCGCCGATCTGGCCGGGCACATGACCCATATGCTCGCCGAACCGGTGCCACAGGCCCGGCAGGGCCGCGAGGTTGTCGAACGCAACCCGCTCGCCCAGGCCAGCGACCAGGAAAGCCTTGCCATTTTCTGTCCGGGGCGGTTGCAGTGTCGTCTTCGCTGTTTCGTCCATTTTGAAAGGCTCCATCAATACAAGATTATCGACAGTTGCGCCGGCACGGACCATCTCCGGCGTCATACCGAACTGGTCCCGAAACGCCCGGGTGAAAGCCTCATGCGAGCTGTAGCCGACATCGAGCGCGAGGTTCAGGATATCCGGCGCGCCGCTGGCAAGTGCGCGGGCAGCCTCGGTCAGCCTCCGCCCGCGGACATAACGCATCACCGGATAACCGGTCGTCATGCCAAACGCGCGAACCATATGGAAACGAGACACGCCGGCGATCTCGGAAATCTCCGCCAGTGTCACCTCGCCTGTGAAGTGGCTTTCGATGAACCACAACGCCTTTGCCACCGGGTTCATGGAGGTCTCCTGCCTCAAGCATCGCACACAGCATTTACTGGCATGGCGAGCAGCCCGCTTGATCGGCCTTGCGGCTTAGAATGACTAGCGTGGAAAGCCGGGCAGCTCGCCGAGGCTGGTGAGTTTATCGGGCGCCAGAGGGCGGCATTTGGTGTCAGCCCGCCAGCGCGCCGGCGACCGCTCCGCTCATGCAGGTAGCCAGCGTCCCTGACAGGATCGTCCTCAGCCCCAGCCCCACGATCTCTGCCCGTCGCGCCGGAACCATCGCGCCCATTCCGCCAATCATGATCCCCAGGCTGCCGAAATTGGCAAAGCCGCACAGCGCGTAGGTGAGGACCACGCGACTGCGCGGCGAGAAGGTTTCCGGCGGCAATTGGGAGAAATTCAGGTAGGCGACGAACTCGTTTAACACCGTCTTCGTCGCCATCAGCGTTGACGCTGTGCCGGTCTCCGCCCACGGCACGCCGATGAGCCACATGGCTGGGCGGAAGGGCAAGGCGAACAAACGTTGCAGCGTGACCGCCGCGCCGTGCCAGTCTGGCAGCAGCCCGAGCGCCATGTTCGCCAGAGTGACCAGGGCCACCGTCACCAGCAACATCGCGATGATCGCCGCGAAGATCGGGAGGCCGTCCATTGTTCCCTTGACGACGGCGTCCAGGCTGCTGTGGGGAGGGTTTTCGATCACCAGTTGCCCGCCTTGGCGGTCGGAGCCATCGAACGGCACCATCAAAGCGGCGACCGCAAGCCCAGCGGGCGTGCTGATGATCGAGGCGATCAGGATGTTCCCCAACGCATTCGGAACAACGGGTGCCAGGAACGACGCGTAGATCACCATCACGGTGCCCGCGACTCCCGCCATCCCGCACGTCATCAGGGCAAAAAGTTCACCACGCTGCATACTGGCAAGGTAGGGGCGCACCAGCAGAGGCGCCTCTACCATGCCGACGAACACATGCACGGCTGCCCCCAGCGCGAGCGGGCCACTGATGCCCATCGACCCCCGCAACAGCCAGGCAAACGCCGCCGTGACGCGTTGCAAGATGCCCCAGTAGAATAGCAGCGACGCCAAGGCGCTGATCGTCAACACCAGCGGCAGCGCCTGGAACGCCAGGATGAAGCTGGCACCAGGATGGGTTTCCGCGAATGCCGGTGCCCCGCCGCCGAGATACCCGAACACGAACTGCGTCCCGGTCAGGGTCGCCGCCTGCAGCGCGTTTGCCGCATCGTTGAGCCAGAACATCGCCCGGTCGGTTCCAGGCACGCCGATCAGCAGCAGCGCGAAGGCGATCTGCAACCCGACGCCGCCGACCACGGTGCGCCAACGAATCCGGCGCCGGTCCTCGCTACAGAGGTACGCCAGCAGCAGCATGGAGCCGAGCCCCGTTGCGGCGTGGCGCACCGCGCTCAGCCCGCGGACTTTTGGTTGGACGTGTAGTAAGGTGGTGGAAACTCACCCACCTCGGTCATGGCAACCGCCACCATCGTCAACCCCCCGATCGCCGGTGCAGCGGGCACCGTATCGCCAAACTTATCGGTAGGCGAGCAGCGGAAAGATGCGATCTTCGACATCGCGCCGAGACGGCCGGTTCGGTGCCCCGGACACCGTCACTATCACCGCGAGGGCACATTCTGGCTCAGATTGCCGAGGACCGGCCCACCTTCGGGTCCAGCGAATTCCACAGGCTGGCGGTTGCTGCCCTAGGGATACCCAAAACTGCGAGCCTCTGAACTACGCCGCGAGCCCTACCAGACGACCTTGGAGGGATCTCCCTGATAAATGGATCGGATGAAGGCAATAATTTTCCAGATTTGATCTTGCGACAGTGTGTCCTTCCATGGCGCCATGTTGGTCCCCTCTCGGCCGTTACTGATCGTGCGAAACAACGTCGCGTCGGTTGGCTTGTAGATCCATCGATTTCCAGCACCGGTAAGATTCGGACCCATTCCGCCTTCGGCGTGGTGGCCGTGGCAGGCGTAGCAGCCGGTGTCGAGGAAGAGCTGATGCCCTTCCTCGATCGCCTTTGCATCGCCCGTGTAAGGGTTCTTTAGCGGCTCATCGGCCGACACGGCCGAGATTGCCGCGAGAGAGGCGATGATGGGGAGCGCCGCACGCCAGCGCACTCGGGGTGACAGAATTCCCTGAGAGCTCATGGCTATCTTTCCTCCGTGATCAACGAGGGGGCCGAACGGCCCCCTCGTTCCGTCTGCATCATAAAAAAGGTATCAATCCTCGAACAGCCCGAAAACGAAGACTGTGCTGCCTTTGCGGCTATCCTTCAATTGCGGGGCGCCTCCGCCATCGCGGCCGACCGTCGCCCAACCGACCCAGCCGCCGAAGCCCGACGGAACCGCGACATATTGCTTACCGTCAACAACGAACGTGCTCGGGCTGCCAACGATGCCCGAACCGGTCTGATACGACCACAGATCCTTGCCGGTGGCGGTATCATAGGCTTTGAACTCCCCCTCCGGCGTGCCGGTGAAGGTCAGCCCGCTCGCCGTCGTCATGACGCCGCCCATGAACGGCGACGGAGCCTCAACCGTCCACGCTTTCTTGCCGGTTGTCGCATCGAAGGCGACAAGTTGACCGTGGCCCTTGTTCCATCCAAGCCGCTCGACGCCCCACCGTGTATGACCGTCAACCTCTTTCTCCGGCGCGGTCAGAATATCGGTGCAGATCTCGCGGCTTGGTATCACGACGATCTTACGCTGAGGGTCGTAGCTCATTGGGTTCCACCACTTGCCGCCCTCCGAGGCGGGGCAGATGTCCTTCGACTCCTTGCCGTAGCGGGGGAACTTCTCCTCGTTGACGATCGGGCGTCCGTCTTCGGTGAAGCCGGTCATCCAGTTGATCTGGGAGATCGGAGAACCATAGACAAACCGGCCGTTCGTTCGGTCGATCGCGTACAGGAAGCCATTGCGATCGCCATGCAGCCATAGTTTCTTGTTGTCAATGTCGGCCAAAATAACCTCGTTCACGCCATCGAAGTCCCAGACATCATGCGGCGTGTACTGAAAGTAGTATTTCATCGCCCCAGTATCGGGATCCAGCGCCAGCGTGGAATTGCTGTAGAGGTTGTCGCCAGGCCGGGGGACACCGTCCCAGTCCGGATTCGGATTGCCGGTGCCCCAGAATAACGTGTCGAGTTTCGGATCGTACGAGCCGGTGATCCAGGTAGAGGCGCCCCCGTGCATTGCGGCGTCCGTGCTGCCCCAGGTATCGCCGCCCTTTTCGCCTTCGCCAGGGATCGTGTAGTGGCGCCACACTTCCTTGCCAGTTTCGGCATCCAACGCCTCCACCCACAGCCGCGTTGGATACTCGGCACCGGAAAGCCCAACGATGATTTTGCCTTTTACCGCCAGGGGCGCAACGGTCATCGTCTGGCCCATCTTCCAGTCGCCGACCGTCGTATCCCATGCCACTTCGCCGGTTGCGGCTTTGAGTGCAACAACGTGCGCGTCGTTGGTGGTGAAGTAGACCTTGTCGCCATACAGCGCCGCTCCCTTATTGCCGGCGTCGCAGCACATCTTCCGAACTGTACCTTCCTCGACCGGGTGTACGTATCCCCATATTTGCCGCCCGGTATGCGCGTCGACAGCGTAGATGCGGCTGTGTGCGGCGGTGAGATACATCATGCCGTCATTGACCAGCGGCGTTGTCTGTTGAGCATCCAGCGTGCCGAGCGAGAATGACCATTTCGGCACGAGGCGTTTCACATTGGCCGGGGTGATTTGCGCCAGTGGGCTGAACCGCGTGCTGCCGTAATCGCGGCCGGCGGTTATCCAATTGTCCTCGTCGCTCGCCGCGCTCAGCAGGGTCTGATCCGTCACGGGAGCGGCCGATGTGACCGGTGCAATTGCTGCGAGCGCAATATTTGCCGCCACAATCGCGACGGTCCAGTGTCTATTTCTTTCTCGGTCTTGGGATAGCGTTGACATGGTTTCACCCTGTTCTACTGCGACGACGGAAAAGCTACTGGCGGAGCGATTAGAAGGCTGCCACGCACCGACATTCTGCGATGCCCGCCCCTTCATAATCGCAGGATTGCGGATTTCAAGCACGGTCGCAACCGCTTGCTTGCACGTGGAATCACAATGATTCCATCATCGGCGTCCGTGTGGACGATCTGTTCGGACGGAATGTAGTTCGGAATTTATATACGACGGTCTGGACTGGACGTCGAACGCTATTTGGTCCGGTATCCAAATAGTCAGCCGGATACAAGAGAAAAATGATGATTCTGAGGTGGATAGAGCACGATCAAACGCCCGACCTCGATCGCGTGCGGCAAAAAATCCCAGACGCGGGTGAACGTGCCTCGCTCGCGGTCGCCAGGGAATGGGTCACGATCGCGTCGATCGCTCAGCGAACGAGATCGCGTTTTCGACCATCACTATGGCGCGACTGCAGCTGAGCATGCGGAATGTTTTAAAGAGCTCCGGTTTGGCACTTATAGCCCGAGGCGGACGCATGCAGAGTTAACCGCCAGACCTTTCAGCCCCACAGTGCGGGCTGAAATGGTCTGGCTAGCCGTAACCGCCCGATTCAAACGCTTGGGACATTCTGCTCAACGCGTTCATCCGCTTTATTTACGCGCCGGGACATTCCGCTCAGCGCGATCGTGCGCCAGCGACTCAGAATTTTGAAACTCGCGTTTCCTTCGCGGTGATGAACTCCAACAGTGCCGGTTTGCCGGCCTGCGTCTGCTCGATACCCCGTTGGATAGCCGCCTTGATATCCCCCGGCTGCGTCACTCGCTCCCCGTACCCGCCGAAAGCACGGGCCATCGCGGCGTAATCGCCGGAAATGTCCGTGGACCGGTATTTCTCGGTCGAGATCGGCATCACCTTCAGCTCGATTGCCATGGAGAAATTGTTCATCAATATCGACAGGATGGGGATCCGCTCGCGCACCGCTGTTTCGAAGTCCATTCCGGTGAAGCCGATCGCCGCATCGCCCCATAGGTTGATGCAAAGCTTGTCCGGCTTCGCCAGTTTGGCCCCCATCGCCAAGCCCAGACCCATGCCCAACTGGGTTGTCTTGCCCCAGCCGATATAGGACAACGGTTCGGTAGACACCCAGAACGGCGATATCTGATCGCGAGGGCTGCCAGCGTCGTGGGTGATGATGGTGTTCTTCACATCGACGGTATTCATTAGCTCCCATATCACCCGATACGGACTGAGTGGTGCCTCGTTTGAGTGCAGCAGAGGGCTCCACTGCGCCATCCACTCCTCCCGGACGGCGGTAATCTCGGCCACCACGGCGGACGGGTTGCGGTTGGCTTTGATCGTCTGCCGTAGTTCGCCGATCAACGCCGCCAGCGTCAGCTTGGCGTCGCCGACCAGTCCAATCGCGCTGACAACATCCTTATTGAGATGATTGGGATCGAGGGTGGCATGGATGAACGTCTTTCCCTTGGGGAACTTGATGCCGAAATTCGTCTCGGTGAACGAGCAGCCGATGCCGATGATGACGTCGGCGTTCTGCACGAAGTGATGCACCGGCTTTGGCACCGCGTTACCGCCGGAACCCAGCGATAGCGGATGGTTTTCCGGGAAAGAACTCTTGCCGCCCAGGCTGGTGGTGACGGGTGCGCCCAGCAGCTCGGCGAATTGGCGCAATTCCGCCCACGCCTCCGCCCATTGGACGCCGGTGCCGGCATAGATCACGGGCCGCTTCGCGGCCAGGATCGCCGCCGCCGCCTTGCGTACATCGACGAGGTCAGGGCCGTATTTTGCAACGCTGACCGGCTTATAGTCGATGTCGCCAATCTCCTCGTTCCAGATATCCGTGGGAATTTCGACAATCGCCGGACCGCTGCGGCCATTGCGGATGGCGCTGAAAGCCCGCCGCAGCACATTCGGCAACTCTACCGGAAGGGTCACCGGCTCGGCCAACTTCGACACGCCGCGCATCTCGCGCACGGCGTTGTAGTTCGGGTCGATATGGGCGATCCGGCGGGGGTAGCCTTGCGGGATCACCAGCATCGGCACCGACTCAGAGTAGGCCTGTGCCACGCCGCCATAAGCGTTCTCGGTCCCCGGTCCGTGCTGCATGCAGAACGCGCCGATCTTTCGGCCTGACGTCACGCGGGAGATCGCGTCCGCCATGTGAATCCCGATACGCTCCTGCCGCACGATGACCGGGCGGATATCGGCTGCGGCGGCAAATTCGAGCAGATGGTTGACGGGATAGCCGCAAAGGATCTCGATCCCCTCGCGTTTCATGATTTCCGCGGTAGCTTGACCGACCTTCATTCGTCTATCCCCTTACTCGTGGTTGGTTGATGCGTGGCGCGTTGGTCAGACGGGTAGTTCACCGCCTAGAGTTCGCAACGGTACGACCACGCTAAAGGTCTGGCAACTTCCGCCCCACGCCTTCCGCCGCTAGATTCTCGAGTTACCCCAGCTACCGTTCGTCGTCACCGAATAGCAATACTATCTGTTGCGCCGGCATCGCCGTCTGACCACAATGAGTGGAGGAGAGCGTCCGACGATTCGGTATTGCACAGGCTTCTCCCTAGAGGAACAGGACAACCATGGACGGGATAACCCGCGCGCCTGACGAACATCCGGTCCGGTTTGACCTGCTGACCGAGAATCCCGTCTACAAACCGTTCCGCTACCCATGGGCCTATGAGGCATGGCTAACCCAACAGCGCGTCCATTGGCTGCCGGAGGAAGTGCCACTGGCCGATGACGTCAAGGACTGGCACCGCAACCTGACGGGCGGCGAACGCAACCTGCTCACCCAGATCTTCCGTTTTTTCACCCAGGCCGATGTCGAGGTGAACAACTGCTACATGAAGCACTACAGCCAGGTGTTCAAACCCACCGAGGTGCTGATGATGCTCTCCGCGTTCTCGAATATTGAGACGATTCACATCGCCGCCTACAGTCACTTGCTTGACACCATCGGGATGCCCGAGATCGAATACACCGCCTTCCTCAAATACAAGGAGATGAAGGACAAGTATGATTATATGCAGGGCTTCCGCGTCGACTCTCGGTTCGAGATTGCCAAGACGCTCGCCGCGTTCGGCGCCTTCACCGAAGGCCTGCAACTCTTCGCATCCTTCGCGATCCTGCTAAATTTTCCCCGATCAGGCAAAATGAAGGGCATGGGCCAGATCGTCACTTGGTCGGTGCGCGACGAAAGCCTACACTGCGCGTCCATCATCAAGCTGTTCCGCACCTTCATCCAGGAAAATCCTGATCTGTGGACCGAGGATCTGCGACGAGAGATCTATCTCACCTGCGCGACCATCGTCTCACATGAGGACTCGTTCATTGAACTGGCCTTTGAGCAAGGTCCGGTGGACGGCCTGACGCCGCGTGAGGTGAAGCAATACATCCGCTTCATCGCTGATCGCCGCCTGATCGAGTTGGGGCTGAGCGAACTGTTCCACGTGGCGAAAAATCCGCTGCCTTGGCTGGATGAGATGCTGAACGCCGTGGAGCACGCAAATTTCTTTGAGAACCGCGCCACCGAATACAGCAAGGCCTCCACCGCTGGCACCTGGGACGAGGCTTTTGGAAATTCTCCTGCCCCGCCGACCGTATCGCCCGGATTGCCGGTGGCCGGTTAGGGCCTCTGCGTGATCCTCGGCGAAAAGATCCGCGGGAGACGGGCCAATCAAAGTGGCTATCGTAGCACGCGAGTCGTCTAAAAACGCCGAATCTGGATTTTTTGACGAAATTGACGGCGTGGTTGACGATTTTTTCACGGGCAAGATGTTTCCATGTGCATGATTCAGATTGTGCCGCTGGTGAAGTAGGGCGGTGCCCGAGATCGTGATGCTCGAACATGGAGGGTGCGGACTTTGCACCAGTTGGAGGCTTCGATGGTAAATACCATCATGTCAGGGGTGGCGGTGAGCCAGGCCGAGGATGATACGATCCGGGAAACTGGCGTCGGCGGGACGCCTCGGTATAGCCGGCGCCTTTCTGACAAAATTCTGATCGCCTTTCATCACGCCTGCGACCAGGCGGATTTCGAGGTCGCTGAACAGCTCCTTCATATTCTGGAGATGATGTTGACACGTCGCCCATTGACTCCCGATGGAACAAGACGACGGAACATGGAGAGCCTTGTAGCAGCCCATGAGCGCCTATGGCACCTTCGCCATCCCAATATCGAGGATCTATGAGCCGTCTTTCGCTGCAAGGGATCGCGACAGAAACCTATCAACCCTTTTCAGCTTTAGTGGGCGCCTTAAAATCGGTCGGGCCAGGAGTGATCGCGCTGGCGCTGAAACGGGGTAGAGGGTAAGGATGGTTTCCCGCTACGACTTATGGCGTAGCGATAAGAACCTCTCGACAGTGCCGTCCTCATGACCATCCTATCCGGCAACGCCCGCCTCGCCGGAATCACCGGTTGGCCGGTCGGCCATTCCCGCTCTCCACGGTTGCACGGATTTTGGCTCGAACGCCATGGCATCGATGGTGCCTATGTGCCGCTTCGGATCGAACCAGCGCACTTCCCCGCCGCCATCCGAGGCCTGATGCGGTCTGGCTTTGCCGGCGTTAACGTGACCATCCCGCATAAGGTCGCCGCCTTCGCGATATCTGACACCGTTGAAGACTCCGCCCGCCGCGCCGGGGCCGTAAACACGCTGGTGTTCGAGAATGGTCGCATCAAGGGAAGCAACACCGACGGTTGGGGCTTCCTGGAGAATCTCCGCTCCAGCGGCGTTGATCCGGCCACCGGGCCAGCGTTGATCCTTGGCGCCGGCGGCTCGACCCGCGCAATCGCGGCGGCCCTGCTGGATCTCGGCGTCAAAGTCACAATCGCCAACCGCACCCGGGCGCGCTCCGAGCAACTTGCCGCCGAACTGCCGGGCCTCGCTGTGATCAATTGGGACGCCCGCGGTATCGCCTTGCCCGACCACGCATTGCTGGTGAACACAACATCGCTTGGTATGATTGGCCATGACCCGCTTGAAATCGACCTCGATCGTGCCGCGGATGGCCTAACCGTCGCTGACATCGTCTACGTCCCGCTTGAGACGCCTCTTTTGGCCGCTGCGCGGGCGCGACGGATTCGTTGCGTCGATGGCCTCGGGATGCTGCTCTATCAGGCCGTCCCGGGCTTTCGAACCTGGTTCGGCGTCGATCCAACCGTGGACGACGCACTCCGCCGCTTCGTCGCCGGGGATCTGCTGGAAGGATGAGGATTATTGGGCTTACGGGCGGCATCGGCATGGGAAAATCCACCGCCGCCGCCGTTTTTCGCCGAGCGCGCATTCCTGTGTTCGATGCGGATCTAGCGGTACACCGAATGCAGGCCAGGGGCGGCCGAGCGGTGAAAGTAATCGAGGCAGCGTTCCCCGGCACCACCAGCAACGGCTCGGTCGACCGCGATGCACTGCGCCGGGCGGTCCTCGGCGATCGCGAAGCCTTGACGCGCCTCGAGCATATTCTTCATCCGATGGTTGAAGCCGAGGAACGCGCCTTCGTCGGGCGGGCGCGGCGCAGCGGGCGGCGCGCGGTGGTGCTTGATATTCCCTTGCTGTTCGAAACCAGGGGCGACAAGCGAGTCGATACCGTGGTGGTGGTTTCCGCCCCGCGCGCGGTCCAGATTTACCGTGTCGGCCTGAGGCGACGCATGACGAAAGCGGACGTCGAGGCGTTCATCGCGCGCCAGATGCCCGATTCCGAAAAGCGGCGGCGCGCCCATCTGGTGGTCCAGACCGGATTATCGCGTAATCACACCTTGCGAATCTTGAACCGGTTCATCCACAACCTCTGTGCATGATCCGCACAGTTCTTTTTGATACGGAAACAACAGGGCTCGACCCGCTAAACGGTGACCGCGTCATCGAGATCGCGGCGTTGGAGTTGTTGAACGATCTGCCCACCGGCAAGCACTTTCACGCGCTGATCGATCCGCAACGCGACGTCCCGTCCGAGGCCTCCCGCGTCCACGGTTTCACCAACGGCGACCTGGTGGGAAAGCCGCTGTTCGCCGCGGTTGCCCAGCCGCTCGCGGATTTTTTCGGTGACAGCAAGCTGATCGCGCATAACGCGCCGTTCGATTTCGGCTTCCTGGATATGGAGTTCGATCGAGCCGGCCTGCCTCCGCTGGGCCGCGACCGTATGATCAACTCGATGGCTCTGGCCAAAATCCAGTTCCCAGGGATGCCGAACAGCTTGGATGCACTGTGCCGACGCTTCTCCATAGACCTGTCGGCTCGCACGACCCATAATGCATTGCTCGACTGCAAGTTGCTCGCCGAGGTCTATGTCGAACTGACCGGCGGCCGCCAGCGCGGGTTGGGCCTGGCGGCCCGGGACGTTCGGGGGCCGGTGACAGTCTATGTCCACGCCGGCACGAGGACACCGCGCCCGATCGTTCCCACCGAGGCGGAACTGGCGATGCACGCGGCGTTTCTGGCCAGGATCAAGGAGCCGGTCTGGCTGCTGGCCTGATTTTGGCGAGGCGGGCGTTCAGGCCCAATGGCCCTCGCGCCATACCCAGCCGCTGCCCTGCTGCTGCCACTGGCCAGGGACCCAGGCCGTCGCACCCGGAGGGACGGCAACATATTGGCCGGGTTGCCAGGTCCACGGATTGCCAGCGATCCCGCTGTAACGCCAATGCCCGGGCTGCCAGATCGTCGGAGTCGAGCTCGACGGCGGAGGCGGAACGAGTTCCGACATTGGCGGCGGTGGCGGCATTGGCGCGGCAGGTACGATTGTTCCCGCGGGCTGCTGCACGATGATCTGCGTGGTAGCGGGTGGCGGCGAGGGTTCGCACGCCGCGAGAGCAAGCATTGCGGGGACGAAGAGCGGCAAGCGGCAAATGACGCGCATAGCTTTACTCCATCAGGCTGTGTGGGACGAGAGGCGGCCGCCCGCCTCGCTTAGTCTAGCTACGCCAGCGCCCCTCAACCCACACATAACCACCGCTGGCCTGCAGCTCCCAATGACCGGGCTCCCAAACGGCCTGAGCCTGCGGGGCCTGCACATAATGGCCGTCATCCCAGGTCCAGTTGGAGCCGTTCCAGGCCCAGTGCCCGGCCTGCCAAGTCATCGTCTGAGTGCTCGCCGGCGGCGGCGGTGGCACCGTCTCAACCCGCGGCGGCGGCGGAGCAGCTCGGTGCGATGATTACGGTCGAGTTCTGTGCGGAGGCGGACGCCGCCAGGCCGATCGAGGCGATGGCTGCGAGCGACGGAATCCGAAATCGGTGAACGTATTTTCGGCGCATGGGACGCTCCTGTTTGACCAGGTTCAGATGCATCACAGTAATGCGAATGTCGGACAGCCTTTTTTACGGCAGAACAGTCTCACAACGGATGCGAGCAGCGCTGGTTGGCGGCCGGAAAATCACAATCCAACGATCATGCGATAGGAGAGTTGCGGGCATCAGGTATTGGCCGGTGACCATCAGCCAACCCAAATAGAGGAAGCCGCCATGCGATGGCGGCTCCTCGCTATCAGGACGTCACCGCTGGTAGGGGCGCCGCATCCTTCGGGCCCCCAGCGGTGCGTTTATCACGAGCGCTTCTGCTCGCTCGCCTTATTTCCGATCTGCGGTACCTGGTTTTCGTCCCGCTTTACCTGAGTTTCGTCCCGCTTTTTCTCCGCTGGCTTCGGACCTGCCTGAAACACTACGGGCAGGTTCGACGGCTGCTCGATCTCGAGAGTATCGCGCCTCACTGTGTCATGGATGGTCTCGGTGCGAGCTGTGACTTCCTTTCGCAACAGCACCTCTTCGACAAGATGCACGGATTTGGAAACGACAGGCACCTCGTTGAAGTCAGACATTTCAACGGTTACTTCCGTCAGCACGTCATCACCGCTCTTGGTGATCGGCTTGCGACGTTCCAGGATCACCGTCTCGGTGTGAAGCGTGACGTCTTGCTGCACAGGGTTCTCAACAACCACGCGGCGCACCCGCGTTGTTTTGCCGGGCACCATACGGGTCCCGACGTTCAGGACTTCTTCGCCAACGCCGATCACCTGCTCCTCGTTGGTGTTCCGCACGTCGCGAAGTTCGGATGATCGCCCGCGCGCCCCGCTGAAGAAGCCCGACCCAATCCCACGTTGAGCCGCAACGGTTGAATTGAGAAAAGCCGAGGTAAGCGGTTCATAGATGGACAACGCCCGAAGACCAAGACGCTGCATGTTCATCATCATGTCGAGGATCGGGAAAGCTGTCTTACTGATGTTGTCAGAAGTATACGACATTTTGTCTCCTTGTGCCATTGATCGGCGCTCTTTGTATGGTGCGATGCAATATCGGCTGCAACCTCGCTCCTAAGTTTGTCACTCTGCTCCGGCCGATTGACACTAACGATACGAGCCCGATTTTGCCCAGGCCGAAAGCGCAGTCAGGGGCAGCCAGAGACAATGACCAAGAAATGATCCTAGCGCGCTTGTGGTCCGCGATGCTCGGCCCACCCCAGCCGCCGGCGCCTGCCACAGCCGAGGACCGCCGCACAAGGCTATCGACGAGAACGTGTGCCTACGCGGAATCCGCTCTGTGAAACCGCTCGCCGCAGCGGGCAGTTTCAGCACGAGATGGTGAGAGCGAGTCGCGAGATCGCACCGAAGGGGCATTAACCTCGGCGCGACGGGTTCGAGGAAGCGCTGCGCCTAGCCAAAAGCGCGAGCAGAGAAAGCCGGCGCCCTACAGCCGAACCGCCAGGATCAGGCGCTCTTTTTCATGATCTCATCTGCCACGTTGCGCGGCACCGGATCGTAGTGATGGAACTGCATGGTGAAGGACGCGCGCCCCTTCGTCATGCTGCGTAAATGAGAGATGTACCCGAACATCTCCTTCAGCGGCACATGCGCCCGCACGATCACGGTAGAACCGGAGCTTTCCTGGTTCTGGATCATGCCACGACGGCGATTGAGGTCGCCCACCACGTCGCCCACGTGATCCTGCGGCGTAGTGACCTCCACATCCATGATCGGTTCCAGGATGATCGGTGTGGCATTCTTCATGCCGTCGCGGAAGCAGGCCTTCGCGGCGATTTCGAACGCCAGCGCGGACGAGTCAACATCGTGGTACTTGCCGTCGATCAGTGTGTACTTGAAGTCGACGGTCGGGAACCCGGCGAGCACGCCGGTGTCGGCCTGGACTCGGATGCCCTTTTCGACCGCCGGGATGTACTCCTTCGGCACCGAACCGCCGACGACCTTGTTCTCGAACACGATGCCGGCGTTCCGCTCGAGCGGCTCGAAGATGATCTTGACCTCGGCGTATTGGCCGGACCCACCAGACTGTTTCTTATGCGTATAGGTCTCGGTATGGGTCTTGGAGATCGTTTCGCGATACGCCACCTGAGGTGCGCCGATGTTGCAATCGACGCCATATTCCCGGCGGAGGCGATCGATAATTATCTCCAAATGCAACTCGCCCATTCCGGACAGGATGGTCTGGCCGGTCTCCTGATCGGTGCGTAACCGCAAGGACGGGTCTTCGCCGGCCAGCTTTTGCAGGCCGAGTGTCATCTTCTCGACGGCCTCCTTGGTGCGCGGTTCGACCGAGATATCGATCACGGGAACCGGGAAGGCCATCCGCTCCAGGATCACCGGATCGTCGGCGGAGGCCAGCGTATCGCCGGTGCCGGTATCCTTTAGTCCGACGAACGCAGCGATGTCGCCTGCCTCGACTTCCTTGATTTCGGCACGCTTGTCGGCGTGCATCTGGAACATCCGGCCGATCCGCTCGCGATGGCCCTTGGTGGTGTTCATCACCATGTCGCCGGATTTCAACGTGCCGGCGTAGACCCGCACGAAGGTCAGCGTGCCGTACTTGTCGTTGATGATCTTGAACGCAAGCCCCGCAAACGGCGCCTTCGGATCGGCAGGAATCCGGCGGCGGTTGGGGTTGTCGCCATCTTCCTCGCCTTCTTCCAGGGCAACCGCGATGCCCGGGACGTCGATCGGGGACGGCAGATAGTCGATTACCGCGTCCAGCAACGGCTGCACGCCCTTGTTCTTGAACGCCGTGCCGCACAGCACTGGCCGGAACGCGCCGTCGATCGTGCCGCGCTTGATGCTGCGCTTCAGTGTCTCGATGGCGACGTCGCCCTTGTCAAAATACTCCTCCATCGCCGCGTTATCGACCGAAAGCGCGGTGTCGAGCAGGGTTTGGCGGTGCTCCGCCACCAGCTCGGCCATATCCTCGGGAATATCCTCGTAATGATACTTGGCGCCGAGCTCGCCGCCTTCCCAGATGATGGCCTTCATCTCGACCAGGTCGACGACACCCAAGAAGCCATCTTCCACGCCGATCGGGAGCTGCAGCGGAAGCGCGACGATATCCAGCTTCTCCTTCAGCGTGGCGAACGCGCGGTAGAAATCGGCGCCCGTCCGGTCCAGCTTGTTGATGAAGATGATGCGCGGCACTTTGTAACGGTCCGCCAGGCGCCAGTTCGTTTCGGACTGCGGTTGAACGCCCGCCACCCCCTCGATGATGAACACCGCGCCATCCAGCACCCGCAGACTACGGTTCACCTCGATATTGAAGTCGATATGGCCCGGCGTATCGATGATGTTGATGCGGTTTTCTTTCCACTGGCACGTCACCGCGGCGGAGGTGATGGTGATGCCACGCTCCCGCTCCTGTTCCATATAGTCGGTCGTGGTGTTGCCGTCGTGCACCTCGCCGATCTTATGCGACTCACCCGTGTAATACAGAATCCGCTCGGTCGTGGTGGTCTTGCCGGCATCGATATGCGCGGTAATTCCAATATTCCGAATTCTATCGAGCGGCGTAACAGACACGGCAAACCTCCTACCTATCAGCTAGCGGGGCGGGCATATCAGAAAGGGCGCGTGACCCATTGCTGGATCCGGGGATTACCCCCGCGCGCCCGCCCACGGTGCCGGCCGAACCCTCGGCCGGTTATGTAGTTCGGGAAATGCGGCAGAGCGTCGGGTTTTGCAAGTGCGAAATCCTGCACTCCGCACATGGCAGCGAATTTGGAAGACGCTTTATCACAGTCCGACACATGTCAATAAGCTAAAGTACTTGTTATGGACATTCTTGCCGCCCAGGCTCTCACGCGTTACGGGCTCGGCCGCCGTGGCGCCGAACCGCTGGGATCCGATCCGACGGCGTGGCTGCTCGATCAGCTTCGCCAGCCCGATCCGACCCGGTTGGATGATCCGCCGTCGGCGGCGGCGGGTCTTGTGGCCTTGCGTGAAGATCGTGCGACAAAGCCGCCGCCGGGCGAATCGCGGAGCCGGGCCCTGTATAAAGTTCAGGCCGCCGCCCAAATGGCGAATGCGATCACCACCCCTGCTCCGTTCCGCGAACGGCTCGTGTGGTTCTGGACCAACCACTTCGTCATTTCCCTGAAGCGTCGCCAGTGCGCCGCGGTCGCGGCCGCTTTTGTGGAAGAGGCGATCCGCCCGCTTGTCACCGGCCGCTTCGGCGACATGGTGTTGGCAGTCATGCGTCATCCGGCCATGCTGCTCTACCTAGACAACGCTACCTCCTTCGGACCGGACAGCATTATCGGTCAACGCACCCATCGCGGTCTGAATGAGAACCTGGCGCGTGAATGCCTGGAGCTTCATACGGTTAGCCCGCTCGCCGGGTACACGCAGGCCGATGTCACGGCTTTCGCCAATGTGCTGACGGGGTGGTCCATCGATCTGAAAGCCGAGCCGCCCGGTTTCCGGTATCGGCCATTCGCACACGAACCTCGCGTGCAGACGATGATGCAGCAGCAGTTCTCGCCTGACGAGGCCGGTGGGGTGGCAGCACTGGCGTTCCTCGCCAATCATCCCGCGACCCACCGGTTCCTCGCCACCAAGCTCGTGCGCCATTTCGTCGCCGATGACCCTCCGCCAGACGCGGTGCGCAGGATCGAGGCGGTGCTGCGCAACACCAAAGGCGATCTCGGAGAGGCCTCGGTGGCGCTGGTGCATCTGGACGCCGCGTGGCAGCCCGGGACAAAGCTACGTACGCCGATGGAGTATGTGATCGCCAGCGCTCGCGCGCTTGACGTTCCGTCTGATAAAATGCCGAATGTAGTTGGAATCCTGGCCGGCCTGGGGCAGCCGCTTTGGAGCGCTCCGGCGCCGAATGGCTGGCCGGACCGTGCCGCAGATTGGGCCGCACCAGAGGCTATGCTGCGCCGTATTGACTGGGCGAGCGGGTTTGCTGGCCGCATCGGTGACCGCGATGTGGTCGAGGTTTCTGATACCGCCCTGGGTCCGCTGCTGCGGCCTGAAACACGTGACGCCATTCGTCGGGCGGGATCTCGCCGGGACGCGATGACCCTGCTGTTGACCAGTCCCGAATTCCAGAGGCGTTGATCGTATGAAAAATGTCCTGATTGGAACGCGCCTTGATCATCGCCCGGCGAAGTTCAACAGACGCGATACCCTTGCCATGTCCGATGGTCCGGGCTGGTGCCAGACCACAATGGGCGGTCTCACACGACGCACCGCTTTACTCGGGCTCGCGACGAGCTTCAGTATCGGCCGCGCCACCCTGGCGATGGCCTCGGCACCGACCGACAAACGACTGGTCGTGATCATACTGCGCGGGGCGCTAGACGGCATGGCCGCGGTCGTTCCCTATGGCGATCGCGCCCTGGCTGGGCTGCGCGGCGAACTCCTGCCGCCCGGGCCACGGCAAGCGAATGGTCTGCTCGACCTGGGAGGCTTCTACGGCCTACATCCGGCGCTGACCGGCCTGCACGATATGTATTCGGCAAATGAGGCGTTGGCCGTCCACGCCGTCGCCGGCTCGTACCGCGTGCGCAGTCATTTTGAGGCGCAGGATTGCCTGGAGTCCGGGGCGGATCACCGCATGACCAGTGGTTGGCTCAATCGTGCCGTCGCCTCATTGCCTCCGGCCGCCACCGCCCGGCCCGGGGGAGAGGCGCTCGCCGTTGGTGTTTCGGTGCCGCTGTTACTGCGTGGGCAGGCGGTTGTAGCGAATTGGGCGCCGCACGGTTTTTCCGCGCCCTCTCCAAAACTGTATGCGACGATCGCGGCATTGAACCAGTCCGATCCTGTCACGGGTCCGGCAATCGCAGAGGGTTTGCGGGCACGTGGTTTCAGCGCCGCTGTGATCACTCCCGGAGAGCAACCCAACGACAAATATGCGTTCTCGGCGTTGGCCCGAGCGGCCGGCGAGCTGCTGGGCGCGGCGGATGGTCCGCGCATCGCGGCGATGGAAATCGGCGGCTGGGACACGCACGCTGAGCAAGCCAATCGCCTTACTGGACCGCTCAAACAACTCGATACCGGGTTGGTCGCGTTGAAAACCGGGCTAGGTCCGACTTGGGCCCAGACAGCGGTTCTGGTGATGACCGAATTCGGCCGCACAGCTAGGGTAAACGGCACCAAGGGCACTGACCATGGCACCGGGACGGTCGCGTTCGTCCTCGGGGGTGCAGTTGCCGGAGGCCGAGTGAAGGCGACCTGGCCGGGTCTGGGACCAGGCCAGCTGTTTGAGAACCGGGATCCTGCGCCGACTGCGGACCTGCACGCGGTCGCCAAAGGAATCCTCGTGGCGCATTTGCGACTAAATTCCAGCGCGCTGGGGCAGATATTCCCCGGCAGCGACGGCGTTGCTGCGATGGCAGGTCTGGTCCGCATCTGACATCTCATCGGTTCATCGCAAATAGCCAGCACATCGTTTGCGGGAACGACGCTTATCGAACGCGACAGCCGGGCGACCCGGAGCGAGATAGATCGGATAGCAGCAATGGCGCTAGCCGACGTGACGCTGAATCAAATCGGGCAACCGGTTTGCCTTCTCCAATTCTGAAAGAGTGGCGGCCGGTCGTCGGGCGGTCAAGGTAATCTGACGGATCGGCCCACAGCGACGTGATTGCTGAACTGCACCGAGCGATCGTATCGTCATTCGCTTGGTAGAAAAATCTTCTTGGTTGCGAGAAGCGGATCGATTGAACTGAGGATCTGCCGTACTTCGGCACTCCGCGTACGGTGCAATGACCAACTCCCGGGGGATCGGCATGCCATGCGGTCGCCCGCCGATCTTGTCTACGTTGAAACTTTAATAAATCGCCTGGTTGAGCCAATGCGATTAGGCGCGCGGAAACCTCCTGATGAGGGTTCACCTCATGGCTCGTGCTGAACTGCAGTGACCGCCACCACCAATCGCCCACCGCCAGCGGG
>CAWHWH010000049.1:0-45698 GCA_963832865.1 uncultured Pseudomonadota bacterium
TCCCGACGAGTGGACGATCGCAGAACTTGCCCGACATATTCCGATGCCTGAGCCGACCCTGTACACCTGGGTCCAACAGGGGCGCCTACGCAGCCGCACAGTCGCGATCAGTGGCCGCAAGTTCACTCTGGTTTATGCGGACGACGCCGCGATTGGAGCGGTCAGAACGGTGCGCGCGACGCCTGCTCCATGGCGACGTAGGCCACCGCCGATCGTGGCGCCATCCCATGAACTGAAGTCTTCCATACCAAGAGAGTTCTTGAGAGTCCCCATGTCTAGTCGATATTGGGACCGGTTCGCCGACCGTAGCGCCGAACCCCCAGCCATCGCCGATTCGCTCCTGTGGTCGAGGTGTGGGCGACCGATAGCCCAGCCCTGTGCGACGGGTAACCTGTTAAGTGTTTATTCTCTCCAGGGCGGGATCATCCCATTGTATCCCGTCACAGTGACGGGATAGCGTGCCCCATGCCCGGACCCAGACCACAAGGCGATCGCGCGTTAACCTCGGCCGAGCGCATGCGACGCCTTCGCGAGAAACGTAAGGCCGAGGCGGCAGACAAGCCGCCGGACAAAGCGCCAGTCGTGATCCACTATCGCCGCCCCAAAGATCGGCGCAGTCGACCCGACCAATGGGCGGATGCAATCAACACACTCTCAGACTGCCTCGACCGATACCAGGACTGGCGGGACAACCTGCCCGCCAGTCTCGCCGACAGCGCGCTTGCCGAACGCCTCGACGCCGTGCTGGAACTGCGCGACCTCGTTGATCAGCTATCGCTTGCCGATCTGCCGCGCGGATTCGGACGGGACTGACAACAGAACCATGATGTTCCACCCAAAATGCCTCGTTGCTGACCCGATCCACCCACCGCTTGATTCTTGAGAGTCCCCATGCCTGGTCGATATCCACGGCCAGCAAGTTCCGGTAGCGCAGCACCACTTGCAAGGCAGTCAGCTTGGTATTGGTGCGCAATACAAACAGACCGTCATAACGAGCTTCAGCCTCGACCTTCGCAGCATCGATGGTAAAGCCCTCACCCGCTGGCTCGGCAAGGAAGCGGCGGTATCCAGCGTTGCCGACCAGCGCTTTGTCGCCCTGTGTCAGCTTGCGTTCGAGACCGGCCAGCAGGGCGGTTCGCGTCTCGGCGTCCTTGCGAGCCTGTTCCGGGTTGCGGGCCAGCACATAGCGACGCCCACAGAGGACGACGTCCTTGATGGCAAGGTCAGTTTCACCCTTCTGGCGCGGGATGGTCAGCGGCACCGCCACGCCGTCGTCATCGATCACCGTGGTTCGGACCTCGACGGTCGAGCGCTCGCGCACGCCAAGTATATAGTCGATGCCCTGCGCCTCGAGCCCGGCGATAGTAGCGGCACTGATCATGCCACGATCGGCGACGACGCAAGCCCGGCTGATGCCGAACCGCGTCCGCAGGCGCTCGACGACGGGCAGCAGCGTGGTGACGTCGGCGGTATTGCCGGGCCAGAGGAACGAGGCGATCGGCCGGTCGTGGCCATCGAGCACGATGCCCAGCACCACTTGATGCAACTGTGGCCGGAAGTCCTTGGAGAAGCCGCGCTGGCCGAGGGTCGCTCCGCCCCGGCCCTCGAAGTACAGCGAGGTGGTGTCGAAGAAGGCGACCGACAGTTCGCCGAACAGCGGCTGGCGATGGCGGTAGAGCGCTTCCTCGATGAGTTCGGTCATCGGGCGGTCGTCGTTGGTTATCTCGCCGAGCCAGGCCATGGCCTTGTAGGCCTGCTTCAGGGTTAGTGCCTCGGCGCCGGGGATGCGCAGGCGCTGGTGCCAGTCGTGAGCGTGACGATCGGAGCCGGAGACCATCAGCCGATGCAGCACGGTCAGGTAGATGGCCCGCTCGACATCGAAGTCGAACTGCCGTTCGCCCAGCAGGTGGCGGAGGACATCCGCGCAACCGGTCTCTCGCCACAGCCGCCCGAACACCAGGTCGGGGCCGATGCTGAGCCGCCGTAGTTCGGGCAGTTCACCGCGATAGAAGCTTGAGAGTACGATGGAGCGCCGGGAATGGCGAACGGCCGAGGCGATCAGGCCATCGAGCAGATCGGAATTTTCGACCTCATCGCGGCGGCCGAGTGCCTTGATGACGCGCTGGACGTGGCGGCCATCCTCGCGAGCGTTCTCGACGAGGTAGAGATATTCGTAGGGTCCGATCTTCTTGACGCGGATGAACATGGCCCGTTACCTGATTGCTCTCAGGCCACCACGTCGAATTGACGAGCGTCAAGGTTTTTTGCTGACTTTCAGCGCCAAGGCCGAGCAGTTTTTGCACCACAAATCGACAGGCGTGTTGCAAACCCGTGGAATTCCGCGAGTTTTATGTCACTGAAAGCGCAATAGTGGGAAAGTTGGGCTTAACGCGCACCCCTTCCTGCAAAGGCTTGCCATGTTCCATGGTCACCGCCTGGGCGACGCGATCGCTCAGGTCGTAGCGTTCATCGAGCAGGGCCTGATGTTCCCGCTCGACCCCCGGCTTGTCGGCGACGTCCTGGGCCATTCTGGCCGCGAAGGGCTGGTCGATGGCAATGGGCTGGTAGCTGGTGAGCCCCCGAGGCCCTCGGTCGTAGCCTTCGGACCCCTTCGAATAGGGATTTTGATCAGCCGGCGGCGGCGTCTGTTGCGCGCTCGCCTCGCCGAACGTCAGCGTCAGACCTACCAAAGACAGAAGAAGCCAAGTCCGCGCATGCGGTGCAATCACGTCTCCCTCCTCCGAAACATGCCGTTGACATCGACAAGATTCTTTCAGCGCAACGGTCGTCACCGGTCCGGTCTGCGACGGCCGGTACATCCGTTTGCGCTGCTGCAATACTTCGCCGTTATCTCGGTTACGCGGTGCCGCACAGACAAGGCGAAGTAGCATCAACGTGATTGCCGCCGCTTATCGGTCACGGTTCTTTCATATTCCCGTTCCCCCTCACCCGGAGACGCCCGGACTGTTTCAACCCCAGACCGCCCCATGCGTGATCGTCGATGGATTTGCTACGCGGGCAGACCCTTGGTGGTCGAATACTCGAAATGCAGCGCCTGATCGGGATGGACGATCGGATAGATCGCGTGCGCCGCGACAGCCGCCTCACTGAAACCTTGCAGGATCAGTTTCAGCTTGCCCGGGTAGGTGGCCACGTCGCCGATTGCAAACACACCGGGCAAGCTGGTCTGTGCGGTGGCCGGATCGACAATCACGTGATGCTGCTGGCTCTGCAATCCCCACGCAGCGATCGGCCCGAGGTCCATCGACAGCCCAAAGAATGGCAGTAGCACGTCGGCGGGCAACGACTTCACCGCGCCGTCGAGCGTGGCGACCTGTACCGCGGACAGCACGCCGTCGACGCCCGTAAGGCCGTGGAGTTGATAGGGGATCACCATCTCGATCTGGTTCTTTTGTGCGGCCTCATCCAATTGAGCCGCACTTTCCGGTGCCGCGCGGAACTTCGGCCGGCGGTGTACCACGGCGACGTGGGCGATGTCCTTAAGGGCGAGCGCCCAATCGACGGCCGAATCGCCGCCACCGGCGATGACCACGCGCTTGCCCCGCAGGTCCTCACGGCGGCGGACGTAATATTGAACGGCGCCGCTTGCCTCATAGGCCGCGAGACCTTCCAGGGGCGGGCGATTCGGGCCGAACGCCCCTGCCCCGGCCGCCACAATGATTGCTTTGGTCCTGACCGCGTCGCCTTGGTCGGTTGTCAGCGTGAAGGCGCCGCGCGCGCCGCTGAGCCCGTTGACCTGCCGGCCGAGCAGCCTCCGCGCCTGGAATGGGGCGATCTGCGCCTCCAGACGAGTGACCAGGGCGCCCGCCTCAATCGCCGGATACGCCGGAATGTCATAGATCGGCTTTTCCGGATACAGCGCGGTGCATTGGCCGCCAACTTCCGACAGAGCGTCGATCAGCACGCTGGACATTTTGAGCATACCGAGCTGGAAGACGGCGAACAGGCCGACGGGGCCGGCGCCGACAATGGCTACGTCGGTTTCGATGGGTTGTGTCATGCCCCGCCCGTATAGGTCGCATTTTCGTCAGCACAAGCGTCATAACACCTCGGTGACAGACTATCGCATCCTGTCGGCCGGCTCCCACCTGCGCATAAACGGTCTCTTTTTTGGCAGGAACCGCTCCATGGTGTGGTACATCGGTGGCTAAAAGTATTGTCGCTATCCCGGTACGGAATGAAGCCGAACGGATCGGCCCCTGCCTGACCGCATTGAATACGCAAATCCACCGTCCGGACGGGGTGGTGGTGCTGCTCAACAATTGCACTGACGCGACCGAGGCGATCGCGCGCGAACTGGCGCCGCATTTGGGGTTTCGATTGGAGGTGGTCCGCCGGGATCTGTCGCCGGGCGAATCCAACGCGGGCCATGCACGGCGCCTGGTGATGCAACTTGCCGCCGAATTGGCCGGTGACTATGGCGTGCTGCTGACCACCGACGCGGACTTTATCGCTCCGCCGGATTGGGTGACGCTGAATGTTCGGGCACTGGGGAAGCGGGCTGATATTGTCTGCGGGCGGGCGGTGATCGATCCGGTGGAGGCCGCGATCATTCCGGCGCAACTGCATGAGGACGACGCCCGCGAATGCCGCCTGATCGCGCTGTTGGACACGCTTGCGTGGATGCTTGATCCGGAATGGCACGATGCGCCGCCGCGGCATACCGAAGCCTCCGGCGCAAGCTTGGCTGTAACTGTGGACGCTTACCGCCGAGTGGGCGGGATTCCCGCTATCGCGGCCGGCGAGGATCGAGCTTTCGTGCGGGCGCTGTGGATGATGGACGCGCGTGTTCGGCATGATCCGGCGATCCAAGTGGTCGTCTCGGGGAGGATAGTCGGCCGCGCCGATGGCGGCATGGCCGACGCTATTCGACGCCGGATGATACGGCAGGACGAATTTGCCGACGAGCAGGTCGAGCCGGCGGAAGACGCGCTCCGACGCTACGGTTTGCGTAGCAGGGCACGCCGGGAATGGAGCGGTTGGCCCGATGCGGCCTTGGCCGCCGATCTCGGCCTGTCTCGGGCGCGTCTGTCGGCGTGCGCCGCGCACCGCCTCTTTGGTTCCGCCTGGGCGGAGCTGGAAGCGTGCAGTCCGGTCCTGCAACGGCGCCGGGTCCGGTTCGTCGACTTGCCGGGAGAGATTGCGGCAGCCGAGGTGTTGCTGCATGAGGTCGCGCTACCCGAAACACTGGCGGCCGATTGAGATGCCCAGCGACGAACGCTCTCGTATCGCTTTTGCGTGTGGGGCGGCGGTCGCGGAACTCGTTCCGTGGATGCAGGATCGAGCAGATCGGCTTGATCGGGAGGCGGGATTTCCGGCGGAAGAGATCGAGCGTCTTCGCCAAGTCGGTGCGCTATCGCCTCCACTGCCGGTGCGGGGGTCAGGCACGGCAGACGAGCTCGCCTCACTGCTGGTTCTGGTTGGCCAAGGTAACCTTTCGGTTGGTCGCATTCTGGAGGCTCATGTCAACGCGCGGCACCTGATCGCGCGCTACGGAACACCGCGTGAGGATGGGCGGCTGTATGGGCTTTGGGTGACTGATCCCCCGAGCGGTGGTTTGCGGATGCGCCGAGTTGGCGGCAAGGTGGTGTTGAGCGGCGGTAAGCAGTTTTGTTCCGGCGCCGGTCACGCGAATGGAGCAGTGGTTACAGCTCAGGACGAAGACGGTGCCATGCGGATGCTGGTGTTGCCGCTGGGCATCGGGGAGGTGGTGAAGCCGCTGCCGTCTCCGTTGCAAGGGATGCGGGCGGCGGTGACCGGCGCGGTCGATTTCACCGGATGCGAGGCGGCATGGGACACGGTGCTCGGAGACCCGGGGGACTACCTGCGGGAGCCCGATTTTTCCGCCGGGGCATGGCGCGGATCGGCGGTCGCGCTGGGCGGCCTGATCGCGTTGCTGGACCAAGCTGTCGCGCAGCTAAGGGATTCTGGACGGCTCGACAGTCCGCACACGCAGGCGCGGCTTGGGCAGGCCTTTATTGCCCGCGAGAGCAGCCGTCTGTGGGTATCCGCCGTTGCGCGGATCGCGGAGGATCAGACGGCGGATACCAATTATCGGGTCACGACAGTCGGGCTGGGCCGGACCGCGGTCGAGACCGCCTGCCTCGATGCGATGCGTCTGATCCAGCGGTCGCTCGGGCTGTCGTCGTTCCGCCAAGGGACCCCGGTCGAGCGGATCTGTCGCGACCTGTCGACGTATCTGCGGCAGCCGGCGCCCGATGAAGTGCTGACCGAGGCCGCGACCTGGTTCGCGGACCATTTGGATGCGCGGGTTGTGCGATGCCCGTGACCGCCGGAGATTGTCATCGCGCCTGGCGGGAGCTTCCTGAAGGTAGCCTTAACGACATTATCGGTGGCGGCACCTGCCTGATCCTGGCGCCGCATCCGGACGACGAGAGCCTGGGCTGCGGGGGTCTCATCGCGGCCTGTGTCGCCGCCGGGCGGTCTCCGCTGGTGGTGATCCTTACCGATGGCGCGGGATCGCACCCGAACTCCCAGGGCGTTTCCGCCGCCCCGGCTACGGGCGCGCCGGGCGCAGGAGGTTCGGGATGCCGTCGGGGTCCTTGGCCTGAGGGAGGACCGGCTGGTGTTTCTTGACCAACCGGATGCGGCGGCTCCGGTTGATGGGCCCGGATTCGAGGACGTCGTGGCAACTTTGCTGGCGCTGATTGATAAGGAGCCGGATTGCTCGGCGATTGTTGTCCCCTGG
This sequence comes from uncultured Pseudomonadota bacterium, assembly GCA_963832865.1. GTDB lineage: Bacteria > Pseudomonadota > Alphaproteobacteria > Acetobacterales > Acetobacteraceae > Rhodopila. Next base: position 6,731 of record CAWHWH010000049.1, read on the forward strand.
CGGTATGACCCGCATTGCGACCATGAGGCGGCGGCATTGCTGGGCGCGGCGGTAGTGTCCGTTACGGGGGTGAAGCATGTCGCGTATCCGGTGTGGGGCTGGACGCTGGCGGCCGACGCGGTGATCCCCGAGACGGTTATTGATGGGTTTCGCCTAGATATCAGCCGCTTCCTGGCCGCGAAGCGGGTTGCGATTCAGGCACACGAGTCACAATACGGCGACCTGATTACGGATGATCCCGACGGTTTCCGGCTGCCTGCCGGTCTGCTGTCGGTATTCGAAGTGCCCTTCGAGACGTTTGTCGTGCCATGACCGGATCGCGCGCTGCCACCCATTTCCAATGTCTGTACCAGGCCAACCCGGACCCCTGGGGGTTCCGGACAAGCGCCTATGAGCAGACCAAATATTGTCAAACGCTGTCCGCCCTTGGGGACCGGCATTTCACCTCGGGTCTGGAGGTCGGGTGCTCCATCGGCGTTTTGACGCGCGTGCTGGCGGAGCGTTGTGACGCCTTGCTGGGCGTGGACATTGTCGAAGATCCACTAGAAGCGGCCCGGTCGCGCTGCTCGGATCAGCCGCATGTGCGATTCCGACGCATGCAGGTGCCGGCTGAATGGCCTGAGGGCTGCTTCGAGCTGATGGTGTTTTCTGAGGTGCTCTACTTTTTGTCGGCGACCGATATCGAGCGGTGCGCGAGCCGCGTGCGTGGCAGCCTGTTGCCTGCCAGCATGGTCGTTCTGGTCAACTGGCTCGGGCAGACGGATGATCCGACCCCTGGGAATGAGGCGGCGGAAATGTTTATCGGTGCGACCGCCGGGAGGCTGACGGTCATGAGGCGCGAGCGTCACGAGGGCTATCGGTTGGATGTCCTGGTGGCTGGGTGATGGGGACCACCGGACCTACCTTCGAAAATTTGTCCGAGTATTGGCGCCAGGTCCTTACATTGCGCAGGCGTCCCGACCCCCCGAGCGGATTGAACCGCTGTTGGGCAAGACTACTACGGAACTAGTTCTCGGCGAAGAAACGACGGCGCGCCCTTTCATCGTGAAGCGCATTTGGGCCCCGGACCGACGAGGTCTGACACGCGTGTTGCAGTGCAGTGTTAAAGTAAAATTGCAAAGCGCCCAGCGACCGGTGCGTCGCTGCAGCTGTGTGTTGGCCGATCGCCTCCGAAGCATCACGCGATCTGGCAGTTCTCGATAGGGCGACGACGCTGGCGGCACTCTCCTCGGCGCCCTGAGACCTGGTTCCATACGCCCGCCCGCTTCGGTTGAACCCCCAGTTGACGCCACTGATCTCGACCCTGGCTCCGCTGGCGCGATCGACGGCTTTGCGAGGCCTCCGTCCGATGCCCTAGCTAACATCGCTGGTGCCTTCCTCGCGGAAACGCGCCCGTCGAGGATTCCGTCGTCTTCGCGGTGACCAAACTAGCGACCGAACCGCCCTCGATCCCCGCTGCCATCTGTTACCCAGGACGTGAGGCCGGCGGGCATCTGAGAAGGCGGTGCATTGTCTAAATCGCTGATTTAATTGGCGAGACCGGTGGGAGTCGAACCCACGGCCCCAAGATTTAAAGTCACCTTCTATTGACCCATAAGTTTTTGACAAAATTAACTAAAATCGAAATTGAACCGAACTAAAGCGAAATTTGACCTAAGCAGAGACTCGTGGGTTGGCCAACGGAACGGTCACGCGTTCGCAGTTAAGGTCGCTGACGGCGGTGTGAATGACGTCGTTGAGTTCGACGACGTCAGTGAAGGTCTTGTGGGCCAACTGATACGTCTTCAAATCGTGCCAGACGACCTCGATGTCGTTCAATTCAGGGGCGTATTTTGGCAGCCATTCGACCGTGAGCCAGTGTGCGCGAGCGGCCAGGGCGGCGCGTGACAGTTTGCTGACGTGGATCGGCCCATTGTCTTCGACCAACACGACGGGCTTGCCCGCCCGCCCGGGCATCGGACCATAAAGCGCATCGATTTGCGCGAGATGCGCCACGAAGTCGCTGCTGCGCTTGGTCGGACTGGTATGCACAATCAGTTCATGTGTGACATGATTAAGCGAGCCCAGGATCGCCACCTTCTTGGCTTGGCCTGGTGCCGGCACGCGCAGGTCAGCGCCGGATTTTGCCCACGCCCTGGCCAGATAGGGATGCGTCAACGCCTCGCTCTCATCGCCATAAAGCAGAACGATGTCGCCGGCCGCGGCCTGCTGCTCGCGCAATTGCAGACGCAAACCGATCCGATCGACCTCGCTGGCGACTTGCCGCCCTTTCAGTGTGTGCCGCGGCCGCCGGTAACGGAACTTTTTTTTCGCAACGCCTTGGACAGTTGCGAGCGGCTGATGCGCACGCCCTCGCGCGTCTCGATCTCCGCACGCAGGCGCGCGATCGTCCAGTTCGGCCGGTTGGCCACAGGCTCTTCCAGTAACGGTGTAACCTATCCGCCTCGCCGCGATCACGTGAGCCAGCCAGAGCCGCTAAAGCCGAGCGTTGGTCCTCGCTCGCCGAAACAGGAGACTTGCCGCTCATGCCACGCCCTTACGAATCGATGCCGATAGCGAATTGTACACCAATCCGGTGGTCAAGCTCGCGGAGTCTGCTTTAGATGAGGTATTGCCACAGGTTAAGCGCCGCAGCCGTTCTTGGTGGACCAGTCGGATCATGCCAGTGCAAGCACGGGGTGGGGTAGTTTGTGGGATAAAATCCCAAGCCATACACTAATTATATTATAAATCAAATAGATAATAATTATCCTTGGCGTCCCGTAGGGGATTCGAACCCCTGTTGGTGCCGTGAGAGGGCACTGTCCTAGGCCTCTAGACGAACGGGACAACCGGCCAGACCCGGCTTCTAACCTGAACTCCCGCCAACCTCAAGCACCGGCTTCCCAGCCACCAACACCCAACTCTCACCGGCTCAGCGAAACCCGGCCTGCCACCGCCCCGGTCGCGGGATCGATCAACACCACCCGGTCCGCCCCGCCCCCCTGAAGCTGAACCGCCAGCCGGTCGCGGACCGCGGCGATGCCCACAATATGGGTCCCCACCGGCTCATCCAACGCCGCCGAAACCCAAGCGGGCAACTGCGCGACAGGCGCAACCGGCGCCGACCACCGCCGAGCGATCGCGATCACCAGCCCCGTCGTCCCGAGAACGATCAGCACGGCCATGACCACGACCATTATCTTCAAAGCCCGCATACCGTCTCCCATTCGAATCCAATCCGCGTTATCCCCAACCTCACATGCCATCCGACAGCGAACCCGCACCGATCCACATCACCGCCGCCGCGGTGCATGCCGGCGAGCGCATCGACCGCTTCCTGGCCGACGCGCTCGGCACCCTCTCACGATCCCGAGTCAAGGCTCTGATCGAGGAAGGCCGCCTGCGAGTGGAGGCAGGTCCAGTGACCCAGCCGGCCGAACCGGTGCGGGCGGGCGTTACCTATACCCTAGACATGCCGGCGCCGATCGCCGCAAACCCGCGGCCACAGGCGATTCCATTCCCCATCCTATACGAAGATGCCGACCTGATCGTGCTCGACAAGCCGGCTGGACTGGTTGTCCACCCAGCACCCGGCAATCTCGACGGCACCTTGGTAAACGCGCTGCTCGCCTATTGCGGGCCAGGTTTCACCGGCATAGGGGCCGAACGGCGGCCGGGCATCGTGCATCGGCTGGACAAGGACACATCAGGCGTCATGGTCGTGGCCAAGACACAGTTAGCCAACGACGGACTGACCGCCGCTTTCGCCGCCCGCGACCTCGACCGAACCTACCTCGCCATTGTGTGGGGCTTGCCGGAGCCGCTGAGCGGCGAAATCGAAGGCGCCATCGGACGGGATAAGCGCGACCGCAAGCGTATGGCGGTGGTTGACCGCGGCGGCAAGTTCGCCCTGACGCGGTACCGGATAATGCGCGCCTGGCAAACCAGCATCGCGCTGGTGGAATGCCGGCTCGCAACGGGTCGCACGCATCAAATACGTGTTCACTTCGCTGCCAAGGGCCATCCTCTGGTCGGTGACCCCGTTTACCTTCGCCGCATCCCGTCCGTCGCCAAGGCGGTCAATCAGCCACTCCGCGGCCAACTTCTGGACTTCCCAAGACAGGCTTTACACGCGGCTAGTCTGGCGTTCAAACACCCCCGAACAGGTCGTATGCTGACCTTCGAGGCGGCCATCCCGGCCGATATGCAGCGCCTCTTAAGGGACATCGAGAGCATTCTTTCCCGTTGTTAACTATACGTTAATCTTGACAGGACTAATTCAGTCCTGTATACCCCAGCAATCGAAGTAGGGGGATGCCCTTCTCGATGGGGACGTCCGGACACGCCGCCGCCAGTGTGGGTGGATAACCGGGACTTGAACTCCCAGCCTGCATCCAGATTGGCCTCAGTCACATTCATGCCGCGATCTTGCGCCACGGTTGGGCAAGTTACTACGCGGTCTGGCGAAAGGAGTCTTCCTCGTGGCCTCTGCCGTCCTCAATATTGCCCCCGAGGGCAACCTCTCGCGGTACCTTCAGGAAATCCGCAAGTTTCCGATGCTCACCCCGGAGGAGGAACTGTCGCTCGCCCATCAATGGCGCGACTCCCAGGATATGGAGGCGGCACACAAGCTTGTCACCTCCCATCTGCGACTTGTCGCGAAAATCGCCATGGGCTATCGCGGCTACGGCCTGCCGGTCGGGGAACTGATCAGCGAAGGCAATGTCGGGATGATGCAGGCGGTCAAGCGGTTCGACCCCGACCGCGGCTTCCGCTTGGCCACCTACGCGATGTGGTGGATCCGGGCGGCAATCCAGGAATACATCCTGCACTCCTGGTCACTGGTGAAAATGGGCACCACGGCCGCGCAAAAGAAGCTGTTCTTCAATCTGCGCCGGCTGAAGGGGCAGATGCAGGCCATCGACGATGGTGACCTGCAACCTGAACAGGTTGCAAAGATTGCACGGGTATTGGACGTGCCGGAGCAGGATGTCGTCAGCATGAATCGCCGCCTCGCCGCGCCGGACCACAGCCTGAACGCCCCGGTGCGTCAGGACAGTGAAGGTGAGTGGCAAGACTGGCTGGTGGACGAGTCGGAGACACAGGAATCCGCGATCGCCGACCGTGAGGAACTGACCGGCCGCAAAGCCTTATTGACCGGCGCGTTGAAGTCGCTGAATGAACGCGAGCGTCATATCCTGATCGAGCGGCGCCTCAAGGATAACCCGACTACACTGGAGGACCTGTCCCAGCAGTATAACATTTCCCGTGAGCGCGTTCGCCAGATCGAGGTCCGGGCGTTCGAGAAACTTCAGAAGGCGATGAAGGCTCAGATCGCCGAGCGACGGCTGAATGCCGGCAACCGGCAGGGCGCACAGGCCGGCGAATACGTGTGATCTGACGTAACTGCACCCTGTCCGGCCTCCACTGGGCCGGACAGGCAGCCGATCACGAGCGGCTAACCATTCAAGGATTGAGACGTTTGGCCGAATAGGATCTTGCGTGCTTCGTCGGTGTGCTGGCCGGTTCGCCGCATTTCCTTTCCCAGGTCGACCCCACGTTGCACGGCCGGCCGCGATTTTATCCGCTCTCTCCAGCTTGACAGATTAGGAAAATCCTCCAGCGACTGACCCAAGGGCTTGGCGATCAACACCCAAGGCCAGGAGATCATGTCCGCGATCGAGTAATCGTCCAGGATGTAGTCTTGCCCGTCCAACCGATGTTCCAGCACGCCAAGGCACCGGTTGTATTCGCCGGCATACCGCTGGTGGGCATACAGATGGTCGCCCTCCTGGACGCTTTTGGCATAGTTCACGAAATGGCTGAGCTGACCCGCCATGGGCCCAAGGTTGCCCACTTGCCAGAACAGCCACTCCAGGCATTCCTTCCGGCCCTTCGCGGTCGTCGGCATGAACCGGCCGGATTTCTCGGCCAGATGGATCAGGATGGCACCGGATTCGAACACCGGCAGCGGACCGTCCGGCGCGTCGTGATCAACGATCGCCGGCATACGGGCGTTTGGGCTAATCGACATGAACGCGGGCGTGAACTGGTCGCCGGCGCCGATGTTCACCGGTTTCAGCGTGTAGGGCAGGGCTGTCTCTTCCAGCATGATCGAGACTTTCCAGCCGTTCGGCGTGGGCCAGTAGTAGAAGTCGATCATGCGGCATGCTCCTTCGATGCCAGAGCCTCAATTTCAGCAGCCGAATAGCCGATTTCAGCCAGCACCTGGGCGGTCTGTTCGCCCAAGGCGGCGCCACCCTGACGGATTGTAGCGGGCGTGCCGGAGAAGCGCGCCGCGGGCCGAGCTTGGCGGATTCGTCCGGCCTGAGGATGCTCGGTTTCAACGATAATGCCGTTGGCGACCACCTGTGGGTCAGACAGCATTTGCGTCCGGGTCAGGACCGGAGCGCAGGGGACGCCCTCCTTGGTCAGCCGGTCCAGCCACTCCTCCCCGGTGCGCGCCTGAAACGCGTCTTGGGTCATGGTCAGCCGTTCGTTGATGTGACGTTGGCGCAGCGCCGGGGTCTTGAACCGAGTGTCCTCCAACCACTCCGGCTTCTCCAGCGCTCGGGTCAGCGCGATCCATTCGCGGTTGGTCTGCACTGCGGCGCTGATCGGGAATGTAGCGGTCTCATAGATCAGGTCGATAAAGCTGGCAGCCTCCTGCTGCGGAGTCTCCTCACCGACAAAGGTCTGGATGCCCATGTCGGAGGACCAGAGAAACGCAATGATCGCGTCCAGCATGGACAGCCGGATATGCTGACCTTTGCCGGTCCGTTCGCGGGAGAGTAGCGCTGCCGTAATGGCTTGAGCGGCATTGTAAGCGGTCAATTTATCCGGGACGATCGTGCGCACCAGGCGCGGGTGTTCGGTATCGGATCCAGCCTGGATTGAAGCGAGGCCGGAGACAGCCTGGATCAGTGGATCGTATACCGGCTTCTGCGCGTAGGGCCCCGTCTCGCCGAAGCCACTGATCGAGACGTAGATGATCGACGGAGCAGCGGCGCGGACCGCCTCCTCTCCCAGGCCCATGCGGTCCGCCACGCCAGGACGGAAGTTCTGCACGAAGACGTCGGCGGTGCCGAGCAGGCGGAGCACCACCCGAAGCGCCGCGGGATCCTTCAGATCCAGAGCAATGGAGCGCTTGTTGCGATTGTTGTTGAGGAACGAGGCGGAAAACCCGTTACGGCGATTGTTGGCCGCTCTTGTGTGGTCGCCGCCGTCGGGGTTCTCCACCTTGATGACGTCAGCGCCCTGGTCGGCAAGGATCATGGTTGCCAACGGTCCCGAGATCATTGAGGTGAGGTCGATTATCCGATACCCGTCTAGCGGCCCTGGCATGGCATTTCCTTTTGGCGTGTCCGGGCGAGGATATGGGCGACGGGGTCAGGCGTGCAAATCGTCGCCACGGCTGTTCTGGCCGCCCGCCCGACACGGCTTGCCCTCCAAGGTAAAATCGCGGGCGCAACGTATTGACCAATACCCCTTTAAAGTAACCCGCGTGTTGCTCGAAAGCGACGCCCAGCCACGAACTCCCGATCTTCTCTACACTGTAACTTTGCACGCCTCAAAAGTCGGAGTAACTCGAAATTCCATAAGCGCGGTTGAGGGCCTATGTCGGATTCGGAGTCTAGCTCAATACGCCAACTATATTATCTTGGGGGAAATTCTACATACTTTCTTGTGATAGCGCTGATCGTCCTTGTAGCGTTCGTTGCGCGCGCGTTCACACTCTTTACTGCTTCGATCGATGCCGACGAAGGGGTCTATCTCGTCATGGCGCAGCAGTGGCAGCATGGCGGATTGCCATATGTAGCGGTGTGGGACCAGCACCCGCCTGGACTTGCCCGCCACGCGCTGGCGCCTGACCCCCTCGCCCTCACCCGAGCGTTTGCCGGTGATGCCATTTCACAGAAGTGTGTCCGCCGCCGGGGGTGCATCTCTACTTTGCGTGCGGGGTGACATTTCTAACGGGGACAATTTGTGACTTTTCAAACGGGAAGCGGCATTGACACAACTATTGAGTCCAGATGGATAGGGCGGCAGAAAGCCTGTCCCATCGATCCTCAGGCGTGTTGGTGCTGTCACTCATGGCTGACACTAATATGGTCTCGAAGCACACAAGGAGTCACGCTTCGTCGAACTACCTGCCGCCCCGCGACCGAGCGCACCCGTCGCAGGCCCGGCGGTTGCCCCCTTGACGCGAAGCACGGCGCGGCGCGGCGGTATAACCGTCGGGCGAGAGGCCCAGCGTGCGACAATGGCGGGCCGGGCCGACTCCCAAGCATGGCCGGACAGCAGCCCGAGGCGTATCACCTCGGCAAGGGATTTTCGGGTTCTGAACTGAACGGGGTTTACCCCTAGGGCCGTTGGTTTAATATGGATAACGTCACCCCGGTATATAACGCCGAACGCCCGGTCTTCCAACAACCTTGGTGGCTGGCCATAGCCGTAAGCTCTGGGCCTTACTGGAAATTGAAAGTGGTGGAAGACGGTATCGAGCAGGGCAACTTGCTCTATACGACAGGCCGAAACAAAATCGGCTTGCGCTGGGGCTATTCGCCCTTCTGGTCGCATCTCGGCGGCCCGCTGGTCGATTCGGCTTTAAGTGAAGACAGAAAGCGGCAGGTCCTTGAACGGCTCATCGCTCAACTGCCTCGCAATATCTACTTCCGTTTTGTCTGCAAGCCCCGCGCAGCGGATGCTGCCCTGGTCAGGGAAGCCTTTGCTCAGGCCGGATTTTCGCATATGACCCAGAAAACCTATTCCTGCCCCGCCGACGATCCTGGCGTGCGCGGCCGGCTGAATAAGAAACACCGTAACCATTTGCGCGCCGCCGAGAAAAGACTGGACATCGTGGAGATTAACGCAGAAGCGTTCATTGCCTTCTACCATTCGAACCTGAAAGCGGCAGGCAAGAAACCCTATGCCCCACTTGCCATCGCCCAAAATCTGATCGCGGCCGGCGTGACACGCGACCCCCCGCAAATCCGGGTTCTCGCCGCGCGCCAAAAACCCAGTGTCCATAGGCATGAAACATTATGCGATGCCGCTATCGCCTGCGCCTGGGATCATGAGCGATATTATCTTTGGATGGCGACCTACCGGTGCATCCCCAAAAACCTAGACAACAAACCGAATCCCGATGCTATCAAACTCCTGCTCGTCAAGGCCACGGAGCACGCCAAGAGCCTGGGCCTGACCTTCGACGTCGACGGTTCCGACACGCTGGGATCGGAAAGGCTCTACAAAGAAATCTTGAAAATCCCCTGCGTCGAATATCGCGATGTCTATGAGCGGGCGCCAGGTCTGTCGCGGTTGTTTTTCACATTCTTAAAACCTCTAGTGTCGAGGTGGCTCTAACACGCCACATCCCACGCCAGAGCTCAGGGTCACGAACTGGCCGGCCTACGAGGCCGACTTAGGACCTCGGCCGGATCATGCTGGCGAAGAACCCCGCTATCCGCGCATCGGCCTCCGGATCGGGCTCGAGCGCGTGTGCCGGTGATGCCGATTTCACACAAGGTATGTCCGCCGCCGGGGGTCATCTCTACTTTGCGTGCGGGATGCATTTCTAACGGGGACAATTTGTGACTTTTCAAACGGGGGCCGACACCCGACCCCTCGGCAAATACTGAGATTTTCAACAACCTCTTCGTCACCTTTGCCGCCTACCACCTGATCACGGCTGAACGTCGCCCGTTCAATCTGTCTCGCCCCGTGATGGCGGCGTTCGTGCTGGGGGTAGGCTTGCAATTCAAGTACGTGGTGTTTCCCGAGGCCGTGCTGCTCCGCCTTGGTACTTGGTGGCGTCATATCGTCGCGACCGCGATCTTGGCAGTGCGAGCGTCGCTGCAGGGTTCATGATGCTGGCGGGTTAATGACGACCGTTTTTGTGGTCGGGTATTTTTGGTCAAAAGCGGCGCTGCGAACCTTTCTCAGCGCGAACATCGGGGCTAACGTTACCTATGTCGCGTTGGTGCCACCCCTGCGTGACATCGTTTACGACAGCGCGGGCGGCATGCTGGCGCTTGTCAACGCAACTAAGAATGTCCCCTGGTTCCCCAACATAGAAATGTCCCCTCATTTTCAGGGAGGCGGTCTTTCACGGACGGAGGGTGGGGCTTCCAGCGAGCACCCTGGTGACACTTTACGCTGGGACTTGGGGGCAGGTTTGCGCTGAACCGTGCGTTTCCTGGTTCGGCTGGAGCGATCGCGGTAGATACCGTGTTGGACGTCAAGCGCTAAATCGCCTTGTTTGATCTATTTGAGCATGCCGGCGTGCTCACTGCGGTCAAGGACAAGGCGCGCTTTCACGCGCGGGCCTACGGCCCTCCTTGACCTTCGTTCCGCGCGCCGCCCATGGGCTATCAGATCGGGACGGCGGAATGATCGGTCTCTTATCGAACAACGGAATTGGGAAAATCCCCACAGCTCAGGCTGGCATGGCGACGGCCGGATCGAACGGTTTGCCCGTCTTCAGCACCCCGAAGCAAATCACCAGCAGCTTGCGCATCGCGGCCACAACGATCTGTTTGGGCTTAAGGCGACCAGCGTTCTTCAGGCGCGCGACGAGTGCGGTGATGGCGGGGTTGTAACGCATCGCCGACAGCGCCGGCATGTAGAGCGACGACCGCAGCGTGGCATTGCCAACCTTCGAGATGCGCGTCGGGCGGTCAATCGAGGTGCCGGACCGGTGCTGGCTTGGATTGAGCCCGGCATAGGCGACCATCGCGCCACTCCGACGCAGGACTCCTGGCTCCGGCATCTCCACCAGCAGCGAGGCGGCAAGCGTCTCGCCGACACCGACGACGCTGAGCAACAGGTTGCGTCTGCCGCGCAGCTCGTCGTCCTGGTCGATCGTCGCACGAATGGCCGTGTCGACTGCCTCGATCTGCGCGGTGAAATGCTCGATCGTCGCGGCGGCCAGACTGGTCGCGATGCTGTCTTCGAGGCCGCTCCCCATGCGGTTCTTCCACTCCGTCCGGTTGTTGACGATGCCGGTGCGTACGGTCTGGAGTTCGCACAGGCGCCGCATCGCGGGGGACGGCGGTGCCCATGGTCCCGGCTTGAACAATTCGGCGTATTCGCGGATCAGAATGGCATCGATCTTGTCAGTTTTGTTGCGGCCCAGTTTAGTGCGGGCGAAGTCACGGATCTGGGCCGGGTTTACAACGCTGACGACGTGACCCGCGTCGTGCAGCGCCAAGGCCACGCCGAGGCTGTGACGACCGGTCGCCTCCATGCAGGCGTGAGCCGGTTTGCCGCCCATGGCCTTGAACCAGGCCAGCATCAATCTCCAGCCATTGGGGCTGTTTTCGAAAGTCCTGCTTTGCTTTCGCTGACCTCTCGCGCAACTTGCGTCCAAGCTCTTCTTGGACACGTCGATTCCAACTATCGAGTCACTCACTTCTTGCTACCATTTCAGGGGATGAACACGGCAAGGCTCCGCGTCGGGCCACCTTGTACACGGGATCAGCGGCAAGCCGCGTCCCTGGATACCGTCCAGCATGAACAGCGGAGCTCGGAGAAGCGGGGCCACATCTACCGCACAGGTTCTTTGACCGAAGGGACGCATGAGGCTCACCGCTTTCCTTGCTGCTTCAGCGAGATATTGCCGCCCGCCGAGCAGGCTTCAACGTACAAGGGACGCGGGTTACCCCGCGCCCCCCGCACAGGTAGGGTCGAGGACTGGCGCGCCGGTCGGGCCGGTTTCTCGACCGTTCCACGTCTCCAGCCCCCTCCACGTCGCACGCAACGTGCGGATTTCCCGCATTGCGCGCCCCCATCTGCTTCATGCCGAGGCTTATGGGACCTATCCTGCCGGGGCGACTTTCGGCCCGTCGCGGCGCACCCGATAGCCGTTAAACAGCTTCAGGATGTTATACAGCCACGGCCTACTCCATCGCTCCCAGCCGAAGCCCCGTCGTTTCTGAGCGTGCGCCAAATGGCGCCTGACCTTCTTCTCCACCCAATCTTTGATGTGGCCGAAGCACTCACTGGAGTGCCCGACCGCGAAGTAGTTCACCCACCCCCGCAGCACCGGATTGATCAGGCTTATCACCCTCTCAATCGGTTGCGACCGGTGTCGGCGGAACACTTCCTTGAGCTCCCGCATCAACGCCGTCCGCTTTTTGAGCTTGGGCGTGTAGTGCGGCCGCATCGCTCCGCGTAAACTGCGGAGGTAGCGGAAGTCGAAACCCAGAAACCCGAAGCTTTCACCTCGCTCGAGGTCGACCATCCGGCTCTTTTCATCATTGATTTCAACCCGCAGCTTGGCGAATTCCTCCCGAAGCCGTTTGTTAACCGCTCCAATCAGCCAGTCATGCCGCCTGTAGGCGTCGATCAAGATCACCAGATCGTCTGCGAACCTCGCATATTCGACGTAGGTGTACTTGCCGTTGCGTGTGACCTCCCGCGCTCGCTCCAGCATCCGGTCCACCTCATTGAGGTAGAGGTTGCTGAGCAAAGGCGAGATGACACCGCCTTGCGGAACGCCCATTCTGCCAGAAGCTTTCAGCATAATCTTCAGAAGATGCATGACGTCCGCGTCATCAACTCGCTGTGCCACCTTCTCCAGCAGCCGGTCGTGCCGGACGTTGTCGAACGAAGACACGACAGACTACCCATCACCAAGACGTTCAGGTTTCGACCGTCGTTAAACGTAAACGGCATCCCTTTGAAGGACGCCGACTTCCGGTCATCCGGAGCCTGACGCGGCGAGGTGTTCTCGAGTTGCTTGTGGTTTTGCCTGACGGCAGCCGCACGCTTGTTCCGGCTGCGTGGACGGATTGGAGTGGCCGCCAGGATGCCGGGTTGATGTCGTCCGTCGGCGATGACACAGACGCCGCCGAGACTCTTTGCACAATCAGCGATTTGCTCCAGCTGCGCGCCGTCACCGACGCTCTTCTGAGCCGGCTCGTCGAGTCGGTCCCCGAACAGGAGGGCGACGATGCAGTTGGAATTGGCGTTTCTCGAACAGCCCGTGGTGCCGGACGAAGGACCAAAGGGTCCCTGGGACCAGATCGATCCGCAGGCCCAGATCGCCGCCCTGGTGCTTCTTTCGCGGCTGATTGCGCAAAAGCTGGTTGCAAAGTCGGCCCGGGAGGGCGGCAATGAGTGAGGCAGTAAAGATAACCTCGAGCCATCTCGCCCGTATGGCAATTGTCTATCTGCGCCAGTCCAGCGCGGCTCAGGTCGAGCACAACCGCGAGTTGACCGATCGACAGTACGCTTTGGTGAACAAAGCGGGCGAACTCGGATGGCCAGCCGACAAAGTCGTCGTGATCGACGAGGATCTTGGCGTGTCAGGGTCAGGCGCCGTGGCGCGATCCGGTTTCGCTCGGTTGACCGCCGAGGTCGCTCTCGGACACGTAGGTCTCGTTCTGGGCCTTGAGGTGTCGCGATTGGCCCGCAACAATGCGGACTGGTATCGCCTCATTGATCTATGCGGTCTGTCCAATACTTTGATCGGCGACGCGGACGGGATCTATCACCCGGCGCTGTTCAATGATCGCCTCCTGTTGGGGCTGAAGGGCACGATGAGCGAAGCGGAGCTGTATGTCCTTCGCGCTCGCCTCAACGGCGGGATCCGCAACAAGGCGGCGCGCGGGGAGCTCCGGCGCGGCCTGCCGGTCGGATTGATCTGGGGCGACGCCGATGGCGAAGTCAGATTGCATCCCGACGAAGCCGTCCAGACCTCGATCGCCTCGATCTTCACCCGCTTCGCCGAGACTGGTTCGGCGCGGCGGGTCTGGTTGTGGTTCCGATCCGAGGGACTGCGGCTGCCGACACAGATGGTCCCGAAGTCGGAGATCCTGTGGGTAGACGCCAGCTACCACGCCATCCACCAGGTGCTGAGCAATCCTGTCTATGCAGGCGCCTATACCTACGGACGGACACGCCAGGAGACGACGCTCGACGGATCTGGCGTGCCGAAAAAGCGCATGCGACACTTACCGCGGTCTGAATGGCAAGTGCTGATCAAGGAGCACCATGAGGGCTATATCGATTGGCGAACCTACGAAGCCAACCAAGCCCGGCTGGCCGCCAACACACGCCCTGGGCCGCACAATGCGAGCAGTGCCGTGAGGGAAGGGTCGGCTCTTTTGCAGGGCCTGGCCAACTGCGGGCATTGCGGTCGGCGTTTGAAGACCCACTATCGCGGACGCAACGCCACCCCCGGCTACCACTGCGCTGGTAAGATCATCGTCGAGGGTCGTGGCTGCTACTGTCTCAACGTCGGCGGTGTGCAGATCGACGAGGCGTTCGCCAGGACCTTCCTCGCCGCGATCGAGCCCGCCAAGCTGGCCGCCACTCTTGCCGCCGCCGAGCGGCTCGAAGCCGACACTGAGGCGACGCTCAAGCAATGGCGGCAGGCCGTCGAGCGGGCGGCCTATGAGGCCAGGCGCGCGGAGCGGCGCTATCGTGTCGTCGATCCCGACAACCGGCTGGTCACCCGTGGGCTTGAGCGCGAGTGGGAGCAGCGGTTGGCTGATCTGGAGGCGGCGAACCAAGAACTCGCCCGTCGATTGGAGCAACGACCTCGCGTTCTCGGCCAAGAAGAACGCGATCGCCTCCTCGCCCTTGGAGCCGACCTCGCCGCGGTCTGGGACGCGCCGACGACGACGCCGCGCGATCAAAAGGAGCTCCTGCGAGCGCTCATCGAGGAAGTGATTCTCTCGGTCGATCGCGATGAACCGGCTGCGCATCTCACGGTGCGCTGGAAGGGTGGCGCACTCACCGACGTGGATGTGCCCCTGCCGCGCTCGAGACCCGCGACAATCAGAACCGATGAGGAGACGTTGGACCTCGTGCGCCGTCTCGCCACGCTTTACCCGGACACTGTCATCGCGGGCATTCTCAATCGACAGGGCCGAACCACCGCTCGCGGCCATCGGTTCGAAGCCAACCGCGTCGCGAATTTGAGGACCCACTGGCGCATCCCTTGTTTCCAGCGCAAGCCGGAGACTGCGGAAGGCGACGTCATGACGATCACGGCGGCCGCGGTCGTCCTGAACGTTGCGCCCTCGACGCTGCATCGTTGGCTGAACGACGGCCTGATCGCCGGCGAGCAAATCACCCCGGGCGCGCCGTGGCGGATCCGGATGACTGACGCGCTAAAAGCACGCTTCACCGCCTCGGCGGGTGAGGGATTCATCACCATGCAGGAGGCCACCCGCGCGCTTGGCGTCACCCGTCAGACCGTGTTGCAACGTGTAAAGCGCGGCGAAATCGAAGCGGCACACGTCACAAAAGGTGGGAAAACGGGATTGCGCGTCAAGCTTCCGGACCGCCAACCGAGACTCTTCGAACCCGTCTGAAGACAACCCTAAACCCTCCCGCTGTATCTCGTCACGTGACGAATTAGAGCGGGGCCCGATCGCTGGAAAGTTTGCGCGATGAAGCCAGGACCCAAACCATCGTCGGGCACGGCCATGACCCATGCAGAGAGGCAAGCCCGTCACAGAGCCAAGCAAGCAGAAGGCGCCCCCACGTTCCGTTACCGCAAACCCGTAGATCGTCGCAGCCGACTTCAGCGATGGCGAGACGTTGTCGCCGAGCTACAGGAACTTCAGGATGAATATCAGACTTGGCTCGACGCCCTGCCGCAAAACATGGCGGACAGTGGCATGGCCGAGGCCTTGCGCGCGATCTGCGACCTCGACCTGTCAGAACTAGAGAGCATCGTTCCGCCCCGAGGGTTTGGGCGCGACTGAATTGTTGCACGATGTAAAGCGTATCAGATTGTTGCGGGATTGACCATTGGCGACTGCACATTTAGTCATAATAAACAGAAGGATAGGCCAGACACCCAACCTCGGCTAAGCCATTTAATAACCCTGAGGGCACTATGAAACCGCATCCAAGAACGCTCGGATGTCGGCGTCCAGTATGTAGCCCACCTTTCTGCTGCCAATTCCGACGGCAAGGGCGTCCAGCGCATCGTGCTGGCCCCGCCCTGGCCGGAATCCGTATGAGAATCCGAGGAAATCTTGCTCGTATATCTCATTCAGCACCGCAACCGTTGCTCTCTGGACAATCTTGTCTTCCAGGGCGGCAATGGCGAGCGGGCGCTGTCGGCCATCCGGCTTCGGTATATATCGTCGCCGTGATGGTAGCGCGTGGTATGATCCTCCGTGGACCCGTCTGTGCAAATCCTCGATCCTGCAATCGAGGTCGGCCTCGTAGTCCTGCCATGTCAGCCCATCTACACCAGGCGCGGCGTCCCGCTTGAGCGCTAGGAATGCCGTCCGGAGCATTGCTGAACTGATATGGTGGAAGAGCGCGGTGAACCGTTCCTTCTTCCTGTGCTTTGCAGCGTTCCGTACGCGCTCCAGCGCCTGTGACACACTTTCCCGGTCCTGCGCCCGGCGCGTGCTTTGCTGTTTCGCGTTCCCCTCGGTCCCCGCCCTTGGCTCCACCGACTCCGCCGCCGGTATCCCGGTTTTGTTCGTCGGCTTCGTTGCTACTATGGCGGAGTCAGACTTCTCGCGGTCGTGCATCATCGGCTACGGCTCCTCGCCTTCCCGATGCGGGCCAGAGCGGCATGCCGCCCTGGTCGGCCGCGAGATCTCCCGGTTCCCGCACAAGGAGCGTCTACACATGCCAGGGTCTCTGACCACGCCGGGCCGGGTTGGTGCTCGCGATTACGCACCCACCCATGTTGCCTTCCGCACCACGTAACGTCGTCGGCGCCCGGAATCGTTTTTCTATCGCGGCTCGATGGCTGGCCTGTGTACTCCCCTGCCGACGCTTCGCCTGCGCCCTCACGGGCGACGGCGCATGGCTCGGGGCCGATGTGGGTCGCTACTCCTTCATCGCAACGGACTTGCACCGTCTACTCCTTGCCGGTCTTCCCGGCGCACTACGTGTAAAAAGTGGTCACAGTGCGCCAAGCGAAGCTGGCGCTTTCCAGCCGGTGGAAGTCCGGCGAGGGTAAGGCAGTAGCGAGCCGCCCCCTAGCGAGTGTTGCGTGGTCGCCGGTGACGACGGCTGCGAAGCGTACACAGCAATCATGCGGAGTGGGATATTGAGCCGCGAAATACTTAATCTTGCAGAGGCCGAGACCGTTGTGACTGTCGAAGGCAATACGTTGTGCACCGTTATGCAAGGGGCAACCGCTCTGCCGAGGTCTGAGACCCCATTACGTATGGAGGGAAAGCGTCGGAACTTGGGAGACCTCGCCTCGCCCAAACCGCTACGGCGGGGCCGGGCCACGACGGGAAGCCGAGGAGGCGAAGCCGTCGCGGGAGAGGTGAGGAGTTCGGACGGCCGCATAGTACCAGGGAAGCCTCGAACAAAGCCGACCACAAATCGGTGGCGGAGATGGTGGAGGGAAGGCGGCCGGCCGGAGGGAAGGCGAGCAGCAACGCACGCCCCGGACTCAGTGCCGGATGTGGCGTGTAACCGAAGTCGCAAGCCTGCGGATCGGGGGTGCATGGGCCGCCAAAGCCCCGAACCTCGATCGCGTTCGACCTTCGGCAGGAGCCCGGTGCGGGAAAGCCGCACGCCGGGATCTGCGCGGGGGGGCCGGGGCAACCCGGTCCCCTACCGCTACAGACGATCTCGAACGGAAGTGGCTGCGGATCGAGGGGATCTGGCAGGTCGGTCATATCGAGCACAAACCGGCCGAAGCGGCGGATATGTTCGCGGATATAGGGGCTGAGGCAGGCGACCAGAGCGGGAGTAACAGGATGCCCGCCCAGAACGTCGGTCAGGTCGGCGACGTAGGACAGCATCACCGCATTGGCGACCAGGCTGGCGTATTTTAGCTGTTTCTCCTGCTCGCCGGCAAATGGTTTGGCCATAGTGTCGATAAGCCGCGCCGCATCCGCTTGCCGCAGCAAAGCTCGCTGTTGCCAGGCGCGCACGCCATCGGTCACCCGTTCGTAGAAGTTGGCCGGTTCTACCGCGGCCTCTACCCCTCCCAGCCGCATCTGCTCTCGTACGCTGTCACGCACCGGAGCGAACGCGAAGGCGATGCCTTGGATTCGCAACTGCCAGGTGACGTTCGACAGCGCGTCGCAGGCGCTGGTGTCAATGAAGTTCACCGCGTCTGCGTCGAGGAGAATATGCATTGCAGGTGGCCGGCTCGCGGCCAACGCGGTCTGTCAATCGGCAAGACCGCAAGTTTGTTACGATGCCTGATTCAGATCGACGCGCGTCCCCCTTTCGCTAGTCCTGCCTGATTTTTCGCTCAGGTGAGGATGTCGCCTTTAGCCAGTCACCGGGTGATCAGGAAGGTGTCCCTCACGCCAGGCCTCACAATCTCAGCCAGCAAATCATCCGCGACCTGCCCGTTCGTGGGCCAGACGGTCCTGCACATGCACCCATGGCCGTCTCGCGACGCTCACAGAAAGCTCCCGCATGCTGGGATAGGCATCAAGCGCCGTCGAACTCTGAGTCGGCGGGCGCTCGGCAATAATGGTGGCGGTACTCGGGGCCCTGAGTGGCCGTACCCGAAGAGCGAAAGGGGTAAAACTCCTGCTGGCATAGCCGAGACATGCTCGCGCGCCGGCAACGCGCCGTTGGTTGGCCCGAAAAGGCGGCAGGTGGTTTCGCCGGAGTAGCCGGTGTCGAATTCCTGCATTACGAGCCCTTTCCCCGGACTCCCGGGGTGAGGACAGCCGAGTGCTTGAAGTGACTCGCGCCGATGCGCTATGTCCACCAGAGACAGTTGGCGTAGTCACTTAGGAGGATCTGTCGGCCGTCCGATGGCCAGATCCTCCGCGTGAGGCGGATTGGTAACCCGCCTCACGCAACACCAACTCCACTAGCCCAATCGCCGCGATTCGCCGAAGTCCCGAAAAGTTTCGGACATCGAGTAGCTCAAATTTCCATCCGGGCGGTACCCACCACGAGGTGTCCGGAATTTTGTCTCCGGTTGATGGCGTTCGGCTTCAGCACATCGGTGCGGCCCTCGGCATGAAGGCCTAGATGTGATTCGGCATGTCCCACGCCGACTGACACCTGGCCGCCGACGCTCAACAGCACGAGCGCAATGCCGCGCTTGGTCAGGTCAGTCTCGATCTTCAGCAGTTCCGCCACATTTCGGCACAAGCGGTCAGGTCGGAAATCGGCGAGGATCGGGTATAGTGTGGCCGTTGCGTGGAGCGGTTGACGCCAACTCTACGCGGAAAATGAGTGATTCCGGCAGTCAGTTCCCAAGGTCACGGTGGCCTCGAGCGTATCTTAGCGCAGGCTCCCCAAAGCGGACGGACTGACCGGCTTCCTAAAGCCAGATGATCGCATCTGATCGAAACCCAACCCACCGCCCAAACTTCCGAGCCCGCATAACGTAGACCCACTAGCATCTGAGCCAAACCGATCAGCCACAGGGGATTGCGTGGCCGCCGTTAAGCTCGTCTCGGACTGGTCGGCTTCGTCCACGTATTGCAATAAGCGAGAACAAACATAAGACCGTTGCGTTTCCGACAAGCGGAATCTTGCTAACCTTGCAAGTGTCCGAATAAGGTCCAGTCAGCCAGGCCGCGCCCAAGCCTAGAGCATCCATATCAACCGGTAAATCTTCGCAACGATGACACTTCCGAGAGGGGATTTGCCCGCAACTTCCGCCTGCGCCGACCGCGCGACAAAAAATCAGCGTGGGTTGCAATCTCCATGCTATGGTATCGTCCATGGGACTTTGGGACCCTCTCTACGACGACGGCGTGCTGCGGACGGAAGAGGTCGCGGCGATCCTCGGCATCCCCATCTGGACAGTTCGACGATTGGCGAGACAGGGATTGCTGACGGCCAAGCGCGAATACTCCTTCGGTGGCGTATGGTTCTTTGATGCTAGCGCGGTGCGCGCTCTACAGAAGAAGCGGCGCTATGTCTGGAAAGGCTTTGCCCCAGGGGTTAGCCCTTACCGCAAGCGGGTACTGCGTCGGGAGTCATCCGATGGCTAGCTACAGGGTGCTCTGCACGCTGGCGAACGCTTCGTCCTCGATCAATGGCGTGGCGTTCACCGCAACTCGTCGTGGCATGCTGTCAGAAATCATCCCGCTCGAGCAGGCGAAGGCATTCGCCTCGATCCGCGGCTACGAGCTTCTCACGCAAGACGACCCTAAATCGGGCCAAATGCTAGTGGGCGCCCGCACCAGACATCAGGCCGGCAGGCGGCGATGGTCGCCAGATACGTTCTCACGTTGGCTGGGCGTGGCCCAGGAGCCCACTCGGCCTCCGCCAGCGGCAATCACCCACTCGCCAGCCAGACCCCAGCCAGCCCCAGCCCCAGTGCGTGCCTTGTTTGCGGGCTACGACGCGATAGAGGCGCTGATCGCCTCGAGGACGCGGCCGGGATGGTGATACCGGACTGCCCAACCGATTGCGCTTTGTTAGGAAAGCCGGCTGTAACGCGACACGCAACCAGATTAAAGCCTCCGAGCGAACCATAGCTGGCGGTTCTGCGTGAACCTAGACCTTCATTGTAGCGCGACACGAGTGATGGCCGGTCGATGCGCGCTATGAAGCTGGCCTGGCTCACACCAAGCGGCAAGCAGAGATGTCGTCATCGTAGCATTTTCTGACGCCGGAAGCGGGTGGTGGGTCGCCGACTGGAACCGCGCCGCGCACGTCGACCCAATTTGGCAAGACTGTGGCAAAGCCAGGGCAAACGCCAAGATGCCTTCGAGGTGCTGGCTCCAGTTCACGGCTGGTTCACCGAAGGCTTCGACACCAAAGGCTGGAAGCAAAGGCGCTCTCGCCGAACTGGGGTAGTTGGCCATGCCCAGGCGGGTCCTGGGCAATACGCCCCGATTATGTACCACGCAGCGCCCCGATGGCCGGCGGGGCGAGAATCAGCCTTCTTGGCCCAGGGTTTGGCGCCGTGGCGACTTGACACCGCACGTTACAGATGCATGTTACCATTGTAACAGGTGTTACGGGCGAGAAAACGGCCGATGTCAGACGCGACGAACATCCCGGCGACAGTACGGCTAAAGCCAAAACTCGCGGAAGGTCTGGTCAGGGCCGCCGCAGCAGAGCGCCGGACACTGCCTGATCTCTTGGCGATCATCCTCGATGACTGGCTGGCAGCGCGCCGCTGGATCGATCGTCCAGCCCCCGGCACGCCACTGCCAGCGCCTGAACCGGCAACCAAAGCTGTGCCACCCGCACTCGAAGCAGAACCAGCATCAGCTGCGCCACCCGCCGCCGTCGCGACATTGCTGGTGTCGGAGTTGCCGCTTGCTCATGCGGTGAAAGTAAAGGTCTTTGTCCTAAAAACCGTGCTGGAGTTGGAGGGCGCGCGGTTGGGTAGCAACGAAAAGAAGCTTGCCGAGATCCTTGCGCTGCCCGCCTTCCATCATGTGCAGGACCTCGCTGGCATCCGCCGGATGGACCCGCAGCTGTGGGCGGACGAGGGCGTCGGGCCCGCTATGATGAGCTGTCTTTACCGAAAGAAAGCCAGCGCGATCAAAGTGGCGGTGGAGGCCTCGAAGCTCCGCGACATGGCACGGGACCATGACGAAACGGCTCGGGCCCGAGCCAATGCCAAACGGCTGATCCGAGAGCAACGCAAAGCGACGCCGATCGACCTGTTCATCCGGCAACACGGCCTTAAAGGGCAGGCTCCGACGAACCTGAGAGGAGCGCTGGCGCACTTTCAGCCGCTGACTTTGGAGGCAGCGATAAAGCAGAAGAACTCCGCAGGAATGGGGCGCCGCTGGGTTGAGCGACGCGAACCTTGACGCGATGTTCGCCGACCCTGAGCACGCACCCGCGGTGGCGCTTGCGAAGAGGCAGGCCCACGACCGCGCGATCGCAAAAAAACGAATACCTGATCATGCCAGGAAGACCGTCCGCGTGCGGAAGAAGACTACCATGGTCCCGTCGCCTGTGCAGGCAGACTTGCTCAAGATGCTGGACGCAGCCCTGGCAGAGCACGGGACGACGCAAATCCTTCGGGACGGGCGTTCGATGCGGGTTGTCCGGGCAGCCCATGTGCGGCAACTTTTCATTGACAATCGGCCAAATTACCGACCGGAATCGAACCTGGGTGTCTTCTGGACTGCGCTTAGAGTGATGCAAAACAAGGAACTCATCGACCGGGAAGGTAACCAGCACAGCGGCGACGGCGGACTGATCTGGCGCACCGGCCTAACTGCCGAAAGCCTTTCGAAGATGTCGTCGACGAAATCGATCCTTTGATCTGCTCCGACACGGCTGAACTCCTAGACTAGATGTTCGCCTAAGACCGGGGCGACCGTTTGAAGGCGTTGACGGTGAAGGTGGCCCGGCAGAGAACGGGAGCTGCGGTGTGGTCTTCCCATTTTCGTCACGGCCCGTCTCCCCCTTCTTCCGGCGCTTGCCAAGTCACGGGGCGACATTCGGCTGCATCAGGACATGAGGTTGAACCGTATCGGCGGCCGGGCTCCGCCAGGCCAGGATTTCGGTGAGGTCGTCCGCATCCGCCAGTGGCCGGTGCAGATTCTTGGCATTCGCCGGCATACGGCCGAAGCGCTGGTTGTAGGCGTCGACGAACCCAGGTAGCCAGGCATTCGCCGCCTCCATCGTCGCAATACCGGCCAGGCGCAGTCCTTCACCAGCCGGTCCTGCAAGGTGCCGAACGCGCGCTCAACCCGACCCTTGGCCGGCGGACTGTTGGCGCAGATGATGTCGATGTTCAACGCCGACAGGGCGCGACCGAATTGTGTCATGCCGGCACCGCCGATTGCGTCCTTGTTATTGACGCGGAAGATGTTGTGCTTGTCGCTGTAAAACGCCACCGGTTTGCCATGGGTCCCCAAGTAAGCGCGGGTAGCGCGGAAGTAGTCTGTCCATGGCCGCGATGGCTAGCAGGCTGACCCGGCGGCCCCTATCACGTCCTCTCTTTGCAAGATCGCGTCGGCCTCACCGCCAAGTGCGTAGTCCTTTGAAATCACGGTGATTTTAAACGTCCACGGGATACGTGTAAAACGTGGTCACAAGCCAGATCTATTCGTGGATTCAAGCGTTGTACAATTGCGGTTTGCGAATCGCTGCGATGCGCTGAATAAGACAGGCTAGAGTTATGCAACCTCCACAATCTCCGTGCGCCGCACTCCAACGGCGGTGGCCACCAAGCCGAGACGGTCTGCCACCACTTCGCTGTCCGGCACCCGGGCTACCTTGCTGATCTCGAGCCGCACCGCGTCGGTTTCGATCCGCAGGCGCGCGCTCGCCAGGATACTAGGCACGCCACCCGAGACGCGGTATCCCAGGAGCAGGACGCGGCCCAGGACCAGTGCCCGGCTACGCGCACGCGCAGGCAACAGATCGGTCGCCGGCGCCAGCGTCGGATCGCTGGTGCGCCCAGCATAGCGGGCGTGGATGGCGGCGGCGAGGAAGACGCGCTCAGCGTGGTCCAGACCAATCAACGGGAACTGGACGAGGCGGCGGAAGCTCTCGGATGCCTGGACACTTGCGTGGTCACGCCAGCTAATGTCGGAGACCGCGCAGGCCGCCACGCGCAGCCGCCGATCCTGCGGCGTCTCGTCCGGGAACAAAGTGTCTGTCCAGCGCACCAGGGCCGGGGCGAGCGCCGCGACACGCGCATGCGGGATGCCGAACGCTTGCGCGCCCTCCACCAGTGGGTCGAGATACTGCTCCTCTGTGGCGAGTTGGGCGTAGAGCCAGCCCTCGCGCAGGCCAAGCGCCGAAAACACGACCCTCTCGGGCGCGAGACGCTTGAGCACGCGGTCCAGGACCAGAGCCGCCGCCGGTAGCGTCTGGACACGGCGCGCGGGCACTCCCGGCAGCGTCGCCAGCTTCGCCTCGGACGAACCCCAAAGTGTCTTGGCGAAGGCGCGGGCCTCGCTGGCATCTAGCGCGTATCCGTGTGCAACGGGCACCGGCGCCCCGACTGACGCCATATGCACCTTGGCGAAGGCCCGCCAGCCGCCGCCGACGGCGTAAAACACTGACCTGGGCAAGGCCGGCGTCAGTTTCTCCTTCAGAAGCGCGTCGAGCTGTCGCTTCGCGCTGTCCCCGGCCTTGGCCAGCAGGGCCTGCACAGGAAGGGCGCCCAGGGGCAGGCTGACCGAATGCTTGCCGACCCTGTCGTCGGTGACCTCGGCCACCTCCAGGCTCCCGCCGCCCATGTCGCCGACCAGTCCGCTCGGGCGGTGGAAGCCGGCAATGACGCCCAGCGCGGCGTAATGCGCCTCTTCCGCGCCGGTCAGCACGCGCACCGCGAACCCTGCCTCCTGCGCGATCGAAGCGACCAGCCGATCCCCGTTCGATGCACGGCGGATGGCCTCAGTGGCGATGACGTCGATGCGGGGGACGCCCATGGCATCGGCGATGGCGCGGAACCGGCGCATTGCCTCGACCGTGCGACGGCAGCTCTCCGCGGAGAGTTCGCTGGTCTGGTCGAGGCCGACACCGAGCCGGCACAGTGACTTCTCGTTGAACCGCGGGAAGGGAGCGCGGCCAAGCCGGTCGTAAACGACGAGCCGGACGGAGTTGGAGCCGATGTCCACGACGGCATAGGGCGGCCGCCCTACGTGACGCGCCCCTTCTGGGTCAAGCGCCAGCGGACAACTCGGCTCCTCTGCAATACCAAGCGTCGTCAATCGGCCCCCCTTTCTCTATTCCCGCCAACGTCCCACAATCCGATAGAGTATATACTCGGAGGTCCTTGAGTGCAGGCCCCCGGCTCCGGCTTTGCGATAGGCGCGGTTATCGGACGAAATACAGATAGAGTGTGGAGAATCGGGCAGGGCAGGGCGGGCAGACGTGCCGGGGTTGGACACAGCGACGTCGAACCGGATGTCGTTCCACCGACGTCAAAGCCAAGCGGCTCGTCGTCCCACTCACCAAGCTTCCCGGCGGAGCTTCAACCTCTCCAAGAAGCAGCGTGACAGTGCGGTGGCGTGCCGGATATAAAGTTTCTAGTTAAGCTATACTTGGCGGCCCGCCGGCTCGCCGACCAGTCGTGGGCAATAAACTGGGCAGGCAACACCTCAGGAGGAAACAAAATGAGAAGAATTCGAGCACTGGCTGCCGTAGCATTTCTGTCTATACCGTTTGCTTTAACCCCGATACTCGCCCTGCCCGCAGACACGCAGCTCATAATTGGTTACGTTACAAAGTCGGCCTCCAACCAAGGTTGGACCTTGATCAACAAGGGAGCCGAAGATGCTGCCACCGATGCAGGCGTCCGGCTGATTGTTGCCGGACCCTCGGCGCAAGGCGCACTCGCCAGCCAGATAGATGCGATTGAGCACGTCATTGCCGAAGGCGCGAAGGCAGTCGCTATCGCACCAGTCGATTCCACTGGCATCGTCCCCATTGTCCGCCGTGAGTCCGCGAAGGGCATTCCCTTCGTCGCCATCGATACCGGAATCGAGGATGCGTCCCTCAAGAGCTACGTCGCCACCGACAACATCGCTGCCGCCCATGCACAGGCCGAATGGCTGGCAGCGGCAATCGGCGAGACAGGCATCGTGATTCTGGTCAACGGCAGCCTCAACCAATCGACAGGTCGCGATCGACGTCAGGGCTTTCTTGATCGCCTACAGGCACTGAAGCCGAAGGTTGCTGTCATCGAGGTCCAGACTGACTGGACCTTGACGGAGGCTGAGACCGGCGTCACCCGGGAACTGAGGGCTCACCCCGAGGTCACGGCGATCGCCAACGCATGGGACGACGGCACTATTGGGGCAGTGGCAGCATTGCGGGTTCTGAAATACCCGAAAGGGAAAGTTCGGGTTGTTGGCTTTGACGGCGCTCCAAACGCCCTTGCGTTGCTGAGAGATGGTTGGATTCAGGCGGACGTTGGCCAGATGCTCTACCGTCAAGGCTATGACGGCGTAAAGGCCGCCATAGCCGCGGCGAAGGGCGAATCGGTCCCGGCTCGCATCGATACCGGGTATCAAGTCGTCACGGCCGAAAATCTCGATAGATTCAGTGCAGATAATAAACTCTCCGAGTTCATGCGGTAAAAGAGGCACCGTCGCGGACGTTGGTGCACTCGACGAATGGACGGCGAGATGACCCCACCCTGGGCCGCTTATGTAATGACCGCCTGGCTGCGGGGAGATTTCGGGCGTCCCGCCGCCAGCCTCGGCAGATCCCGGCCATCGCCGCGGTCGCGCTAGAAATGCTACAGTCTTAAATCCATGTATGGTGGCAGGAACGAGGCGTGATATGCCTCCTTTTTTGAAGGGCGGGCAAAACCCCTTGGAGGAAATTCGGTCGCCGCTGTTCGTGCAGCCCCAGAATGCGGCGCCGCCGCCTGAATCTTCAGGACCAAATCGCGAGTATTTTCTGCCCTATCAACGCGTCGCCATTCCAATACATTCCATGGGTCCAGACGGTCTGTTATTGGAGGTGAACGAGGCGTGGGTCGACTACACCGGCTATAGCCGAAACGAGGCGCTTGGTCGCAGCTTCGCCGACTTTCTGGATCCGACCTCCGCCACTCTCTACAGTCAAGACGCTGTCCCCGAACTGATCAACACCGTGCCCGCCCAGGAGAGCCGATCGGTGGAGTATCGTCTGCTCAAGAGGTCGGGGGACGTCGTCGACGTTGTCCTTACCGCACGTCCGCAGCGTGACCCCGTTACCGGGCGGTTCCTTTATAGCCTCACAGTGATCAACGATGTCACCGCTCGTAACCGCGCGGAAAAGGCCTTGCGCCAGGCGCAGAAACTGGAGGCGCTTGGCCTCCTCACCGGTGGGGTTGCCCATGATTTCAACAATCTCTTGGCGATCATCCAAGGCAGTTTAGAATTGCTTCTACGACACCTGCCGCCAGAAGACGCGCGCGCAAGCCGCTTAATGGAGACCGCTCTGCAGGGAGCAAAACGCGGCGCGGCGATGACCGCCAGATTGTTAGCATTCGCCCGCCAGCAGGAACTGTCTCCGCAGCCGGTGGTTGTCCGCACACTGATCGCCTCATTGCGCCCGATGCTCGTCCAGTTGCTCGGCCCCGACATCACCCTGACGGAAGAACTTTCGCCGGATCTCTGGACGCTTCGAGCCGACCCGAACCAGCTTGAGCTTTCACTGCTCAATCTTGCGGCCAACGCCCGCGATGCCATGCCCGACGGCGGCCGACTCCGTCTGGCAGCACGCAATGCCACGATTGCTCTCTCGACCGAGAGCAGCTTCATCGAGTTCCGTCCACAGGCGGCAATACCCGCTGGGGAGCATGTTGTCCTCTCTGTCTGCGACAATGGAACGGGTATGGACGAGGCGGCTCTCGCACGTGCGGCTGACCCATTCTTCACGACCAAAGGTCTCGGCAAAGGCACCGGCCTTGGCTTGTCCATGGTGCACGGCTTCGCGCTACAATCTGGCGGCGCGCTGCTGCTGTCGAGCCAGCTCGGCGTAGGTACGGTCGTGGAGATATGGTTGCCCCGGGCAACCGCAGTTCCCGGGGGCAAAGATGCGACCCGGGCTTCGACCTTTGTCGCTTCGAAGCACCGCGGGCGATCGCTCCGCATCCTGTTGGTCGACGACGACCCGCTTGTTGTTGCGGGTGCAACCGCCATGCTGGAGGAACTCGGCCATGAGGTCTCCAGTGCCACATCGGGTGCGGTCGCGCTGACCCTAGTTGGTCCGCACGGTCATTTCGATCTTATGCTGACGGACTACATGATGCCTGGCATGTCGGGCGCGCAGTTGGCTGCCCAGGTGCGGGCGCTTTATCCGTCTCTGCCAATTCTGCTCGCCAGTGGATTCGCTGAGCTTGAAGGGGCCGTCGAAACGGCCTGGCCGCGGCTTCGCAAGCCATTTAGTTTAGGAGATCTCTCTGCCGCGCTGGCTCAGGTGATGCCCCATGACCAATAGCATAATTCAACCGCGCGTTCGCACGTCGTTGCTCCCGCGGACGCCCCTGTAATTGCAGCGAGCAGCGCCGCACGGGGGTCGCGATAACGCCCGAACTTTCCCGACACCGTCCAATTCGTTCACAAAAGCAAACCTCAAGGGAAACTTCGCGCGTCGCGACGGTTGATGGCTGTGGCGCGGGAGTGGAGTGTTCGAAATCATGCCAGATCAAACGTTTGTACTCGTCGCCGAGGATGAAGAGTTGGTCCGCTTAATTATTGTTCAGGCGTTGCTTGATGAAGGCTTCGAGGTAATGGAAGTCGAGCATGCCGAAGCTGCATTGATTGTTTTAGAGAGCCACGGCCGCCGCATCCATGTATTGTTCACCGACATCCAAATGCCCGGAGCGATGGACGGCTTGGCCCTTGCGCATCATGCTTCAAAGCACTGGCCATGGATCGGGTTGCTCGTTACCTCGGCCCGCCCCCACCCGGATCAAACCGCATTTCCTGAGCAAAGCCGATTTGTGGCGAAGCCATACCAGCACCGCGATGTCATTCGTCATATTCGCGAGCTGGCCGCGGCGGCTTAATGCCTCCGAAGGCGGCGGCTCTAGCGCCGGGCACGGCGCCTGGCGACCCCTTGCGCGACTCGGACACTGAAGCGTCGAGGAGATGCGTCGCATGATTAATGAGGCCTTTCTGGCAATTCCAGTGTCCAGAATGTGGTTTCGGCGACCGTGAGCACGGCTACCTGCTCACCGCCCACGAAATCCATTGTGTGGTCTGCTGCGAAGAAGACAGTCGCCTCGTTCGTCTCCACCGATGGGAGATCTTCGAAATCGAGGAACGCGCCGCTTAAGCCCGCTTGCGCGTCGGCTTCGGAGCCTGCGTAGCAGCAGCGCGCTTTTTTTCGGCGTCTTTGCCGACGGCGCCGCTTCGGCCTTGGCCAGCGCGTTGCTCGGTTTGGCTGGTTTTGCGCTTCCCTCTCCGAGGCTTTTTCTCAGCGCGGCCATCAGATCAACCACGTTGCCGCGATCCGGCTCCTCGGTCTCTTCGTCCTGGATCCCCTCGCCCTTGAGCTTGGCATCGATTAGGGCGCGAAGCCGTGTCTCGTATCGGTCCTCGATGTCCGACGGATCATAGGTCGTTGTCTGGCGGTCGATCAGTTGTCGGGCGAGCGTGATCATCTCCGGATCGGTCTTGATGGCGGTGGCGCCCTCGAAAATTGCCTTCGCCACAAACTGGCCGCCGTTGACGCCGTGCCGGAGCCACCCCGGCCACATCGCGAAGCTAGAGATGTTCGCGCGTAGGCCTCGGGCAGGCTGGGACATCTGGGGCAACGAGGTCTGCATCAGCCTCGGCCCGTGCTGACGGGACCAGTCGAGCGTCAGCCGCCGTGGTCGACCTAATGGAACCGAACCAGCTTTCCGGTTCGAACGGGCACACCTGCTTTCCCGTCCCGGACCTGGCAGCGCCAAGCCGCGGCGCGCAAGCACCGAAGCTGGTAACCGTCGGATTATCGCCCACCGCCGTAACCCACCAGATTGAACTGGGACGTTCAACCGTTTATCGGGAGTTTGTAACTGCCATGTTCCAGGTACGCATGCACCGCGTTGTTTATCTAACAACCGACGCTATGCCCTCTATCAGCCGGGCCGCGTGGCCGCGCGGCCGCGCGACCTTACCGCTGTTGCCGTCGCTATCCGCCGATCCTTCATGACGCCATTGCTGAAGACGAATGAGGACTATCCTCGCATTGGCCATTGGCGCCGCTATCGATCTGGTTGCTGGGTGTGCTCAAGGGCCGGCCTTACCGCCCGCCGCCCCGCCGCATGCCGCCACACGTGTTCAGCCGCCGGACTGGTTTCAACAACAACTTGCTGCCGCACGGGCAGCGAGACGGGCTCACCAGCCACAGGCGGACACTGTCGGCGCACAGAAGGCCTACGACGACGTTTTGCGCACCGCATGCATGCAGGCCGCTTTGGCGGGACCGGGTAAATACCCTGCGCGCTGCGACGCGGTCTTGCACCCGACGCCGAATCACCCGCCAACCGACCCCTGCGCGGGAGACACGGATGCGGATAGTGAAGCCATGCAGACCGAGTGCAGCGACTGATCCGCACCTCGGTGCACCCCGTTCGATTACGGGCGAGGAGAGGCGCGAAGAACGCCGGCAGGTCCGGATAATGGACCCCGCAAAGGTTATATGCGCTCTCAGCAGTGTCGCTTGGGACAATCGTCTGACAGCAACCGCAACAGTTCTGGAATGCCGAAACGGTCCATGCCGAGGGATCAGCGTATCCAAATTATACCTGCCGGGCCCAGGTCGCACCGAGAACAAGCGATCGCCAGGCCCGAGGTGTGGGCGGCAACTTGAACCGGCGTGATCAGCCATTTGCCATGGCTAGGAGGTTATTGAACCCGATCCGCCGCCGTACGCCGGAGGATCTCGGCCTCCACTTCTTCGGCGTATTGCTCAAGCTCGAGCGCGGCCGGATCGCCCTCGAGGACAATGGCTAAGCGACGGGCGCGAGCCGCGTCCTCAAGCAAGGTTTCGAGCGGTTTTCCATCCTCGGTCATAGGAGGCCAACGCGAAGGCCGCCCGTGGGTTTGAGCGAAGCGGGCATCGTCAACCAACGCATGCTGGCCGTCCTGGCGGGCAAACCGACGGGCTCGAGTCAGATCAACGGCTTCGTCGGTCGAGCCCGGCTCCTACGAAGGCGTAACGGGATGATCTGACAAGCCGCCGCGGGCAGCGGTTTCCAGCCAGCAATGGTCCGGGCGATGGGGTTCACCGAAGAGAAGGCTGGCCCTCTGAAAGAGAAGTGGATCGCGAAATATAACGCGGTGAACACTCCGTCAGCCTCCGCAGGACGGCCGAACACAACTTCTGCGGCGGCCCTGGCAAGGGATCAGCCTTTCCACTTAGTGTTGCATACCGGATTCGTATCGTTGTGGGCCAATCTGGTCGGCTGGGTTGACGACACACGGAGCCAGCTTGCCTCGATGCTGCGGCGCACCATGTCACGGCTGCTGATCCCTGCCAACAAGGAACAAAATGTCCTTTACATCCGGTAATATGACCAAAAGTGCTTTCTCGATGTTCGACATGATGATGAATATGCAACGCCTTGGTCTTCAGGCGGTGTCGGCCTATCAGCCGCTTGTCTCTACTTTTCTGGACTCAACAAGTAGTGCGGCGGAACGTGCAACACGCCCGCGCTTTGATTTTACGCGCGGCCGCCCATCGGGACTTCGCGAGTCACATGACACGAATGAGGAGCAGGTGATTGGAGTCGGAGAAGAGGTCCTGAATATCGGAACTCGTATGGTCGCAGGCAAAACCACGCGAATTCGCCGCGTCGTTGTCCAGACCCCTGTCCAACAGGATGTCACCCTGCACACTGAGACGGTTGTCCTGGAGCGCCGCAAGCCGACTTCAGGCCCAGGGAATGAAGTGCTGACAGAGGTAACCATTGAAATGTCTGATTTCGATGAGGTGCCTGTCGTCTCCAAGGCTGTGCGCCTCGTCGAAGAGGTTTTATTGCGAAAAGAAATCACCGCCCGAACCGAGACGATTCATGACACGGTAAGGCGCGACAAACTTGAGATCGAACAGCCGTCGAACCTGCCGGTAGTGTTCAAGGCCGCTGCGCAGCAGGAGGAGAAAAGACGGGAAGAAAGCTCCACCGGCGATCTCCAAGATAAGAAGCAACTCATCAACCCGCCGCAAACGGGCAGTAAGGCTGACCAAAAGCGCCCTTAGGCCCCCGCTTCCGGGCCAGGTAACCGCTTCCCGGGTTTAGAAACGGCACGATAGGCCGGGAGCATTTCCCGGCCTTTTTGCTGTCGTCGCCCCACGCGATTGGCTGGTTCGAGTTCGATCACGGCTTCGTCGGCCGAGCCCGGCTCCTACGAAGGCGTAACGGGGGTGATCCGACAAGCCGCCGCGGGCAGCGGTTTCCAGCCGGCGATGGTCCGGGCGCACTCCCGCGCCGGGGTTGGACTTAGAAATCCGGGTCCGAAGATAGCTTGACGTCCATGGGTCATCGGCGGCATTCGGCCGCTTGTCCCATGCAATCCACGCCGCGGCGTCTGCCCGGGTCTCGAAGCCAAGAAGCGTTTGGCGGGCACCATCGTCGCCCACGATCGCTACATCAAAACCCGTTTGGTCGGCCTTCGGAATAATCGGGTATGTGGTCATGCGGCTGGCATCTCCTGGCAACTGCAATGCGCGGACCGAAAATGGGCGTAGGTCATGGCAAGCCGGAATATCGGCGCGACCACATATAATTTCGATCTATGTCGTCGAAGGATAACGTCGTAACGGCTAAGCCAGGCATGGGCGACGCGCGTCGCCGACAACCCAGCCCAGCGGCGGCGGTCGTGAGAGCGTGCGCTGCCAGCCCTGTTGCGCCCACGGCAATGAGGAAGGCAAGCGTCGCCTTCCCGAAGTCCCCTGCGACTGGCCCAGGCCGACGGCCAGCCTGACAGAAAGAGGATCACATGGAAAAAAACGACCACCGACGCGGCCGGTTGAGTTGATGTCCGGGGAGAAAAACCGGCTCGCGCGGGGAAGCGCACTGAGCGGCGACGACCACCTTTGACCGAAACCTCGACCGCCGTCAGTGAACTGCCTCACACCAGCGGCGATCGGCTGGTCTGATCATGGTTTGGTTGACCGGCCCCGCCCCGGCGGAGGACGCAAGCGGGTAATCTGACAAGCGGGCAGCCGTTTCCAGCCGGCGATGGTCCGGGCGCATGCCCGCGCCTTCGCATTGTCGGTGATCCCGGGAAACAGGCGCCGGACCTCGATGGCGGCCGACAGCTCACCCTCTTGCTCATAGGCGGTGCGGATCGCAGCGGTGGCTTCCTCGGAAACGACAAACATAGCGGGAAGCATGGTGTGGCGCCTGCAGCGGGGCAAGCCAAATCTTTTGCCACGCGGAGGTGGAGGGCCAGGACGAGCCTGGCTCAGCCACGCGCTTGGCCCAACTTTCCCACCAGACGAAAAAATATGACTTGAAATCAAAGCATTGTGGGGCGCAGACCGATTTAGGCACCACACGTGCCAAGGTGGTGGAAGCTCTGACTGAAGTGCGCCGAGCGAAAATCGATGGTCCAGCCTTGATTTTCGACGACCAACTGTGCGAACTGCATTCCTCGAACACCGACGCCAGCACATCAGCGTCGAGCCGGTCAATGCCAAATGTCCTCGGAAAGGACAGTGATTTTTAGCACCACAAATCGAGAGCGGCCGTAGAAGCCCGCAGTTTTCTGGGGCATTCCGGCTGTCGGATGCGTAACGGTAGGAAAGTTGGGCTTGGGTTGTCGAGAACATCGGTCACGACGACAGCAAAAAGGCCGGGGATTGCTTCCCCGGCCTCGGCCTTAAGTGAGTTCGGATTAGCCGCCCTTAGCTGAGGTAGCCGTTGCTACCACCCGGTCACTATTCGAGTTGTATTTCAACATCTTCCCGAGAACCGTGTTGGATCCGAGAAACTGCACCGAGGCCTCGTTGCGGTGGTCAGCGAACGCCTGTGCGCCGTAAGCAGGCCCCGCCCCCGGCCCCTGGTAGTCCGTGCCGTCGGCGAAACCCGCCGGTGCGCCCTGTGCATAAGCAGAGCCAACGCCCAGGCTCAATACGGCGGCAGCGGCGAGGATTATAGTCTTCATCGAAATTCTCCATCGATTTGCCGGGCGAGATGTCCGGCTTCGATGGACGGGCAAATGGAACGTCGCGGGCGGATGATAATGCTGCATTGCAACATGAGAGCTATGCGACAAATGGTGGAGTTGTCGCGAGTTCGTGTTTTCTTGCATATCTTGCTGACACGTCCGCATCGCCGGAATGCCGCCCGCAAAGCCTCCAATGGCGACCTAAATTGCACCACGCGCGATATCCGCGTTTCTCGAAGCCTCTATCTTTGGGATCGATCCCCGAGGCAGGCGGCCGACGGCTTGGTGATACCATTTGGGTGATGGCGGCTGAGCAAGCTAAGGGCACGGCGAGCCGTCGCGTGTCGCGTGACAAGCACGCAGCGGCGCGATCAAGGACCTTTCGCGTCCGAATAAGGGTATATCAGGTTGCCGTTCTTCAGCGCAGGGGGATACAGCACCACTTCGACCTTGGGGTCCTTGAACTGCTCCACGTCATTGCCTCTCACGTTCTGGAACTGCACCACCAGCGCGCGCGATTCAGTCCATTCACCTCCCGCGTCGAAAGTTATATCGCCAGCGACCGTCTTGAACGTGTGGGTGTGCAAGTAGCTGGCGAGTTTCTGCTGATCGAGGGTGCCCGCCCCCTCGACGGCCTGTTGCAGGACCTGCATGTCGGCGTAGGCGAACGGCGGCAGGTAGTAGCCCAGCAGGTCGACACCTGCCGCCGCCGATTTCGCCTGGTACCGTTTCAGGAAGTCCATCGCCTCAGGCGTGGCCATACGCCCGAAGGGTAGCCACTCGTCAAAATCGACGATGCCGTTCATTAACGAGCCAAGCTGGGTCTTGATCGCGGTCGACTGCAACCCAACCATCGCACCGCCGAACAGCTTCGCCTTGAGGCCGATCTCGCTCGCCGCTCGAACGATGCCGACGGTATCAGTCGGATAGGACGCAACGAACACCAAGTCCGGATTGGCCGCCTGAATGCCGCGGACAATCGGCGTGTAGTCGTTGGTGGTCGGCGGATAGGACCGGTCATAGACGATTTTCAACCCGGCTTCCTTGGCCAAGGTGCGCGCACCTTCCAACGCGTTGTAAGAAAACTCAGCGTCGGCCCCGGCAAACGCGATCGTCGCGGGCTTCGGGTTCTGTGCCATCGCGACCTCGAAGAAGCCTTTCGCGAAAGCGAGCTTCGGGTCCGGCCCGCCGGTCGGGACGATGGAGAAGTAGTTCGGATAATTGAACTCGCTGTTCACCGCCAGGCCAAACAGACCGAGGAACGTGCGATTGTGCTGCATAACCACAGGCAGCGCGGGCGCGATCATGTTTGTCCCAAAGCCGCTGACCACCAGATCGACTTTGTCCACGTCAAGCAACTTCGTGTAAATGCCAGGAACAGTCGATGGGTTGGATTGATCGTCATAAAACACCAGTTTCACCGGCCGGCCCAGCAGGCCGCTTTTGGCGTTGATATCGCCTTCCCACATCTGCATGGCCAGCAGCGCGGCCCTGCCGTTCGGCGCCAATCCGCCGGTCAGCGCCATGCCGAAGCCGATGGTGATCGGGTCGGCGGCCCGGGTGGCCGGTGCCGCCGCGACAAGAACAGTAGCGAGCAATGCTTCACCGCACGCCTTTAGATATGGGCGTTTCAGCATACTTGGGTTTCCTCCGGCCTGGTTTCTTTCGGGGCATTGTGGATCGCGCGCGGTCGTCGTTGGACGCTACGAGTTTCAGGGTCATGTGATCGTCACCGAAGTTCACTTCCCCAATATGCAAGCCGGGAGCAAGTCAGCAGCATGCGACATGATCATTGGGCCGTTTCCCTCGGAAAGGGTCATCACTTTTCAAAACCTCACGCTGCCGCCCTGAAACGTCTCGGGTGGCTGCCGCTTCAGCGAAGCTCAACAAAAAGTTCTTTAATCTGGAGCTGGAAAAGTAAACCCCTGGAATATTCCTACAATACGTGGCGTGACGCTTGAATTGAGCGGGGGTATTCGCCAAGTCTAGATCCTTCGGAATGCCTGGATGGGATCTCGGAGACTGCACCAGGGCTGGCCCATTCGGGCGGCTCCAATAAGTGACCTTGCTATAGCAGGAGGTTTTACATGACGGGTTTCGATTTTGCTCCGCTGTTCCGCACGGCCATCGGTTTCGACCGTCTGGCCCAGCTAATGGACGCGGCGGCATCGACGGCTGAGGTGCCGAGCTACCCTCCCTACAACATCGAGAAGACTGGCGAAGACACCTATCGCCTAACCATGGCGGTGGCGGGCTTCCGCCCTGAGAACCTTGAGATGGTCGTGACGGACAATAATCTTGTTGTCTCCGGCCGGACGTCTCAGGAGGAGACGAAGTCCGAGATGCTGCACCGT
This sequence comes from uncultured Pseudomonadota bacterium, assembly GCA_963832865.1. Taxonomy (GTDB): domain Bacteria; phylum Pseudomonadota; class Alphaproteobacteria; order Acetobacterales; family Acetobacteraceae; genus Rhodopila. The sequence continues at coordinate 42,516 of CAWHWH010000049.1, forward strand.
GGCATCGCTGGGCGCGCCTTCGAGCGACGGTTCGTCCTCGCCGACCACATTGTGGTCGATTGCGCGGACCTCCAAGACGGCCTGCTGCATGTGGGCCTGAAGCGCGTGGTGCCGGACGCTTTGAAGCCGCGCCGGATTACCATTGGCGCTGGCGAGGGACCGCCGCGGATCGCGAACGACCCGCAGGGCACCGCGCAGGCTGCCTGACGCGTAACGGCGCAACGAACGAAGGGGCCGGACCTCCGGTCCCTTTTCGCGTAGGTCCATCGAGTTATTTCGATGACCGAAAGCCTGCGATGTGATTGGCGACGCGCCTCGACCGGCTGTCTGCTTAACCGCCAAATGGGCAGTAGGGTCCTTGCGCCGGGGTTTCGGCTCTGTGTTGCGTCTAGATCTCGGCGTTGAAAAGCTTACCGCACATCGGTCATCTCGACTTTTGGCTTGCACGGACGGCCCGCCGCCTATCGGATATGTTCCAACAGGACCCGGCAAATCGACGCTGTTTAATCTTGTCAGCGGGCGCGTCCAGCCGAGTTCGGGCGAGGTGCGCCTGCATGGCGAGCGTATCGATGGTTTCAGGCCCTTCGAGATCGCGCGGCGCGGACTTTCGCGGAGCTTTCAGATCACCAACATATTTCCCAAACTCACGGTCCACGAAAACCTGCGTTGTGCGACGCTGTGGTCATTGGGTTACAAATACACGTTTTGGCGACCGATCGAACGGCTGCGCGACGCGCGAGAGCGCGCGGAATGGCTGATGGATCGCATCGGCCTGAGCGCGCGGCGGGGTCTGCAAGCCGGGGTATTGACCTACGCCGAGCAGCGGGCGCTGGAAATCGGCGTCACCATCGCGGGGGGCGCCGACGTTATCATGCTCGACGAACCCACCGCTGGCATGAGCAACAGCGAGACCGAGCAAGCCGTCGCGCTGATTCGCAAGGTGACCGAAGGTAAGACGCTGGTCATGGTCGAGCACAACATGAGCGTCGTCTTCAATGTGGCCGATCGCGTTTCAGTGCTGGTTTATGGCGATATACTAGCCAGCGATACCCCGGCGGATACCATGACGACGCGGCGGTGCGCGAAGCCTATCTCGGACAGGCCAGCCGCTGATGGGCGCGCAGTTGCTCGAAACGTCGGCTCCGGCCCTGGACGCCTATGCCTCATTGGGGCCGTGCTCGTCATCTGAAGCGTCGGATGATTTGCGCGGCTCGACCCACCTGGTCGTATGCTCGGGCGATGGTCGTCGCCAGATCCTGTGCGCTGCCTGTCTCGCCTGTAGACAATAACCGGCGCGCGGCGGTCAGATAGATTGCAATCGCGGTCAGAGGCGGGGCCATCTCATCGGCCAGCGCTGTCGCCATCTGGTCCACGGCGTCCAATCGGGAAAGGTGCAGCAAGTCACGGTCCAGATCCTGGCTTTCGATCTTGGCGCAAGGCAGTGCTGCCTGGGCCGATCCGGCCGTGACGGGCCGGACGATCTGCGAGATTCCGAGAAGTTGCTGAGGTCCGTCCATGACCGGCGATACGGCCACGGAAACAAGAAGAACATCGCCGTTTTTACAACGAAACTCGTCTTCATACAGGGGAACCGGCGCGCCGCGCCAAATCTGTTGTATCGCGGCGAGTAGATCTGACGAGCCAGGCCCAGCCGCAGCGGATCGTCCAAGAGCCTCATTGGCCGTGTAGCCGAGAAGCCTCTCAGCACCGGCGTTCCAGCTCGCAATCGTGCCGTCCAAAGCTCGGCCTATAATCGCGTCCTGGGCGCCGGTGACGATTGCCGAGGAGGCCCCCCAAGAGTTGGCCATCGCCGCCATGTGCAGCCAAGCCCCCTTCTTTTGCGCCAGATCAAGGTCAACCTGCCGACGGTCCTGCCAAGGTTGCCGACAACGGCATTTTGTCGCGCTGACAAAAGTCAGCGTGAGGGTCGAATTCGAAGTCCTAGACAAGGGTGGATAGCCGTTTGCCGAGGCTGCGGCCGGGGGAGGCACTGACTTGACCATGCCGGCTTTGCGCCACCCGAGCAACCGCGGATACGCCGACATTCGCATACGGGCGACCCATGGCTGGACGCATCGACACGGTGAAGAGGCGCCGCATATCGGACTCTTCCGCACCGGAAAGGGCTGAACTCGGGCGGTTGGCGCAGATCATCGACTTCAGGACCGCCGGCTCACTGATTTTCTCGCAGGGCGACGAGGCGGGTTTCGTTTACCTGTTGAGCGCGGGGTTGGTCCGGATCTGCCATGCGCTCCGCAATGGCGAACGACAGATCGTCGCTTTCCATTGGCCTGGTGACCTGTTTGGCCTCGCCGAGCAGGCAAGATACGTCAATTCGGCCGAGGCGATCATCCCAACCAGGGTCTACCGGTTTCAAGCCGCCAAACTGGAAAATTTTCTGCTGAAAAATCCAAAGATCCAGGATCGATTTCCTCATCAAAGCGACGCATGATTTGCGACAAGCGCAACGTCAAATCATCGTCATGGGACGGTTCGACATACCACGTCGGCTGGCAATATTCCTGATCGATTGCTCGGTGCATCGGTCTTACTTCGACCAGGACACGCATGTTCTTACGGTTCCAATGAGCCGCTGCGACATCGCGGATTATCTCGGCACCTCAGCGGAAACCGTAACCCGTGCGTTTACAAGATTGGAGCGCGATGGCCTGCTTCGCAGGGTTACGGCACGGACCGTTCGAACTCAAGCCGGAATTACTAAAGGCTTTTATCAATTTCGAGTAATCCGACCGGAACCAACCAAATGCTTTTCTAGTCCGCATCAGCGGACGCGTCTTCTTCCACAATCGCCCAGCCATAGCCGATGGGCGCCGCCGGAAGCGGTTGACCATGCGCGACGTTGACCCGTATGCCCGTCGGAGTGCCGAAGACGTTTATCTGTTCGTACGTCCCAGGTGCTGGGGCGGATTGTCCAGGAACATGCACAGGCCGTCGGGTCATCGTTAAACTCCGCGTCACCGGCTACAGTATCGCCAAGCGTCGCTGAATTGCATTGACCTGTGTCAATAGGGGTGGGCTTTTTCGTCGCAATCGGAGCAACAGCAGCAGTCCCAAACTCGTCAGGACGAGGAGCTTTCCCAATGCGACTCTCTTTTGGTTTTTGCTTCACCCATCGGGATGCTGATACCAGCCTTTGCAGGCGAGCAGAACCGTCCGGCAAAG
>CAWHWH010000050.1:0-14928 GCA_963832865.1 uncultured Pseudomonadota bacterium
ATTCCGGAGTAATCACCAAGAACGTAGGGAGGCAGTCATGATCGAGAGCGGAATCGAGACTTCGGCCGGGCTGACGAACCTGGGCGGCACCGAGCTCGACCTGGTTGCGGGCGGCCGCTCGACAGGCCAACCAGTCCCGCCAGTATCTTGCTCACTTCGCCGTAAATAGCCATTTAGAGGGTCGGAGAGGTCCTGACATGCAACGAATGAAGATCGGGGAGGGCGCGCCGCCGCAGCGTCCCGGCGGCAACTGTCTGGGGGGAATCGTGATCGGGTCCGCTATTATGGCTATGGCAACTCAGGCTATGTTGATCGGCATCACCGCCGCTATCGGGGACTTCACCCTGAAGGGCGGATGAACCCGGCTGGTGAACGAACGCCCCCACCCTCCAGAACTGAATGCTTTCACTCTTCCGCGCTCCGACACGCGTCGCTTGACCCCGATGACGACGGCGAGCAGCGTGAGCGACGGGGGGCTCGAAGAGGCCCCAACGGGAGGAACTCGCCCCCTGGCTCCGGACATTGCATCAGGGGGTCTTTCCGTCCGTGTCGGCAGTCCCTTGACCCATCTCCCCCGAGCGCGCAGCATCCCGGCGCGGGCCACAGTCCGCGAATAAATCCCACGCTCGCCCCTGGGTAACACCCTACCGTTGTCTGGAACAAGTACGGAACGACTTGCGAATCACTCGGTTCTTCGACTCGATGCCTCATCGGTTATGGAACAGGATGGCATCGCATGAACGAGGCAGCGCTTGGGCGATTTGGGGATAAACGGCGGGAGGATCTGGGGGCTGTGCTGCTGGATGCCGTCGAGAGCAAACGGACGCTTTGTATCCACAGACTGGCCGAGGACCGCAATCAGACCATTCGGTTCAACAACTTCCTCGCCAACCCGGCGGTAAGCACGCACGAGATGCTGGTGACCGCGGGGCGCAAGACCAACCAGTGTGCCGCCGGACGGCATGTGCTGGCGATCATGGACACGACCGATGTGTTGTTTCCCTCCCAGAAGGCCAACAAGCGGGGGTTCGGTTTGGGCAGCGACGGCGAGCATCCCGGTCTGTTCCTTCATCCTGTTCTCGGGGTCGACGCCGCGAACGGCGGTATCATCGGCCTGGTGAATTGCATCGTGCTGAACCGTACCGAAGGGCGGGTCAGTGAGGCAAAGACCGGCGCGAAAAAGAAGGTCAAAACCCACAAAAAACGCACCGCGGACGACAAGGAATCCCGTCGCTGGCTTCAGGGTAGCGAGATGGCCGGTGACTGTCTCACGGACGCTGACATGATCACCATGGTGGGCGATCGCGAGGGCGACATCTACCATCTGCTCGCGAACAGGCCCGCCAATGTGCACCTGCTGGTCCGTTCCGCGCAGCCCCGCGCCCTGACGGCGGGCGGATTGCTGCCCGATTACTGCGCCGCGCTGCCCGAACAGGCTCGTGAGACGATCGACGTTCCGGCCAAGGGCAAACAACCGGCGCGCAAGGCCACGGTGGCGATGCGCTATGGCCCCGTGAGCCTAAAGCGTCCAGCGAATTCCTCGGACAACGGCCAACCGGAAACGGTCTCGCTCTGGGTCGTTGATGTCCAGGAAATCGATCCGCCCGAGGGGGTGGAACGCGTGCACTGGCGGTTGTTGACCACGCACACGGTCACGACGCTGGAACAAGCCCGCCAGATTGTCGCCTGGTATCGTATGCGGTGGACTATCGAGCAGGTGTTCCGTTCGATGAAATCGGACTGTTTGCGGATCGAGGATTTGCAAATGGAGGATGCCAACTGCTTTACCAAACTCGCCATCGTGGGCCTGATCGCTGCCATACGATCGATGCAGCTTGTGATGGCCCGAGACGGAAGCACCAGCCAGCCGATCACCGATGCCGCTGATCCGGCCGACATGCCGGCGCTGCGCGCGCTCAATACCAGCCTGGAGGGGCGCACCGAGAAACTCAGGAATCCGCATGATGAAAGTCTGCTCGCGTGGTACGCGTGGATCGTCGCCCGGTTGGGGGGTGGTCCGGCCGTACCTCCCGCGGATACCGCCCGCCAGGCCCCAAGACCATGCATCATGGGCTGCTCCGACTGGACCCGATCCTGGCCGGCTGGCGCCTGGCGAACCGTTCCGCGGATGTACGACTCCGGTAGGGGTAACACCGGGGGCTTTTTTATTTTGTGCCCTACCATCGCGATTAAGCGATGTGACATTCGGTCTTCCTATCGGAAAGCCGAAAGTATATGGTGCTTCCCAACGTACGCTCTAGGGACACGCCGCCATGCTCAGCCCGCTCTCAGACAACGAAAAGCCGAAAGTTGCAGCGCGGCGTCGCCATCTTCGGCCCGAAGAGGCTGCCAAACTGATCGCGGCTGCCGGCAAGCGTGGTCGCTATCCCGAGCGCGACAAGCTGCTACTGCGCCTCGCCTATCGGCACGGATTGCGTGCCAGCGAGGCCGTGGGACTGCGCTGGGGGAGTTTTGATCTCGATGGCGGGACGCTGACCATCAGCCGGGCCAAGGGCGGCAGGACCAGCACGCACACGGTTGCGCAGGGATGATCTGTCGGCGCTGCGCAAGATGCGCAAGGCGACCAACGGACCTTGGGTGTTCGAGACAGAGCGTGGCGGCCCGCTGTCGGTTGACGCGATGCAGTACATCGTCCGTGAGGCAGGGAAGCTTGCTGGACTGGGCGATGAGCTGCATCCCCACATGCTGCGCCATGGTGCCGGCTACGCGCTGATCAACGACGGCGTGGACGTGCGGCTGGTCCAGGAGTTCCTTGGGCATGCGAGCATCACCAGCACGGCGATCTACACGGCGATCAGTCCGAAGCGGCTCGCTGCGGTCCGGGTCCGGTAACGTCCGCCGAGGTGCTGGCGCGGGCCGCCTAATAATCCGTCTTGATTATCATACGGCCAAGCCGTATATCCCATCATGGATATTGAGTATGACCCCGAAAAGGACGTGGCGAACCGGTTAAAGCACGGTCTGCCGCTTGCCTCTGGCGCGGTCGTTCTTGAGAACCGCATCGGTGAGGTGCCGGACGAACGGCTCGACTATGGCGAGGTCCGCGTCAACGCCTTCGGCCTAGTTGAGGGACGGCTGTTCGTCTGCACTTACACGATGCGCAATGAAACCTACCGGCTGATCTCGGTTCGCAAGGCTAGCCGACAGGAGCAACGCACATGGCTACTACTGTAAAAGTTACCTCCGCGATGGTTCAACAGGCGTTGCGGGATACCAATTGGGCCGCGATCGATGCGCAGACCGACGAGGATATCGCCCGCAATGTCGCCGATGATCCGGACGCGGCACCGATCCTCAGTGAGGCCGAGACAGCTTCGGCCATTGCGCGCGCGGTGCGCAAGCGATTGGGCATCTCGCAAGCTGAATTCTCCGCTCGCTACCATGTGCCGATCGGCACGCTGCGAGACTGGGAGCAGAACAGGAAGCAACCCGACGCGCCGGCCTTGGCCTACTTACGGGTGATTGCTCGGGAACCTGGGGTAGTGGCGCGGGCGCTTCAGCGCGAGGCGGCGTGAAGGTTTTCTCGACAGGAGGTCAGCTGGAGCGTGCGACCTGCGGAAGATGCCTGGGACAACGCGGGGAGGGAAAGAAAGCATGGACAAGTGGGCACGTGATGCTGCTGATGAGATAGTCCGGTTGTTGCCGCACAATCATCAACCGAGCGTGGGCGATCTCGCCGTCATCATCTGGCGTAGTTACACCGGGGAGAAAGGGCCACCCCTGCTCGACAGTACAGCCGACGACCAAGGTGCCCCGCCACCTGTGGCGGCATGACGCGACCCATCCTGCCCATACACTGGCGGCCGCTGTCGCCGCCCTGGTCGCATTCCACCTCTTGACCCGGGAGGAATATGAAGATCCCGCCCGCCAACTGATCCAACGGGAGACCGTGACAAAGAGGGCGCCGTCGCCGGGGCACACGGCTCCCGCTGCGCGGGTTAGTCCAATAGAGAATTATACGATCAAGGCTCACGGCAGCCACGGCCCCAGCACTTGTTCCTCGGTGTAGTTGATCTGGTCGATGGCGGTGCTCGGCGTCTCGCCATATTCCTCGAACGCCAAGGCCGCGAGTTGCCGGGCGACCGGTAGCTCGGCCGCGATCACCGTCGCGACGATGGGCTTCAGGCTCGGGCTGTCATCAAGGATCGTCCCCAGCTCATCGCGTTGCTCGACCACGGTTCGCTGCCAGCCCGCCTTCGGATGGGTTGCCGGTGATGCCTGAATGCGGATGAGATGCTCGGCGATGGTGCGAACGCGCTTCTTCAGTCTACGTCTGGCTTGCTGCTCGCTCCAGCTTACGAAGTCCCGATTTTGGAGATCGCTCATTGTGGTCTCCCGGTGTGTGTGTGCATGGGATGATATCACAAGAACGCCGAGTGGCGCTTATAGGGTTTTGGGAACGCCAGAGGGCGAATGGTCAGCTTTGACGCTGCCCGTCGATCCGATGGGCTCGCACTGCTACAATGAATTACAGTCTTTCGGCTGTCACTAAAATTAGCGGGTGGAAATGGTCGATCAAACAACCGCCACCATGCGCGAAACGGCGGCAAGCCCGAGCCTTGGCCGGATTATCGGTTTCTTCGCGCGCTATGGAAATTTCACGCTCGGCGGCGGTAGCGCCACGTCGGCGGTGATGCATCATGAACTGGTGAGGAAACGCCGCTGGTTGAGCGACGACAGCTTTGCCCTCTGCTACGCCCTCGGGCGGCTAACGCCGGGCACTAACCTGCTTGCCAACTGCACGGCGCTCGGCTGGCTCTTGCGCCGATTGCCGGGCGCACTGCTTGCCCTGCTTGCCGCATCCATTCCCTGCGCGCTCATGGTGGTGGTGCTGACGGCGCTGTTCAGCGAGTGGCAAGAAAACAAGATCGTGCAGGCTGCGCTTCACGGCGCAATCGCGGCAGCCGTGGCGATCACAGCCAAGACAAGCTGGACGATTGCGCGGCCCCACTACAAAGGCGGCGCACGTTTACGGGTTGTCATCATCGGCGCGGCGGCGTTCGCCGCTTATGTCGGGCTGGGTGTTCCGGCAATCTACGTCCTGCTGCTGGCGGGCGCTCTGGGCGCGTTCCTACCGGCGGCCCAGCCATGAACGCCGTCCTGCTCTATCTCCTGCTGCTCAAAGGAACCGGGACGGCCTTCGCCGGGCTTGCCTCATTGCCGGTTATCCACGACTTGCTCGTCGTTCAGCATCACGTTCTCACCGATCAGCAATTGAACGAGGCGGTTGTCATCACGCGTAGCACGCCGGGGCCGGTCGGCCTCTACATTGTCAGCGTCGGGTATTTTGTGGCCGGGCTTCCTGGCGCGGTCGCCGGTTGGCTCGCCATGATTACCCCGGCGTTGCTGGTTATCCCGCTCGTTCATTATACCGGGCAGCACATAGAACACCCCCGCGTCAAAGCGATCTTGCAGGCTGTCGTGCTTGCCAGCGCGGGCTTGCTGCTCGCGGCGGCCATTCCGCTTGCTCATGACGCGCTAACCGATTGGGTCACGGTTGCGATTGCTGCGGTGAGCTTGGTTCTTTTGTTAACGACGGAACTCGATACCTTGTGGATCATCCTTGGCGCAGCGGTCATTTCTTTATCTGCGTCATCTCTTGGGATCGTTGCCCGGCTGGCCTGATTCACGGTGCTTGATAATGCGGCGGTTGACCTTCCCATGATGGAAGGCTGCACACTTGCGTTCGCCAAGGAAAGGACAGGATCATGGCTCAGAAGATCGAGGTATTCAGCGCCGGCTGCGCTATCTGTCAGGAGACGGTGGAGATGGTCAGGCGCATCGCGGGCACATCCCACACCATCAAAGTGCTCGACATGCAGCGCGCCGATGTCGTCGTCAAGGCCAAGCAGTATGGCGTTCAGCGGGTGCCGAGCGTGGTTATCGACGGCCAGTTGGCAAGCCGACGGTCTAAGCTGTGTCTGACAGAGGACCTTCCCATTGTGGGAGTTGGCACCCTTGGTCAAGCAGCAACGGGAGGATCAAGTTATGGCTCATACCATCGAGGTATTTAGCGCCGGCTGTGTTGCTTGCCGGGACATGGTCGAGATGATTCAGCGCATTGCAGGCCCATCCGACACTGTCAGCGTACTCGACATGCATCAGGCGGACGTCGCAGCGCGCGCGAAACAGATCGGCATTACAAGGGTCCCGAGTATTCTGATCGACGGAAAGCCGGCTGATTGCTTTACGAATCAGGGGCCTGACGAAGCAACACTCCGCGGACTCGTGAAACTTTGATGGCGGAGCCGGGGCAGGTGCCCGGGACGGTTCATGCAGCCCATATGAGGACGTTTCAGCCGCCGGTTGCCACTGCCGTGGCAAGCGCGCGGTCACTGGGTGGGGCGATGAGATCGTCAAGCGTCATGCTCAGAACGAGGCCAGCCAGACAGATCGCGGCCACCACCAGGATAGTCCGCATCGCGTGCCGCGCGTGTGCCGAAGAAAGGTGATCGCGCAGGGTCATTGGACCTGCGCCTGCCAGTAGGCCTCGACCCGCTGCACGAGCGGTACCGGTAACGGCACATAGTCGAGCGAGCCCGCCAGCTCCTGGCCGCTCGCCAGCGCCCATCGGAAAAAGGCAAGGGTCTGGCGGTTACGTTCCGCGTCCTTCGGTTGCTTGTGGATCAACACGAATGACGTTGCCACGATCGGATACGCCGCCGCGCTGGGAGAATTATTCAACAGGACATAGAAGTCCTGGGTCTTTTCCCAATCCACGCCTTGGGTCGCCGCCTCAAAACTGGCGACGTCCGGCTCGACAAAGTTGCCGGCAAGGTTTTGTACAAGTCCATAAACCAGCTTTTTCTGCCGTACATAGGCGAATTCAACATAGCCGATCGCACCCTTGATACGGATTACATCGTCCGCGACGCCACTGTTGCCCTTTCCGCCCCATCCGACCGGCCACGCGACCGAAGTGTTCGCGCCGACTTCCGTTTTCCATTCGCCGCTGACCTTGGACAGGTAATCCACCCAGTTGAATGTCGTACCCGATCCGTCGGAGCGGTGAATGACGGTAATAGCCCGATCCGGGAATTTGATTCCCACATTCAGAGCGGCAATGGCGGGATCGCTCCAGTTCTTTACCTTACCCAAGTAAATGTCGGCGAGCAGCGGGCCGGTGAAGCGGAGCTGACCGGGAGCGACACCATCGAGATTTACAACCGGCACGATCGCGCCGATCACCACGGGAAACTGGGCCAGGCCATCGTGAGCAAGTTGATCGGGCGACAGCGGGGCGTCCGAGGCGCCGAAATCAACGACACCTGACTTGATCTCCGTGATGCCGCCGCTTGAACCGATCGGCTGATATGCGACGTGAACGCCGCTAATCTTCTCGTAGGCCGCCGACCACTTCGCCATGATCGGATAGACAAAGGTTGAGCCCGAACCGAGGAGTTGCTGGGCCAGAGCCGGAAACCCGATCGTGCAGCCGAAAGCAAGGGCGAATAGTCCCAAAGCGTGCCGCATGCATCTTTCCCTGAAGGCTTGATGATTTGGGCCGATGATCACGTGCGCACCGCTCAGTTCCCGCGGGTGCGTATGAGGGCGCGCGCGCCCACACTGACGACGAGCACGAACAGCGTCATCAACAACGCGCCAGCCCAAGCGAGCGAGTGCCAAGCATCGTACGGGGCCAGGGCGTACTGGAAGATGACGACCGGAATGTTCGCCATCGGATCGCCGAGATTGGCAGTGAAATACTGATTGTTGAGGGCGGTGAAGAGCAACGGGGCGGTTTCCCCGCTGATGCGGGCGATACCAAGCAGGAGACCGGTCACAATCCCGGTCCGCGCGGCCGGATAAAGTATCCTTACGATCATCTGCCACTGCGGCGCGCCAAGCGCGAGGGCGGCTTCGCGCAAGGTCATCGGCAGTAACCGCAAGGTCTCGTCGGTTGTCCGCACCACGACAGGAAGCAGAATAAACGCCAGGGCGACAGCCCCCGCCCAGCCCGAGAAATGGCCGCTCTGCCGCACGATCAGTTCGTAAACAAACAGGCCAATAACGATGGACGGCGCCGACAGCAGAATATCGTTGATGAAGCGAACAACCTCGGCAAACGCACTTCGCTTGCCGTACTCGGCGAGATGCGTGCCGGCAAGGATGCCGATCGGACCACCCGCCAACACCGCGACAGCGATCATTACGGCGCTGCCGTAGATAGCGTTAAGCAGGCCGCCGTCGGAGCCGGGCGGCGGCGTCATCTGCGTCACCAGTTTCAAGTTAAGCGCGCTAAAGCCGTTGATCAGCGTTGTGGCCAGAATCCATACCAACCAGATCAGCCCGAATCCTGTGGCGGCCGTCGCGAGGCCGAGCGCCGCGACATTGGTGATTTTGCGCCGCCGACCGCGGGCCATGGTCAATTGCCCTCCTGGCGGCTCAGGCGCAGCAACATGATCTTGGCTGCCGCCAGGACGACGAATGTGACGACGAAAAGCACAAAGCCGAGTGCGATCAACGACGAGAGATAAATATCGGAATCGGCTTCGGTGAATTCATTGGCGATTGCCGCGGCGATCGAATTGCCGGGCTCCAGCAATGATGCGCTGACCTGGTGCGCGTTGCCGAGAACAAAGGTCACGGCCATGGTTTCCCCGAGCGCACGGCCAAGACCGAGGAAGATGCCGCCGACAACAGCCGTACGCGTGTAGGGCAGGACCACACCGCGTACGACCTCCCAGCGTGTCGCGCCAAGGGCAAAGGCAGATTCCCGCAAGCTGCGTGGTACGAGTGCGAACACGTCGCGCATCACGGATGAGATAAAAGGAAGCACCATCACCGCGAGGATGATGCCGGCGGTCAGCATGCCTATGCCCAAAGGCGGCCCGTCAAACAGGAAACCGATAAGCGGCAGTGGCGCGACATGGTCGGTAAGCCATGGCTCGATGTGGTCGGACATGAACGGCACGAACACGAACAGGCCCCACATGCCATAGATAATGCTTGGAATACCCGCGAGCAGCTCAATGGCCGAAGCCACCGGTCCACGTAGGAAAGGAGGGCATACTTCGTTCAAAAAGACGGCGATGCCGAAGCTGATCGGGACCGCAATGATCATCGCGATGCCGGATGTGACGAGGGTTCCGTAGATCGGCACGGCAGCCCCGAAATCCTGGCGCACGGGGTCCCACGCCGTGCGATAAAGGAAGCCAAAACCGAATTTCTCGAAAGCGGGAAGGCCGCCATACAGCATGGACAAGGCGGCGGCGCCCAGGCTGATGAGCACGAACCACGCCGCCGTCGCCGCAGATATCCGGAAAAGCGCATCGCCCAAACCGGAAGAGCGGCGCCCCGTCTGTTGGGGTGCGATCAAGCCGGAACGGTCGGCCAAAACGTTTGACATGGAATGCCACAATCCTGCGCTGCGTGGCCTAGCGAAGTGGCGGAAGGATAATGCGCAACACCGTTCCGCCCCGGTCGCTCAATGGATCTGCGCTTGCCAGTAGGTTTCGATCTGTTGGACCAGCGGCGCCGGCAACGGCACATAGTCGAGAGACGTTGCCAGCTCAGGGCCTTTCTCAAACGCCCATCTGAAGAAGGCGAGAGTGGACTGGCTGCGGGCCGCGTCCTTAGGCTGTTTGTACATCAGCACGAACACCGTCGCGCTGATGGGATAAGCTTCCGCACCGGGCGCGTCGGTGATCACGAGGTAAAAATCCTGAGCCTTCGCCCAATCCGCATTGGCGGCCGCCGCCTGGAAGGCGGAAGCCTCGGGCTTGATGAAATTTCCGGCGTGGTTCTGCACCACTCCGTATTTCATCTTGTTTTGCAGCACGTAGGCGTATTCGACGTAGCCGATCGACCCCTTTAGCCGCTTCACATATTCGGCGACGCCCTCATTGCCCTTACCGCCGACGCCGGCAGGCCAGGAAACCGACGTGCCCTCACCAACCTTGTCCTTCCATTCCGGGCTCACCTTGGCGAGGTAGTTGACCCAGTTGAACGTGGTGCCCGAGCCATCGGAGCGATGCACTACGGTGATCGGCTGATCCGGCAGCTTCGCGTCGGGATTGACAGCGATGACGGCCGGGTCATTCCATTTTCTGATCTTGCCGAGATAAATGTCGGCGAGGAGCGGTCCCGTGAAGCGAAGCTGCCCGGCATCGAGCCCTTCGATGTTGTAAACCGGGACCACCCCGCCAATGACAACGGGGAACTGCGCGAGGCCAGCCTGGGTAAGCTGATCAGGTGCCAATGGCGCATCGGAAGCCCCAAAATCAACCGTAGCCGCCTTAATCTGGGCGATGCCGCCGCCCGACCCGATGGACTGGTAGTTGACCTGGACGCCGGTCGATTTGCTGTAGGCCTCCGACCATTTCGAGAGGATCGGATAAACGAAGGTCGAGCCGGCGCCGGTTATTTGTTGAGCCAGGGCCGGCGTAGCCAGCACACAGCAGAGCGCCGCCGCGAACAGCTTCGATGTGAAACGCATAAAACCTCCCTTCGCCGGGGTAGTCGTGCCACTCGATACCGGCGGCAACGGCAGTCATATTTCTAGAGGAATCGAAAACCTGCATCGTGAACCTTCCATGACAATGAATTCTCCCGGTCTTTTCGGGTCGATCGAATTTGCATTCCGCCCGACTTTTTTGTAAATCCAGAAAAATGGAAACATCAGAGGCCGTGCTCGGATTTGGGGCTTTGTCGCAGGACACCCGGCTCGATCTGATACGCCTCCTTATGTCCGAGGGTTCGACCGGACTTCCGGCCGGTGACCTCGCCGCCCGCCTCTCGGTTCCGACTTCGACCCTATCCTTTCACCTCGCAGCCCTGGAACGCGCCGGCCTGACCCAATCCACTCGCGTGGGCCGAAACATCGTGCATGCCGTTCGCTTTGCCGGCCTGCGACGCTTGCTGGCGTTTCTCACCGAAACCTGCTGCGCCGGGCAACCCGAGTTATGCGGCGACTTTGCGCGCCTTCTCCCTCCGCTCCCGACAGAGGACAAAGGCATGACCCCCGCGTTTAATGTATTGTTCCTGTGTACGCACAACTCGGCCCGCTCGATCATGGCCGAAGTCCTGTTGCGAACCATCGGCGGTGCCCGCTTCCAGGCTTATTCGGCCGGTTCCCACCCGATCGCCGAACCCAACCCCGACGTCATCGCCAAACTCCGCATGCTCGGCCACGAGACAGCGGACCTCCGCAGCAAGAGCTGGCATGAGTTCACCGGGCCCAATGCACCGCGGATGGATTTCGTTATCACGCTCTGCGACATCCTTGACGGAGATATCTGCCCCGATTTCGGCGAACTGGCGGTCACCGCGGCCTGGCCGCTACCAGACCCTGTTAAGTTCAACGGCAGTCCCGTCGAGTGCGCTGCGCTGCTGAACGAGCTGTACGCCAGCTTGCGCCGGCGCCTGGAGATTTTTACGGCTCTACCCTTCGCCTCGCTCGACCGTATCGCAATGAAGGTGCGGCTCGACGAGATTGCCGGTGGCGGAATGCCAGCGCTTGTCGGGCGTCGCTGATCATGCGCGTCGGCATCAACGGCATGGGACGGATCGGCCGCCTCGCACTCCGCGCCGCCATGGGCGGCCTGTGTCGGCCAACAGACGATCCACGTGCCGATAACCGTCTGGACATCGTCCATGTGAATGAGCTCAAGGGTGGCGCCGGAACCGCGGTGCATTTGCTGGAATTCGACAGCGTCCACGGGCGCTGGCGGGAGGCGATCCACGCCAATGGGACGGACTCGATCAATATCGGCGATCGACGCATCGGCTTTACCGACGCGGCGGTGCCGGAGGCCGTGCCGTGGGGGGATCTCGGTTGCGATCTCGTGCTCGAATGCACCGGCAAGTTTCTCACGCCCGGTCAGCTCGGGGGTTATTTCGCGCGCGGCGTCAAGCGCGTCATCGTTGCGGCGCCGGTTAAAGACCCGGTAGCGCTTAACGTGGTGGTGGGCGTTAACGACCATCTCTACGATCCGGCGCGACATCCGCTGCTGACCGCCGCCTCCTGTACCACGAACTGCCTCGCGCCTGTCGTGAAGGTGGTGCACGATGCCATCGGCATCCGTCATGGCCAGATCACCACCATCCATGACCCGACCAACACTAATGTGGTCATTGACGCCCCGCACAAGGATCTGCGACGCGCGCGGTCGGCGATGCTTTCGCTATCGCCGACCACGACGGGCAGCGCCACGGCGATCGCGCTCATCTATCCCGAACTCAAGGGTAAGCTGAACGGGCACGCGGTGCGTGCGCCCGTGCTGAATGCGAGCCTCACAGATTGCGTGTTCGAGATGACGCGGTCCGTGACGGAAGCCGAGATCAATGCGCTGTTCAGGAGCGCTGCGATCGGACCGCTCGCCGGTATTCTCGGCTTCGAAGAGAGGCCTTTGGTTTCCGCCGACTATGTCAACGATACCCGCAGCGCGATCGTCGACGGCCCCAGTACGATGGTCACCGACGGCACCTTGCTGAAGGTTTACGCTTGGTACGACAACGAAATCGGCTACGCGTGCCGGATGGTTGATCTTGCCAACATCGTCATCGGGAGGAGCTGATGTCCGCCGTCCGCAACTATGCGGTCGTGACCGCGAGCTACTGGAGCTTCACGCTCACCGACGGCGCGTTGCGCATGCTGGTGCTGCTGCATTTCTACGGGCTTGGTTACACGCCGTTCATGCTGGCCTTTCTGTTTCTGCTCTATGAGGCTGCCGGCATCGTCGCCAATCTTGGCGGCGGATGGCTTGCCACCCGCTTCGGCATTCCGCGCATGCTGATGACCGGTCTTAGCTTGCAGATCGCCGGGCTCATCATGCTGTCCGGGTTGCAGCCTCAGTGGAACGGGGCGTTGTCGGTCGCCTATGTGGTTGCGGCCCAGGGTATCGCGGGCGTCGCCAAGGACCTGACGAAGACAGCGTCGAAATCAGCGATCAAGGCGACATCGGAAGGCGGAGCCGGCCAACTCTTCCGCTGGGTCGCCTGGTTCACCGGTTCGAAAAACGCCATGAAAGGTTTAGGCTTTTTCATTGGCGGGCTCCTGCTAGAGGTCGCAGGATTCCGCGGCGCGCTCTGGCTGATGGCCGCCCTGCTCGCCTTCGTGCTGGTCTGCGTAACGCTGTCCCTGCCGCGCACGCTTGGCAAAGCCAAGGCCTCCAAATCCTTTCGCGAACTTTTTGCCAAGACGCGCAGCATCAATCTGCTCGCCGGCGCCCGCATCTTTCTGTTCGGCTCGCGCGACGTGTGGTTCGTCGTCGGTCTGCCGGTTTTTCTCTACGCGCATGGCTGGCACTACATGGAGGTCGCGGGCTTTCTAGCGAGCTGGACGATCGGGTATGGCCTTGTCCAGGCTCTTGCGCCGTATGTGATTCGACGCAGCCCCGACGGTCTCTCCCGTGAAGTGCCGGAAGCGCGGCTGTGGGGCGCCGTGCTCACAATGATTCCGCTCGGCCTCGCGCTTTTGGTCGCAAACCATCCACCCCTGCCCCTCGACTTAGCCGTGGTGACCGGTCTCGGCTTTTTCGGTTTCGCGTTCGCCGTCGTGTCGTCGCTGCACTCCTATCTGATCCTCGCATATGCGGGATCGGCGAAGGCCGCCGAGGATGTCGGCTTTTATTACGCCGCGAATGCTGCCGGACGGCTGGCCGGAATCCTGCTCTCGGGTGCCCTCATGCAAGCGGGCGGTCTGCAAGCGTGCTTGTGGGGGTCAGCAACCATGCTTGCTCTTTGCCTGACGCTCACCTTCCTGTTGCCGACGACGGCGGCCGCCCGGCGAGTTCCGGCATGAATGCCGGATGAAAGAGCATCACTTCATCGCCGAGGGCGAGGACGGTGTTGCGACGAAGACAAAGGCAGCATTGGCGAGACTAGTCCGTCTGGCCTTTTGGTTTTGGCTATCGGCAGGTGGAACACTGGTCGTCGCGTGGCTAACTGACCAGCCACGCAGCCTCTGGCCCTGGATGGCGGTGTTAGGGGGAATAGGCGGTATCAAGGCCTATGATATGCTTCGCTGACCAAGATTGAGCGCAGGTCGCATGGGCCTGCGTCTCTATCCTGATCGTTCAGACAATCGAACGAAACGCAATGTATAGCGAGCCGGAGAGGAGCATTGCCGCAGGAAGCGTGAGAACCCATGCCAGCGCGATGCTCCGGATCGTGCTCCATTGTAGCCCTGAGCCGTTCGCCGCCATCGTGCCGGCGATGCCGCTGGACAAAACATGTGTGGTGGAAACCGGCAGCCCGTACATGTCCGCCGCCAGGATCGTGGCGGCGGCGACCAACTCGGCGGAGGCGCCCTGGCCATAGGTCAGATGGGCCTTGCCGATCTTTTCACCCACCGTGACGACGATGCGCTTCCATCCGACCATGGTGCCCAGACCAAGCGCGATCGCCACCGACACCTTTACCCAGAGCGGAATGAAGCGCGTGCCGGCGTCGAGTGAGGCCTTAAATGTTTTAAGAATGTTTTGTTCGTCCGCGGTGAAATCACCCTTCGGCATGAGGCGTACCGCCTCGGATGCCAGATACATATCGTTGCGGACGTTCTGTACCGCGGCGGCCGGCACCTTGCGGAGCGCACCGTAGGTGCTGACTTGTGCTCCGATCTGGTCGGCCAACGTGGCGAGGCCTCCGTATACGGCGGGATCGTTGAAGTTGCGCGTGCGGATCGCGTCGGTCACGCGCTCACGGGCAACATCCGGCGGCAGAAAAACGGAAACGGTCCGTTTAGCAAACACGTCCTGCGCCTGATGCATGCTCTGGACGAAAGCCGGTGTGCTATCGACCGGCATGGTACGATTAAGAGCATAAGCGGTCGGGGCGGCGCCGATCAGGATCAACATGATCAAGCCCATACCCTTCTGCCCATCGTTCGAACCATGGGCAAAGGACACGCCGGTGCACGTCAAAATCAGCAGACCGCGGATCCAGGGCGGCGGCGGATGACTGGTA
>CAWHWH010000051.1:0-99439 GCA_963832865.1 uncultured Pseudomonadota bacterium
CTTGGCCGAGACGGTTCGCGCGCTGGCCGATCTGGTTCGCGCCGGCAAAGTCCGCTATTTTGGCGTGTCCAACTACCGAAGCTGGCGGGTCGCCGAGATCTGCCGCCTGTGCGATGAGGCCGGGATCGATCGGCCGGTGGTGTCCTCAACCGCTGTATAACGCGCTGAACCGCGAAGTAGAAACTGAACACCTGCCGGCGTGCGGATACTTTGGGCTGGGGGTGGTGCCGTATAGCCCACTCGCGCGCGGGGTGTTGACGGGGAAATATAGTCCGGACGTGCCGCCCTCGGCGGAGACGCGGGCGGGGCGGCGGGACCGGCGAATGCTGGAATTGGAGTGGCGACCGGAAAGTCTGCAGATCGCCGGGAAAATCGCGGAACATGCGCGAACCAAGGGCGTATCGCCAGGGCAGTTCGCGATGGCCTGGGTATTGAACAATCGGTTCGTCACGGCGGCGATTGGCGGACCCCCGGAAGAGCAATGGGAGGAGTATGTCGGGGCGCTGTCCGCTCGGCTGGATGCGACGGATGAGGCGCTGATAGACCGGCTGGTCTCGCCTGGGCATCCCTCAACGCCGGGGTATAATGATCCGGCGTATCCGATTGAGGGGCGAATGGCGCGTTGAGAGGCGAATGGCGGGTGGTGCCATGTTTCTACGCCACAAGCTTCGCCGCAAGGACGGCAAGGAGCACCGTTATTGGAGCATTGTCGAGAACCGCCGGGTGTCCGGCGGGCGGATCGTGCAGCGGCACGTGCTTTACCCAGCGCGCCGCGTGGTGCCGGACGATCGAGGCGTTCGACGAGAGTGGGCAGGCCAGCCGGCAGGTCGCGTTGTTCCCCGAGGATTGTGCGCCGCCGCCATTGGATTGCGATGTGGTGCAGGTCCGGCTCAGCAATCTGCGGCTTCGCCGGCCGCGGCAATGGGGTGGCTGTTGGCTGGCGTGCCATTTGTGGGATCAGCTTGAGCTGGATGAGTTCTGGTCGCCGCGCCTGCCAGCGTCACGGCAAGGAACCCGTTGGCTGAACGTGCTGAAGACGCTGGTCGCTTACCGATTGATCGATCCGGGCAGTGAGTGGCGGCTGCATCGGCAATGGTATGACCGCAGTGCGATGGGCGATCTGCTGGGCGAGGACTTTGACCTGGTGCAGAAGGACAATCTGTATCGCTGCCTCGACAAGCTGCTGGCGCACAAGACCGATTTGTTCAGCTTCCTGCAACAGCGCTGGAAGACCCTGTTCGAGGCCAAATTCGAAGTCCTGCTCTACGACTTGACCAGCACCTATTTCGAATGCGATCCGCCCGAGGCCGGCAAGCGGCGGCATGGCTATAGTCGGGACAAACGCTCCGACTGCGTCCAGGTGGTCATTGCCTTGATCGTCACCCCTGATGGCCTGCCGGGCGACTCAGTCAAATGGAGAAGGACTTCCTGACCAAGCCGTGGGCGAAGGTTCGCGACGCGGTGCAGGTGAAGCTGGTTCAGCAGGACGGCGAGCTTTACATCCTGGCGCGCAGCGGCGCCCGCCGCGACAAGGAGCAGGCGATGCGGCGGCGCCGGCTGAAGAAGCTGGTGAAGCGGCTACAGGAGTTGCGCCAGCAGAAGCTGACCCGCGACCAGTTGCTGATCAAGCTGGGAGCGCCCGAAAAGAGGCTGGACCGGCGGTCTGGCGGATCATCGAGCTGAGGTTGCCCGAGAAGGACCAGATCGTCACACCAGAGACGTTCCGCTTTACCTGAACTGGCAGAACCTGCGCGAGGCTCGCCGCCGCGATGGAAGTTATCTGCTGCGGTCGAATTTGGGCGGCGGTGACCCGGCGCAGCTTTGGGCGTTCTATCTCCAACTGACCGAGGTGGAGCAGGCGTTCAAAGAACTGAAGGGCGATCTGGCAATTCGCCCGATCTACCACCAGACCGATGCGCGGATTGAAGCTCACATCCTGGTCGCCTTCGTGGCTTACGGCCTGCAAGTGACGCTGAAGCAGCGACTGCGATCACTGGCGCCCGGACTAACGCCGCGGTCAGTGCTGGACAAGATGGCAGCGATCCAGATGGTCGATGTGCATCTGCCAACGACGGACGGCCGCACTGTTATCCTGTCGCGCTACACCGAGCCCGAGCTGGATCAGGGCGCTTCTGTTACAGGAAGCTCAAGATCAACTTACCCGGCCAACCGCCGCCCAGGATCACAACAGACGGTATTCCGATAGCATAATGACCGTCCACTCTGTGGTGCCGACCTTGCGATACCACACCTCGGAAAAACCCACCGTTTGAGGGATTCTTAGCCGCGAGTTGCGAAAGTCGGGCTAGACCTAAATCGACAATTCAGTCGGCGCACAAAGAAAACCACTGTGAGGTGGGGGGACCAGTCAATAAATCCACAACATGTGGCATATCGAACTCAGGTCATCGCACGCTGCAACCCGGAGCGCGACTCATTCGCATTGCGAACCGCTGGACATGCTTGGGGCTTCGCTTCCGGTGGTTTATCCGGTATATGACCGAGGTGTGTCCCCGTAGCTCAGCAGGATAGAGCACAAGATTCCTAATCTTGGGGCCGTGCGTTCGAATCGCGCCGGGGACGCCACCATAATGTGTTGATTCTAAAGAGATAACGGCTGCCACTCGAAGGTCGGCGGATAGGCAATGAAAGACGTGCGGACCTAATGCGGACCTCTAAAGCGTTGTTCGGCTGCGGTGCGTATGCCGCACACTCTCTCCAGGTATCGGGGGTGCCGTGGCATTCTCTGCCAAAGGTGTTGAATGACCGTTTACCCGACCGGGGCAGCCCGCGCACGGCGTCTCGCAATGGCAATCCCAGATGATCCAACGGGACAGCGCGTGCACGTTTGCACAGGTCGCGGACGATTTAGGTGCCGAAATTGCCCGTCAGGCCAGAAATCATAGGGGCGCCCCGGCGTCGGACGTTCCTAACGCTTCGGCGCCGCGGTCTCACGTTCGATCAGATGGCGGGCGGGATCGCCGCAATCAAGCGCCGCGACAGGGCCGTGGAATCCCTTACCGAGATCGGCCGCAGCTACAATGTAAGTGCGGCGACGATTTCTAGGCTGAGCGCGTGAGGATACCGCAACTCATTCGTTACCCTTTGGCGGTTGTAGCGGGATCCTTCTCGGGCGAGGCGTTTTCGATCCCCGTCGCAGTGACTCTAGACGCTGCATTCGGGCACGAAGCCACTGGCGGGCGCTGGCCCTTCACAGCGGCGAATGTGATACTGGTCTGCATAAAAGGGCTGATGACGGGGTATGCCGCTGGCTGGTTTTCAGGGAAGCGCGGAAAACTTGTCGGTGCACTGGCCGCCTTCTTCACTCTGTTTTTCTATATCGCATTTAGCATTGTAGTTAACCGAGATTATACAGCGTATATGGACGCTAACTACGACACAAAGCCGGCCCTATGGAACTGGATTGCCCTCATCCCCGCAATTATAGGGGGGCATCTTGGAGTAAAGCATGGGGGTAGAGGGATGTCATATCTAGCTACCGGGCTAGGAATGCTTGGTATGTATAGCGCCTATATTGGGTGCACCGCGTTGCATGTCTACACCATCGTAATGGCTTACCGGATTTCGGGTATTTTCGGTGCAATCATGACCTTCGGCACCCCTCCATTAGCTGAATTCTATTGGCTTGTTGCTTCTTGGCGTGGCACCGGTGTGTTTATCAACCTATATAGCATGTATTTCTTGCTTCTCGGAGGTCTATTTTTACTCAGCGGGTTACTCTTAGGTACGGGTGCGTTCCTTCAGAAAAAGTATGCGCAAGTGGCCTAGATGTGCCAACCTGTGCAGGTGCCTAGGCCGCTGACAATAAATGGCTTTTTCGCTGCGTAAGGTCCGGTGCGGAATTGCGCCGCGCTGCGACGCGCCTGACGGGCTTTAAGATCAACCCGTCAGCGTTGCAACCTTCGGCAATTTTGCTGAATGTCAGTCAGCCAGCCGGTTGAATGGACCTGACCGCGGCGTAACCGCCGGCGCGAAACTGGAACGTAGTGAGAGCGCACGCAAGCAGGCCGCCAAACACAAGACCAAGCGACAAGGCCGCCCTCCAGCCCTCAAAACCGAGCACAAGCGCCGCGAAGCAGTGGAGCGATGCCTGGAGCAGGGCGCCACCGTCACCGCCGTGGCCGGGGCTATGGGAGTGAGCCGGCCAACCATCTATCGCGCATTCCAAGCGGCGTTCGGTCCGGACTATCACGCAAAACTCGCGGCCCGTCGCACCGCCACCGCCCGCGCACGCACAAGCCTCGGGACTATCTAGCCGATCACCGGGGGCGAACCACGGTGGGTGTCTACGCGCACGCGCGAGGGGGCCCGATGCCGCGTTTTTCGTTTCGGCTAGCTGATTGTATCGGGTTCCCGCGAACGCCCCGGTGCCCCTTGAACCTACACCTGTTTTGCAGCTCCGAACAACGCAACAGACCAGGGGACGCCATCAACACATCGGCGCATGCGGAGCCGAATGCTCCCTTCCTGAACCTTTCCCTCGTGAAGGATCCTCGGACCACTCCCGCCGGCTATCGTTTGGTGATATCGGCGACTGCGGCGGGGGATGGATGTGCAATAGAGATGAGGGCTGTGTTGCTTATAACGTTTCAACATTTCGCCGTCTGGTATGGGCTTCACTAACTTTGTGTAGGCCGAAACTATATTGATACAATCTGTTGCAAGGTGATCGGGCCACAATTCAGGGCAGTAGCCTGTGGCGGATCCGTGATGCGAGATCTTAAATACCGAGGCCTGTTTAGCGGGGGCGAGCGACGCCTTGGAGGCCAAAACTACAGTCCAGCCCCGTTCTTGGTCGGTATGATTCTCTCGATCGCCCCCTAAGAGGATCAAATCCTCGCCAAGTTCCAATAGTAAAACTATAGAGGCATGGTTCTCGGGAACCCCGATATATGGAAAAGGCTGCTCTTCTGTAGACGCTTCTTTGCTGCCAAAGTAAGATAATGCAGCCCCACAATCGAACGCGGATGGAGCAAGGAAAATCAGGCGTGCAGGAGTGGTCGAGCATGATGGGAGTATTGTGTTTCTTCCAACGAACTCGAGATTGCCCAGCAGAGATTTCTCCTTCCTTAGCTGAATTATTTTGAATAGCTCATACATTTCAAACGCGGCTGCCTTTGCAGCATCAAGCGGTGATCCCGAGCGTTGTGCAACCATCCTCATGAATTCGGCACTTTGCCCACCATGGGAAAGTATTAGCCTAGCGTCCGGCGCCGCATGTGAGAGGATTTCCGCCGCTCCCCGGATGTGGTCGGTGTGCCAATGAGTGACGATCAGGTCACGTATTTGGTTCCTGCCGACGCCAAGGGCGCGAAAGTATTCGAAAATCCAAGGAACACCTGACAGGGTCAGGGTCGAGTCAACGGCCATCCACTCGCCTGCCCCGAGGTGTATCGCCAGCGCCTCACCGTAGCCTCTGCCAAATAGGTGGATTTCTATTTCGTCGGGATCGGGCGGGCCCGCCTTGGTGTAGAGGTCTGCCCCGCTAGGTGCCCTCATCACTATACATCATTCAACAAGTCAAGAAGTTCATTCTCACGAGCCCGAATTTCAGCTGATGTGAGCCGCTTGTGCCCGGCGAATGTCAAGATCAAGCTACGCTTCCAGTAAGGCTTCTCCTCAAAACCAATGAGCCAATAGAACGTCGCGCCTGCCTTCGCCAGAGGCCGGTCGTAGGGAGAAACATCATTGACAGGAATTTCAACCGTCAGAAATTCGCCAGACCCACCCGCTCTCTCTGTAATATGGGCGACGATAACGTCTTTCTTGCATTCCAAAACATATCCCTCAAAACGCGCCTCCGTGTGAAAAAGACCCGCGCTTTTCGAAAGGCTGGTAGGGACTGCACTATTAGAAAGTTCAAGCTCCGTGGTCGCGGGTGATGCCGCCAACCCAGCGACAGGAAGAACAGTGTTCTGCTGAGTCGTGGTCCGCTGCGGCCCCGGGCGCCAAAGAGGGCGCCTCCGGGAGTAGTTTTCAGCAACTCCAGATGATGGCAGACTAGAAATACTATCGATGCTGCTCGGATGTAGGAGGGAAGAAGTCGATAGAGGAACTGTGCCACTCATTGAGAAAACGTCCTTACCTGAGCCACGATCGAGTTCGAATTCTCTGTGGCATTGGTCCAGATCTCTGCCAGAAATCCAGCCAAATCGAGAGAAGAATGCCCGCCCGGAAAATCAATATGATCGTTCACCTGTAGATAGACTGCTTGTTGGAGCAACGCTGAAGTCTCAATTTTAATATTTACCTGACCGTCTCTGTCATCATATCGATCGCATTGCAACAACATAGATCTCAGCAATGGATTTTTAAGCACGAGTCCCCAGGGCGTCACTTTTATTAGTTTATCCCGAAGCTCCCTATATTTAATTGCCGTGGCAATCTTGAAGTGAAGATCGCGATTGACGCCAATAGCTAGAACGGGTTCATCCAGTTCTGCTAATAGGACAGCTGCCAAATCTCTCACCTTCTGTGGAATTGGTGCCGAAGGCTTCGACGTGACCGAGATCTTGGTCTTCTCGACATTTACAATCACAAATTGCGTTTCAAATACAAGAACCTCGTCCGGCAGCAGCACGTTCACCTGGACCTGTTGCGCGTCGGCAGGTGTCAGCACGTCCGCCTCGATTAGTCTTTGCGGAAGCAATTTCGCCACCTTGAAGTGACGGCCTAGGGCCACCACGCTGGTTTGGTCGATATCATGAGCGTCTGTGGGCATGTCGTTTTCCCGGGCGGCCAAATGTATCGTCCCCGCAAGAGGGTAGCTTCTGATCGTCTTTCTGGTCAAACTGGACCTTAGGATGGCCGGTGATGGGAGCCGCTCATCAATTCCGCAGCCGCACCCGGCCCTGCCGCCGTTCTCGTTAATGAACTCGACGCCGGCCGCCTCCAGGGCGAACGAGCATCAGATATTGGCCGCGCCGGTGATGACCAGAAAATCACGGACAGCCCATGCATCGGTGACCCGCCGGGCGACCGCAGTGGCGTCATGATCGTCTCCGGATGGGAGGCCGAGTTTTGCCCGCAGGTAGTCGCCCATTTCTTCTGGGTCGAACGCTGCCTCGCGAGCAACCCTATCCAGCGCGAGATAGAAGCGCTCGCGGTCGGCCTGTTTGGTGCCGTGCCATGTCTGCGAGGCCAAGAACGGGTCAAACACCTCATACATGTTGTTATACATGTCGTTCGTCCTGTTGGGCGTTTAGCCCATCCCGAACGTGCACGTATAGCAACGCACGCTGACCCGCCAGTGGGCGCCACCATTCACCCCTTCCGGATCTATCGCCGAGGCTTGGTGGGGCCTCGGCGGTGTATCGGGGGCGAATTTTGGATTTTGCTTAATATCGCCACGTGCACTGCGGCAAAGCCAGTCCCGCCCTTAAGCAAAACCCCCCCTCCACCTCACATAACCCGCCATATACTTGAGGTATATAACGGTTCTTCTGAATAAGTCGGGATATTGTTTGTGTAGCTTTGTGGTTCGTGTGAAGACACAGGGCGAATAACTCCCGCCGCCGAGCGGGAGAACGCTGACAGGCATCGAAACGGTGAGCCACCCCTTTGTAGTAGCTGCCCTAATTGGCTTCGTCTCACTGCTCTATGCGACGGCTGGGCAGGCGGGGGGAACAGCCTTCATTGCCGTTATGGCCTTCGCAGCGTTTCCCGCGACCGAAATGCGCGCCATGGCGCTCTTGCTGAACATCGTCGCGGCTGGTTATGCGACATGGCAATTGCACCGAAAGGCCACCATCGACCGAAAGATGCTGTTGCCGTTGACGGTACGCTGGCGCCGGCTGCGCAACAGTGTGCCGTAGGCCGCATCCTGCACCAGCGCGTGCTTGAAGGTGTAGCTGGATTGCGGCGGCGAGCCGCGGACAAACAACAGGCCGGCGTTTGTTAGCCGATCGAGCGCTTCATGAAGCTCCGGCTCCGGCAGATCGGTGGTGGACGCCAGCAGGTCGAACCCGAACTCACGACCAATCGCCGCGCCGGTTTGCGCAACTCCCTTGGCGGCCGGTCCCAGCCGATCAAGCCGCGCCATCAGCGAGGCGTGCAAGGTCGCCGGCACTGGTCCCGGGTGTGGGACGGCGGATAACGCCGCCGCCGCTTGTTCCCCCGCTTCAAGCACCGCCTTGGTCAGTTCCTCGACGAACAACGGCACGCCGTCTGTGCGCTCTGGCGAGCCTGGCCGCCGGCCCGTCCGCGTGCGCGAAGCCGGCCGCTCGCTCCATTTGCGCGATCACCGGATAGAGTGCGCTGTCCTGATGGTGCGGCGAGCAGAAATAGCGCAGCCGGGTGTGCGGTTCGGCGGCGATCCGCTCGGCCAGCGCCTCGGCGAGACGGGACTTGCCGACGCCCGGTTCAGCCGAAATCAGCACCACCCGCCCGTTGCCGGCCTTCGCCTGCGCCCAGCGGCGGAGCAGCAGCTCCATCTCCTCGTCGCGGCCGACCAGCGGGGTGGCGCCGGAACGCAGCGCCTCGAACTGGCCGAGCGTGCGGTTTTCAGACAGCACTTGCCATGCCGGCACCGCCACCGGCAGACCCTTGAGTTCGACCGTGCCGAGGTCCTGGCACTCGAACAGGCCGCCGATCTGCCGCCGTGTGGCCGCGTCGATCACCACCTGGTTCGGCCCGGCGAGGCCCTGCAGGCGTGCCGCGAGGTTCGGCGTCTCACCGACCGCCGTCTGCTGGCGGGAATCACCCGAGCCGATCGGCTCGCCTATGACCACAAGTCCCGTTGCGATGCCGATGCGGACCTGTAGCGGTTCGCCGCTCACGGGTGCCGCGCTGACCGCGGCGGCAACGGCGAGGCCTGCACGCACGGCGCGTTCGGCATCGGTCTCACGGGCTTCCGGCCAGCCGAAATAGATCAGCACCCCGTCACCGACGTAACGCGCGATGAAGCCGTCAAACTGCCGGATCGTGGTGGCGACGCAGGCCTGGTAGGTGCGGATGACCTCCCGCAGATCCTCGGGATCAAGCCGCGACGAGAGTGCGGTGGAACCGACGAGATCGCAGAACATCACGCTGAGCGGGCGGCGTTCGGCCTCCGCGGTCGAGGCCGCTTCCGTGCCTCGGATGAGCCCGGCGTCCAGAACATCCCCACCAGCCTTGACCGCAGGCGCCGTCGGCTCACGGAGAGCGGCAATCGCATCAAGCAGCATGCGTCGGTCGCCGACCAACGTGACGCCAAGGTCCTTGAGGTCCTCGGCGGTCAGCTTCGGCAGCACCCGGATGTCGATCCGGTTGTCGCGGAAGGCCGCCTCGTATTGCTGAAGTCCCAGCTCTCGCAGAAAGTCGCCGACATCCATGGTCACACCACGAGGACTATCGCACAGGGAGATTGGGCCTTACCGGCGAGGTCTGTCCAGTTGTTGTGATTGAACTGAACACCGCGTCTGCCGGTCGTTCATGCCAGCTCGTCCAGCAGAGCCTTCGCGTCCTGCAAATCCTTGGTGTCGAAGCCTTCGGTGAACCAGCCGTAAACCGGGGCGAGCAACTCATACGCGTCTTGGCGTTTGCCTTGGCTCTGCCACAGCCGTGCGAGGCTGGTCGACGTGCGCAGCTCCCACATTTTCGCCTGCTGGCGGCGCGCCCAGTCGAGCGAGGCGAGAAAGTTCCGTTCGGCACCTTCAAGGTCGCCCTTGAGCGAGAGCATCCAGCCCTTGAGGCGCAGGATCTCGGCGTAGTAAAGGCGTTCCTCCCACCCGGGGCGTTCGATTTGGGCGATCTGCTCGTCGATCAGCTGCAGGGCATTGTCGAGGTCGCCGGTCAGCGCCATGGCTTCGGCCAAGAACGCGTTCATGGTCGGGCTGCGGGCCTTGCCGCCGCTCGCTTCCCAAAACGCGATGCCGGCCTTGAGCGGGGCAATTCCTTCGGCGAGCTTGCCTTCCCGGATCAGTGCCAGGCCATATGAAATGGGTGCCAACAGCGCCCACAGCACGGGCAGGCTGTTCTCCCGACCCAGCCGCTCACATTCTTCGGCGCGCTTGCGCAGGTCCTCGTGCGTCACAGCGGTGATCGAACTCATGCGCCCCAGTAGTCAGCGCAAATCCGAGGTCGAAGGGGTGACCGCGCCGGCGGGCGTGCGCGTCTTTTTCATCGTTCAGCCGCAATGCCCGGTCCGGGTAGCCCAGCATCCAGGTGCTAATCGAGCCGAAGATACCGGCTAAAGTTTTGGGATCGTGGTTGAGGATGTCTGCAAGATGGCGATGCTTCTCGGCGTCGTAGAGGTCCAGCACCTTGTCGGCGTGCTCCAGAACCTTGGTGAACTCGCCCGCCCAACAGTAGCAAACGCAGGCAAGTGCGTGTCCCGCGATCAGCAGGTCGGCATCGCCGGTCGCCTTCGCGATGTCCAGCATCTCCTCCACCCACGGCAGGGACTCCGCTACGCGCCCTTGCGTATGGACGTTGCTCGTCAGTCCCCAGAGGATGGGCAGCAGCGCGTCGTGGCGCTCGAGCGACTTCGCCAAGGCAAGTGCCGGATGCAGGCTGGTCCAGACTTCCGGGGCGGCCCAGCCTTTGAGCGCCAGCCACGCGGTGCCAAGGCGGCTGCGCAGCCCCAGTTCGCTGGCGTCTCGTTCCGATGACCGAGGCAGGGTGGAGACCAGTTCGAGCCCCTGGTTGAGATGGGAGATGGCCTCGGTCAGGGCCATGCGCTTCAACGCCAGCTCGCCGGCGGCCTGCCAGAGCGGAATGGCGGCTTCGGCAAGGCCCGCGGCGGTGAGGTGATGCGCCAGCACCTCGGGTTCGGTGGTCTTGATGTTCGGGAAGCGCTGCTCGATCACGCGTGCGATCTTGGCGTGCAACTCCTGTCTGCGGCTCTTGAGCAACGAGTCGTAGGCCGCGTCCTGCACCAGCGCGTGCTTGAAGGTGTAGATCGCATCAGGCGGCGTGCCGCGACGGAAGGCCAGTCCCGACGCGCTCAGTTGCGCCAGGGCGTCGTCGAGTTGGGCCTGCGGCATCGGCGCGACCGCGGCGATCAGCTCGTAGCTGAACTCGCGGCCAATCGCTGCCCCGATCTGGGCGATCTCCTTCACCGGCATGAAGCGATCCAGCCGCGCCATCAGCGAGTCCCGCAGCGTGGCCGGAATGGTGACGGCGCGAGCGGAGCCACCATACTCGTAGTGATCGCCTGCCTCCTTCAGCTCGCCCGATTCGAGAATCGGACTTGGTCAGCTCCTCGACAAACAGCGGCACGCCGTCGGTCCGGGTCAGGATCTGCTCGAGCAGCGCCGCGGGTAGCGCCTTGCCGCCCGCGAGCGCGGAGACCATCGCCGCACTCTGCGTCCGGGTCAGCTTGGACAGGTTCAGTGCGCCGACATGTCCCTGCTCGGACCAGCGCGACTGAAACTCCGGCCGGTGGGTGAGCACGACCAGCAGCGGAACGGTTCTTACCCGGTCGATCAGCAGATCCAACACCTCCAGCGTGGTCGGGTCGGCCCAGTGCGCATCCTCGAACAGCATCACGCTGGGTTGCTTGCGGGCGGCCGCTTCGGTGAGATCGACCAAGGTCCGCAGCGTCTCGTCCTTGTGCTTCTGCGGCGTCATCGGCAGGGCGCCGTAGCGCTCCTCGCAGGGGATGGACAGGATCGCAGCGACGAACCGGACGTCGGCCAGCGGCCGGCCGTAGTGCGTGACGACCAGCGCTTCCAGCTTGTCGAGTTTCGCGTCCGCCGTTTCGTCGCGGGCGAACTTCAGCGTCCGTTCGAAGTTGTCGATGATCGGCCAGAAGGCGCTGTTCACGTAGTAGGGCGAGCACTGGAAGCGCAGGGCCTGCACGCCTTGCGCTTCGAGCCGCTCGCGCAGCGCGCTCAGGATGCGGCTCTTGCCAATCCCGGGTTCACCCGACAGCAGCACCACCTGGCCTTCGCCGTCCTTCGCCTGCGACCACCGGCGCAGCAGCAGATCCAGTTCCTCGTCGCGGCCCACCAGCGGCGTCAGCGCGCTGATCGCCGCGATTGGCATCGAAGCGGCTTTCCGTCACCAAGGCACGCTCCACCCGCCAGGCGTGAACCGGTTCGGCGATCCCTTTCAGGTCATGTTCGCCAAGATCGGTCAGTTCAAACGCATTGCCGACCAATCGACGGGTCGAGGCGGCGATGACGATCTGGTCGGCGGCGGCCAGTCCTTGCAGACGCGCGGCCAGATTGGGCGTGCTGCCCACCGCCAGCTTTGACTGGTCCCCCGCACCGGCCGGTTCACCGACGACGACAGGACCGGTGGCGATGCCGATACGGACCGACAAGTCCTCGGTGGACGATGCCCGCTTGACGGTATGAACGATCTCCAAGGCCGCCCGCACGGCGCGCTCGGCGTCTTCTTCGTGCGCGGTGGGCCAGCCGAAATACGTCAGGATGCCATCACCCACGTAGCGGGCGACAAACCCGTCGTAGCGCGCGATCACATCGCCGCAGAGGGTTCGATACGCGTGCAACAGGCTGCGCAGTTCTTCGGGGTCGAGCTTTTCACTCAGCGCTGTCGAACCCACCAGGTCGCAGAACATCACGGTGAGCTGGCGGCGTTCGCCCGCAGATGGCGACGCAAGCTGGTTCTCGGCCGGCCTAGCCGCCGATGGTGCGCGGTCCCGCAGCTCGGCGATCGCTACCAGCAGTTGGCGCCGATGGCCCACAGCGGCAACGCCGAGTTCCTTGAGATCGTCCGCGGTGAGATGGCGCAAGACCTCGGCACTGACGTCATTCTCGCGGAATGCCGCCTCATACTGCTCAAGGCCGAGGTTTCGCAGCCAGCTTCCGACATCCACCGCCGCTTCCTCCGGTTCGGTGATGCTCATTTCAGACTATCGCCACTTTTTCCGGGTTGAGTCCATGAACTTCAGATCGGTCGTAAAGCGGCGCGTCCGGCGCAAGGAGGTCTTGCACCGTCTGGACCTGAGGCGTCGGACGAACTGCAAGTAGTTCGAATACACTGTCCAAATTCGCGCAAGAACGCAATGCAGCCAGCGATTTGACGCCGCATCTACTAACGACCGCTTTGGAGAAATGGGGCTACGCCGCTTCAATCGCCGGGGCGGCACTCGGCTGCCTGCCGGGTAACGCCAGAAGCGCGGTCGCTACGGCGGCGATCGCCGCGAACAGGCACGCTGACAAGAAGACATAGGTTGGCGGCAATCCGCGCGCCAGCAGATACCCGCCGAGCGGTGCAGCGGCGATGCCGCCTAACCGCCCGACGCCGATCGCGAACCCGTAACCGCTCGTGCGCATGCGTGCCGGATAAAGCTTGCCGCATGCCGCGTTCAAGCCGGTCTGGCTGCCGAGTACCGTCACTCCTGACATCAGCACCACGACAAGCAACGCGAAATAGGGCATCGCAACAAGCGAAATCAGCGAGATGAACACGATCCCCACAGCATAATGCACCGCCAGCGACCGGCGCGTACCGAGGCGATCGATCGCCAATCCGAGATAGAGCACGGCAATCATCCCGCCGAGCGGATAGAGGCTCGTCGCGAAGACCGCCTGCGCCGGCGTCATGCCAATTAAGTGCAGGACTTCCGGTAGCCAGAAAATGAACAGAAAAAGGTTCAGGAGGCTGCAGAAAAAGATGATCCACAGGAGCGTCGTCTGCAGTGCATAACCCTCGTCGAATAGCATCCTGATCGGATTGCCCCGGGCGACGTCAACTGCATGCGCGTGTTCCGCCGACGGCGTGATGGCGAGACGCTGCAGCAACGCGTGGTGGTGCGGTCCGAGGTGAGCACGCGCCGCCAGAAAACGCGGCGATTCAGGGAGCCATAGCGTTGTGATCGCCAACAGGATGAGCGGGAAGACGCCTCCGATGACGAAGATGATCGGCCAGCCGAACCCCTCGGCCAGCAGCCCGGAGACGAGCAGACCGCCGACAAAGCCGCCGAGCGGCGCCCCGGTAAAGGTCAGCATGATCATCATAGCGCGCAGGCGCTGCGGCGTGTAATCGCCGGTCAGCGCCACGGTTCCCGCAAACCCGCCGGCAATCCCAACTCCGGTGAAGAAGCGCGTCCCCGCTAGGAACCCGAGCGAGGGGGAAACGGCGCTTGCCAGCGAGGCGATACCGAAGAGGGTGACGCTCATCATCAGTAGCGGCTTGCGCCCGAAGCGGTCGCCGATCGGTCCAGCGAGAAGGGCACCCACCATGACGCCGATATTCGACCACAGAAAGGCAATCCCGAACGCCGCCGGCGCGACACCCCAGACATGGGTCAAAGATGGCACCGACCAGCCGATCGAGTTGATGTCGTAGCCGTCACACATCTGAATGAGGCCGCAGATCACCGCCACGCGGATCTGCAAGCTGCCGAGCCGCTGGTTTTCCAAGGCATGCTCAATCGCCGAGAGCGATTTCTCCGCCATCGCCGCCGTCCCTATTTGTTTCGCCACCGCGTTATTTTTGATTTGCGTCACTTTCCTATCCAATGACGTAGGGCACGCGACGGTGACGCGCAACAAAGAGACCGGCAAGAGCTGTTCCCGATCCTCACGGTTTACGAAACTCCTGTTGGTTCAACGCGGGGCGGGATCGGCGAGAGAAGTCATGCGTCACCACCGCCCCTGCGACGGTGCTGAGACTTGGCGGCATACCCCCTGTCGTCGGCGCCAGACGCGGCGGCCCCTTCATCAACACGAAGCCCGACGCCTCTAGGTGCTGTACAAGCCGCTCAGCGGTGATCCGCGCCATCATGTCATCGGCATGGTGCACACGCTTGCGGCCTTGGTAGCGCATTGCGAACGACAGAGCGTCGGCGATCTCATCTGCGGTGGCAAGGCGAAGGGAAGGGGCGTCGGGCATACACCGGATGGTAGCCAACTCAAGAAGCCGGTGCCCAGCCGGCATCAAGTCCGGCCGCGATTGATTTAGGTCGATGATGTAGAGGAGACTTCGCCTACTCATCCGGTTAGAAATGATAGCCCGAACGGCGGCGACCCCCAGCGAGCGCCATCAGCGAGGCAGCGCCGGCCCTCCGGCACGACTAACCCGCATGATAGTAGCCCTGCTAGCCCTCATTCCCGCGCCATCGCGCTGATCGCCCGGGGTGAGCTTGGCTTCCCAATCGCGGACCGCCTCATAGCTGAATACGATGCCGCGGAGGAGGAACATCTCCGTCAGGTCTCGCAAGCTGAGTTTGTAGCACAGACGCCAAAGCACCACGAGGGCGATGACGTCGGACGGATATCGGGTCAGGTTCGGCAGGCCGCTGCTGCGTTCGTTGAATTATTTGCCGCAAGTGCGGCAGCGGAAGCGGCGATCGCCCTGCGCGGTGCGCTCAGACCGCTCCGAAACAGCCGCCGAGCCGCAATCCACACACCGCATCCCCGACTCTCCCTGCCAGAGGCAGCCTACCGCAGCCCAACTGCGGAAGACCAGATCGGACTTGCGCGAACGCTGACAGAACCGTCCCGGAAGCTGAGCTTGAACTGCAGGTACCACCTCACGCACAGCACGATGATCTCACGATCAAAGGGGCGACCCCGAACAGTTCATCCAAACTCAGGAACCCAGCCATCTCTCCGCCTTCAATTCGTCAGGGCACTGGAAGATTGGGGAGGCCGCTGAATTGCACCAGAGCCGGTTCGAGCGCTCTCTCGGACATACTTGACATGGATCAATGCGGTTTGATCCCACTTCAAGTATGATTACTCAGCAACGGCGGGTGAGACGACATGACCGTCGGATGTTTTGCCGACATCGCCCGACGCGGGCGCGCAAACGGAACGGTCGCCGCACTCGCCTGGATCGATGTAGGTCACGAACTATTTGCCCCACCATCGTGATGGCAGATCGCCGTGGGCTAGCTGGCTACAGCGCTCAACACGAGTGTCGCTTTGTGGGAGGCGGCTATGTCGGAGCTATTTCAGGCGAGACTTGATCGCACACTGAAGTTCCATCGCGAACATCGGCTCGGCGACGAAGCGAATGCCAAGAGGACCATCGACGACCAACACTTGAAGAGCAAACGCAAAGCCGAAAGGTTCTGCACCGAGGTCCGGTCCGTGATCCAGGAAGCGGCTGCCCGTGCCAATCGCTATTTCGCCATAGGTCACGCAGGATTGGATCTCCGAGACGTATCGGGTTACTATACCGGACCACTGTATCCCGGTGGCTCGGGATGCAATCCCCTCGCATATGAATTGCGCGTCAATGGCCTGGAGGCTGGTGGGGCACTCATCGTGGAACTGGCCCCAGACGGCACGATCGAGGCATTCCTTGCCGCCTCGCGTACGCTGGTGCCGGGCGATCGTGCCGAGAAGATAAATCTTGAATGGGGCCCCGTCGCGCTCGATGGGTTCGATGCGGACGCCGCGTCGGACATCCTGGCTCGCTACATGACCGCTGTCAGCAGCCGATGCGGCTTAGATTTGGCGCAGGTATCGGCCCTTCGCGTGTTTGCAAGAGGT
Source organism: uncultured Pseudomonadota bacterium (assembly GCA_963832865.1). Taxonomy (GTDB): domain Bacteria; phylum Pseudomonadota; class Alphaproteobacteria; order Acetobacterales; family Acetobacteraceae; genus Rhodopila. Next base: position 16,413 of record CAWHWH010000051.1, read on the forward strand.
GTTGGTGAAGGCGCAACCTGAATGAGTTAGAGCTGGAGTAACATGGCATAGTACCCGTCGGTGCAGGCGATAGGGATTAGGGACGGAGGTAAAAATTTAGGGACGGAGGTAAAAATGGACGGCGAGCAGAGCTTCGGGGGTGAGCTATGGGAGTTCGCTGAGCTACGGGAGGTCGGGGAAGCCTTGATCAAGGTCGTACAGTCGCTTGCGGTGCAGGGAGAGCTGATCAAAAAGATCCTCCCGGCGGTCGCCGAGCGGGCCAAGGACGCGTCGCCGCTGGCCGATACCCTGGAGCGGCTGGCTGCGGCGAACCGGGAAAACCAGGTGTTGCTGCGTCAGATCGTCGGCGGGGTCGAACGAATTAAGTGTGGTTTCAAGTCTGCGAAGAAGAGGTTCGTGCCCACGGAACCGTGGTACCCACCCATTGGCCGCCGGCTGGGATGACTATGCCGACGGGCGTCTTGCCGTTAAGGTAGAGGCCGTCCAGAGCTTGGGAGTGGTTACGTCGCCACAACGAACTGGACGTTAGCTACAACGCCAGCTTCGATTGGTCATCTACTACGGTCGAACAGCGGGTGGATGCACCAACCTGCGGGCGCTGGGCTGGGAGGGCGAGATGAAGTGGCGGGTCATGGCGGAACTGGGTGGAGCGGAGGGGCGCCCCAGAGTTGCGCGAGGTTAGCGTCGGCGAGTGCGCGACCGCCGCCTATTCGGCAGAGACGAACCGCACGTCAACAACGTTCACGCCTACCAACGGACGCCTGAAGGAATGGATGCAAACATCGGCTTGGCGTGTTGATCAGGGTCAAGGCCCTTTACCTCCGATTGCCTACTCTCTCGATTTTCCTGACGAAATGATAGCTGCTTTGCTGCCGATCTGGGCCCGGCAAGCCGAAACTGAAGATTCCTGTTTGCTGCCGCGGAGTTGAATGTCGCGCCCGCGGAGTGCTGCGTGGTCGAGGGAAGCCCCCGCCAGTATCTCGGGGTTGCCCGCGCGGGCAACATGGCGGCGCCCGGGTTCGTTCGATGTGGCGACGCAGGCTCGCTCTGGGCAGCAGGAGCAGATTTTGTGGTGACCAGCCTGGACGAAGGGGCAGTCGATGAATGATGGGCGGCTTTGCCGGCGGACGGCATCATCGAGAGGGACCATGGAACAGATACTGGAGCCAACCAATGACCTCGCCTGGATACTGGAGTCCGAGGGCTACGATCAGCTTCGTCAGAGCAGCCTCGATTCGCGCTTCGCGATCAGCAACGGTTTCCTGGGCGTAAAGGGCGGACGCGTGACAACCCGCGGCGCGCGTTCGATCCCGCCATCGCGAATTTATGTCGCCGGGCTGTTCGACATGGCAGGAATTGACCATGCGGTGCCAGGGCTTGTTCCAGCCGCGGACTGGCTGCAGGTCCGCGTCCTGCTGGCTGGCGCACCAATTGTGCATCACCCCGGTGACTTGTCGTCGCACCGCATGACGCTCGACATGAGGCGAGGCGCATTGCTCAGCCACGGCCACCATTCGAATTCACCCGACATCATCGCCCGGGTTCGCAGCTTGCGCGTCGTATCGCTCAGCGAGCGCGCGGTAGGGCTACAACTCATCCAATTTGAAATCGAGGCCGGAACCGTCGAGGTCACGTTGGAAGCGTCGTTCGAAGGGATGGGCCTCGGACTCGTCCCGGAACGGACCGAACAAGATCTTGGGGTGTGGCGTACCCTCGACTCGGGTAAGCGTCTCGCCATGGCGTCTGCATCGTCGCTGCAAATCGACGGCGACGACCTTCAGCCAACCACGCTCGGCAAACTGACAGCGTCCTGGACGTGGCGAGTTCGTCCCGGGCAAGTCGTGTTTTTTCAGCGCTCCGTCGCCGTGGTACGGAGCGATAGCGACGTTCTCAATCCCGGCACCGAAGCGCGGGAGAAACTCGGCCTTGCGCGACGTGCTGGCTGGCGCGCCATCGTCGCTGCGCATGAGGCAGCCTGGGCGAGCCGCTGGGAGAGCAGCGACATTGAGATCGAGGGCGATATCGCCGCGCAGCGGGCGTTGCGGTTCGCGATCTACCATCTGAACAGCGCGGCCAATCCAGCCGACGAACGCGTGTCGATCGGGGCACGGGCACTGACCGGCGATGACTATCGTGGGCATGTCTTCTGGGACACGGAGATCTTCCTGCTCCCGTTTTATGTCCTGACCTGGCCCGAGGCGGCCCGAGCGCTGCTCATGTATCGCTTCCGCACCCTGGATGGGGCGAGGGCAAAAGCCGTCGGGATGGGTTGGCGCGGTGCGCTTTATGCCTGGGAGTCCGCCGACACCGGCGCCGAGGCGACACCGGATCAGGTTATCGCTCCGGACCGCCGGGTCGTCGATATCCTTTGTGGCAGGCAGGAGCAGCATATCAGCGCAGATGTCGCCTACGCGATCTGGCAATACTGGCAAGCGACCGGGGATGAAGAATTCCTACGCGACGCCGGTGGCGAGATCATTCTCGAGACGGGCCGATTCTGGGCAAGCCGTGCTCAGTTGGAGGTGGATGGAAAGCATCACATCCGCGGTGTCATCGGACCCGACGAATATCACGAAACGATCGACGACAATGCCTACACAAATGTCATGGCACGCTGGAATATCCGGCGTGCGCTGGATGTGGCGGCATTGCTGCGCGAGCGTTGGCCCGCACGTTGGGACACTCTCTCGAAAATCCTCCGCCTGGAAGAAAATGAACTGAACCATTGGCTGACCGTCGCGGAAACGATGGCGACCGGGCTCGATCCAAAAACGGGCCGCTTTGAGCAGTTCTCAGGCTATTTCGCCCTCGAAGACATCGATCTGGCAAACTACGCAGGCCGTTCCGTGCCAATGGACGTCGTGCTCGGGCGAGAGCGGACAAAGAAATCCCAGGTCGTCAAACAGGCCGATGTCGTGGCACTGCTGGCACTGCTCCCCGAAGAGTTTGCGTCCGGGACTGAGGAAGAGAACTTCCGTTACTACGAGCCTCGCTGCGGTCACGGCAGCTCGTTGAGCCCTGCCATGCATGGGGTGGTCGCGGCTCGGCTGGGAGACGCCGAAATGGCGCTGCGCTACTTCCGGAAGACGGCGGCGATTGATCTGGCCGATACTCATGCGGCGATTGATGGCGGCGTGCACATAGCGGCCCTTGGCGGGATCTGGATGCTGGCAGTATTCGGTTTCGCCGGATTGTCATTGCAGAACGACGGCGTAGCGGTCGATCCACACTTGCCCGCAGCTTGGCGAAGCCTCGCCTTTAGGGTCCAATGGCGTCACCGTTGCCTCAGGATCAAGATCGGCCAGCACGAGCAGCTTCTCGAAGCAACCCTCGAATCAGGGGAGCCGATAACGCTTGTTGTCAGAGGCGAGCGGTACGAACTTCGCCAGAATCTCGCACTGCGGGTCTTCACCGGAGGCGACCACCCACGATCGTCTTCCCCGGCATGATATAAGGACGAGCCCCTTGCGAACCCTGTAGATATTTACAGGGTCGGCGAGCTCCGGAAGACATCAAAGGCGGCGCCGGTCGCTGCGCCAGAGTTAGCGCGCACGGCCAGTATGACTTGATGTGATCTGGTAATTTCCCCTGTGGGTTGGTCTGTAGAGAACCGTTCCGATATCGAATTTGCCAGATGGGCAACGGCGTCGGTTCGGGATCTGGGCGATGCCGATCCGGCCCCCTGAACAACGCCGACGCGCTGGGCATCCTTGCGCGGATTGGGGAACCGGCGAGGGAGGTGCTCGGGGCACGTGGCAAACGGGGCCTGATTGACCAAGCCTATGAAAAACGTCTTCATCACCACCGCGAATTGCCTGGGTACGGCTGGTGGCCAGACAGACGCTTCTTCCGATCCGAAGAAATCGCGAACGACGAAGCTGCCGATTTCACCCCGCACGAGGATCCCGTTATGACCTTGGCCACACAATATCTCGGCCTGACGCTCAAGAACCCGATTGTTGCGTCGGCCTCGCCACTGAACAGCAAGCTCGACAACCTTCGCCAATTGGAGGATGCGGGCGCCGCAGCGATCGTGCTGCCGTCCTTGTTCCAGGAACAGATCGAGGCCGATGCCGAGAAACAGGCATCGCGTGTGGAAGCCTACGCCAATAGCTCTCCCGAAGCACAGTCCTATTTTCCGGCCGCGGCCAATAGCCCATACGGTATGTATCCCGAACGGTACCTGGAACTGGTCCGGCGAGCCAGCGAGGCTGTATCGGTCCCCGTCATCGCCAGCCTGAACGGATCATCCAGCGCCGGCTGGATTGAATATGCGAAGCTTATCGAGCAAGCCGGCGCTGACGCGATCGAACTGAACATGTATCATGTCCCCACCAACCTACTGGAGTCCGGCCAGGATATCGAAGCCCGTTACGGTGACATCGTAAAGGCCGTCAGCTCTTCTGTCGCGCTACCGATTTCGGTTAAGATGACGCCGTATCTCAGCGCCATCGGTCACTCCGCGGAGATCCTCGTGCAACACGGCGCGGCCGGCCTTGTCCTTTTTAATCGATTGATGCACCCTGATATCGATCTCCTCGACATGAAGCTGACCGATACGCTTCAACTAAGCGATCCCGCCGAGCTACGTTTGCCGCTGTTGTGGATCGCGATCCTCGCCGGTCGCACCAAGGCATCTCTGGCCGCATCGACCGGCATATCGTCCGTGGATGATGTCGTCAAATGTCTGCTTGCAGGTGCCGACGTGGCGATGACGACTTCTGCTCTGCTGCGCAACGGCATCGGCTATATGTCCACACTGACCACCGGTTTGCACCAATGGATGCAGGAGCGAAAAATCGCGACCCTTTCTGAGATGCGCGGCATGATGAGCTGGCAGCGCAGCCGCGATCGTAGCGTCTATACACGCGCCAATTATCTCCGCATTCTCGAGAACTATACGAGCGCGTAAGGGACTGGCGTCCACCGGCACGAGCTACCGACCGCGATCGAGACGCCGATGTAGGCGGCAACTTGTCTGACACAGGGGCCCCGACCAAGATGGCGCCTCAGTCGCACGCCCAGACGGGAAACGACAATGAAGGCGCCCCAGATGCACACGGCGGCGAGGCCGTAGATCGCGCCTCGCATGTATGCCGTTTTCGTTGGGCTTTCCATAAGGGCCGCCGCCGCGTCAGTTTTCGAAGATCAGGCAGGTCGTCGTGCCATGAGCCAGCAAGCGCCCGTTGCGATCCGTGATCTTTCCTTCGGCGGTGCCTATGCGCCGCCCCCTACTCAGCACCACGCCTTCCGCTCTGATTTCACCCGTGTCGGTTGTGATTGGCCGGACAAGGGAAATCTTAAATTCCAGCGTTGTCTGACCCACGCCTTTGTCGAGGGCTGATTGGATGGCGAGTCCCATGCAGCTATCGAGCAATGTCGCGGAGAAGCCGCCGTGTATCGTGCCAGCCGGGTTGAGTAGGGTATCATCTGGCTCCGCGACAATGACGACACGTCCGTTCGCCGCTTCGATTACGTCGTAACCAAGGGTCCGCGCAATCGTGTTGAGGGGCAGGGTCCTGTCCGCGAGACCTTGAACAAACTCAAGACCGCTCATCTCTTTCTGCCTGGCCGGGCTGACGGTGCCATAAACTCGATCTGCGATAGGGGTCACTATGCCTTCTCCCGTGGTGTCAGGATTGGGCTAGGCGTTGCCGCCGCCCATGGCCATCCGAATCTTGCTACCAAAAAGAAAATATGTCCCGAGGCGGACCCATCTATGGGCATACCTTAGCCGCCGTTGCATTTTTCAAGCAGAGCGTGTGAAAACTCAGGACCGTAACGGTTCTGGGGAATTTGTTTCTTCTTTTCGCACGAATTTTGGTCACTGATCGGGAGTCGATTTCGACAATGCCGCGGTAGAGAAATCCCATTCTCTCTGGAAATTTCTAAAGCGAGTTTTCACACGCTCTGTTTGAATTAAGCGCGACGGCGGCGCGCCTCGCTATTCGACTTTGCCGCACTGGTCTCGAATATTGATGACATAGCCCGATGCAATCACCCACTGACGGGCTGCGTGCGCGGTCAGAAAAACTCTGAAGCGTTCAGCGTCAGGAGGCGACTGTAAATCGGCGCCCAAATGGGACCCACCTGATTCGGAATTATCTAATTGAAATTACGGGCATTTCATGAGTTCATTCGGTTACACGATCGGCTTTTGATTGTGACCCCTCCCGACAGCGCATATCCCCTTGCTACTGCTAACGAAATAGTCGATCTGAGGGGGTCACTTTTGGAAGCCGATCGGGGTCCCGGTGGCGCGCCGAAACACACCGGGCGATTTGTCCCGGGATTCGCTCGATGTCTTCCTCTTGGATGTACCGTGTCCAGATACTATGCAGCCTTTCGTGTGTGCACTGGTCCGAACTTTTTGCATTATGACGCTCGTCCTCGGAGCCTGTACACCCAACCGGCAGCAACGGGTCGAGCAAGCAAGCGCTACGCAGACAAGGGCGCAGTTCGTCGCCCAGTCCGGACACTCTCCACCGTTCGCGCGCATGTCGTACGAGCCGTTCAGCCGTGCCGAGGCGGTGGCGATCGCGGAGCATGAGTGGCGCTTATTCGGTCAGCGGGTGGACGACGATCCACCGCGTACCGAACTCCAATCCGGAGCACGCCGACAATCCCGAGCGTGCTCCGGGGTTTTGGGAGCGCATCGCAGAGTACTGGTGGCTCGGCCAGGACGCTGATCGCCGCGAGTCGGCCTGGACGGGGATGCACGATGAAACTGGCCGGCAAATCGACGAGCGTCGTGACGACTATTATGCTTGGTCGGCCGCCTTCATCAGCTATGTCATGCGAACGGCGGGCGCGGGACCGCGTTTCCCCTATGCGCCCGCGCACTATGTCTATATCAACATCTCCAAGGAGATGAAGCTCGGCCGCACATCAGGCTGGGCGATGGTCGCGGAGCGCGTGGACGAGTACGCACCCGTTCCCGGTGACATCATCTGCTTCTCGCGCGAAAGGCGCCCGCTGAAGTACGAGAAGCTGCCGGCACACCATTTCGCCAGCCATTGCGACATCGTTGTCTCTCGCGGCAAGGAGCAGATCAGTGTAATCGGCGGGAACGTCGATCACGCCGTCACCATGAAGCACATACCGGTTACGACGGATGGGCGGTTGGCCGGTTCCGGAGAGCGCGCGCTTGACAGGCGTTATCCTTGGTTCGTCGTGCTGCGGATCCTTTATGATCGCTAGTCCAGGCCCGTGCTCGCCGCGCTGGACGGTAGCGGAAAAGCTTCCCCCGGCAGACGGCGATTGAGCGGTTCGACGCCGCACTCGTCGTGAGAGGGACCGGCCCATCCCGTCGCCAGCAGCGAAAACCGCATGTCGCGCAGCATTGTTTCGCGCGGTCCATCTTCGAATGGATATCAGCGATCATGGGGGCGCCCGTCGGGGCGCTGGTCGTCCTCCCGGTGGGCGAAACAAACGAACAATCGAGGTGATGGAGGTTGGACAAAGGACGTCCACAAGGGGACGCCTTGAAGTCTTTCGCCAATTGGCATACATGCGTAGGAAGAACGATCCTGATTTCGCAGCCGAGTGGGATGGTGCGATTGAGGCCGGAACGGACTGCCTGCAAGATGAGGCGTTGCGGCCGCGCAGTTTGCGCGTGACTTGGCCGCCTTGACCGAGGGACTGCGCTGCGGGCACGGCACTTAGCGCACGATCCCGGACTTCGTGTGGCAGCCGTATGCCGAAATCCGCCGGCGCGGCGCAGGCGTCGCTAAGAGAGCCAGGACGGCAGCGACACCCAGCGCATCAGAAGTCACGCCGTAGCTTCCTTCGCTATTCGCTGCACAACCGTCGTGCCGACGTTCAGGCTTCGGCCAATCTTCAGCATCCCGACACCCTGAGCGAGCTGGTCGCGAATGGCTTGTTCCGTCGCCGGATCTGTGCGCGGGCGCCCCGTCGGCTTCCCACTCTTCGTCACCCCAGTTGCCTTCACGCGAGCAACCCCGGCGCGAATGCGGTCGGTACTCATGGCGCGCTCAAACTCGGCAAACACGCCCATCATCCGAAACCTCGCCTTACCGCCGGGGGTAGTGGTGTCGATGTCTTGCTGGTGCAGGAAGAGATCAACCTTGGCCGCGTGCAGCTCTTGTAGGCGCAGATGAGGTCGATGAGCGATCGCCCCAACCGGTCCACCGATCAGGCCATAACGCCATCAAACTGCTTCCGTCGCTGCGCTGCCGCTTTCAGAAGAGCGTCAAAGCCCGGGCATCCAGCCATTTATGAAGGGTCGCCGACACGTTCACCCGACCACGAAGGAAGCCTGACAATCTACATGAGCGCCCCGGCGAGAATGCCGATGTCGTGCATGTGCTCTCCGGTAATCTCATCGCGAACTCGGCCGCGCTGAAGCACAACGATGCGGCCGACCAGCTCGACGAGGAACTCAAGATTCTGCTCTACCAACACAATCGCGACGCCTTGCGTCCGGCTGATCATCCGCAACGTGTCAACGATTTCGTCGATGATCGAGGGCTGAATGCCTTCGGTCGGCTCATCCAGCAGCAGCAGCTTCGGGCCGCCGCAGAAGCAGCGCGAGCGCCAGCAACTGCTGCTCGCCGCCGCTGAGGCTTCCGCCGCGCCGGTCCAGCAGCCGCACCAGCCGCGGAAACAGATCCAGCACGCGGTCCATGGTCTGGCGCGGGTCGGCCGCCGATTTGGCGCACCCCATCAACATGTTCTCGCGCACCGTCAGCATCGCCGCACCCGCGCCCGGCTAATAAGACGATGCGATCCGAACCGCACAGTTGGTTATCGTATATTGGTTCACGTAGAACGGCTGAAGGACGGCCATGGCCTCGCTGCGCTTCTTGCTGTCCCAGAACGCCCGCATATCGTCAGCACTTTCCCACTGCGAGATCGAATATCCCGCATCGGGATCATTCTCGTCTCGAAGTAGCCATTGCCCCTTCAGCCCCTTTACATCACCACGAATTTCCAGCGCTTTCTTGAAAGCGGCCTCGAAAGCATCCCATTGGCCGGGCAGGATTTTGCCCCAAATGATCCGCATTTGCATCGCGATACCCCTAGCGGCACTCGGCAGGATACGTCGCAAGTGACCACCGGACATTGCCCGGATCGCCCTGTTAGTCCAAGTGTCCGCCGATAAAGTTTACCGGCAGTGGCGTCGGTTTACAAACAAGCCGCGAAATTCGCTGGACTTGATACGGGGACCGACAGGCGCAGCACCAAGGTTTGCGAATGTTTTGGACAACTCACACGCTTCCGAAAAGGGTCTTCCGAAAAGGGTCGTTGACACGTTCCATACGGCTTTTATCCTGCGTAAAAGAGGCCTTTTCGGAGCGTCTAGATCATGGCCATCCGCAAGGTTTTGTTGCCGCTGATCAGCACCGGTGCGGGAGAGGCGGCTTTGTCCACCGCCTGGACAGTCGCGCAGCTCTGGAACGCGCACATGGCCGTGCTACACGTGCAAATGGATCTGGCTCCGGCCCCAGCGATGAGCGCGATGTTCCAACGCTTCACCGTTGAGCACAGGGTGAAAGTGACGGAAGCCACCGCCGGAGCGGAAAGCGCCACCGCGAGCTTTCTCATATTGACCGGACGGAAGCTGGATATCCTCCCGCAACAGGCGAGGCTCGCCGATCTTACCGTGGTGCGCCATCCCGCCACCCCAGAAGAGGTGTCCTCCTCGGATGTTCTACACGCGGTGCTGTTTGATTCCGGCCGCCCCCTCCTGATTGCACCCCAGGTGGCGCCGACGACGGTCGGCAGCCGGATTTGCCTCGGGTGGAACGGCTCAGCTGAGTCCTCGGCTGCCGTTCAGGCGGCAATGCCTTGGCTGCAGCGCGCAGAAGCTGTGCGCATTCTCTGGGCTGAAGAGTACCAGCGACATGGCCCGCAGGCGCAAGAACTTCAGACTCACTTGGCGATGCATGGCGTGCCGGCTGATCTGAGGATGTTCAAACCAATCGACAACATAGTCGGCGCTGGTCTGCTGGCGGCGGCCAAAGAGTTCAACTGCGACCTGCTGGCCATGGGCGCATATGCCCATTCTCGTTTGCGACAACAGATTCTCGGCGGCGTGACGCGGCACATCCTGGCGCATGCGACCTTGCCGGTAATGATGCATCGATAGCCGGGCAAGCTCGGCCTTCTCCGTCGAGATCGCGTCGCGTTCGACCCGGACTATGCATCAGGGCCGCGGCGACGGATGTTTTTGTATGGAGTACCGTCGCGATGAGTATAGATCGCCGGCTTGCCGCCGCCCGGACTGGCCATGTCGATGTCAGGATAGTCCGCCGCGTCATCGGCGACGCGCGTACCAATCTCAAGCACTTGCACATCGGCGCTCGAGCGGTTTTGCAGACAATGCCCGTTGCGATCTCCAGCCTTGAACCCGGCGGCGTCGCCGCCGCGCAGGAGTTCCTCGCCAGCATCTGTCACGAGAGTAACTTCGCCAGACAGCACGTAGATGAATTCGTCGGACTCGGTATGCCAATGGCGCTGGCTGGACCACGCCCCGGGCGGCAGTGTCAACAGATTGATGCCGAACTGGGTCAACCCGGCAGCGTCACCGAGCTTGCGGCGTTGTCTCGCTCGACACGGAACGTCGAACGGTGACGGGTAGAGCGTGCCGACGATCGGTGTCAGCAGTGCAGGATCGATGCGTTTGGTCATGACGGCTCCCATCTCGTCGACGATCGTTCAGTTTGGTGGGGGGCCCGGAAGGGGTGGGCCATACTCCCTCAGTTTCTCGTCATTCCGGTATGCGCGTTGTCGGCTGCGGACGGAAGTCGGACTAGCTGTCCTTGAGGGGACGCAGGCGCATCACTGGCACGGCTTGGCTCGCAGCGGCGTCCACCCGGCGATGCTCCTGGCGCACGCTCGCGCCTTCGCGTCAACCGCCGGTGCAGCTCGATAGCGACCGACAGCACTCCCTCCTGATTGAAGACGGCGCGGATCGCGGCGGCATCGGCCTCGGTGATGACGAACATCCCAAAAAACACGGCGGTGCGCACCACGGCTGGCAAGCGCAGATGCGCTGCCCTCGTGCGTTGGTTGAAGTAATAATGTGCGTGCGACCTTCATAACAGGCTTCGGTGCAAATAAAGTCCAGATCAACGCACGTCTTCGACAGGGCCATTTTACGCCGCCGCCAGCACCCAGACGGCGGGCGGTACTTCTACCTTTGAGGCGCAGTTCGCTTAGCCTGCCTCGCGCCACCGATGCGCCATCAGCTATCCTTTGCAACGCCTTTTCGCGGCCTTCAAGTGGGCGCGCGGCGGGTCCAGCACAACGCGGCGGCGTGCCGGGCGGCGGCCGGCGGAGATGTCTGAATGACCCGACCGAAGCCTTTGGAACAGCGGATCTCTGGTAGCCTTCTGATAGTAGAAACGGTAGAACTGCGACATGGCCACTGCGAAACGTGTGGCGCTCTATTTCAGATCAACCGCGGCGCAGCGCCTTGCACGGGCCGATGCACCACCGACCGGCCGGAACCGAACAACGCAGCGATGGCGCTTAGGGACTTGCCTTCCTGGTGAAGCCTGGCTGCTTCAGCTCGCTGGCTGGTGTGAATTGAGGAGGCGGCGCCGCCCCAAACCGGGAGGATGGTTCGGGTTCTTCTTCGCCTCCGCCATGCCGGCCTTCACTCGTTCGCGGATCAGCTCGCGCTCGAATTCCGCGATCTATACGGAGCGAATACTTCTCTTGCCGTGCCGTACCATGACTTGTCCATTGCCAGATTCTGGTTTGTCACGCGAGATGGACGATAGTAGTTCGCTAGTCATAGTTCGCTAGCTTGACGCCTCCGGCCGCCGCTTCCACGCTGCCGCCAAAGTGCAAGAGGGGAAAACGTCATGGCAATCGAGCGGATGCTCACCGAGGCTGAGCCAGTCGGCGACCTGATCGGCCGCGTGCTTCATGAAGCCGGCATCGAGTATGTGTTCGGCATCTCAGGCGGCCATACGGGCCGAATCATTACCGGCCTCAGCAAATACCAGAACTCTGTCCGTATGATCACGGTGCGCGAGGAGTCGCTCGCCGGGGTCATGGCCGAGGTCTACGGCCGGCTCACACGCCGCCCCGGCGTGCTGATTGGGCAAGGGCCCTGGGTCCTCGGCAACGGCCTGATCGGCACGATGGAGGCGTACCTGTCGTCCTCGCCGATGCTACTGCTCACTGATTTCTCCGACGCCACGCCGTTCCATCTGCACGCTCCCTACCAACAGGCGACCGGCGACTACGGCAGTTGGGACGCGCGGCGCGCCTTCGGCGGCGTGACCAAGCAGGTGATGCAGGCCCATACGCCGGTCGCTGCGGTGCAGGCGACGCAGCTTGCCATCAAGCATGCCACCGCAGGACAGCCCGGCCCAGTGACGGTGTTATTTTCGATGGACAGCCTGACCGGCGAGGTCGAGCCCGACAGCCAGCCGGTCCTATATCCCACCCGCTACTACCTGCCGCCCGCGCCGCCCCCGGCCGACAAAGCCCGCACCGCGGTCGCCGCCGAGGCGCTGCTGGGCGCCGTCCAACCGGTGATCATCGCCGGCAACGGCGTGCGCATAGCCCAGGCGTACAGCACGCTCGCCGCACTGGCCGAAGCGACCGGAGCGCCCGTGGTGACCACGGCCGCAGGCAAAGGGGTCTACCCGGAAATCCACCCGCTCGCACTCGGCGTGTTCGGCACCTTTGGCACTGCCGCCGCCAACGCCGCGGTGTCCGGCGCCGACCTGATCCTCGCGATTGGGACCAAGCTTGGCCCATCCGATACTGCGTGGGAGAATCGCGACCTGCTCGACCCCACACGGCAAACCTTCATCCAGATCGACATCGAACCGAAGAACGCCTCGTGGACCTTCCCGGCCGAACACGTGCTGGTGGGCGATGCCGCCATCGTGCTGACGCAGATGCTCGAAACCGTCGCCAGCAGGTCGTCTGGCCGTCGTGACGCGGGGGAGTCGCGTGTCGCCGACCTGCGCCGGGCGCACGGTTATTTCAACGCGCGCGCCTATACCGCAGACGATGCGCCGCTGCTGCCGCAACGGGTCATCGGCGAGTTGATGCGCACGCTGCCGCCCGAGGCGATCGTCACCTGCGATGCAGGTGAGAACCGCATCCTGATGACGCATTTCTACCAGACAAAACAAGCCGGCGGCTTTCTGCAGGCCGCGGGCTCCGGCCCGATGGGCTTTGCCATTCCCGCGGCAATGGGTGCCAGGCTAGTTCACCCCGATCGGCCGGCGATCGCGGTGTGCGGCGACGGCGGCTTCGCGATGACAATGAACGGTTTGATGACCGCGCTCGAGCATGACATCCCGATTATCGTGGTCGTCTTCAACAACAATGCGCTGGGCTGGGTGTATCACGGCTCGGGTCCCTTCGCCGCTGGGTTCAAGGATTTTGATCATGGCGCCATTGCCCGCGCGATGGGTTGCGAAGGGGTGCGCGTGACCGAACCGAAGGCGTTGGGTCCGGCGCTGGTCGCGGCGTTGAAGGCCCGCGTCCCGACAGTGATCGATGTGCGAACGTCAATGGACGTGTCGTTCGCGGATATCACGTCGCCTCTTGCAGCCGCTGTGCGTCCACGGCGAAAGTAGCCTAGGCCTGCTGACCGCCCAGGACCCCTTGAGGCGCCCTCCGTCCAGAAGGTTGCGAGGCTCGTCATAGCGTCTCGTTGACAGCCCCATCGGCATCGATGTTCCGGCAAGCGATCCTTGTTGATCTCGGCCAAGAGGGGACTGTCCTGTGGGCCAAGGGAGTAGGATCCGAACAGATTCGTCAAACCCAACTTTCCCACCAGACGAAAAAATATGACTTGAAATCAAAGCATTGTGGGGCGCAGAGCGATTTAGGCACCACACGTGCCAAGGTGGTGGAAGCTCTGACTGAAGTGCGCCGAGCGAAAATCGATGGTCCAGCCTTGATTTTCGACGACCAACTGTGCGAACTGCATTCCTCGAACACCGACGCCAGCACATCAGCGTCGAGCCGGTCAATGCCAAATGTCCTCGGAAAGGGCAGTGATTTTTAGCACCACAAATCGACATTGGCCTCGGAACCCCGCAGTTTTCTGGGGCATTCCGGGTGTCGGATGCGTAACGGTGGGAAAGTTGGGTCAAACCGGGTTCGAAGATACTGTCTGCGAACCGCGGCGACACGCTTGACACTGACTACCGCATCAATCCTCCATCGATGGGGATAATCGTCCCCGTTACATAATCCGATAGATCAGTCGTCAGGAACTCCACGACGCGCGCGCAGTCCTCGACCGTGCCGAGGCGCCGCAGGGCAACGCGCGCCGTCGGGTCGGTATTGGCTCCGGAGCTTCCCGGAATGACGGTCTGCATGATGCGTCCGGTAGCGATCGTCCCCGGGGCGATGCAATTCGCAGTTATACCATGCGGCCCCAGATCCTGGGCGAGATAACGTGTGTAATGCGCGATCGCCGCCTTGGCTGCGCCGTAGTGAGCATAACCGCCATCCGCCGACGGACTGAGGCCCGCGACCGAGGCGACCGTCACAATCTTGCCGTAACGTTGCTGCTTCATAATCGGAGCCACGGCGTTGCAGCAGTAGATCGTACCATACAGATTCATGTGCAGGACAAGATCGAGCAATCCGGTATCGAGCGTGCTCGCCTTGGTATCAAGGGGCCGCCCACGGCCGCCACCCGCGTTGGCGACCAGGATGTCGACGCGTCCCCACTTTTCGGCAACCTGCGTGACCATGGCGTCCACCGCGGCCCGATCAGCCACGTCCAATTCAAACCCGAAAGCGGAGCCGCCGGCCGCCTCAATCTCCGCGACAGTGCTGTCGCCGGTCATGTCTCGACTTTCGGCTTCAAATTCTTCGAAGGACTTCAAACTGAGATCGCAGATCGCAATCTTCGCCCCCAAAGCCGCCAGACGGCGCGCATAAGCACGGCCCAGTCCGCGCCCGCCGCCCGTGACGATCGCGACCTTGCCATCCAGTCTTCCCATGCCGGCGGTCCTCCTCCCTCACTTATCCGTATTAGACAAAGGACTCCAGGGCCTGTCGTCAACTGCGCCAAACCAAGGCGGGGTTGGAAGCGCTGGGACATGGCTGCCCCACCGCATCCCCGCTCTCCAACCACGGTTCATTCCAGCAATCGCAGGGAGCACGCGCCTGGCGGCTGCCTTCGGGACCTGTACGGCGGCCCATCCTCGCACTGCGGCGTCGAGAGTGCCACCGTGGCGAGTCCTTGCGCGGCAAAATCGTCGATGTATAGGTGGGTGCTACCCCAGTGCGGCAAGAAGAGACTTCGGCTAACCGCCGGACAGGATTGCTCCATCAATCACGGTCTGTCCAGGTGCAGAACCGTTGTGTTAGCGCAACGCGAGAATGTCCCCTCCGCGCAAAGTTAGAATGTCCCCTTTTGGGCGCGGCCCGATGAGGGGACGTTATGCTGGAAGGGTATCTGTTGATGAGTGCGAGCGAGCGCGACCGATCGCACCTGGTCAGGCGGATCATTGAGAAGAGCTTAAGCCAGCGTGAGGCCGCGGAACGGCTAGGGATCGGCATTCGCCAGATCAAGCGTCTGGTGCGGGCCTGGAAGCGGCAGGGCGATCACGGGCTGGTCAGCCGTCAGCGGGGCCGCGCCGCGCACAACCGCCTGTCGGAGGCGACACGGCTTCGGATCGAACAGTTATTGCGTGCGACCTATCCCGACTTCGGCCCCACCCTGGCTTCAGAAAAACTGGCGGAACGGGACGGGATTGTGGTCTCGCGGGAGACTGTCCGGGGCATTCAGACACGGTTGAAGCTGCACAGGCCGAAGAAGCGGGGCGAGAAGCGCGTTTTTCAGATCAGGGACCGCCGCCCCCGGTTCGGTGAACTGGTCCAGATTGACGGCAGTCCGCACGATTGGTTTGAAGGCCGCGCGCCACGATGCACGCTGATTGTGTTCGTCGATGACGCGACGAGCCGACTGATCGCGCTGCATTTCGCCCCGGCGGAATGCACGAAAGCCTACCTGGAAGCGCTGCGCGATCAGGTTCTGACGCATGGCCGGCCGCTGGCGTTCTATTCGGACCGGCACGGGGTCTTTCGGGTCAATGCCAAGGACGCCGAAAGCGGCGACGGCAAGACTGAGTTCGGCCGCGTGGCGGAACGCCTGGACATTGGTTTGATCAACGCGCTGACGCCGCAGGCGAAGGGGCGGGTGGAGCGTGCCAATCAAACGTTGCAGGATCGGTTGATCAAGGAGATGCGGTTAAGTAAGATATCTTCCATTGAGGCAGCGCGGGCCTTTCTGCCAGGGTTCATACTTAAGTATAATGAAAAGTTTGGCGTTCCGCCGCACGACGAGACCCCGGCGCACCGCCCCTGGACCAAGACGGCGGACGAACTGGACGAGGCGCTCGCCCGGCGCGAGGAACGGGTTCTGACGAAGGCGTTGACCTTCAGCAGCGGCGGGAAGAAATATTGTGTGAAGACCACGGCTCCGGGGACCGCGCTCCGTGGTGGTAGGGTGGCACTGCATCATTTCGCCGATGGCCGGTTAAGGGTCTATTATAAGGAACGCCCGCTCGCCTTCACGGTTTACGGCACCTATCCGGTTCCCGACCCAGCCGAGGACGAGAAAACCCTGGACTTGCGGGTCGATGCGGTCATCGCGGCACAACCAGCGCTGGCCGAGGCCGCGTGATGGCCCGTCCCACCGGCTGGCCATCACTGTGCCATGCGTGCTCACTTCAGGGAAGGTCCGGTGCTCGCCATCCTCGCCATGCTCGCGCTGAAAGACGCGCTGTGCGTGGCTCCGGGTGGCTCCGCTCCTCTCTTCCCCTTTCGTTCCGCCCCTTGGCCTCCGATGTTCCAGGCCGGGACGGGAAAGCGGCGCCTCAACCGAACCGGAAAGCCGGACCGGCATGATCGCAGCCACGCATTGACCACTCAAAAGGGGACATCGTGGCGTTGCGGAAAAAGGGGACATTTTGGCGTTGCGTTGACAGGTGCAGAACCGTTGATCATTCGCCGCGCCAAATCAGCCGCCAGCAACTCCGGCCTGCATTCCGACGTATGAAGGGGTTCCGTAGAAGTAGGGCACCCGGCGGCCCAAGTTGGGTCCATCGATTGGCCAGCTTGATCTGCCCGCACGGGAGAATCACATGCTCCGCTTTGCCTTTTTTGCGGTCGCTCTTGCCCACCGTTCTTGCCATGACTCAGTCTGTATTTGCTGATCCTCTCGCCGCAACAGAGTCTGACTATGCCCAAGCTGGGGCGGCCCGCAATCGAGCAGCCTGCACGGTCGTGGTCATCGAATGCGCCGTCGGCGGATGAGGAGGCGGTGTCGACGTATCGTGCGGCGCTGGGGGAGATGACGCGCGAGCGAGTGCCGCTCGACTGGGCGCAGACGCAGAACAATCGGCCTCGGCGCCCTTGTGATCCGTTGACTGCTCCAACCCGCCGCCGCCCTGCCGTAGCGCGCAGCCTCCGCTGCCCTGCCCCCGCCGCTACAATGCGCCGCGTCACGAACCCGAGCCCAGGAAGAACGCGGGCAACTCCGGACAATGAACGTTGCACAGGTCATAAGCGCTAACGGATGCGCGCTTTGGGCAATCTTCGGATAGCAGACGCAGCAGCTCCGGAATGCCAAAATCTTCCCCGTGACGCGCGATCAATGTTTCCAGGCGATACTTCCCAGCTCGGTCGCATCTGGTGCACCCCATGGTTAACACCGCAGTGTGCTCGGCAGCCTCGCCCAGGGTGATCGATCCGGCAGACACAACTGCCTCCTCGTTCAGCGCCGCAGCTTGGGTTGCCGATAGACTGTCCGGCCCATACATATGATACCACCATGACCATCGTTACCTACCGCCCCCGTAAGCGCCCAACGAAGCTGGCACAGACAGCCGAGATCAAAGTGCCCCGGATCGTCCAGCACACGCCCAAAGGCCGTGCGTGGAAGCTGCCGCCGGACGATCCGGAGGCCAAGGCGCGGGCTGTCGCGTTCTTCGAGCGGATGGGTATCAAGCGGCGGGAAGGGGGGGTGAACCAAGCCGAATGCAAATCTGCGTCGGAAGTAGTTTCTCCAGCCAAGCCGACGTCTCGAGAACATCAACGGCAGCAAAAAACGCGGGGAATGGTGCCCGGCCTCTATCGTGAGGCTAAGTCGGATTAGCCTTTGGTCGAAGCTTGCGCGCCATAGTGAGGCCCCTGGTAGCCCGCCGGTACACCCTGAGCGTAGGCAGCGCCGATGCCCAGGAAGGCGGCAACGGCGGCAAGGATCATGGTCTTCATCGGAATTCTCCATCTATTCGTCGGGCGAGATGTAATGCACGTCGCGCACCCAACGATAATGCTGCGCCGCAGATCTATGCGCAGAGCGGTCGAATGTCGCGGTGTGTTTGCGACGTCAGCAGCGGCGGTGTTGGATGCATGTTGATCGTGGTAACTCTGCGGCGGCCGCGACGACTGCCTTGTTTGCGGATCTTTCTGGCGGCCTCGTAGATCATATAACCGACGTTTTTCAATTGATTGAACGATTCTACCGTTACGTGATCCGCCACCGGTCAACGGCAACGTTCTTCGTCGCGCAGAACTCCGACGGGCAAGCTGAAGGCGAGCCACGCGCAACGTCGGGCACGTGGTAAACCCGCATTTGTTCCGTGACTGTGGAGCAACCAGGATCGCCATTGCCCAGCCAGGACAGATCGGCGTGGCGCGCGATCTCCTCGGCCACGCCTCGTTGCAGGCCCCAACATTCTATTACAATCAGGCTCGCTCGATCGAAGGCAGCCGACTGTTACTCGACAGTTCTGTCGGCCTCCCGAACAAGGCGACCGCGCATCGGCCTCAGCGGTTTTCTGCTGGGAGGCTGAGATCCCTGAGGTCGGGCAGCTCGTTGGCAAATCTCCCCTTCAGCTCCGCGCCCAACCGGCCTCACAAGGCTTCCTAGGGGCCTGCAGACCTCTCGTGCGAGAAGCCGCCTCAAATTAAAAGATCAACCACCCGTTACCGCTAAAGCGGCGTCCGCTGCCGGCGGTCACGATAACTCGTCCAACAGCGCCTTCGCGTTCTTCAGGTCCGGCGCGTCGAAACCCTCGGTGAACCAGTTGTAGATCGGGCCGAGCAGGTCTGCTTCGGTGCGCTTGCCCTGTTCGCGCCAGAGCCGGCCCTGAGGGCGGCGCGCAGTTCGAGGAGGGCGCGCTTTGCAGGCGGGCCGCAGAAAGCGCCCGCTCAAGACACATCTCCGCGTCGCGAGGGTGTCGACAAGCAGCGGCAGCTTACCCCGCAGGCGGTGAACCTCAGCGCTACCCCATCGGTATTGAGACAGCTCCACCGTCTTAGAGGCTTCGGCGATGAGAGCCGTCCGGCACTCACATCACCGGCAATTCGATACGCATCCGCCACCCGAGCCAGACGATACGGCACCCGGTATTTCGAGCCGGTAGCCCGCTAGGCGTTTAAGCCGGCCTGGAGGTCGGGCTCTGAGTGACCAGTTGATCATCGATCATCCCTTTGGGGCTCAGAAACGGCCGAGATACATGACTGCCACGTGGTGCGATATCCGCTTTCGACGACGGCCATCGTGGCTGATGAACGACAGGACTAAGTCGACCTGTAACCCCACTTTTGGGGCTCCGGCATGACTTGTCGCAAGAATTGCCCCCACCCATGCTGCCCGTCAAATCGGTGCCGATCAATTGGGGTGGCCCCAGTGTTTGTACCGGGATTTTGGGGATGCGGCGTGCTTGACTGGATGATGCAGCGCTGCGCCTTCTAGCAACGCTCCGACCCTGCCGGCAGTACAGGTGCGCCTCTCGACCTAAGACGTCCTAGGCTAGAAAGCCGGCGGCAACGGAGCCAAGAGAGCTGATATAACAAATACAAAGGGTGGAAATGATGAACATGATCCGAAAGACTTGCCAACTGCTTGCCGGAACGGCGCTGGTGGCGGCCTGTCTGGCGCTGGTGCCGGCCGCGACGCGGGCCGCCGATGTCAACAATCTGATGACCAAGGCGCTTGGTACGACTGACGATCCGGGGCCAGTGATCGCCAACTCGTTCAAACGCGCCGCGATGGATCTGACTCCGGAGCAGCGGGCACTCGCGCTGAAATGCTGGAAGGCCTCGGTGTGCGAGACCGGCCATGGCACGCTGACCGTGGCCTACGCCGACGGATTCGGCGAGAATGTCTGGCGCCAGGTCACCAAGATGGAGTTCATCGCCCAGGCGCTGACGTATCCCGAAATCAAGAAGATAATCTACACCTCGGCCGGTGGCGATGCAGCCAAGGCGATTTCCGACATGCGCGCCTACATCGCGCAGAAAGTTGACGTGATTGTCATCTTCGCAGACGCCGGAGCCGCTCTTCTGCCGACGGTGAAGGAAGCCACCGCGGCTGGCATCTTGGTGACCGTGCACAACGGCACCGATGTGGGGGGAAAGGCGGGAAAGGACTACGTATCCGGTATCGCTGAGAATATCTGCAGCCTCGGCGCCGGCTTCGTGAAGGTCGTCGCCGATAATTCCAAGAAGAACCCGACCACCGTGGTGGAATTCGGTGGCACGCCGGGCAACCCGCTCAGTGCGGCGTGGCAGAAATGTGCCGAGACCGAGATCACTAAGCATCCGAACCTGAAGCTGCTCGGCAAGGCCGACACCAACTGGACTCAGGAAGGCACGTTCGAGGCGATGTCCGGTTTCCTGTCGCAGGGCGGCAACGTCGATTCTGTCGTCTATGAATACGCCGATGGCTTCCGTGGCGCACTGCGCGCCTATGAGGCAGCCAACAAGGCGCCCAAGCTGATCGTTGCGCTGCGCACCGATGAGCAGGGCCTGTTCTGCGACTGGGAGAAGATCAATGATCCGGATTTTAAGATCTTCTATTCGTCGGGGCAGAACTACCAATCGCGCTTCGCGCTGACGGCGGCAATGATGAAGAAGGCCGGAAATGATGTACCGGCCAACATTGATGTGCCATTTCGCATGAAGCAGGTGGCCAAGGGCATGTGCAATCGAGCCCTGCCGGAAGACGCCTCGGTGTCGACACTGCTCGACAACGATATGCTGAAGGCGATGTTTTCGAAGTAGCCTATCGCCGTATAGCTCTGGCGCGCGCGAACCCCGGTGTGCGCGCCAATGCTGCAAGCCGCCCCTTCATGCTAGTCATCCGTGCAACGGAGACCTCACCCGATGGCTTCGGCCTCCCTCAAGCTTTCCGGTATCACCAAGAGGTATCTGGGCGTGCTGGCGCTTGATCATGTCGATTTCGAGTGTGCCCCCGGGGAAATCCACGCCGTTCTGGGCGAGAACGGCTCCGGCAAAAGCACCCTTCTTGGCATAGCCAGCGGTGCCACTGAAGCGGATGAAGGCCGTGTCATCATTCTGGGTAAGGCGCTTGCCGCCGCCGACCCGTTGATGGCGCGGCAGCTGGGGCTGGCGATCGTCTATCAGGACGATTCTCTGGTTCGCGAACTGACAGTCGCGGAGAACCTGGTGCTCGGCGCAGGCGACAGCACGGCGCCGATGTCGGGCAAGCATCAATGGGCGGCCCGGATGCTCGCGCCTTACCGGCTGGACATCGCCCCCGACATGCAGGTCGGACAGCTCACCCCGGCGCGGCGGCAGTTCCTGGAAATCATCAAGGCATTGATCAGCCGCCCGAGGGTGCTTCTGCTCGACGAACCGACAGCGAGTTTGGATCAAACCGGGGTGGCGATGCTGAGCGCCATCGTCCGGCGAATCACAGCCGAAGGCACCGCGGTGGTGTATGTCAGTCACCGGCTGCCGGAAATCCTCGCCCTTGCCGACCGGGTCACCATCCTTCGCGATGGCGTCGGTCAGGGCACCTATGCGGTGGATGGCACCCTTTCTGAAGCCAACCTGATCGCGCTGATGGTCGGGCGCCCGATCGAGGCGGAGTATCCACAACGCGGCGGCAGGCTGGCGTCCGAGCCGGTGCTGACGGTCGCTGACCTTGCGGGATGCGGCTTTCGGGATCTGTCGTTCCAGTTGCGTCCTGGAGAAATCCTTGGCTTCGCTGGCGCCGAGGGCAACGGCCAGCGTGACACGATCCGCGCTCTCGGTGGCCTCGCATCGAGCAGCGGTGTGATCACCTGTGGCGGCGTTCAGGCAACGATCCTAAGCCCAGCCGATGCGCTCGCCGCCGGCATCCTGTCGGTCAGTGCGGACCGGTCGCAGGAGTCGATGTTCCCTGCTCTTGGCGTGCGCGAGAATATGACTGTGCAGGTGCTGGACGATTTCGCCGCCGCCGGCGTCGTTTCATCGGCCCGCGAGTGGGCTCGGGCGAAGGCACTGGCCGACGAACTGAATATCGTCACGCCGACGCTGGAGCAGCCGATCACCTATCTGTCCGGCGGCAATCAACAGAAGACGGTGCTGGCGCGTGCCTTCCTGCGCAAGCCTAAGGTGGTGCTAATCGACGAACCCACCCAGGGTGTCGACGCCAATGCGCGGTTTGACATCTATCGTGCCGTCCGGGCCGTGATCGACGGCGGTGCCAGCTGTATCGTCAATTCCTCAGACGCGATGGAACTCGCCGGCATCTGCGACCGAGTTCTCGTGTTCTCGCGCGGGCGGGTCATCCGCGAGCTGCAGCGGCCCGACATCCGTGAGGAAAGCATCGTCTCGGCATTTCTCCGTTCGACCGAGGCGGCCGGATGGCACGCACCGCCCCCCAAACCGGGCGGCCCGTTGCCTGCGCTGCTGCGCCGCCTGGCCGCCGGCAGCGGCGGCCAATGGTGGGTGGCTCTGACGTTCCTGACAGTGCTGATGCTGGTCATGGTCACCTACGCCGCCGCCAGCACGGACGTGTTTCTCACCACGCTCAACATCCGCCATATCCTGCTGGCGACGGCGCCGCTGGCACTGGTGACCATGGCGCAGTTCAACGTGCTGATTGTGCGCGGCTTCGACATTTCGGTCGGCTCGCTGATGAGCCTGACAGTCGTGCTGGCGTCGTTTTTGATCGGTGCGGAGGCGGGGCAGGGCGAGATTGTGGTGGGGATGGCGCTGTGCCTGATGGCGGGCGTCGTGGTCGGAGGCATTAACGGCGGGTTGGTGCGCGGCCTCGGCATCAACCCGGTGATCACCACCATCGCCACGCTCAGCGTGCTGCAAGGCATTGCGCTGTTCCTGCGTCCGTCTCCCGGAGGGGCCATCAACGCTGACTTCATGGACCTGTTAGCCGTGCAGGTAGGCGGCATCCCGCTGTCGTTCTACGTCATCCTGGCAGCGGCGATCGGCGGCGACGTGTGGCTGTACGGCACGCGCAGCGGCCTGAAGATGCGTGCCGTGGGCTTCCGTGAGCAGGCAGCGAGGCGCAACGGCGTGCACATCGATTTCGTCCATATGCGGGCCTATCTAATGTCCGGCCTGCTGGCGGTGGGCGCCGGATTCTTCCTGTCGTCGGAGGTCGGTGTCGGCCACCCGGTCATCGGACAGGGCTACACGCTGACCAGCATCGCGGCCGCCGTGCTGGGCGGAGCAGCACTGAACGGCGGTCGGGGCTCATTTGCCGGGGCACTGTTCGGCGCGCTGTTCTTCACCACCACGATCAACGTCATCACGTTGCTGGGCCTCAACACCGGAGCCGGCATCATCACCAGCGGCGCGCTGACCCTGTTGGCGGTGTTCCTGTATTCCGGCTGGCAGCCGCTGGCACTCTTGCTGGGACGCGTCCGCGCCCCATTCACCAGGCCGAGCGCCAAGGCGAGCGTGTCTTGAGCACGGCCAAGACTGCCGTAGGGCCGCATCGAGCGGCAGACAGGCCGCGGGGCCGGGGCGTCCAGATGCGTTTCGCCGCCATCTGGTTTGCCATGCTGGCGCTAGCCTGCGTGTCCGCGATCGTCGTGCCGCGCAGCCTGATGCCATCGACATTTCTCGCCACAGTGCCGCTGGCGGCGTTCCTCGCCATCGCCGCGACCGGCGAAACGCTAGTGCTGATGTCGCGCGGGATCGACCTGTCGACACCGGCAGTGATCACGCTGGCCAGCACGCTGATTCTCGGCGTCTCGCAGGGACATGACGGGGACGTGTGGCTGGCAGTGGCAGCAGCATTGTCGAGTGCCGCGGCCATCGGGCTGTTGAACGGGTTGCTGGTCGCGGTGCTACAGCTCAACGCGCTGATCGTCACACTCGCGGTCGGCGCAGTCACCAGCGGCATCACGCTGTGGTATCGCGAATCCCTGCCGGCAGAATCGCGCGTGCCGCCTGCAATGGCGGCCTGGGGAGGTTCGCGCATCCTGGGGCTGAGTGTCTCGGTGTGGGTGGCGGCGATCCTGGTGATCGCGCTGACGCTTGTGCTGCGCAAGTCCGTCATCGGTCGCCGCTTCGTCGCGGTCGGGGCCAATCCGCGCGCAGCCTGGGTCGCTGGCATCAACGTCGGCCTCTATCAGACCGTGGCATTCATCGTCGCGGCACTGCTTTACGGTATTGCCGGGATCATGTTGTCGGCATTCGTTCGCAATCCCACGCTGAAAGTTGGCGATCCGTACCTGCTTGCGCCGATCGCGGCGGCGGTGCTCGGCGGTACAGCGATCAGCGGTGGCATCGGCAGCATGGTGGCGGTCGCCGGGGCCGCTCTGTTCCTTACCCAACTCGGACAATCGCTCAAGATGCTGGGGCTGTCCACCTCGTTCCAATTCGTTATCTATGGCGCGGCCATCGCGCTTGCCATGGCGCTGACCGAAGCGAAGTTACCGCTGCGGCTCTTACTCCGTGCGCGCCGCAGGAGCACCACTCGCTGAGCTTGGGGGGCCCAATACTTCGGGTGGAAAGAATGAGGAGCATCACGAGCGTCCGGTCAAGGCTGTTAGAAATCAGAGATCCAATTTCTGTTGCAGTTCGGCATTCGTAACCCAATCTGGAACACCAACATTTGCAATAACATGTCTGAAATGACGTCTTCAGATGTGTTGGCAGCCACCTTTGTCCTGCGCGTCGCGGCATGATGGGCTAGAGCAGTAGAACGTATCGCTTTACTGTCTGGGTCTATTTGTCTTGGCGCGTCCATTTCGCCGACGCTTGGCAGCTTCGCTGCGTTGATACGCGTCGGAGCCCTTCAACGCCCTACAACAGGGGTGGTCTCCAGTTCGTGCATCAAACGGTGGTTTTCTGTATCCCTTCCGCGTCAGCTACCGCCGCAATGGGTGGAAAGCAGCTTGTCTGCTTCACGGTGGGAATACTAAAATAGCTGACAGTCGGCTAGCGTATGGACGGACGGAGCCGCGATGGAAAACGGTCAGAAGACGCTTTCGGAGCTTTTCGCGAGCAACACGTTCACGGTGCCGATCTACCAGCGCGCCTACGCCTGGGAGGGACGGCAATGCGAGGATTTCCTTCGCGATTTGGCAGAGCATCCGCAAGGTGATCTGACGAAGCGCCACTTCCTCGGCACTGTTCTGCTCGCGGCCAAGTCGCCGGGAGACTTCAGGAGCCGGTTCGACGTCGTGGACGGTCAGCAGCGGCTCACCACCGCCACGATCTTCGCCATTGTTGCCATTGCTAGGATTTCAAAAGACGAAGGTTTGCGCTCTCGGGCGGAGACATTCCGTCTTGCCCTGCTTATTAGCAACGGAGGGGAACGACTGTTCCACACGGTTCCGGAGGACGAAGCATTTCTGGAGCGGTTCGTTCTCAGAGAGGAGAAGCCGGGCGAGGGTGAGTTCGCCACCGCATCTAAGCGCCGTCTCTGGTGCGCGAAGGCGTTCTTCACGGAAAAGCTCGGCACCATGGAGCCGAAGGACGTCGATTGGCTGCTGACCGTTCTCTACAACAGCCGGGTGCTTGTCTATTCCGTCGACACACCAGCCGAGGCGACACAGATTTTCGAATTCCAGAACGACCGCGGCAAGCCGCTTACCGAACTCGAGCGGCTCAAGAGCTTCCTGATGCACCGAATCTACCTGCACTCTGGCCCGAACGCGGACGCGGACCTCGATATCGTTCAGCACGCGTTCGGCCGCATCTATCTGGCGGCCGAACGTTTCGAAGCGGAGCCTCTGGCGCCTGTCGCCGATGCCGTCCTGAGTTACCACTGTGCGGCCTTCCTGCCTTGGAGCTGATCTCGGAGCCGACAGAGAGTTGTGGCGAGAGCCCAAAGAATTGGTGCGGAAGACGCTTAACGCTGGCGTGCCCGGCGGAAATATCCCGAATTGGATCAAGGACACCGCCGGAGACATGGCCGCTAGCTTCGAAGCGGTCTCGGCCATCCTCAAAGAACGCGACGGCTTCGATCGGCTCGGCGGCCTCTTCGCAATCGGCCGCGTCGCGGTCTTCTGGCCCTTGCTGCTTAAGGCATGGAGGCTGCGAGACGGAAACCTGGATGGCTTCGAACAGACCGTCAGGGAGATGGAAAGGCTCGCCTGGCGCATGGACCTTGCCAATCTCAGGGCTGACACTTTCGAGTCCGCACTGCGCAAGGAAGCCGAAAACCTCTCCAGCGATTTTGCACGCCTGACTTCCAATCTCGCCAGCTTCGGGTCGTGGCACCGCATCCCCGAGCGGTGCGCCACCAACCTCGACCAGGATAACTTCTACGGCGAGGGCCGCACCTGCCGTTACCTGCTCTGGCGTTACGAGAACCACCTACTGTCCCAGACTGGAAGGCAGGAGAAGGGGCCTTCATGGCGTGAAGCCGCAGGCCTTGAGCGTGACCCGGCAATCCGACTTACCCTTGACCACGTCCAACCCCAAGACTCGGATCTGTCAGTCCTAGAGCGGCTCGTTCTCTGGAACCCGGTTGACTCTGACGAACAGCCGCGCCCCTTCAAAGAGTGCTTCTTAAATCGCCTGGGGAACATCGTGCTTGATACGCTCTCGACGGGAGCTGCCAAGGGTAAGAAGAATTTTCACGACCGGGTGCCGCACTACAGAAATTCGAGGCTGCTACAGGAGCATGAGTTGGTCGAGGTATTTGCCGAAAGGCACGAAGATGGCACTTACCTCTGGACTGATGAATCCATCAGGCGGCGTCACAAACACCTCAAAGACTTTGCCCATGCTTGCCTTTGAACTATATGACCGCTTTACGTGGGCCGAATGCGCCGATGAGCGACTTGGATGGCGCGTAGCTGCCGGTAGACCAACGTCCCGAATGTCTGCTTCGGGACGTATCTGTTGGGCGATGACCGTCGGGGTTGGGTCGATTCCGGTCCTACGGGCCTCGCCGATTGCCCCGGTCTCCTAGTAACGCTTGGTTTGCTTTCCCCCGGTCCCGGTTGTTGTCCTGGTTATCGCCTATGTCAGCGACGCCATCGGAGTTCTCTGATCGTGAAGGTCGTCTGTCACTTTTCGGCATGATAAAATAAGGGTATAATTGTTGTCTGTTCAGCTTCGCGAAACAGTTTCTCCATCCGACGGCGGGCCGAAGCCTGGCGCGGCTGGTGCCATGGGGTCGTTGTGTTCGATGGATGCGCTTCGGGGTGGAGGTCCAGGGAAGGTGAGCAAGCCTGACTTTAGAGCGCTGGTGTTGCGCGAGGTGGGTGAAGGTACGGTTGAGGCCCGCATCGAGACGCTCCCTGAAACGGCGTTACCGGAAGGCAATGTGACAGTCGCAATCGAGCACTCAACGTTGAACTACAAAGACGGCATGATCCTTCAGGGTCTGGGCCGTCTTGTCCGGCGCTATCCACACATCCCCGGCATCGATTTTGCCGGGAAGGTGGAACGGTCGGATTCGCCGTGGTTCCGGCCAGGCGACAAAGTGATCCTCACAGGCTGGCGTGTTGGCGAGTTGCATTGGGGCGGCTTCGCGCAAAAGGCTCGTGTCAAAGCCGAATGGCTGGTGCCGCTGCCCGTGGGGATGACGACCGAACAGGCCATGGCCGTGGGGACCGCGGGGTTTACCGCGATGCTTTCCGTTATGGCCTTGGAGCGCCATGGCCTTTGCCCCGGGGATGGAGAGGTCTTGGTTACGGGAGCCGTGGGCGGGGTCGGCAGCGTCGCGATCACGATCCTGCACCGCCTTGGCTACCAGGTGGTTGCGTCTACCGGGAGGCCAGGCGAGCACGACTATCTGAAAGGCCTCGGCGCCAACTCAGTCATCGAACGCGCGGCCCTTGCAACTCCGCCAACAAGACCGCTCGACCGTGAACGTTGGGCTGGCGCGATCGACGCGGTAGGCGGAACGACGCTCGCCGCGGTGCTCACCCAGCTGCGGAACAGAGCATCTGTAGCGGCTGTCGGTAACGCAGGGGGACATTGAGGTGAAGACGACGGTTCTTCCGTTCCTGTTACGTGGCGTGAACCTGCTTGGCATTGATTCGGTGATGTCACCGCGCGAAGAACGGGAGGAAGCGTGGCGCCGTCTGGCCCAGGAGCTGCCGCTCGATAAGTTAAAGGCGATAACCAGCCACGCCAGCATGGCGGATCTTCCGAACCTTGCGCGACAAATCCTGCTGGGCGGACTGCGCGGCCGGATCGTCGTGGACGTCAACACCTGAGAGCGCGCCGGGTTCAATCATCGCCCTGAGCGGAATTCGACATTGCTCTTTGGGATCTACGTGGCAAGCTGCTGCGCACCCCCGTATCCGACTGCTCGGTGGAACGCGGCGCAAGATCCGCGCCTATGCCCGGCGGCATGGGGCTGGGCGTGGCAGCCGGATAGGGAGTTGGAGCGAGAAGTGGGGGGCGCCTAATGGAGGTTGGCTACAGCGCGATCAAGAACTCCGGGTGGGGCAGGAACTGGGGGCTGATACCAGCCGGGTGGGTCATATCCGAAAAGCTTTCGGGTTGGAGTTGGACACCGGGCCTGGACAGCGACTCGTCGAACACCCAGCTCAGTCCGATGAGGCTTTCTGCTTCTCCGCGACTGACCGCTGCGGTCCGGCCGACGTTGCCTACATCCGAAGAAATTCGCCGCTTGCAACGTGGCGCAGGATGCCAGCGGTGCTGTGCAATTCTGCGTACTCCCCCCGTTCCCGATCCGTCCGCGGTGGAGCCCCGGATATCCACGCCCCAAGCTGCTGTCCGCGATAGAAGCATCGCTCGCCGAGATCGTACCTGTCAGAGTGATAATGCGTGAGAACCGTGGCCAGGTCGCCACTGCCGTTTCCAACGGCTCTCGCGAGCGAGAGCGCGTCGCCCGCGGCCTTGGTCGTGCCATAGCCGACGTGCGGCCTCGCCACCACTGCAGCGTCTCCGATCAGCGCAACGCGGCCAAAGGCGAATTGCGGCGACAAAAGATCGTAGATCGGCGTGAAGAAGGGACGCTCAATCCGATGGAGCACATGGCGCAGAGGCGGCGAGACGGTGATCTCCGATGCCTGGCGCATCCGGGCGACGACGTCACCGCGAATGAGTGTGGGTGCGATGCCCATGGGATGGTGGTAACCGCTGTCGTCGGTCAGCATGTCCTCGAGCTCGACTTCGCTGGTGTTTCGGTACCAGACCCAGTTGTAACGGCGCTTACCAACGCGAAGGTCGTTGCCTACGCCGGCGATCGGATATCCGAGAATCTCTGCACCCGCCGGGAAGTGAAACGCGAACCGTTCGAACACGATGTTTCTGATGTCAGGACGCAGCGCGGCCTCCTCTGCCAGACCGCGCCATATCGTGTAGCCTGCATACTGGGGCGAGATTGTTGGAAGGAACTGCTGGCGCACGGTCGAACGAAAACCATCGGCTCCGACCAGCAGCTCTCCCGCGACCTGCCGCCCGTTCGTGAAGGTAGCCCGCACGCCATCCGCGTCTTGCTCGACGCCGAGGAGCGCATGATCGAGGTGATAATAGCTGTCGGGCACCACCTTTCGGACCAATTGGTAAAGCCGGTCCCACGACGTTACCGTTTGTGGAAAGGCAAGGCGTCCGATGATCGACCCGTTATCGTCGAAGGCGATACGCTCCGCGACGTCGATTCCGATAGCGTCGGTCCCTGCGCCACTTTCATCGAGTGCATGAAAAAGCTCCGGGTGGCACACGATCCCGGCGCCACGCCCTGCCAGTTCAACGGGCGAGCGTTCGAAGACGTCAATATGCCATCCCCGCCGTCGCAGCAGCGCGCCAATGAGAAGGCCGGCTGTCGATCCTCCGATGATGATGGCGCGTGGAGCAAAACTAAGGGTCGCCGTCATCTTTCTCCGTCCCGCCTCATCCGCGGCTTTGCGCGAGACCCCGCCCTGCGCCGAGCCCGGGCACTGAAATCAGATCGTTGTTTTGTCAGACCGCGGGGACACATCATCGACGCCACGCTAGGCAGCCGCCATAATGCCGTGAAGCATTCTTGCGGGAATATTGATCATTCCGAGAGGAATGAAAGCGCGGACCTCGGAGCGGATTCATCCTTCGACAACCGCGCCTCGATGAAACCGGCAAAGGCGCGCGCCTTGGCGCTGGCCTGTCTGCCGGTCGGAAACACGGCCCACAAATTGATCGGGGGCAGCACCCAGTCCTGACGGACGCGTCGCACCCTCCCGGTCTCGAGTTCCGGTGCAAACATCCATTCCGACGAGATGGCCAGTCCCAGATCGGAAAATACGGCTTCCCGCACGCCTTCGGCGGCGGTCATGCGGACGCGGCCTTTAACCGTCACGGACGTCTCGGTCTTGCCCTGCCGGAATCTCCAGGCCGTTCCGCCGCCCGGCTGATCGTATATGACCGCTTGATGCGCACTCAGTTCCATCGGCGTCATCGGTTCCCCGGCTTTCGCGAAATAGGAGGGCGTGCCCACTACGGCGCGCCGGCCCTCTCCGATCTTGCGGGCTGTCAGCGCCGAATCTGAGAGATCGCTCATCCGGATCGCGACATCGATGCTGGCTTCAATGAGGTCAACATTCCTGTCGTCGAGGACGACCTCGACGTCGAGAGCAGGGTTCTCCGCGAGAAATCTCGCAAGATGAGGGACAACGTGCAGCCGCGCGAATGTCACCGCGGCGCAGATCCGCAAGCGACCGGATAATGTGGCGCCGGCACCACGCGCCGCCAGGTCGGCCTCATCAGCCTCCTCGATCGAGCGCCTGGCGTGCTCGTAAAAATTCTGCCCCGCCTCTGTCGAGGTCAAACCGTGCGTTGATCGAAGCAGCAACCGTACGCCAAGCCGGTTCTCGAGCTGGGCGATGGCCTTTGAGATCGATGGCTGGCCGATGCGGAGCTGCCGCGCGGCGCTCGAGAACGAGCCGGTATCGATCACCCGTACAAACGCTTCCATCGCGGCCAGGCGGTTCATCGTTATTCTCCGAGGGAATGAACGATATCACCGGCGCACTACTACCACAACGTGCTCGGAATGAGCGATTTTGCTGAATACGCTGTTCGCACGCGCTACCTAGGACTTACGGATGATCCTGAAACGTCGGGCTCTGTTGGTCGCCGGCGCCGCTGTTAAACGGCGGCGAACCTCTCGAGCTGTCGATGCGAGGGCCGCGGATACGCGGCGGCGCACGCCTGGTCGTCGACTGCATGCTGAAGGCGAGTGACATCGTGGCGGGTTTACACTCGCGGCCTCCCGAAAGGGTCGGAGCACGCACAGCGGCAACGCCATCAACCGGGCAAAGGGCCATCATGATCAAGGTCTATGCGTTCTCGACACCCAACAGCGTCCGGGTACCAATCGGGCTGGAGGAATTGGGGCTCGACTACGAGCTGGAGTCCGTCAATGTCCGCAAAGGCGAACAGAAACTACCCGCATACCTGGCACTGAACCCGAATGGGAAGGTTCCTGTCATCGTCGATCCGGACGGTCCCGGCGGCCAGCCTTTTGTCCTCACCGAGTCCGGCGCAATTCTGGTGTACCTCGCCGAGAAGGCCGGGCAACTCATTCCGTCGGATGTCTTCGGACGAGCTCGCGTGCTCGAACAGATGTTCTTCCATGTGACCGGCATCGGTCCCGCGCTCGGCCAGGTCGGCTTCTTCAAGCGGCAGGCTTCGGAACAGATCCCTTTTGCCATCGCCCGCTTTCAAGCCGAGGCGGAGCGGACGCTCGCGGTGCTCGACGGCGTCCTCAGTCGGTCCGAATTCGTTGCCGGTGATACGTTCACCATCGCCGACATCACGCATTTCGGCTGGCTGTGGCGCCGCGAGTTCGCGGGCGTCGATTTTAACGACACACCGAATGTGGCTCGCTGGTACGACGCGATCGCCGCTCGTCCGGCGGTCATCCGCGCCATCGAACGTTTAGCTGCGCTTGTGCCCGCGGCCTGATCGGTTGTGTCGCAGGCCATCATGGCGAGAGCGTTGCGGCGAACCAATCCACGCCTCTCAATCAGATAAAACGCTCACGGGAAGAGATGATCATGAAAAAAACCTCACTCATCGCCGCCGTACTGGGGATTGTCGTCGCAGTCGGCCCAATCACGCCTGCTGTCGCGCAAGCCACGTCACCCGCCACTCAACCGACCTATTCCTCAGGCCTACAAGAGCCTGCGTCTGACGCGCGACGCCAGCGGCGTGCTGTTGGTCGAGCTTAATACGAGTGGCGGGCCCCTGATCTTCAGCGCACACGACCACACGGATTTCGTCGATGCTTTCTACCGGATCGCTCAGGATCGCGACAACAAGATCGTCATCCTCACGGGAGCCGGTGGCGAATTCATCACCGGCGTTGACTTTCAGTCCTTTGGCAACGTTGCCGATCCGGACGTTTGGAGTCAGGTGCATGACGAGGGTGTCCAGATTCTCGAAAACCTGGCGAATATCCGGGTGCCGGTGATAGCGGCCATCGAAGGCCACGCCAATGTTCATTCGGAGTATGCGCTGCTCGCGGACACGATTGTCGCCGGCGAAGGCGCGACCTTCAATGATTTGCCGCATTTCGCCGGCGGCATCGTCCCGGGCGACGGCATCTTCACCGCCTGGAGTTATCGCGCCGGTCCGGGCAGAGCCGAGGCGTTTCTGCTCAATCCCCAGCCCCTGAAGGCTCGTACGGCTCAGGAGTGGGGCGTCGTCGCCGAGGTGGTGCCAAATGGCCAGGCGGTGGCACGGGCACGTGAACTGGCCGCGCTCTATCTCAAGGCGCCGGAAGTCACGCGCCGCAATACGCGCATGCACTTCATCCAACCTCTGAAGGAGCGCATCGTTCAGGAGGTTGGCTATGGCCTCTCGCTTGAAGGAGCTTCCGCCGCCGACCTCGTCAAAATCATGAGCTCAAAGAAATGAGCTGACGGATCATCGGACCACACCTCCGCTCTCCGCAAGGCGGACGATGCGGAGGATCCGCCTCAATTCGACCCGCCGCCATGTTGATGGACGATCCGCGGATACCATGGCTTGCGTCGCGACAATGATGGGCACCAGCCCGTCATTGCGGGACATCTCATCGCCGTGACGTCGCCGGAATGCGGTAGAGACGCCCGGTCTCCTGCAGATCTGCGACCGTCCACGGCTCGCCCACGCCGCTGATCATCCAACCCAGGATGGCCCATAAATCGTTGTCGAGCACGCGCTCGTCGACAGGCTCGAGCGCATCGATGACGGCGTAGACCTCCACGCCCGACGGAAACGGCTCGCCACTGCGCCCGATAAAGACGAAGGCATAGGCCAGTCCAGAGGGAGCTTGGACGTAGCCCGGTTCGGCAAGGCCGATCCGGTCTAAGGCGAACGTGCGGACGAAATAATCCCGGAATTCGGGATAATGGCCCACCCGGTCCTCCGTAAGCACGAGCGCAAGGCGCTTGCCGTCGGTGTTGGGCTTCGAAATCACAGTGACGTCGCTCATCTTTCAACCTCTCGACTGGTCGAGGCGATCGAGAAACGTGCTGATCAATCCGGCGATCTCGGGACCGGAGTCTTCCTGCAGAAAATGCCTCCCGGTGACCAGGTGCGGTCCTTCTGCATGTGGCAGCAACTGCTTAAATCGCGACGCGAAAGTTGCTGCATCGAACACCTCGTCTTCGCGCCCCCAAATGATCAACGTCGGCAACTGGGATTTAGCGAGTTCCGCCTCAAGCCAGGTGAAACGGGCCAGTGCCCGCGCGTCATCCCCGAGAGGGATCCAGCGGGGCCAAGCCCAGGTTAGAAGCCGGGTTTCGGGGTCGGGCAGGACGGCGTCATAGGCGGCAAGCGCCTCGCGGCGGAACTTGTCGCGGTCAACGACCGATAGATAGACGCCGCGTCGGGCCAGGACATTGTGACGGCCGAGGAGGTAAGGTCCGATCAGTGGCGCATGCATCATCCGCCACGGAAATATCCGGGTGTGGAAGTCGGCAGGCGGCCGTGGCCATGCCCAAGTGCTCATGACGACCAGCGCGAGAACGCGTTCCGGATTGCTCATGGCGAACGACAGACCCGTGGGGCCGCCCCAGTCGTGGCAGACCACGGTTGCGCGCGTCAGATCGAGCTGACGGACGAGGCCAACGAGATTGGCGATGTGGCCATCGAGCGTGTGGGCCTGCTCGCGCGCAGGCTTCTCGGAAAGACCAAATCCGATCATGTCCGGAACAATCACGCGCCGGCCGGATTGCACCAGAGGCCCGATCACATCCCGGTAAAGATAGCCCCAGGTCGGGTTGCCGTGCAGGAGCAGGACCGGATCGCCTTCCCCTTCGTCGACGTAGTGCATGCGCCATCCGTTAACGCGGGCATGGCGGGCGACGAATGGCCACTTCTCCCGAACCGCGGGCGCGAGTTCCAAAAGCTCATGGCTCATCGGTTCCTCTCCCTCTCGTAGCGGCGTCCCAGCGTTGCGCAGGACCTATGGTCCGCCGCTCGTCGAGCGCAGCAGGGCACAGATCACTACCATCTTCGCGAGGACGTCGCCGGCGAACGGTTCGACCGCCGCCCGGATCGATATACCCAGCCGATCTGGCGGGGCGATGAACGCAGTGCGCAGCCGCGACGCGACGCGCAATGCCCGAACACCGGCCCTCGTTCGTGTCTCGACGATCGACCGCTCAAGTCGCCCATCGGCATCCAGCGGCGCGATGATGGCCCAAACCAGCGCCAGATAGGCCGGCCAATGTGCCAAGTGCCGATACATGCTGGCAACGACAGCTCCGGGCCGTCGTGTCCCGAGACGGTTCAATGTCATTATGAGGGCTGCGGTCTCGGTCGGGAGGTCAGCCAGACTTAGCAATCGCGGTAGCGAAATCTTGGGTTGGTGATTTTCTCGGATGACATCGTCGGGCGGCGGTATCGCATCCGGCCGGCTCGGCGCCTCGCCGAGTACGCTCAGCAATGCGGAGAGAGCAATCAATGCCATCGCGTTTGTCCGGTCATACGCGGCCAGAGTGTCACGAATGGTGCTGATGTCGTCTCCACCAAGGCCGAGAGCCACGAAGGCTTCGGCCGGAATCCCAGGTAACGCCGGGAGATCGAGATCGGCATGAAGCGCGGCAGCCTCGGCCGCGATCGTGCCATCCTCGTAAACCGGCCGCAACGTCGTCCAGGTCCAGGCCAGGGCACCATCGATCGTCGCCAGATGTCGCCAGATCAGGTTGACGACATCGACACCAAGGACACGTCGGATGTCGCCAAAGATCTCTGCGATTTCGCCTGTCGCAGCTGCCTCGATTATAGCGGGGACCGGATCGCGCATGTTTTTATTCCCGCCGTATGGAGGCGATGTTCTCACGCCAAGCCAGGCCCGTGGACGCCATTGCGAGCGGGTTGTTCCTGGCGACCGTGGCCAGATAGGGCTCCGGGTCTCACTCGGCCGCGGCGCGATGCTCGAGGACCCGCAGAACCTCCAGCGGATCCGTGCGTTCGCGATAGTCGACACGGGTGTCTGCGAACTGAATTATCCCGTCGGCGCCGATGACATAGGTGGCAGACAGCGGCAGCGACCAATCATCCGGCGAGCCGTTCTTCGAAGGAATATCGAGCCCAAACCCGTCATAGACTTTGCGAACGTCATCGGTGAAGGCGTACACAACGCCAAACGCTTTGCCTACTCGCTGGCCGACATCGCTGAGCACGGGAAAGCTCAGCGCGTTCTTTTCGGCCGTGCTGACGGTGTCGTCCGGCTTTTCCGGGCTGATCGCCACCATGCTCGCGCCGGCCGCCGCGATGCGGGGCAGGGCGGCCTGATAGGCTTTGAGTTCCAGATTGCAGAAGGGGCACCAACCGCCGCGGTAGAAGGTGACGACGACCGGGCCCTTTGCCAGCAAATCCGCGATGTCGAAATCCTCGCCGTGCTGATCGCGCAAGCGAATGGCAGGCGCACGATCGCCGACCTGCTTCGCGCTGCCGGTCGATCCCCGTGGCGGTGAGATGCGCGACATGCTGATCCATCAATGCCTGGCGGTCGGCGGGCACACGGACCCGCCAATTGGCACGATAGTCGGCTAACTGCTCCGAGAGGGTCTCAGCCATTTCCTTATCCTTCACTTTCGATTTTCCGGTGGAACGCGACGCGGCGCGCTAATCTGCGGCCGCAAGCTTATCCTGCGTCTTCGTTTCGAAGTCGGCGGACTCGTGACGTTCGTGCAACTGGCTGGCGGGTTCTCCTTGGATGCGATTGACCATGCGCCCGCGCTGCACCGCCGGCCGAGCGCCGATCGCGTCGGCCCAGCGGTTGACGTTCTTGTATTCGTGCACCGCTAGGAATTCGGCTGCGCCGTACTGCCCGAACTTCACCAGACCGCCGTACCAGGGACATACGGCTATATCGGCGATCGTGTAGTCATCGGCCGCCAGGTACTCGTTGTCCGCTAGCCGCTTGTCGAGCACGTCGAGCTGTCGCTTCGTCTCCATCGCGAACCGGTCGATCGCATATTCGATCTTCGTCGGCGCATAGGCGTAGAAATGGCCGAAGCCGCCGCCCAGTAAGGCGTGCTGCCCATCTGCCAGAACAGCCATGACAGGCACTCGGCCCGGGCGGCGGTCTCGGCCGGCAAGAACGCGCCGAATTTCTCGGCGAGATACATCAGGATCGCGCCGGATTCGAAGACGCGGATCGGCTTCGGGCCGCTGCGATCCAGCAGCGCCGGGATCTTGGAGTTCGGGTTGACCGCGACGAAGCCGCTGCCGAACTGATCACCGTCGCCGATCTTGATCAGCCAGGCGTCATATTCCGCGCCGTTATGGCCCAGAGCCAGCAACTCCTCGAGCATCACCGTGACCTTCACGCCGTTCGGTGTACCGAGCGAGTAAAGCTGCAGCGGATGGCGGCCAACCGGCAGATCCTTGTCGTGCGTCGCTCCCGAGATCGGACGGTTGATGTTCGCGAACCGGCCGCCGTTTTCCTTGTTCCAGGCCCAAACCTTTGGCGGCGTGTAGTCATGCGAGTTCGTCATGTTCAAAGCTCCAGGAATGTGCAGAAGGCCCATCGCGGCGGGTGGACGGTTTGATAAGCCGCTGACCTATCAGGCGATGGCCGGATAGTTCGAGGGAAACAGCGCCCGCAGCGCTTGCTCGTCACGCTCCTGCTTGAACGCGTGATCCGTGCCGACAGCCCGCGCACGCGCAACGGCCGGGCGCGCGTCGATCGCGTCGAACCACTTCTTGATGTTCGGATACGCGGCGAGCGGATCGCCCTCGCCTTTCAGGACGCGGGACGCACGATCGATCCAGCCCCAAAGGGACATGTCGGCGATCGTGTAGCTGTCGCCGACGAGGAAACTGCGGCCGGCGAGATGATCTTCCACCACCTGATAATGCCGCTCCGCCTCGCGCCGATAGCGGTTGCGCGCATAGTCCAGGCCTTCGGGCGCGGCGAACTGGAAATGCACCGCCTGGCCGGAGAAAGGGCCGAGGCCGGACGCGATGAAGAACAGCCAGGACAGCAGTTCCGGCCGGTCTTCCGGCGAACCGAGGAACTTGCCGGTCTTGTCGGCCAGATAGAGCAGGATCGCGCTGGAATCGAAAACGCGCGCCTCTCTGCCGCCGGGACCGTCGGTGTCGACGATCGCGGGCACCTTGCCGTTCGGATTGATCTTTCTGAAGGCGGGCAGGTGCTGCTCGCCCTTGCTCGTGTCGACCGGCACCACCTCGTAGGGCAGGCCGGCCTCTTCGAGAAAGAGCGAGATTTTCGCCGGGTTCGGCGTCGGATGGAAGTAAAAGCGGATCATCTTGGGTCTCTCTCTGTTATTGCGAGCGGACGGCTTTCGCCTTCGGCCGGGTTTGCCAAGTACGCTGAGCGCCTGACGGGCAGCGCCTTCGAGAACCGCCCGCTCTGGATGACCGCGCGCGAGAACGCGCAGCCCCATCACCGTGGTCAGCAGCAGCCGCGCGGCATCCGCGGGGATCGACGTCAGGCGATATGCTGCCGTCGCGCTGGCCTGCGATAACGCATCGGCGAAAGAATGCCTCCAGTTCGCCCATGCGCTCCGCCACGACGGCGGCAATGTCCGGATCATGCGGTGCGACCTCCAGCGCCGCGTTGGCCAGGAGGCAACCGAGGCGGCTTTCAAGCGAGCGTTCAACGATTTCGGTCAGAAAGGTTTCGATCGCCTGACGCGGCGGCAGCGTCTTTTCGACGCGCGCAATGCGGGCGCGCATATTGGCGTCCAGATAGCGATCGAGACACTGCGTGAAGAGCGCCCGCTTGTCGCCGAAGGCGTTGTAGACGCTCGCCTGGCCAAGCCCCATGGCGTCGCCGAGATCGCGCACGGAGGTGGCGGCATAACCGGCTGCCCAAAAGCGCTGCATCGCCGCCTCGAGCGCAACGGCTTCGTCGAATTCACGCGGGCGGGGCAATCTCGATCCATCCGGTTTGCGTCGTATTGGAGCGTACGCTATAAAACAATTCGCCGCTTGGCAAGCGGCCGTACATCAGCTGCTACCAAGCACGGCGCTTTATTTAGGGCAGAATTTTAATAACGAAACGGCATCGTCCATGAAAACTTTTGATAGATCGCTGTCGACAACTCGTCTCGGCGAGTTGGCGCAGGATGGCCATGTTAACAATCCTAGCGTGACGACTGACCGCCGTAACGGTCTCATGTCGCTTTGCGGCGACGCGGGAACAGAGGCATTGGCTATCTCTGTGGCTCCGTTCTCGCGCTTGATGCCTCGTTGTCATTTGCCACCGCGCGTCGGCCTAATCCATGGACTGACATTCGGCGACCTCATCCTGATGCGATTTTGGTGTCGCCAGGGTCGAGCTGTCATGCGCATGGTGACTACGGATAGATGATACGGCCCGTCCTTTACTCGCGGCAGGGAGTCTTTGCGGCATGAACGGCATCAAGGCGCTGACGTTCGACACCGGGGGGACCGTGCTGGACTGGCACACCGGCATCACTCGCGCGCTCGGGAGTTTCGCGACCAGTACGCGCGCGTGCGCGCGCACGCGCGAACTGGTGCCGCAATTGGCACACGGCAGGCCTATGTGATCTGCAGCGGGACACATGCTTCGTGCCGCTGAAGCGGCGCGCTGTTGACGGGCCCGAACTCTCGAACCCCACGCTGAGCAAACGCCGACGCTTCTCTAGCCGGATCGGTTATTGCCTGTAGTGGCACTGCATGGGGTCCTTGGCTTCGCGAAGGCAAGGCGGCGGATCGGTTCGGCAAATCTATCCCTTCGTGAGCTGATATTCGAACTGCTGGGTGCAGGTCCACTGGCCCCTGTCGTTCAAGGCTCTGCACTGGAATGTCCCCCGACCCTGGATGCCATTGAACTTGCCCGTGCCGCCAGTGATCGTGAACGTGCCCTCGAATGGGCTGGATGGCGAGAGCTTGCCGGACCAAGGGGTAAAGATCTTGTCATTATCGGAATCGCCCCAAGAGCACGTGCCCTGCGCGGTGCCGGCGCCACTGACCATATCGAGAGTGTAGGGACACACGACGGCTCCCATATGAAGAGGTCCGCGGCCTGCATCGTTGTAGGTGACGCCCCAGAAATTGCCTGAGCCGTAATTGTGGTTCTCCCCGAGTTGAACGCTTTCTCCGATACTCTTCCAGCCGCTGTGGATTTTGAAATTGCCCGAATTGGGCAATGCGCTTTTGTCTTGCGCGAGTGCAGGGCTGGCAATGCTGATCGCCAGCACCGTCAACACGAGTGTGCACGTTTTCATGGCTTTCCCTCCTTGTTGCCAAACCCGGCGGCTCGCGCCAGGTTTTGATTCGTTTGTCGCGTTTGTATCGAGCGCTTTGACTCTCGTCAAAAAATCAACCAGACCCAGTCACTCACTCCGGAGCTGGCTATTCCTAGTTTATCACAAGGTTCCATGCGGCGCTTGCGTCTATTGACGAAACGCCTCACTCACGCAGCCGTGAGGCTACGCGCGATGACAGACCAAATCGGTTATTCGGACGCAACATTGGCGGTTTGTGGTGGTAACCCAGACCCTCAAACTTGGCTGGCTGAACGACTTGGACCATTGGCCTATTTCAGCGCCGACGCTTGAAGGGCTTCCCAACAACCCCCAAAACACTTCCGCCCGCTCGGAAACCGAATGCTTCCATCAAGAGCGATGCTTCTGATAAAGCTGAAGCAGCTGCGCCTTGCCTCAGAGTTTGGGGGGCAGCGAACCTTGGCCTGTCGACCATTTCAGGTAACGTCGGATGGATGCGACCGATGCAAAAGGAGGCTGACCCCGTGAGATTACCACTGACAGGCGGCTGCATCTGCGGCGCTGCTCGCTATGAGATTACGCAAGGGCCCATCCACGTTTATACGTGCCACTGCATCGACTGCCAGCGTGCGACAGTCAGCGCGTTCTCGATTGGTGTAGCGGTTCCCGGTGAGGCGTTCCAACTGACGGGAAAGGAACTGCAGCCAGCTCCCGGCGGCATCACCGATGGCGGGCGCGTCAAGACGCGCTGGGTGTGCCCTGACTGTGGGATATGCCTTTGCGGTGGGG
This sequence comes from uncultured Pseudomonadota bacterium, assembly GCA_963832865.1. GTDB lineage: Bacteria > Pseudomonadota > Alphaproteobacteria > Acetobacterales > Acetobacteraceae > Rhodopila. Next base: position 57,053 of record CAWHWH010000051.1, read on the forward strand.
TAAAGATCGGAACGGAGCCGCCGGGCTACGCGCGCATCGTTCGGGGCGGTACGCTTGACGATACATCATGGCTGAAGCCGACGACACACTTCTATACGCGGAACAAGCAGCCGTGGGTGATTTTGCCGGACGGCGTGACGATCTACGAGACGCAGCCAAATCGCGTGTGATGTGTTGGGCCCAGGTCCTACCTCGAAAAGCGAATCTGGTTCGGATCATACCGTAGCCGTCAACGCATTACCCTAAGCCGGATGAACCGGAACCAAAGAGGCTGTAGCATTGCCCTTCGACGCCTCGATAATCGAGGGTGCCATGGCAAGCGCACTGATAGAACGCTACGACGACCGGATTTCCGGGGTGCTGTCCTGTTACGACCGGGTTGTTGTAACCGGGACGCTTCCCACTGTGTGCTACGCCGACGGGATGACCCGGTTCCTCTACGCGAGGCAGATCCGTATTTTCGGCTACCCGGAATTTGCCGTGACACTCCGCGACAAGGTGCGCGAGGCGGCGGCATCGCTGGCCGCCGAAGCCGGGGTCGCAATCGAGCATGTCGCCAAGAGCCGCGTCCGCAAGGAGGCGATCGTTGCCAGGGTGTTGGCGCGGCGTGGCGATCATCCCGGCCTGGTGCATGTCATCTCGGCGATGGAGGCCTGCGACGCCTACAAGCCATGGCACGACAAGCAGACGCACAAGACCTTTCTGCTTCCGGACAGCGGCAAGTGCCTGCACTATTACTTCTACTTCATGGACGCCGAGCTCGGCTTGGTCTATCTGCGGGTTCCCACTTGGTCGCCGTTCCGCCTGCAATTCTACTGCAACGGCCATAGCTGGCTGGCGCGGCGACTGGCAGCGGAAGGCATTGGCTTCACACTGGCTGACAACGCCTTCGCGCGGATCGACGACTGGCAACGTGCCCAGGAACTGGCTGACGCGTTCTCGCCGGACCGGCTGCACCGCGTGCTCGACCGGTATGCCGGACAATGCTGTCCGGTGCTCGAGGTGTTCGGGCAGACCTACCACTGGAGCCTGATGCAAGTGGAATACGCCACGGATCTGGTGTTCCGTTCTGTCGCCACGCTCGGGCCGCTCTATGAACAGCTCACCCGGCAATCGGTGCTGAGTGTGAAGGCCGAACAGATCGCCACCTTTCTCGGCCGCCAGATCACTCCGCAACTGGCGCAGGAGCTTGGCTCGCAGTTCTCCACCCGGATCGAGGGGACCTGCATCAAGCATCGCTTCGGCGATGCCTCGATCAAGATGTACGACAAGTTCGGCCAGATACTTCGCATCGAGACCACCACCAACGACGTGTCCTTTTTCAAGCACCACCGGAAGGTGGAACACCGGCAAGGCCCGCCCACGCGCGAGCGCGCCCCTGTCAAGAAAAGCATCTACAGCCTGATTGACCTGCGCGAGATACTGTTCAGCTGTAACCGCCGCTACCTGGCACATCTGTCTGCCCTCGACGACTTCTCCGTCGGGGTGCGTGCGCTCGACCGGCTCACCAAGCCGCGCTGGGTCAAGGACAAAACCGTCAAGGGGATCAACTTCTTTGATCCTGTCGACAACGCGCTGCTGCACGCCTTGCAGGACCCGCGGGTCAACATCGCCGGGATCCGGCGCGCCGACCTGATGCCGCTGCTTGATCATATCTCCCCGCCTCGGCTCTCACGCCAGCTTCGAAGGATGCGCGACATCGGCGTGATCAAGCGGGTGGCCGGAACCTACCGGTACTATCTCACCCGACTTGGACGAAGTGCCACAGCAGCGCTTTGCCACCTGATCCAGAGCGTTCTCATTCCGGCTCTGATCTGATGGGATTTTTGGTGCAGAAAGTGTCACGAGTTGGTTGATAAGGGACTAATATCCCGACACCTAGGCTGCCGATCTCAAGAACGCTATTATCCATGGTCGATATCCCCGTGCACGGTCGCATGGTCTCCACGTCACAACCCGCTCGCAAGGTCTGACGCACCAGAGGGACGACCGCTGGGCGTCGGGCAGCTTACTGCGGTTTGGCCCGGATCTCCGTCAGCATCGCCGCCAGCTTCGGGTCCATTCGGGAGACGATCCCCATCACTGTCGCGATGTCGGCGCGCAGGGCGGCGATCTCGGCTAGGAGCTGCTCGTGTTGCTGGGCAAGCAGGGACAGGACGGCGGCGTCGGACATGGCTTCTCATCATGGAGCACCAAGCTGGTAGGGGCAAGGTGAGGGCTGTTGCAGCGACGCGTATCACACGTCAGCATCCCGGCAATCGCAGGCATCACCTTTTGACTGCCCGATGAACATACGCCTTTACACCGCAACACGAAATCCGGAAATTTCTTTCCGATGAACTCGCTAGGGGAGGGTTCAGGGGTTGGCCCTCCGAATGACTTTCCATAAAATCGGTAGACGGCCCCCCGAATGTAGCAGCAAAATAGAGATGACACTCCCTCGGGTTTTGGGGTCCCGGGAGAGGCTCATGGTGGTGCTGTCGATGAGCAAGCAGAGTTCAGCCGGCTCGACGTGTTGCTGCGGGTTCAATCGGGACGGCTGCGTGTCGCCGACGCCTGTGCGCTGATGGGTTTGCATCGCGTCGGCAGTTGTTCCGCCTGCTGCATGGCCTCAACGTCTTCATCCCAGGAACGTTCCGTTGCCTCGCACGCGCGCGCGAAAGCTCAAATATTCCCCGATTGGCTGGCGACCCGCTTGCCGCGGTGGAATATCTCGATGGTCCGCGTCGTGATGCCGGTATCGACCTGCTCGCGGAGTAACGCGTGCGGCACCGGGAGAAAACCCTCGACCTTAACTTGGCTCATTGAAAGGCCCTAGCGCTCCTCGGCCTGCTGTTACCGCTTCGGCAATGCGGCGCCACCAGCGGAGGCGCGTGCCTGCCGCAGCAGCTCGCCGCAGTGGGCGTCCTCCTCGGCGGAGGTTCCGAACTGCACCGTCGGCAGCAGCGCGAGTGGCGCGAACAGCGCGCCCAGGCCGGCAACCGCCCCCGCCCGAGCGGCGGCTTGCGCTCCGGGGGTGATGTCAGGGTGCCTGAAGGTACCTGAGATGTTCAGGCGCGTCGGTAACGAACCGACGCTAAAGTGCCGGGCGTCGGTCTTCAGGCTAAGGTCAATCGCCTCCTTCGCCAGGGAGATGGTGCCATCGACGTTGATCAGCGAGTCCTTTGTCTGCAACGTCATGGCCTGGAAATCAAGCAGTCCGCGCCGCAGGGCGAGAACACCGACGAAGCATTCGATCTGCTCGCGCTCCGGAACGCCCAGCGCCGAGAGCAGGGCGTTGCCGAACTGCAACCCCGACAGAGCGACCAGCAAGGCTGACAGGTCCCCGCCGGTCATCGCCATCTTCACCTCGCCATTGCCGGCGCCGAGCAACGTGGCGACCGAATTGCCGGTGCCCTCGAACGCGCCGATGCCACTGACGGCACCGGCCCCTTGGAAAGTGTGAGTCGCTGCCATCAGCCGCGAAACGTCGACATTCTCAAGCTTCAGGTCGGCTTTCGCCCGCACCTGACTGTCGGAGACCGGAACAACATCGGCATTCGCCAGCAAGCGGCCCTTGCCGACGCCGAAGCTGAGCGGATGGATGTTGATGCGACCATCGACGAGGTCCATGCGGACGGCGACATTGTCCAGCGGAACACTGCGGCCGGCGATATGCTCGCCTTTATAGTTGAGGTGCACATCCGCCCACGTCAGCATCGGCACCTTGATCGGCGTGTCGGGTAGCAGCTTGGGGCTGGCGCTTGCCTTCGCGGCTGCCTCACGCTGGGCCGGAGTGGCATTCTTGCTGGTGCTGGTGCCGGGCGTGGCGCCCAGGAAGCCGGCAAAGTCCGTCAGGTTCACCCGCGTCGAACGCAGGTCAGCCGTCGCGATCGGCTTTGCCTTCTTGCCTGGTTCGGCTTGCGCCTCGGGCTCAACCTCCAGGCTTCCTTCGATGTCGGACTCGCCCATGTGGCCACGCAGGTCAGTCAGTCGGATACGATCCAGGCCCTTCAGGTCCACCTTGGTGGCAATCTGATAGGGGAGGGTCTTCGGAATTGGGAACCCTGTCAGCGGCTGCAGCAACCCCATGTCTGGTCCGCTGGCCTTCAAGGTCAGATTCGCGCCGGCGAGTGCAACCGGATCCTGCAGGGTGCCGTTCAGCGAGAGCTTTGTCGGCCCGTTTGCCAGCGCGAGATCGATCGGCCACGGCGTTTTCTTGTCACGCAACGAAAGCAGCGCACCGCCGATCATGTGCGCTTCGATCGGTTGGTCGGCGTAGGTGCCTTTGGCGTCTGCCACGATCTGCGCGCCCTCATCGGAGGCGCCTTGCGGGTTACGAGTGGCAATGTTCGCGGTGAAGTCGGCTTCCAGCTCGGGGATGACGACGCGGGCGGTGCCGTCCGTGATTTCGAGCTTGCCGATCTTCGGCGTCGTGCCGCCGCTTCCGCCGCCGGTGCTGATCTTGAAGTTCGCCGTGCCGTCCGGCTGTTTGGCGGCATAGACCACCGGGTGGTCAACAGCGATCAGCGGCAGTACCAGGCCATCCCCACGCAGGTAGCGCAGAAGCGCGGTCTCGATCGTCAGTTGCTGGACCCTGGCCAGCGGCGGGTCGCCTTCCGGCCATCCAGGCGGGTTGGCGACGACGACGTCGTCCGCCGTAACGGTAATATGCCGACCCAGCGCGACGTGCAGGTGCCCGATGGTGACAGGGCGTCCGATTGATTTAGAGGCCATGGACTGGATGACGGGGATAAACCAGTCCCAGTTCCAGACAGCGGCCAGCACACCCAGCAGCAGGATTGGGATGCCGATCCAGGCGAGGAGCCTGGTGGAACGCGGAGGGACCATGCGCGCGCAACGGAGACCGTGGCCACGCGGTTGCCACCACTTGCGTCACACCGTTGTGTCGGCTGGAAACTAGCACTCCACCTGCATTTTTCCGCTGTCCTTCAAGCCGCGCCGGATTTAGGAAAATCGCGCTAGTCCTCGACTTCGGCCACTGTGGCGCCACCGATCGTTATCGTGGAGGCTTCGGGCCCGCTGTCCATATCGACATGGTAGTCGGTCAGTTGAAAAGGCGACCAATCCCACAGATCAGGGCCAGCGCTCGAAGTCAGAGCGGCCGTATTTGCAGGGTGGTACGGGTTCGGAGGGGTCTCTCGCGAACTGGAGGGCCACCAGTCAACACAAACTGGCCACGTAACGGAATGGGGAATTTTCAACCGGCACAAGTGGGGAGATTTCAGCCGGCATTGACAAAGCGCGGCTTGAAGTGCCGAAGAAATTGGAAACCGGCACCGAACTGGTTGAAAACGGCTTGCCACGTCACCGTGATAGGTCCGTTCAGAGCGTGCAATCGGTAGGCAAGCCAGATGTAGATGTCGATCGCCATGCTGCGGGTGCCGATAGCAGATATGGCTTCTTCACGGACCGGCACGGGATGGGCACGCAGCGAGGCCCAGAACCCTTCGTCGAGCCGGACCCGATCTTGCCAAAGGGATGGTTGCGCGGCGTCCATCGGGCCAGAGAGGCTGATTGCATCACGCACGAAAGCGCCGTTTTGGCGATATTCCGCTGGGCCCCGTTCAGTAAAGAAAGTCAGCCGGCACGCCGAGATGCGGCGCGCTTGCTCCGCCACGAGCTCCCGGTACGGCCACCAGATGTGATCGCCATCTTGGTTAGCCAAGCGTTCATCGATCGTCCTAAGCCGGATGAACCGGAACCAAAGAGGCTGTAGCATTGCCCTTCGACGCCTCGATAATCGAGGGTGCCATGGCAAGCGCACTGATAGAACGCTACGACGACCGGATTTCCGGGGTGCTGTCCTGTTACGACCGGGTTGTTGTAACCGGGACGCTTCCCACTGTGTGCTACGCCGACGGGATGACCCGGTTGCCTCTACGCGAGGCAGATCCGTATTTTCGGCTACCCGGAATTTGCCGTGACACTCCGCGACAAGGTGCGCGAGGCGGCGGCATCGCTGGCCGCCGAAGCCGGGGTCGCAATCGAGCATGTCGCCAAGAGCCGCGTCCGCAAGGAGGCGATCGTTGCCAGGGTGTTGGCGCGGCGTGGCGATCATCCCGGCCTGGTGCATGTCATCTCGGCGATGGAGGCCTGCGACGCCTACAAGCCATGGCACGACAAGCAGACGCACAAGACCTTTCTGCTTCCGGACAGCGGCAAGTGCCTGCACTATTACTTCTACTTCATGGACGCCGAGCTCGGCTTGGTCTATCTGCGGGTTCCCACTTGGTCGCCGTTCCGCCTGCAATTCTACTGCAACGGCCATAGCTGGCTGGCGCGGCGACTGGCAGCGGAAGGCATTGGCTTCACACTGGCTGACAACGCCTTCGCGCGGATCGACGACTGGCAACGTGCCCAGGAACTGGCTGACGCGTTCTCGCCGGACCGGCTGCACCGCGTGCTCGACCGGTATGCCGGACAATGCTGTCCGGTGCTCGAGGTGTTCGGGCAGACCTACCACTGGAGCCTGATGCAAGTGGAATACGCCACGGATCTGGTGTTCCGTTCTGTCGCCACGCTCGGGCCGCTCTATGAACAGCTCACCCGGCAATCGGTGCTGAGTGTGAAGGCCGAACAGATCGCCACCTTTCTCGGCCGCCAGATCACTCCGCAACTGGCGCAGGAGCTTGGCTCGCAGTTCTCCACCCGGATCGAGGGGACCTGCATCAAGCATCGCTTCGGCGATGCCTCGATCAAGATGTACGACAAGTTCGGCCAGATACTTCGCATCGAGACCACCACCAACGACGTGTCCTTTTTCAAGCACCACCGGAAGGTGGAACACCGGCAAGGCCCGCCCACGCGCGAGCGCGCCCCTGTCAAGAAAAGCATCTACAGGCCTGCAAGGCGGCGCCGGTGGCGGTGTCACGCAGATTGTCCGGCAAGACGTCATACCAGGCGGCGTGTTCGGCTTGCAGAGCGATCAGCCCGGCAACAGTGTCGTGGCGCCAGCGCTGGGCGCGCGTGCGCCGGTCGGCTGGGCGCCGGTAGCGGATGACAGGCGCTGGTTGTTGGGCCTCACGGCGCGCGCGGTAACGCGCCTGGCGTTCGGCGTTGCTGAGCGCGTGCTCACCTTCGGGTTGTCGGCCTCTCGGCATGGTTGTCCACCGTTATGTAACGCTATTCAATGGGAATGGCTGGAAGCGCGGGCCGGGGGCTCATCCTCCGGCCGCGGCGGCGCTATCGCCCTCGACTGGCGCACTGACGCCGTGGCGTTTGCGCAGGCTGGGACCCTTCAACTCGATGCGGTGGGCGCGATGAACAACGCGATCCAGAATTGCATCGCCGATCGTCGGGTCAGCAATGAGTTCATGCCAGCGGCTCACCGGAATTTGGCTGGTCACCAGCAGCGATCCCTTCTCGTAGCGGTCCTCGACGATCTCGAGCAGGTCGCGCCGCTGCTCAGCGTTGAGCGGCTCCGGCCCCCAATCGTCGATGATCAGCAGCCGGATGCGCTCGATCATCGCCAGCATCCGCGGAAGCCTGCCTTCGCCACGGGCGGTGGCGAGTTCGGCGAACAGCCGCGGTGCGCGCCGATACAGGACCGAGAAACCTTCCCGACAGGCCTTGTGCCCCAGCGCGCAGGCCAGCCATGACTTGCCGGTCCCCGTCGGACCGCCGATCACCAGGTGCTGGCTATGACGGATCCAGTCACAGCCAGCGAGTTTGTGGAACAGGCACGGTCCAGACCGCGACCCTCGAGTTTAGCGAGCCATACGCGCGCACGCGCGCGCGTACGGCTATGAAAACCCCTCACGGCGTGGCACAGGCAGGGGTTCCTACGGAACCGCGGACTCCCGATCTACCGGACGTTCCTAAAACGAAGGAATTAAGAACGAAGCAGCACAAGCCAGACGGCGGAGCGAAAGCCCGGAAAAAGGTGTTCGTTAACTACGTTCTGAAACTCGTGTTCTGATATGAGTCGACACGACGGTTTAAGGAATGGATATGCTCGTCGGCTACGCGAGAATCTCAACTCTCGACCAGAACCCACAGATGCAGATCGACGCCCTGAAACAAGCCGGGTGCGAGCGGCTCTACGTCGAGAAAGCGTCCGGCGCGCATCGCGACCGTCCGGAACTCAAAGCCGCGCTCGAATACATGCGTCCCGGCGACACCCTGGTGGTCTGGCGACTCTCCCGGCTGGCGCGATCCCTCAAGCAAATCATCGAAACCGCCCACGAACTCGAGCAAAAGAAGCAGGCGCTCAAGGTGCTGACACGCAATATCGACACCGGCACGCCCGAGGGGCGGCTATTTTTCCACATCACAGCCGCCTTCGACGAATTTCAGCGTGAGTTAATCGTCGAAAACACCAAAGCCGGTCTCGTGGCTGCCCGAAAGCAGGGCCGCCGGGGTGGGCGGCCACCCGTATTGGACAAGGAGAAGATTCGCTTCGCGGAGGCGATGCTCAAGGACACGGTGAACTACCCGTTCGTCGGGGATGTCATCGATCATCTCAGGATCGGGAGGACTGCCTTCTACCGATATTTCCCCCCGGATCGTATCCGTGAGCTCCGAAATCATACCTGAACGGCGGCGCCAACCCGTGTCGCTTTACGTACCTTTGAGCAAAAGAACCCAAGACTTGTTCCCAAGCAGTAAGCTGAGTGATTTGCTTGTGCCGGAGCCGCACCGTTGCGCGACGATCATGTCATGTCATGTCAAAAACGCATAAGATGGATTCCGTTAAGTCGACGCTCTCGCGCTAGCAAAGCAGACCGTGGTCCTGTTGGCCTGGACCAGACGGCGGTCTCAGTCTCGCGCCTCGTCCTCGGAACGAGGATCGATGCCGAGTTCCTGTCGGACATGGGCGAACTTTTTCGGGTCCACGAGACGGCGGTCTGTCATCATCGCGCGCAGGGCCGTTAAGCCCGCCTCAGTGAAGAACAGCCGCGGAAATTGGCGCTCGTTATCAAGCCGCATGAGGCCGCGTGCGATCAACCCCTTCGCCGTCGGCGGCAGCTTCGGCTTGCCGGCGTCAGGACCACCGCGCCAGGTCTTGAGGTGAAAGCCCTCGGCCACGCTCGGCAATGTCGAAAAGAACATGTCCAATTCGCGGCGAATGTAGTCCCGCTCGCCGGCTGTGAACCCGGCGATCATTCGATCTTGCCGCTTGCTCATGCGCGCACCATAGCACATCGCGTCGCGGGGCGCAGTCCTGGATGAGGGCCAGACTGCGACAGGCCCTCTCGGCTCATCCCAGGAATTCAGCTTTGCACAAGCGGCTCAGTTTATCACGAATTATCAATCATTGTCTGCCGGGGTGATCGTCCGAACGCCAAGGGACTGACCCTGATAAAGAAAATTTCACCAGCGGCGTGGCGCCATATCCACCTGAATGGCCACTACGCGTTCCGCGGCAACGGGCAGGTCATCGACCTCGATGCGGTCGTGGCAGGACTGTAATTAGGCTGACGGAATTTTCAACCGAGAGCCCATTCTTCAACCGCCGCACCCATTTTCGTCGGTTGCACTAAAACAGGTTCAACCACACGCCGCGTCGGTCCGCCAAGAAGAGGGGCTAAGCCGCGTGTTCGCGTAAATGCAAGCGTGCTCGGTGGACGCGGCTCTTGAGGGTGCCGATGGCGCATCCTGTCCGCTCGGCCGCGATCTCATACAAATCTTCGTCGACCACTATCATAAGCAAAGCCTCTCTCTGCTCCGTCGGTAGGCGGTTGACCGCCCAGCCAAGCTCCCGCAATGCGGTTCGATCCTCATGTGTGGGTTCCATCTGCAAATCCGGCATTGATTCCATGCCTACGAGATTTCGGTGGCTCCGAATTCCGGTGATGAACTGGTTCACCATGATACGGTGCATCCAGGCCCCGAAATTTGTCCCGGCTTCGAACGCATTATTTGCCGCCAAGGCTTTAGCGGCCACTTCCTGGACGAGATCGTCGGCAGCGGCGTGGTTTCGAGTCATCCCCAGGGCCCAAACGCGTAGCTTCGGCATAAGCGAAACCAATTGCTCCTCAAACTCTGGTGTCGGCACGATTGTCTCCCGCGGTTTTTGTAACTGATGATGTGCAATCGCAGGATTCGCCGAACAAGCGGCCCTAACGAAGCGGTGTAGCGCTTAACGCGACGGTGATTAGACAGCTGAAAGCTAAGCAAAAATTGCACAGAGGAGCGTTGCAACCGGCTTTGGGCGGGCGCGAGTTGCCCTTGCAGTCAGATGCAGTCGACGATTTCGTTACTAGTTGGGTTCGCCGTGGCGGTGTCAGCCCCTGTCGCCGGGCTTCGATCCCCCGAAGGCACCGAACAGCTTGGCGAACGCCTGCTGCATCTGATCGGGCGCCATTGGCATCCACGCCTTCAGTAGCGCCTCCGGCGTGGATGCCTCGACAGCGCTCTCCATGCGCTGCTGGAGTTTCGCCATTGCCGCCCGCTGCATGGGGACGACGCCGAGGAATCGGCGGCCCTCCTCGGGCGTGCAGTCGACTTCGACGGTGACCTTCATAGTGCAGTTCCTGTTCGCGGCTCCCCTCGGCGATCGGGGGCCAAGATAGCGAAATGGGAAAGCCAACACGACCTCGCGCGGAGATCAAGCAAGGGGCAGATGGTTTGGCCACCACCATGATGCCGCTACGGCAGTGCAGACACTCCCGCAACGACGGCCGTGCGGAGACCGGTACCGGCCTCCAGCAGGTGAATGACAAAGGAGTAACGCAGGGAGTGCGGCGTCACCGAGTCGGTCCCGCTTGCGTTATTCTATCACAGTGTTCGCATCATCTGGCAGCAGCCTCTGCGGGACCTGGGTGAACTTCCAGCGACTCTTGTTCTTGACCGGCGGATCGAAAATCCACACGATGTCGAATCGGTCATTCGGCCATTTGGCGGGTATCGTCGCCTTCGGTTCGTGGCTCGCCACCAGGTATCGTGCGATCTCGACGATCGCCTCGTGCTGCCACGAAATCAGAATGACACCGCTCTGAGCCAGGACTTCCTTCGCCAGAGCAGCCTCCTGCCCTTTACCAAAATTCAGAATGGGCGCGATAGTCAGTTCCTGTGCGAGCGGGGTGATGGTCTGCAAGGGACGCTTGCTTTTACTCGCTTCGTCTTGCTCCAACGCCACACCGGGATGGCGCGGGGCGGAGGCGTAGATCGAAGCGGGCCGATCGAGGGCGTCGTTGGAAAATTGGTTGCCCGTCGGATTAAACAGTCGTCCAAGACCGGCGGCGCGCAGCCAGCCGCGCACCGTCAGCGATTCCCAATCCTGCTCGCCATCCTGGGTTACGCCAAACGGCGGCTGATTTTTGATGGTCGGCTTTTCACCGTGTCGGATTATCATGACTTTCGTAGGCTCAGGCATCCAGGTACACTCCGAGCGGATAACCTTTTAGAGGGCATAGCGTCGGTTGTTAGATAAACAACGCGGTGCATGAACGTAGCCGGAACATGCCGGTTAAAGACTGCGAATGCCTGCCCGACTGACTTCCCGATAGACGGTTGAACGTCCTAGGCCAATCTGGTGCGCTGTTTTCATTTGGCAGGTAACCAGACCTCAATCACGTTGCGCCGTGACTGGGTCAAACCGGAGAGGTTTTCAATCTCCCATTCATACCCTAAGTCCCCCAGCGACTGACCAATCGTCCGTGCCAGAGCACGATTCCTCTCTTCCGAGATTCTTATGGCTGCATGCTTCGGCAAGTCGGATTCAGCCTTGAAATCTGATCTCGTCAGCTCGGCACCGATACGTGTCGCCAGGCTTTTTGCGTTCTTCGCAGCGACTGGCGACTCAAACGAATAATAAATCCGCAGGGCGGGTTTACCCGTCTCAGAGATCGCAGCTTCGGCTTGGGTTGGCGACGGGTCCGCTGCCACCCCCGTTGTGTGCTGAGGCTCGGGGGACGCCGTGGTTTCAGGCGGCCGCTCAGCGATAACCGATGGCACAGTGATGACGGGCGGATTCTGCGGGTTATCGGCATTTTGTTTAGCCGCAAGAGGCGCCGGTGATGGCCGGTTGTTCAATGATGGAACCACGGACGTGGGAAGGCTGGCCCCACGATTGTCCTGTGGTACTTTGGTGGCGATAGCGTCCGGCGCGGCTGCGCGAGACTGAGATTGCGCAGGGTTCGGGCGTTGGACTGGGGGCAAAGCCGACGGCACCGGCCCCTCCGCAGTAGCAGCGACCGGACCTACCTCCCGCTCAACGGGCGGTGGGCCCATAGCCTGCAACAATGCCACGGCCGATCCAGTAACGGCGATCACAATAGCCCAGAACCGACCAAGGCCACGCCAACCACCGAAGACTGTGTTGCGGCTTCTCCCGCGCAACGCAGTTGGTGGGCTCATCCAGTCTGTCGGCACGTTATCCACCAGGATGAAATCCGGCCAATCCTGCCGGGCGTCAAATGTCCCATAACGTTGGGTCGTTTTCTTCTTGATTAGCGCTTCCAGCTGGTCGAGTTTCTCGTCTGCGGTTTCGTCCCGGGCGAACTTCAATGTCCGTTCGAAGTCTTCCGGCAAATCCATCTCCCGTCGGCAGGATCGCGGGGTTGCGTGATGGGAGTTCTAGATCTTGCGCCGGAGGCTGTCACGCGCGAGACAGTCGATGCGGCTGACCGAGGCTAGCGAACGGTCGTCACCGCGGGGTCGGCGCCGGGATTGGAAGCATTCGAATTTGAGGAGTGCTGGCGTTCAGAGGCTGCTCGGCCTGGAGCAGGGGCGGCGCGGACGCGACTACCGACGGGTTGCCACCCTCGGTAATGGACACGACTCCGTAACAGGTCCATGTAACCGAATGTATCAGGCTACAGCATCGAAGTTCACATCCGTTCTGGTGGTGCGTTGTCTATCTGACAACCGACGCTATGCCCTCTACTGCGTTTCTTATCAGGTCTCGTATCGGTGCCGTTATGGGTTATTTTCGCGTTGCAGTTGCTGCCCTGCGGGCGGCGCGAGGTCCGGCCAGCTGCCGAACCCGCCGACACAAACGCGATAGTCCGGATCGCGCATACCTGTCCTCTTACAGACCCCGGGTTGACAGTAGTAATTTGGAGCTCCTCCGCGGTAACCGAAGCCGACAGTGTTGGGGCCAGCGCGAATGGCGGTGCCAGGCGGCGGCGTCCCGCACTTCGAGCAAGAGGATGCGACACCGAGGATGACGACGCAGACCCCGATCGTGACGAGCTGCCTCACGTGTCAATCACTCCTCTCGCAGCTGAGGCTAGCGCGAGCGCCGCGCGGTCGGGTTGACTGGAGGGCAGCGACGCTGTCATGGGCGCGACTATAGCGCTTATGCGCTCGGCATGTGGCGAACGCGGTAAAAGGAACAAGGACCTTCGCCGGTTGATGGACGAGCAAAATGGCGGTGGCGTCGGTAAGCGAATGCCGTGGCGAGGGTTGCGACCCATCGCCCGCATACTAGTACGTAGTACCTCCTGGACCGATAGGCTGGACGGACTGATAGGCCACCCATGACCAAGCAGGCGCCGGCCACCGGCTTCTCAGCGAGCGAGCGGGATTATATTCGCCGTGAACTCGACATGTTCTTCTCGGCCAGAACGAACGAAATGCCCCTCCTGGTACGCATAAGCGTCCATCGTAACGAGTATCGGACAAAATACTGAGCTAAAACAGAGAGATGCCATCTCTCGGATTGGTCCGACTGGTTCGTATCGCGATCAGCATGGACGTAGGCAATCGGGCCTTATATTCGTGGTTTGTCTAGTCTATGTTCACTCCTTGTCTGCTTATGCGTACCAGGAGGGGCGTTTCGTTGGGGCCTCTCACGTTCTGGAACTGCACCACCAGCGCGCGCGATACAGTCCACTCACCTCCCGCGTCGAAAGTTATATCGCCAGCGACCGTCTTGAACGTGTGGGTGTGCAAGTAGGTGGCGAGTTTCTGCTGATCGAGGGTGCCCGCGCCCTCGACGGCCTGTTGCAGGACCTGCATGTCGGCGTAGGCGAACGGGCGACGGCCCCCCACCAACGCGGTTGGTGCAGATGCTCTCCAGCACGCTCACCGCCTACAGAACCGCCCAGCGTCATCGACGTGCCGGCAGTTACCGTCGCCTCGATCCGGACGCGCTTGGCCTGTCCGCAGATCGTGCAAGGCCGGCCTGGTTTCGGGACAGCGCGGCGCATTCGGCGCACATACGCACCCTCCAGTTGTTGCACAAGGCGCATGGCGGAGTCCGACCCGAAACTCTGTCACGGAAGCCGGGCAGCCGGGGCACGCTCGCAGCTTTCGGCGTTCCGCCTGAGCCGTTGTTGCGCATCGGTCAGTGCCTCGCGCGCACGCCTCCGCGTTACTGATGAACAAACTCCCCTTCGGACCGACTTTCGGACCGACCAGGTGACTGAGCTGCTGGAGGGCGACAGGGCTATTAGGCAAGATATTAGATTCCTTATTACTTGTTCGATCGTGCAGCCAGACCCCAGCCGCGCCACCATTCTCTGCAATGAATTCGACGCCGGCTGCTCTGGAGCGGTCTGACCAGCTTTCCCGATGCTTGGGCAAGCTTTTCGGCCGTCCACCGCAGGTGCGGCGGGAGGTGCTGGATGGTGCACCGGGCGAGTTCCCGCGGATCGATGATCGGCGGGCTGGGCTGAAGTACCGGTACGGCTACCGGATCTCGCCGCTGGACCGCCCGCAAAATTCCGAGGAGATCGTGGTGCAGGATCTGGTGGCGGGCATGCGGCGGGTATTCCAGCCGGGAGGATTGCCGGCCGGGCGAGGCGGTTTTCGTGCCGGCCGGGCCGGATGCGCCGGAGGGCGAGGGCTTCCTGCCGACGGTCGTGTATCGGCCGGGCGGGATGACAGCGCGCTGGTGGTGCGACACACTTGAACTCATCGCTATGCCAAGTTACGGGCTCGCTTCTTTCAGTCAGAACTCTCCAGCGCAGTTATCCGACTACCGTGGCCCGGCCAAGCCGGAGGCCGCTCAACTAGACGATGCCGAGGAGTCATGTGAGGTCAGATCCTGCAGCAGTGCCTTCGCATCCCGCAAGATGGGGTTATTGAGGCCCTCGGTGAACCAGCCGCAGAGCGGAGCAAGCAAGTCGCGGGCGCGGTCAGCGCGCCCGTCGGTCTGCCACAGCCGGGCCAGTCGGATGCCCGCATTCAGCTCGACCCACTTGGCGTTGCGCTCGCGCGACCACGCGATCGCTCGATAATAGTCGCCTTCCGCCTGGGTATGGTCACCCAGCGCCACCATCGCATCGCCACCGGAATAAAGCAGGAAGCCATCCTGCAGGTGCTCGGAATTCTTTTCAACCAAGCGCAATCCCTCGTTCGCGGCATTAGCAGCAGCGCTCGGATCGCCGGCCGCAAGCTCTGTTTCGGATAGTAGACCAAAGAAAAACGGCAAGGCAATCTCTGCACCCATAGATCGATACGAGACGATTCCCTCGCGAATCTCGCTTACACCCGCGCGCGCTCCGGCCTGCCTGGCGGATGCCCAGCCAAGAATTATCTTCGCACGCGTTTCCCAGTATGTGAACCCGTGATCCTTGGCCCTTGTGATGGCTTCTTCGGCAAAAGACGAGGCCGTAAGCCGGTCGCCCAATATGGCTGAGCAGAATGCCGCAAGCACCATGGCTCCCGTTACCGATAGCGAATGTCCCGTATGGTGCGCGAGCGCCACCGCGTCTCGAGCAGCGGCCAACGCAATGTCCACATGCCCGAGGTAAGCCAGGGCGAATGCGTGGTAAGACCGCGAACGGCTGGCGACATCCTCCCCGAATGTGAGCGCGGCGGAGAGGTGTCTTTGCGGGGTGCAGAGACGATGCGCAATCTCAAAATGCGCTTTCGATTCAGATAGCTCGCCCAGATAGCAAAGCAGGCCTCCCAGCATGCCATGGGTGACCATCGACAGCTCATCATCCGATGTCGTGTCGGCATCTTGGAGCAGTTGCAGAACTAAGGCCTTCGCCGCCAACAGATTGCCACGCACCCAGTGGAACCGCCACAATCCGCGCACCGCTGGTGTCAATGCAGCTGTCCTGGCGATCCTCGGGCACAATGCGTGAGCGCGGGAGAACGCCGCTTCCACTTCAGGTGCGGCGTAGCCCTTGGCAGCTGCGCACGTGAGCCCCAAAGCGTATTGGAGTTCGAATTCGAGCTCCATGCGAGCCGTTTCGTCCCGCACCTCGGCAAGGAGGCCGATGCCGGCGCTAAGCGCACCGATCGCCTCCTTCATCGCCGAGCGCTGGAGAGCGCGCCGTCCGGCGGTGAGCCAATACGGTATGGCTCTCTGGGCGAGCGCTGCCGCCGCAAGGTGTCGGCCGAGCGTCTCGGGCTCCGCCTCGACACGTTCGGGAAAGGAGCGCTCCAGCACATCGGCGATGCGCGCGTGTAAATGCACGCGGCGGCTCTTAAGCATCGATTGATAAGCCGCATCCTGCACCAGCGCGTGTTTGAATGTGTATTCCGCGTCTGGCGGCACGCCGCGCCGATAGATAAGCTCGGCATCGACCAGCTGCGCCAACGCCCCATCCACCTGCGGCTGCGGCATGGCTGCCACGGCGCTGATCAGCTCGTGCGAGAACTGCCGGCCCAACGCGGCGCCCGACTGCGCGATCTCGCGCACCGGCGCCAGGCGATCCAGCCGCGCCAGCAAGGACCCGTGCAGGGTTGCCGGAATCGCTAGCGACGGTATCGGACCGGCCGCGGCGTAATGGTCGCCGCGGTCGATCAGCAGGCCGCTCTCGATCACCGCCTTGGTCAACTCCTCGATGAACAGCGGCACGCCGTCTGATTGCGCGACGATGCGGTCGAGCAGCGCGTCCTGCAGCGGCAGGCGGGTTGCAACGTGCCCGGCAAGCACGGCGGCCTCCCCGCGCTCCAGCCGGCTCAGCGTGATCGCGGTTACACCGGCATGGCCCGCCCAGGGGGCCTGAAACTCCGGCCGGTAGGTTATCGCCAGTAGCACGCGAATCTCGCCGATTCGCTGGATCAGGTGGTCAAGCAGCTCGCATGTGCTCGGGTCCGCCCACTGCAGGTCCTCGACTAGCATCAGCACCGGGCCGGCGGCGCTCAGCTGCTCGACCATTCCCAGCAGGGCGGCAAACGTCCGCTCCTTGCGCCGCTGCGGGCTAAGAGCAGCGAGCGGCAACAGCCCGTCATCGGGTAGGTGCAGCAGCGCGGTGACCAGCGCGACGTCTTCGGCCGAGGCGCCCCCAGCCTGGAGCAGCGCGCGCAGCTTTCCCGCTCGCGTGGCCGGCGCGTCTTCCCGCCCGAAGCCGGCGGCGGTCTCGAGCTGCCGGACCACCGGGCACAGTGGCGTGTCGGCAGCATGCGGCGAACAGAAATACCGCATGCGGGTGACCGGCTCGCCGGCCAGGTGTGTCTCCAGCTCCGCCAGCAGCCGCGACTTGCCGATCCCCGGCTCGCCGGCAATCAATACCACCCGACCCTGGCGTTCGTAGACCTGCCGGCAGCGGCGCAGCAGCAGGGCGAGTTCCTCCTCGCGCCCAACCAGCGGAGCAAGGTGGGGGGCGCGCAGCGCCTCGAACCGGCTGCCCGCTGCGCCTTCCTCTACCACCCGCCAGGCCGGCACCGGCGCCGGCAGGCCCTTCAGCGCCTGGGGGCCGAGGACCTCGCAGGCGAACAGGTCGCCCAGCTGGCGCCGCGTGGCCGGGTCGACCACCACCTGCCCGGGCCCGGCCAGCGCCTGCAGTCGGGCGGCGAGGTTGGGCGTGTCGCCGACGGCCGAGTGCTCCTGCCCGGTGCTGGGATCGGGCATGCGGCCCACCACCACCAGCCCGCTCGCCACCCCCACCCGCACCTGCAGCGTGCCGGGCAGACCCGCGACGGTTTGCAGTCCTGCCACCGCTTGCAACAGGGCCAAGCCGGCTCGCACCGCCCGCTCGGCGGCGTCCTCCTGCGCCTGCGGGTAGCCGAAATAGGCGAGTATGCCGTCGCCGACATACCGAGCCACTAACCCCGCAAAGCGGCGGATCAGCGGCGCGGCGCAGGCCTGGTAGGCGACAATGACCTCGCGCATCTCCTCCGGGTCCAGCCGCGCCGAGAGCGCGGTTGAGTCCACGAGGTCACAGGACAGGACGGTGATCTGGCGCCGCTCGGCGGAAGCGATCGCCGGCGGCGACTCGCCCCGATCTCCCACCGGCGTGGCACGGCCAAGCGCCGCGCCGCACTCGGAGCAGAACCGCGCCCCCGCCGGGTTCTGGGCGTCGCAGGCCGCGCAGGCCACGCCGGCGCGGATCGCCGCCCCGCAGGCGCCGCAGAACCGGGCGCCCGAGCGGATCGGGGCTTGGCACGCGGCGCACTGCATGCCGCCATCTCCTTCGCTTTTGTGAATTGATTACCGCAAGCGCGTGTGCGGGTCGATATCGAACAGCTGGCCACACTTCAGGGCAACATAGCCGAAGTTAGGCTGCTCCGGCCGAGCGTTTATTGGTCCCCAACCGACTTAGAGGCTTCGGTTAAATCGCGAGGCGTTCCTCGCTCCGTTATAGGGAAAGCTGCGTTCAGGTTCCATGAAGTCTTCGACGACTTGCTATGCAAGCTGCGTCAACCTGAAGCGGCGAAACTTATCCTGGGGGAGAGGCTAATTCCCAATATTTGCCCTCAACAATCAAAAAAATCAGTTTCGCCCATTGCCGGTGCCGTCAAGGTGGCACCGCGCCGGGTGGGCGATCCCGGTCGGATCGCCACGGTCGCCCTGCGAGCCGGCCCGGTTATCCTCAAGCGGCCGCGTCATGGCTCTGCCAAAACCGACCCGGAGACGGTGGCGATGACCCTGGTGGAGGCGCGTGAGATCAATCCTCCGGCGAACCAAGAGCCGCTGCACTGGCGTCTGTTGACCAGCCTCGAGGTTGGCGACGCCGAGGCGGCGTGCGAGATCGTGCGGCTATATCGCCTGCGCTGGCGCATCGAGGAGGTGTTTCGTGCCCTGAAAAGCGACGGGATGCGGCTGGAAGAGACCCAGATGCATGAGGCTCAGCGGCTATTCAAGCTGGCCGTGGTCGGCCTGGCGACGGCGTGTCGAACGATGCAGTTGGTCGATGCGCGCAACGGCAGTCCGAGACCGGCAACCGACGTGATCGATGCCGCCTCGCTGTCTGCGGCCGAAGCCATTGGCGCGACGCTGGAGGGCAAGACCGAACGCCAGAAAAACCCCCATCCGCCGCATTCTCTGGCCTGGTTGGCCTGGATCATTGCCAGACTTGGTGGCTGGAATTGCTACTATAAACCGCCTGGCCCCAAGACCATGCGGGCCGGATGGGGACAATTCGAAAGCATGGCCGCAGGTTTTACTGTCGCCACGACCTTTGAACATAAGTCAAATCTCAGAATCCCGTAGCCGTGCGGGGCCGGGGGTCGAAAGACTCGCACCCGATAGTCCAAAAAGGAACTTAACTAAGTGGAACCAATCCTATATTCTGCGACAAAGGCGTTGACGAATGCAGGAATGAAACCTGCGAAGCGGCAAGATCGACCCCGAAAAAATCAACTCCGTCGATCAGAGTGCCACCTTGGCCGTCCGATGTGATTGCGGTGTTCGTCGCATTATAGAAATCCACATGTGAGGTCGCATCGAGGCCGTAGACGTTGACCTTGAAATCCTCCAACTCGGAGAAGCGCAGCGTGGTGTCGGTGCCTGAATTATAAATCGTTTGGTTGCCGCCACCCCAGTAGCTGGCGGTGTCGCCGTCCCCTGTGATAAAGGTCAAATCATTTGCACTGCGGAAAAGCTGGAAATCGAGGCGCGGATCAGTAAGGATAAACATGTCATTGCCGCCTTGATGGCCATGCCACGAGGCCGGGTTGAACATCGTTTCACCGGAGGTGAAGCCGGTCGGCGTCGCGCGAACCAACGTTGATGCGACGTCTTGGATTTCTTGCAGTGTCTCTGATAGCGATAGCGACATACCCACCCCCACAACAGCCTATAAGCATTACCTAATTTTGCCCACATTGGCTAGTGGTCTCATCTTAAGAGACTGGTATTGCCATTGGCGATTTTTTGGCTGTTCGGTGCCAGATCAGTGCTAACCGCCAAAAACGAAGCTTCGGAAATGGCGGATCGTTTTTGGGGTGCGTCAAAATTCCAGACTGGAAAAATGACGCACCAGGCATCACGCCTAGGACAAAAACGACTGGTTTCTGAAAGCCCTGAACGTCCGCAGTCCGATTTCATCGAACGGAACACCTGCTCGATAGTCCACCGCATACGATACCAGGCGACAATCTGGCGGGCTTGTTCCAGCGTCGTGACCGTGTGCGTGGTCAACAACCGCCAGTGCACGCGTTCCACCCCCTCGGGCGGATCGATTTCCTGGACATCAACGACCCAGAGCGAGACCGTTTCCGGTTGGCCGTTGTCCGAGGAATTCGCTGGACGCTTTAGGCTCACGGGGCCATAGCGCATCGCCACCGTGGCCTTGCGCGCCGGTTGTTTGCCCTTGGCCGGAACGTCGATCGTCTCACGAGCCTGTTCGGGCAGCGCGGCGCAGTAATCGGGCAGCAATCCGCCCGCCGTCAGGGCGCGGGGCTGCGCGGAACGGACCAGCAGGTGCACATTG
The DNA here is from genome assembly GCA_963832865.1 of uncultured Pseudomonadota bacterium. Lineage (GTDB taxonomy): Bacteria > Pseudomonadota > Alphaproteobacteria > Acetobacterales > Acetobacteraceae > Rhodopila. The sequence continues at coordinate 77,557 of CAWHWH010000051.1, forward strand.
GCGGGCCTGTTCGCGAGCAGATGGTAGATGTCGCCCTCGCGATCGCCCACCATGGTGATCATGTCAGCGTCCGTGAGACAGTCACCGGCCATCTCGCTACCCTGAAGCCAGCGACGGGATTCCTTGTCGTCCGCGGTGCGTTTTTTGTGGGTTTTGACCTTCTTTTTCGCGCCGGTCTTTGCCTCACTGACCCGCCCTTCGGTACGGTTCAGCACGATGCAATTCACCAGGCCGATGATACCGCCGTTCGCGGCGTCGACCCCGAGAACAGGATGAAGGAACAGACCGGGATGCTCGCCGTCGCTGCCCAAACCGAACCCCCGCTTGTTGGCCTTCTGGGAGGGAAACAACACATCGGTCGTGTCCATGATCGCCAGCACATGCCGTCCGGCGGCACACTGGTTGGTCTTGCGCCCCGCGGTCACCAGCATCTCGTGCGTGCTTACCGCCGGGTTGGCGAGGAAGTTGTTGAACCGAATGGTCTGATTGCGGTCCTCGGCCAGTCTGTGGATACAAAGCGTCCGTTTGCTCTCGACGGCATCCAGCAGCACAGCCCCCAGATCCTCCCGCCGTTTATCCCCGAATTGCCCAAGCGCTGCCTCGTTCATGCGATGCCATCCTGTTCCATAACCGATGAGGCATCGAGTTGAAGAACCGAGTGATTTGCAAGTCGTTCCGTACTTGTACGACAACGGTAGACCTTCTGGACGGTCTCCGGATCATCCGCGAGGCCCGCACCTTCTATGTAAGCAGTGAGATAAGTTTCGAGGTTGTGGTGGCACGGCATGGCGTGCGCCTTGCCGCCCTTCTCGCGCAACCGCACCCATAGGCGGCGGTTCTGCGTGAACACGTCCTCTACCTTCATGCCGAGTGCCGCACCGATCCGCGCGAAGCTGAACACCATCAGTCCGATCAGCGCCCGGTCGCGCAAGCCGACCGGTGTGGTGATCTCAATCTTGTCGATCAGCACCCGCGCTTCCTCCGGTGCCAGCACCGGCGTCTTACCCGCCTTCACCACATGCGACGGCCCGCGCACTGATCCGGCCGGGTTCGTCGGTATAACCTGGCCGGTCACCAGCCAGTCGAACAGATGACGCAGCGCGGCCAGGCGCAGCTTCACCGTCGGCATCGAATGCGTGAGCTTCAGTTGCTTGATCCAGCCGTAGCTCAAGGGGGGCGTCTTGGTTCTTGTAGACGAACATCAGGAAGGCATGAGCATTGCCTTCAAACGCTTCGCGAAGGGCGCCAGAAGCGATATCTGCGGCATGGCGAAGATACACCTTGCGATCGGACGTGGCTTCGTTGGGCACTCCCCTTGCCTGTCCGCCAGTCTTCTGCCCGTAAGCCATAAGTGTCTACTTTATCTACTTTGTCTACTTTTAGATGGCGGCAGCGGTCACCCGAACGGTGCGTCATAGCCGCATCGCCGCACATGAACGATGAGTTGGAGGGGGCCGCCGCCGTATCCAGCCTCGTGGTTGAACCACGATCCCCGCTTTGGACCCTGCCGCGATAGTGTCAGGCTGCCTTTTGCTCCCCAAGTGTCTACTTTATCTACTTTGTCTACTTTTAGATGGCGGCAGCGGTTACCCGAACGGTCATCAACAATCCGGCGGCAACGGGCCCGGAGCATACTTGCTCACCCAGCATGATGTCCGTGAGAAGCGTGATCAGATCAGCTAGAGTAGCGGTTCGCGGGATGTATCCTGCGACACCCGCTTCGGCCCACGCAACGATGCTCTCTTCGGTCTCCACCACGGCAAGAACGACCGCTCGGACGTGTGGCGCAAGTTCTCGCATCGGGCGGATTGTCTTGACGCCGTCTAGGAGCGCCGCGTCAATGAGAACGACGTCTGGCTGCAGATCACGGGTCTTCGCTAGAGCTTCTCCGACTTCTGCGGCCAGCTCCACGATCGAAAACATCTGGTCGCGCCTGAGAAGCTCCGCCAGGGCTTCTCGAAGGAACCGAACGTCCGACACGACCAGAACAATGCTCGGCTTGTTACCGACGGACGGTCGAGCTGCATCATACGCTACCATGGCGAAGTCCCCACTGTAGTACCAGCGCCAGCACCGACCGCCGCTGACCTCTTCGCGGCGTCGGAGCTCTATTGATTGCCGGCCACCCGGACGCTCTTGCGCCCCTGATGCGGCCTTACTACTCGCCATTGCAGTCGTCTGGCTACCCGTAGGAGGTAGCGACGACCGTCGACAGGTCTGCCGGTCGAGGCTGAGACAAGCGTTGGCCGTGCTATAGATCTCTGCCAGTCTGGCCTGCGCCTAGCCGACGATACTCATCTGCTCGACCAGCACATTCCACAGCTGCGGCAACTCATCCAGACTAGTTTTTCGGAGAAACGCCCCAAGTGTCGTGATGCGAGGATCGAATGCGAGCTTTCGCTGCGTTTTCCACTCCTCGGCTGCCTCAGGGTGTATTTCAGATACTCGGCGAGACATTCCTCGGTGCCCACAACCTAGACTTCTATTGGTGCGTTGTGTCTCCTTATTCTGCTCTGTCCCGTTTTTCTTCTCTTGGCGATGCTTGTGGCGGCGGACGGCGGACCGGTGTTCTTCACGCACGAAAGAGAGTCGGCCGGAATGGCATTACCTTCAGGTGCCCGAAATTCCGTACTGTATCAGTAAGCCTTTTACGCCAGGAATTTTCTGGAACAAATTCACAAACCCGTCATTCCGTCTTACTACTCCTGCCTGAAGAGACGTCACGATCGTGCCTGGGAGGCCCATGACCATCTGTTATAAGTCGAGCGCAGGTCAGGCGGAAATGAGAAGGTAGATGAACAAGGGCTTGCAGTGGCCTGTACATCATGCGGGATTCTCGAACTCATGAAGTCCGCTGGCTGGCGAGCTGTATCGCCCGCAAGCGTTCCGGACGACCACCTGGAGACCTCACGACTCCCCTCATAAATACACAGCGCCACTACACCAGCCCAAGGGTTCGAGAGACAACGGCTGCTGTTCGAGCAGTCGCGTAAACGCCAGCATCAGCGGCTGTAACCAACGCTCGGGCATCGTGGGGATCAGGTCGTAGACCATACAGCCCTGTCGAAACAGCGAGTGCTCCCCCCGCTTCGACGTGTTGGTCTTCAACATCCTGTCGTAGCCAACCGCCTCACTTGCAGCCCCTAATAGTGTCAGCAGGACGACCGCCAGTCCGTTGATCAGCCACAGCCTGTCGCGTCGCTCTGGAGTGCTTACGTGCACCGTCCCCATCCCCATGCCAAAGCGGAGGTCCTTGGTATCGCGTAGCCCAAACTCGATGCCCCATCGACTGCCGTAATAGCCGGTCAGATCCTTGGCCGTCGCCTCGGTGCTTGAGGCCGCCAGGCACCAGGCCTGCTTCATCTCGGGGTCGCCTACGCGGACCACGGTGCCAACCGGATAGCGATCCGCTGTCACCATCGCCCCGCGCAGCACACGCGCCCGCCCGCTCAGGTTCACCCAGGCCGCAGCGGTGTGCGTGACGCCGCTGGCGGCGGTCACCTCGATATCGCCGCGGAAGCGGATGACGTACTCGAAGTGCAACTCCTCGGTTAGCAGCCGGTAGAGATGCTGATCGCCGGAAGCCCATCAAAAACCATGACGGCGGTCCCATCGATTATCGTGCTCATAGGCTTCGCTCCTGGGTCATGGTTCGCCCCTTTATCACTTGAGGCAGTACTTGTCGGATTAGCCTGGGCACACGTTCATCGGCTCAGCATTGCGGGTCGTTGAGCCCGACACGGGAACTAACCGAATGTGCATTCGTGATGCAGAAGGATCTGTCCGGCCGTTATCCATCAAGCGATGGCTAAAGGGAGGAGCTGAGGACTTAAACCCTCTGAGGTGTAACCAACCTGAATGCACGAACCTGTTTAAATCCCGCTTATGGCTTTGACCAACCCATCCGGGGTGACATCAATGAGCGCGGTGCGATGAGCAGGCCGTTCGTGGACATAAGCATGCCGTCCGTCGGTCGAAAACGCGATCACCTTCGCGACTGGAGCGGCTGCCAAAAGAGAGTGCGCGATTTCGTCAGCTTCGCCATGATAGAGTCCGATCAGTACGAGATCTGGGCCAATCGCTCGTAAACGTTCTTCAAGTCGGTCGCGAGTGTCAATCTTGGCTACGATATCGAGGTCTACGTGGCCACCTATCAGCTGTTCGAGTATGTCGCTGAACAGCGGCGATATTGTCGTCAATACCGTCCGAATGTTTGCCACTGGGCGCGCTTTCCTTGGTATACCACCTCTTATGATACCCCGTGCCGCCACCCCGCGATATCCATTTGATGGGGGAGGAAGGATTTAGCTATCGGACGAACTTTTGGTGATCTCGGCTCGGTTGTGGCGCATGATGTTTAAGACAGAGCGCGGCGGCCCGCTGTCGGTTGACGCGATGCAGTACACCCGCTTTGCGTTTTCCAACTGGAATTCTTGACAAGTAACGCGCGCGCGCGAGTACAGGGACATGGGACATGTGCAAGCATCTGACACATAGGGGTTTCCGACAGTTCGTTGCTGGGGCGGATTTGAATTGCACCCGGCTTCGGTCCGCACACGCCGGCAGCGCCAATTATTTCTCAAAATAACAGAGGTTCGAAGACCCCCAGGTCTATCAAAATCCCTTATTATCCGTCCGCCATTGGGCGTGGAGGAGTTCGGTCTCGGGTTCTAGTTTCTGTTCTACGTCTCGAACCTCATCCGCGGGCACCAAGTGCCCGCAGGCCATGCACTCCAAAAAGCGGTCGATCTGGCGCCAGGTGCGATACTCCACGTAAGTATGGGACCGGCGCATAGTCTTCCCATTCCTTCCCGAACATCGGGAGCATACCCGCATTCGGACGGGGGGCGAACCGCGAAGGGTTTCCCCGCAGTACGCGCGTGCGCGCGAGGTCATGCCAGGTTAGCGATACCTGACTGGAAACTTGTGATGTCGAGTTTCTGGGGATCGAGATGCGCGATGGCTTGCCGCCGCATTGAAACGCATTGAGCCGATTACGCCTCCCCCATGACCTTCTGATACGTCCGCGCAGCTTCGATTGGATCAGTCGTCGACACTGTAAGGCTCTGTACCGGACCGCCATTGGCACCGGTTACCGCGACCTCGGCCTTGTCGCCGTAGACTTTGGGTAGCATCTTACTAAGTATCCACTTACGTGTGTCGATCCGCACACGAGAGCGCTGGATGTGCTCGCCGTTTAATTCCCAGCCGCCACTTTTGTCTTTGCCAGTACGTTGCATCCAATCATTGCTGCCATCGTCGGCGATCTCTAGTAGTTCGTCGGCTATGGCGAGAAATTGGACCTCACGGGCGCGTGCATATTGCGTCGCGAAGCCTTCGCGATCGTCCAAAGCCCAGAAACGAACGGTTGATTCGTCAGGTATCCCCTCATCGCGGCAGATCGCCCGCAGACTTTCTCCCCCTGCTAGGCGCCGACAGACTTCGTCAGCAATCTCCTGGCCGTAGGTGCTTGGGCGTCCGGTCATGCCGCGGCCGGCGCTTGGGCGGAACGGGCGGCCAGGTAATCTTGGAGGGCCGGCGGCTTGTCGGCGACCGCTTTGAAGCCGATCTGGTTCAAGACCCGGGTCAACGAATTGCTCCAGGCCTGATACTGCCGGCCGTTGCGCTCGCTCATCCCGCCGGATCGGGCGCTCTCGGGATCCATCAAATGGATACGCAACGATGGCGCGGCGGCCCGGTCAATCAGGATTTGCTGCGTCGCATTCGGCGAGACGCCCATCAACGATCTTTAGCTTGTCTGGCCGGGAGTATGGACGCTGCTGTCCTGGCGGATCAACAAACTATCTGCGTCAGAATGCGGACCTATTTTTGCCATGTCCTGCGGTATAACGGTGCTTGTGTTCCCGGGTCAAGCAAAACCCGAAGTAGTCGCAAGTATACTCTTGTGGTTAGGTGTATCCATACCTACATGATATGTCACCACCTGTAGAGACGACGATCATGACAACCGACGAACAGAAACCTAGGGAACGGCTTACGGTACACTTGCCGGCAGAACTCCGGGAGCAGATTGCGCACGAAGCGAAGGAAGACAGGCGAACCTTGTCGGCTTTCGTGGAGTTGGCGTGCGCGTCCTACATCAAGGCAAAGGCGACAGCGCAGTGAGACGCGCAGCATCATGAGCAGAGGCCTGGGAACTGCTCAACTGCGGGTGTTGGAAACGATTTTTGGCTACCACAAGCTCGGCGGGGCGGTGCAATGGGAATGGCGCGTCGGCGGGAGCCACGCACGGCGGCTGCTTGAACCGGATAGAGACGAATCCGATCGGCAGGCCATTGAAGCCTATTCACACGGCCAGATGGTCGAGTTGTGTATGCTGCGCCGCGACACCAGCCTGCCTGCACCGGAATTGTCCCGCGCCTTGCGGTCGCTGTGGCAGCGCGGACTTGTCTTTCTATACGATGCCGGTCTGGATGCCTTGGGCGACAGTTTGGGTTGGGGGAGCAATGCGAAGTTCGCCGGACTCTCGCTCGAAGGCCGCGCTAAGTGCCAAGAAAGGCAAAGCGCCAAAGTTGGCACTTAGGACAGACGCCCGAATTACCTAGAACTTGACCCATCCCGGCCGGGCGCGCAGCATCATCCCCGGCGCGGGTCATAACCCGCAATGAATCTTCCCCAATTCGCCCCCTGATCGTCACAGCAGGGGGCTTTTTTGCGCCCGGTGCCAATCGTCCTCCAGGAGGACCCCGGCTGGTTTGTCGGATTCCGGCAACTTCGCCGAAATCCGACGCTTGACCCTGATCCTCACGGCGTGCAGCGTCGGCGGGCTGGGGTTCGAAGAAAGCCCCCCGGGGAGGGAACTCACCCCCCTGGATAACAGCCTACCGGAGTCGTACATCCGCGGAACGGTTCGCCAGGCACCAGCCGGCCAGGATCGGGGCCAAGCGGAGCAGCCCATGATGCATGGTCTTGGGGCCCGGAGGCCGGTATCCGCGGGATGTACGGCCGGACCACCCGCCCAGCCGGGCGACGATCCATGCGTACCACGCGAGCAGACTTTCATCATGCGGATTTCTGAGTTTCTCGGTGCGCCCTTCCAGGCTGGTATTGAGCGCGCGTAGCGCCGGCATGTCGGCCGGATCAGCGGCATCGGTGATCGGCTGGCTGGTGCTTCCGTCTCGGGCCATCACAAGCTGCATCGATCGTATGGCAGCGATCAGGCCCACGACAGCGAGTTTGGTAAAGCAGTTGGCATCCTCCATTTGCGAATCCTCGATCCGCAAACAGTCCGATTTCATCGAACGGAACACCTGCTCGATGGTCCACCGCATACGATACCAGGCGACAATCTGGCGGGCTTGTTCCAGCGTCGTGACCGTGTGCGTGGTCAACAACCGCCAGTGCACGCGTTCCACCCCCTCGGGCGGATCGATTTCCTGGACGTCAACGACCCAGAGCGAGACCGTTTCCGGTTGGCCTTTGTCCGAGGAATTCGCTGGACGCTTCAGGCTCACGGGGCCATAGCGCATCGCCACCGTAGCCTCGCGCGCCGGTTGTTTGCCCTTTGCCGGGACATCGATTGTCTCGCGAGCCTGTTCGGGCAGCGCGGCGCAGTAATCTGGCAGCAATCCGCCCGCCGCCAGCGTGCGGGGCTGTGCGGAACGGACCAGCAGGTGCACATTGGCCGGCCTGTTCGCGAGCAGATGGTAGATGTCGCCCTCGCGATCGCCCACCATGGTGATCATCTCAGCGTCTGTGAGACAGTCACCGGCCATCTCGCTGCCCTGAAGCCAGCGACGCGATTCCTTGTCGTCCGCGGTGCGTTTTTTGTGGGTTTTGACCTTCTTTTTCGCCGCCGTCCTGGCCTCACTGACCCGCCCTTCGGTACGGTTCAGCACGATGCAATTCACCAGGCCGATGATACCGCCGTTCGCGGCGTCGACCCCGAGAACAGGATGAAGGAACAGACCGGGATGCTCGCCGTCGCTGCCCAAACCGAACCCCCGCTTGTTGGCCTGCTGGGAGGGAAACAACACATCGGTCGTGTCCATAATCGCCAGGACATGCCGTCCTGCGGCACACTGGTTGGTTTTGCGCCCCGCGGTCACCAGCATCTCGTGCGTGCTTACCGCCGGGTTGGCGAGGAAGTTGTTGAACCGAATGGTCTGATTGCGGTCCTCGGCCAATCTGTGGATGCAAAGCGTCCGTTTGCTCTCGACGGCATCCAGCAGCACAGCCCCCAGATCCTCCCGCCGCTTATCCCCGAATCGCCCCAGCGCTGCCTCGTTCATGCGATGCCATCCTGTTTCATAACCGATGAGGCATCGAGTCGAAGAACCGAGTGATTCGCAAGTCGTTCCGCGCTTGTACGACAACGGTAGGGATAACAGCAGGGGGCTCTTTCCGTCTGGCCGACGTCGGCCAGATTTAAGCGGCGCCGCTTAAATTGTGTCACGCCGGCGTGACGTTTCCCGGACGGCGGCTGCCAGATGAGTGAAAGCCTTCCACAACAGATCGCTCGGAGTGGATGCGGCGGCCATCAAAAGCGAAACACGTTGTTCAAGCCGACTTCCAACTTGCATCTGCATTCCCAGCGATGTCGTCCCCACTTTGGCATCCCTAACAAAGGGGGTCTGAAAGCGCTGCAGCGGCGGCCCCGCTGCACCGTCATCCACGGTCGGCGCGAAGCGCGGCTCGGTCAGACGTTGGTCTCGACGATCGCCCGCATCGCGGCGATGTCCGTGACGGTCAGAAAGGCGCGCTCCGTATCGTAAACAACTAAACCGGCAGCGCGCCAGGAATTCAGGATCGTAATGATGCTGCGTGTGGTGGCGCCAAGGAGGTCGGCCAGGTCGGCTTGACGGAGCCGGTGGGTAAGCCGTACGCCCCGCGACGGCGGCGGCCGGCCCTCCCACCCCGCGAGATACACGATCTGCCGCGCGAGACGGGCTTCCAAGGTCCCGAACGCAGCATCCTGGAACAGTTCGTACGTCCGCCGCAACCGCGGTATTACTATGCGGCAGAGCGCTTCTCCGACTGTGGGGTAATTCGCGAGGGCGGCGAGAAACACCGTCTGGCGGATTTTCATTAGCCGAAGTCGGCCCACCGCGGTGGCCGTTGCGGTCCGGACGCGGCCATCGATCACGCCGATCTCCCCGAATATTTCGCCGGCGCGAAAGACCTCGACCATCAACGCCTTGCTGTGTCGGTCGATGGAGCCGATCCGGACATGGCCATCACCGCCGGTGATCGCATATACTGCGTCGCTCGGATCCCCCTGTGAGATGATCGCCTCTCCGTCGCGAGGCTCCACCAGGATGGAACTTTGCTCGAGCTGCCGGATCGCCTCGCCGCTGAGGCCTTTGAACACACCGATCGAGTGCAGCGACATCACGATCTCCTTCTCATTCCGTGGAAACTGAATGATAGACCCCGCGCAACGATATTTTTGAGCACGCAACCGTTTGCGGCCTTGAGCCACAAATAAGACAAAGGCTGCCCGAACTGAATGATTGGACTACCGGGCTTCTTGCTTGAGCGTCCTGACTTGTTCAAACGCCGTCGAAAAAGACTGCCGACGCGGCCCGGGCGGTGATCCGAGCCGAGATGCAGCAACGCGCGGTCGCCCTGGCCGCGGAAGTCGCGCGGTTACAAAAAGACTTGGTTTCGAAGGGTTCTGCGTTGCAATGGTTGGCCTCCGCGGGCGTGTTTCCCCGGGCCGAGCGCGGTCAGGAGGATCCGATAGGCCACACAGGCACGTCCGGCACGATACGCTCGCGCGCTACGGAGAAATACTGAACTTAAGCAAAAGGCATGTGAGATCAGGCTGCGTGCCGAGCGGCGTATCGGGCAATTGCTCAAAGATCGGGAAATGGCGAAGGGCGCACGGGGACAGCTTATTGGTCCTAGCAGCGTGCGAGCGCCAATAGCGCAGCGGGAATCAAAAAACCCCCAGCTGTGACCCTGGGGGTGAGTTAAACCTCAAATGGAATGGCCGTAGATGGGCCAAAGCCACGAACTTACATTAACCCCCTCAAACTTGGCCCTCTGTGTCCGACAGATGTATTTAAACTCATCCGAACTTTCGGCTTTCAGCGCCTGAGCGACAATCTCCGCGTCCCTGAACGCCCAGAGCGTCCGTCCCCATCGGCCCTGAACTTTCGGCTTTCCAGCTAGAAGGCCGGAAGTTTTCGAGGCTGCGCGCTCGCTTCCCTGACCCATGCCACGCGTCTGATTTGTGGGATGGACAGTGGGAAGCGTGCGACAGTGCGCCCGGATGTCTGGACGGCGGCGGGTAGGCGGCGGATGGGATTCCGCCTAACCGGCTATTTGTGACGACTTCGAATTTGGCCGGCGTCCCCCAAATTTGTCCTTTAAGCATCACCGTGAGGTTGCAGCACTAGAGCCAGACGATGCCGCTGAACTCGCTGACCTAGAGCATTTTCCGATCCGCTCGAACTCGACGCGCATCCCGGACTTTTCGCGAATCGGCACGGCTTGCAAGTCTCCCCGGAGACAAATTCGGGAATAATCCATGCTGGCCGGCTATTCGTTGGACCTGCGTGAGCGCGTGGTCGATGCCGTTGAGAAAGGCGCCTCTCGTCGAGGTGTGATTCGGCGTGGAAAAAGGACCCCGTTTGAGGGGTGATCGGCGTCCAAAAGGGACCCCCTCTGACGATGGGGTTCACGATGGTTTCCGTGGTGCACGGGAGCCTGGAGCGGGATGCTGGTTTTGGAGACGGTCGCGAAGATCCGCCGCGCGTATTTCGTTCAGAAGAAGCCGATCAAGGCGATCTGCCGCGAACTGAGAGTTTCGCGGAAGGTCGTGCGAAAGGTTCTGCGGTCGGAGCGACGGAATTTCATTACGAACGCGGTGAGCAGCCGTTGCCGCGGATTGGGCCGTGGCAGGACGCGCTGGATCAGTTGCTGGCGTCGAATGAGGCCAAGCCTGGCCGCGAACGGTTGACGCTGATCCGGATTTTCGAGGCACTCCGCGGTCTCGGTTACGAAGGCGGCTACGATGCCGTGCGGCGCTATGCCCGGGTCTGGCAGCGCGACCGCGCGGCGAGCGCGGTCGGTGCCTTCATTCCGCTGAGTTTCGCGCCCGGCGAGGCCTATCAGTTCGACTGGAGACAACCAGCGCGCTGCGCACGCACCACCATGGAAGAAAATGGTGGGACGTGCATAATTGGTGCGGTCGCTCGAAGGCTGACTTAAGTGACTTGACGGTTTGACCTCGCACTGGAGAAGAGCCCGCGCCGCGTCGGGGTATCACCCTTTGTCGCGACCGGCATTAGCCGCGGAGCACGTGCACCAGTATCTCATTCAGCATGGCGGCGCAGCGACCACCATCGAGAAGGAGACGTTGCATGGAAGCTGTAATTGAACGCTGCTGTGGTCTGGACGTGCACCAAAGTTCAGTGGTCGCGTGCATCATTATCACCGATCAGCGCCGGAAGCCGCGACGCGAGATCCGGACATTCGGGGCAACGACAAAGGACCTCGAGACGTTGCGCGAATGGCTTAAAACTGAGGGTGTCACGCATGTGGCAATGGAGAGCACCGGTGTCTACTGGCGACCGGTGCATAATCTGCTGCATGGCGGGTTTACTCTCATTGTCGCCAATGCCCATCACATCAAAAACGTGCCAGGACGCAAGACGGATGTGAAGGACGCAGAGTGGATAGCCAACCTCTTGCGCCACGGGCTGATCAACGCGAGTTACGTACCCACCCCGGAGATTGCTGAATTAAGGGATATGACGCGCTATCGGCGCAAGTTGGTGGGTACCGCGTCGGCCGAGCGCAACCGCACCCTTAAGCTGCTGGAAACAGCTAACATCAAGCTTGCATCTGTCGCAGCCGACGTCTTCGGCGTGTCGGGCCTGGCAATGCTGCGTGCGTTGGCGTCGGGGGCAACGGCGGCAGAGGAGATGGCGGATCTCGCACGTGGCCGGATGCGCCGTAAGCTTGCTCCATTGGCCGCTGCACTCGACGGGCGTGTCACCGACCATCACCGCTTCCTGCTGACCGTCGCGCTCGGCCGTCTCGATGCCCTTGAGCGCGATATCGCCTTGCTTGACGAGCGGATCGCGGTGAAAGTCGCGCCATATGACCGTCAGATCTCGCTGCTGATGCAGATCCCGGGGGTCGATCGGCTGAGCGCGATCGCCATCATCGCGGAGGTGGGCGTCGATCTGAGTCATTGGGCGACGGCGCGCAAACTTGCGGCATGGGCTGGGCTCTGTCCTGGCAACTACGAGAGTGCTGGACGAGCGAAAGGATCCGGTATCCGAAGAGGCAACGTTCACCTGAAAGCGACGCTCTACGTTGCGGCCTCGGCAGCAGCCAGGCAGCGTGGCAGTTATCTGAAGGACAAGTACCACAGACTGCGAGCACGCCGCGGGGCGCGACGGGCGGGTGTCGCAATCGCGCACAAGATCATTGTCAGCGTGTGGTACATCCTCACGCAGGAGGTTCCGTATCAGGATCTCGGCGACACGTATCTCGATCGATTGGCCGAGCATCGCGTTAAGCAGAATTTGGTACGTCGGCTGAAGGGGCTCGGATACGAGGTCACGCTCAGCAAGACGGCTTGAGCCCGCCGGAAGGGGTTATTTTCGCACCAGTCATGAAGTCGTGCTGATCAACGGCACGACGGTGACGGTGAAGGTGGCGCATGTGCGGCTGTGCCATAGCCGGATGCTGTTCGTGCGCGCCTATCCGCGCGAGACGCAGGAGATGGTGTTCGACGCGCATGACCGCGCGTTTGCGTTTTTCAAGGGCGCCTGCACGCGCGGCATCTACGACAACATGAAGACCGCGGTGGAAACGATCTTCGTCGGCCGCGAGCGCGCCTACAACCGGCGCTTCTTGCAGATGTGCAGCCACTATCTGGTCGATCCGTCGGCCTGCACCCCGGCATCGGGCTGGGAGAAGGGCCAGGTCGAGAACCAGGTCGGTCTGGTGCGGGAACGCTTCTTCACGCCGCGGCTGCGGGTGAAGAGCTACGACGAGCTGAATGCCTGGCTGCTGGACCAGTGCGTCGCGCTATGCCAAGGCGCACCGTCATCCCGAGCTGCGCGACCAGACGATCTGGCAGATGTTCGAGGCGGAACGGCCCAGCCTGGTGCCGTATGCCGGGCGCTTCGACGGGTTCCACGGGGTGACCGCATCGGTCTCGAAGACCTGCCTGGTTCGGTTCGACAAGAACAAATACTCGGTGTCGGCGCGCGCGGTCGGGCGACCGGTGGAAATCCGCGCCTATGCCGATCGGATCGAGCTGCGCCAGGACGGGCGGATTGTCGGCGATCACCGCCGCTGCTTCGGGCGCGACCAGACGGTGTTCGATCCCTGGCACTACGTGCCGGTGCTGGCGCGCAAGCCCGGCGCGCTGCGGAACGGCGCGCCGTTCAAGGACTGGGTTCTGCCCGCCGGTCTGGAGCGGGTCCGCCGCAAGCTTGCCGGCGCCGCCGATGGCGACCGCCAGATGGTCAAGATCCTCACCACGGTGCTGAGCGACGGCCTGCCTGCCGTCGAGGCGGCCTGCCTGGAGGCGCTGCGCGAGGGCGTCCACTCCGCCGACGTCATCATCAACATCCTGGCCCGGCGCCGCGAACCCGACGCCGCCGGTCACGATCATGCACGCCGGAGGCGCTGCGGCTGCGGCACGCGCCGGCCGCTGATTGCACCCGCTACGACAGCCTGAGGAGGGTCCACTGATGGAGCGTTCCGAAATTCTCGCCACCATGGGCGAGCTGAAGCTCTATGGCATGAAGGCGGCCTTCGACGAGATCATCGCCACGGCGGTCAAGCGCCAGCACGAACCGCAGCGCGTCGTCGGCGATCTGCTGACGGCCGAGATCAGCGAGAAGCAGGCGCGCTCGATCAAGTATCAGATCACCATCGCCAAGCTGCCGCTGGCCAAGGACATCGACGACTTCCGCTTCGACGGCACGCCGATCAACGAGACCCTGGTGCGCGACCTCGTCGGCGGCAACTTCCTGGCCCATCAGCGCAACGTCGTGCTGGTCGGCGGAACCGGCACCGGCAAGACGCATCTCGCCATCGCGATCGCCCGCGCCTGCATCCGCGGCGGCGCCCGCGGCCGGTTCTTCAACGTCGTCGATCTGGTCAACAAGCTCGAGGCCGAGGCCCGCTCCGGACGCCAAGGGCGCATGGCCGACTATCTCTGCCGCAAGGACTTCGTCGTGCTCGACGAACTCGGCTATCTGCCGTTCGCCCAATCCGGCGGGCAATTGCTGTTCCACCTGATCAGCCGCCTCTACGAGCAGACCTCGGTGATCGTCACGACCAACCTGGCCTTCGGCGAATGGCCCAGCGTCTTCGGCGACGCCAAGATGACCACCGCGCTGCTCGACCGCCTGACCCACCATTGCGACATCGTCGAGACCGGCAACGAGAGCTGGCGGTTCAAGAACCGCGCCTGATCCGAAGGACCCGACCTGTCCAAGCCTGGCGTTGCGCGCAGCCGCCATCAAGGACGCTGCGCGCCGCCTCCGGCGGTGGCCTGAAGGCCATCCTTGACCGCGACTGTGCGCAGCGCCCTCAGGAGATTAGGCCGGGACGAAGAAACGGCCCCCATCAGCCGAACAAAGAAACATCGTTGGCCTCATCTATCCCGCAACGAAAGGGGTCCCTTTTGGACGCCGATAGGGGTCCCGTTTGCGTGCCGATTGACAGGTTGCCCCCCAGATCGGCCTCGAACTGCTCGATCGTCTGCCCGTCCACCCCGGTCACACCTTTGTTGGATTTGACCGCCTTGTAGGCTTCGTACACTTGCCGTTTCTCGATCATGAACGGCTTGTTTGTCGTGTCTATCGACGTCATCCTGTCATCCAGTTGTTCCGCAAAACACGACCACCTGACCCGCCCCCTTCGCTCCAGCCCCATTACGAGGCCTTCTTTGCTACTACAGGGCGATCCGCCCCAGTTCCCTGCCTCGGGTACTCTCGCCTCGCGATTTTGGCCGCTTGTGCTTCTCCCTTCACATCAGGAAACTGGTTCCTGCAGTTCCGCGCAAAAGCCTGTGTCCAACTCGCGCCCCCTATACGCCGGCCGCCGTCCGCTCAGTCATCAGGCTCCCCGCGGACTTATCTCAGGAGAAGAAAGCGCCCCTGATTTTGACGACATTTGATACCTTAACGACGCGTCATCGGTGGGTTTGCTTCCGCTCGCCTTTTGGACACTCACCTGCCCCAGGTCTCGCCTGGGACTTCTCTTCCGACGCTAACCACCACGTCTTTTGAACGCAGCAGCTCGGACCGGTTTGGAACCCGCTCCTGAAAGCCGATCCCGATGGGCCTACCATCATCTCTCACGCAGCTGCGTCCCGCACCGTCGATCGTATGGCTTTCAGTGCCGAGGGGCTGACCGCGGGGGTGAAGCTACAGAACAGTTCGTTGTTCCGAGAGCTTCTGACCATCCGTGGCCGGAATTGGTACCCCAGAAAGTCAAACGTGACATTCGAGTACCTCCCTTTGCGCTTACCATCCTTGCAATAGACGATCTTGGTTTTGGTAGGATGCATTTCCAGGCCGCACTCTGCCAGGCGGGCTTGAAGCTCAGCCTTGAGGGCTTCAGCTTCTTGCTCGCTGCGACAGTGCACCAGCCCGTCGTCTGCATACCGACACCATGGGAGGCCGGGGTGTGTCCGCGTCATCCAGAGGTCAAAAGCATAGTGCAGGAAAAGATTGGAAAGTATCGGGCTAATCACTCCCCCTTGCGGGGTGCCGCGAGTTCGCTCGATGAGCAATCCCTCCTTTTCCATGGGCGCTGTCAACCATCTCTCGATGTAGAGTAACGCCCACTTGCACTTCACATGCTTCTGAACCGCCCTTAGCAATAGTTCGTGCGGAAGATTGTCAAACAGGCCTTTTATATCAAACTCTAGCACCCAATCGTATTTCCAGCACCGCTCTCGCGTGACCCCAACCGCATCCAGAGCCGATTTTCTCGGTCTGTAGCCGTAAGAGTCTGGCAGGAAAATTGGATCGAGGTCCGGTTCGATCAGTTGTTTGACCACCATCTGCGCGATCCGGTCGCCGACCGTGGGCACACCTAAAATCCTCTCGCCGCCACTCTTTTTCGGAATGGTGACAGCCCGCACCGGCGGCGGAAAGTAGCTGCCCGAGCTCATCCGGTTCCAGATCTTATAGAGATTGCCCCCCAGATCGGCCTCGAACTGCTCGATCGTCTGCCCGTCCACCCCGGCCACACCTTTGTTGGATTTGACCGCCTTGTAGGCTTCGTACACTTGCCGTTTCTCGATCATGAACGGCTTGTTTGTCGTGTCTATCGACGTCATCCTGTCATCCAGTTGTTCCGCAAAACACGACCACCTGACCCGCCCCCTTCGCTCCAGCCCCATTACGAGGCCTTCTTTGCTACTACAGGGCGATCCGCCCCAGTTCCCTGCCTCGGTCCTCTCGCCTCGCGGTTTTGGCCGCTTGTGCTTCTCCCTTCACATCAGGAAACTGGTTCCTGCAGTTCCGCGCAAAAGCCTGTGTCCAACTCGCGCCCCCTATACGCCGGCCGCCGTCCGCTCAGTCATCAGGCTCCCCGCGGACTTATCTCAGGAGAAGAAAGCGCCCCTGATTTTGACGACATTTGATACCTTAACGACGCGTCATCGGTGGGTTTGCTTCCGCTCGCCTTTTGGACACTCACCTGCCCCAGGTCTCGCCTGGGACTTCTCTTCCGACGCTAACCACCACGTCTTTTGAACGCAGCAGCTCGGACCGGTTTGGAACCCGCTCCTGAAAGCCGATCCCGATGGGCCTACCATCATCTCTCACGCAGCTGTACGGTACGATTTTAGTTGATAGTGAACTCCTTTCGTGCCTCTGCAGCACACCCTTCTTCTTCGTATCGACGGAAATCACCGGTTGTCCGCTAGCCTGAAACGCCTTCACTTCGGCATTGATATGCTCGAACTGAGCGTTGCGATCGGGATGGTTAGCCCCTTCGCGGGTCTTGCAGTTGGCTTGCAGACTGAAGTTGAGACGCTTCAGCAAGCGGCCGACCAGCTTCTGACCGGCAATGAAGCCCCGCTCGGCCAGTGCCGCGGAAAGATGACGCTGGCTCTTGCTGACCCACCGCAAGGGCGCCTCAGGGTCACCGCGGATCGACGGTTCCACCAGGTCATTCAAAGCTTCCAAAATCCCAGGCTGTGTCTCGGTCGCGGGCTTCTGTCCACCACCCATCCGGCGAACCCGGTCACTGCAGCGTACGGCCCCGGATCGAAGGTCCGCCAGCCCGCGGCCGATGGTGCTGCGCGCCATTCCAGTCGTTCGTGAAACCGCGGCTATGCCGCCGCGGCCAGCCGCGCGGGCTTCACTCGCAGCGAACAGGCGTCGGTCTCTCTCATTGAGGAACGGCTCGAGCGCATCGAAGCGGGCCTGGATGGCATCTGGGTCAATCATTGCGACAGGCTAGATGCCGCAATGGCCGATTCGCTCCGACTTTGCCGGAGTCGTTCGTTGCGTTTTTGCCATCTCTACGAGTCTTTTCGTGCGACTCGTTTGTTCAGGCTCGGGCCCTTAATATGGCGTTGTTGCAAAGGGCAAACTACGGCGATTGTGGTGCTTGTCCGGTAGGTGCCACTTCGCTGGGCGTCTCTCTTGGTGGTGTAGAGGCCGTTTCCGGGCAGCAAACTGCCGCTTACCAAATGTGCATCGCTCTCCGTGAGGTAGCGATTGTAGTGCTTTCTACCATGGAAATCTTGTGCGGCACCACAACTGGCGGCACCATTGACGACGAGGGTGTACCGGTCGCGGGCGTTTTCACACGCTTGGTTCCAATCCTTTATGCTAAGGCTGACGGGGTTGTTCGTGGGCACAGCCGCGAGACCGACACCAAAAGGGCTATCCCACACCGTGCACGACACCGCCCACGAACACGGCCGGCTGTTCTTCGAAGTTTATGGCGTCGGTGTTTTCCTCACGGTCGTGGAACTGGGCAGCCAGGACGTCAACGGGTCCCTGCGCGAGCACTGCCCGGAGGGCGTCCACTACATCGGTCTCGATGTCATGCCGGCAAAAGGTGTCGATCTCGTCGTCGACCCTGGAAGCTCCCTGCCGCTCGCGACTGGCACGGCCGATGCCATCGTCACCAGCTCGGCGTTCGAGCACGATATTTGCTTCTGGGACACGTTTCTGGAGTTGACACGGATCCTCCGCCCCGGCGGCTTGCTGTATGTCAACGTACCGTCCAATGGCGACTTTCACCGCTACCCGCTGGATTGCTGGCGGTTCTACCCTGACGCCGGCGTCGCTCTGGTGCAATGGGCCGGCCGCCGCGGTATCGAGATCGAGTTGATCGAGTCCTTCATCGGACTGCCGCACGCCGAGCGGTGGGCGGATTTCGTGGCAGTGTTCCGCAAGGCGGGGGGGACGCCTTTGGCCTCCACGGGCCGCATTTCCGACCGCGTCCCGGGTATAAACATCCACCGGCTCGAGCTGCCGGCCGGCGAATTGCTCGGAGCCGAGACCGAGAGTATGCCGGATACCACGATTGCGGCAAATCTGTCCACTGAACTGACAGCCGCGCACCAGGAGAACGCGATGCTCTCCGCCGAGTTGGTAGCGGCCGGGGAGAGCAATGCGAGGATGTCGGCAAACCTAGCCACCGCCTCGGCGGATCTGGACGGCTCGAGACGGCATAACGATGCGCTGTCGGCCGAGCTTGAGACGACATTGGCAAAGCTTGAGACGACATTGGCTGAGCTTGAGACGACCTCGGCAGAGCTTGAGACGACCTCGGCAGAGCTTGTGACGACACAGGAAGCAGCCGCCGGGCTGCGACGCGACGTGAGCGGCGCGGAGCTGCGGATTGAGGATCTCGAGATCGCGTTGGCGAGTGTCAGGCGAGACCTCGCTGCCATGGAAAACAGCACATCATGGCGGATGACTGGTGGCCTGCGCTGGCTGATCATCGGGCTGCGCGGGCATTAGACCAACGTCCCCGTCGAAATTGGTCTATGGCGCTGCCGAGCCCTCGCTGGTCTACGGGTACGGTCCTCAGACGCAGCACATGGGTTCGCGGCCAAGTCCGCCGCAGGCGTCCGCGTCGTGCCTATCCACTCCCAGCTTCAGTCGGCGGCAGCTTCGGAGGGTCCGTACGAAACCAGTAGGTGCGCCAGAAACACTTGGGTCATCGGTAAAATCGATTTGCACGTGTTCCCTAGCCCTTTCTGCTGGGCTTACGCGAGGTTACGAGATTATGCGGTAACAATTGTGGTAACCAGTAAATATTTCGTAATTTCCCCGCTATACGTTCGGTTGTACTGCCAGTCGCATTCCGAACTTTCCAAAATGCGTGAAAATGATGGCGAATTCTACTCGTGCTATTGCCGCGATCTTCGGGTGTGACCCGGATGACTTTGGGAATAGCGCGACCCCGCGACGGGGCCCGGCGATGCCGATCAGACGCCGGAGTTGCAACGGCGCTGATGAGGACCGTCTTGTCTGGCCATCCTGTTGTTCAAACCCACTTTCCCAACGCCGGACAACCTGCCAGCCTCACATCCCCTGGACCCCGAGCCTCAGCCGCTGTAGTGGGACGAACACCATGGACCGCATCGCGACGATCGACCGCAAGACCCTAGAGACCGACATCTCCTTGACCGTCAATCTTGACGGCACCGGGGCGTCGGAGATTGCCACCGGGATTGGCTTTCTCTATCACATGCTGACTGCGCTGGCGCGCCACAGTCTGTTCGACCTCAGCGTCCGGGCCGATGGCGACCTACATATCGACTTCCACCATACAACTGAAGACGTGGGTATCGTTCTTGGTGCGGCCTTTGCTCGGGGCGCTGGGCGACAAGCGCGGCATTCGCCGGTTTGGCAACGCGCTGATCCCGATGGATGAGGCGCTGGCCGAGGCTGCGGTCGATATCTCGGGCCGGCCCTTTCTGGTCTGGAATGTCGATTTCGAACGTGCAAAGATCGGCGAGATGGACACCGAGTTGTTCGAGGAGTTTTTCCGCGCCTTCGCCTTCAACGCAATGGTAACGTTGCACATCACGAGACGAGCCGGCCAGAACGCACATCACGTCGCCGAAGCCTGTTTCAAGGCGACCGCTCGGGCCCTGCGGATGGCGGTGGAGGCGGATGTGCGGGTGGGTGATGCGATTCCGTCCACCAAGGGGGCGTTGTGAAAATCTACGCCGCGCTGTTGAAGCCCGACTCCGAACTGGTGCTGGTGCGGGGAGGGCTTTGCCTGGGGCGCCCTGTTCTTTGGGCCATTGTGGCTGGCTGGGCATCGTGCCTGGATTGCCGCCGCGATCAGTTTGGCTGCTTATGTTCTGCTGGCCGCCCTAGCGCCCGGGGCCGTCGACGCGATAGTGGCTGTGGGCCTTGCGTTGATCCTTCGGGTTCACCGGCCCCGACTCCTTCGATGCTGGGCAATGGAGCGACGGGGACTTGCTGGCGCACGTCCTTGCCGCCGGCGACCGGGACGACGCCTTTGCCCGGCTGCTGAACCTGCGTCCCGATTGGGCGGTGCGCTATCGGCCCGAGCCCAGCTCGCGATGCGACGTCGCGGTGGTCGACTACGGCAGCGGGAACCTGGCGTCGGCCGTCGCGCGCGCTGGCGCTGGCGGCCGACCTCGAGGCTGGCGTCGGGGCCGCGGTCGCGGTCACCGCCGACGCCGCCGTGGTCGGAGCGGCCGACCGCGATCGTGCTGCCGGGGCAGGGTGCGTTCGCCGACTGCGCGGCGGGCCTCGCCGCGGTTCCGGGCCTGCGGGACGCGATCTGCAGACGGCGCCGAACCAGCGGCACGGCCGTTCCTGGGCATCTGCGTCGGCATGCAGCTGATGGCGGAGCGGGGGCTGGAGCACCGCGACCACCCCGGGGTTCGGCTGGATCGAGCGGCGACGTGGCCGAGCCATGCCGGCCGGTTGGTCTGCGGCTGCCGCAGATGGGCTGGAACGGGCTCGACTTCGCTCCAGGCGCCCGACCCGCCGCGCCGGCGGTCCTGGAGCCCGGCGACCACGCGTATTTCGTGCACAGCTATGCGCTGAGTTCGCGGCGCGGCCGGGCGAAGCTGCTCGCGACCACGGAGTACCGGCGGCACCGGTGGCCGGCCTTGGTGGCGCGTCGGAGAACCGCGCCGGGCACCCAGTTCCACGTGGAGAAGAGCCAGGACGGTGGGCATCGCGCCTGCTCGGTCAACTTCCTGCGGTGGTCGCCGTGACCGGTGGCCGGCTTCCTCGCCCGACGCGGAACCCGATAGCTTGCTGGCTCGAGCGCACTCAAGCGAGCTCGGCGGTACGACGACCTCGAGCGCGCTGTGCGAGGCGGCCGACGCGGCCATCCTGGAGGGCGGCGGGTTCGGCTGGGTGAAGTCCGCCTGGCAGGCGTGTCGCTCGCGCGACTTATTTCCGCGGTGCTCCGCTCGTCCCGGAGCGGGAGCTGTTCGTTGCCCGGCTCGAACGGGGTCATCGTCGGCAGTGCGCCAGCTGCGCTGCGGGCCGCCGGCGCAACAACGAGGCGCAGGCCTTCGCGGCGAGCCTGATGCACGCCGATCATCAGCGCCCATACGCGCGCGGCCATGGTCTCGGCCCGGATGCTGACCGGGCCGGGTCGAGGAGCGGCGCCCGCGCAGCTGGGCTACCACGGCGCTGAACCTCGACGTGCGCGAGACCCAGAAGGTGGCCATAGGGATTTATGAATTGCACGGCTATATCCGCTGGGGCGAGCATCCCGAGTATGCCCTGGTAGGCGGCAAGCCGGTTACCGGGTTGTTTTACTACAAGCGGCTTCGCCCGGCGAAATACGGCACCGGCCAATGATCGGATTGACGTTGTATCCTGCGCTCGACCTCAAAGACGGTCAGTGCGTCCGCCTCCGCCGTGGCGAGATGGATCAGGCGACGGTTTATGCAGACGATCCGGGT
>CAWHWH010000052.1:0-27318 GCA_963832865.1 uncultured Pseudomonadota bacterium
GACCTGTACCGGCAGCCAACGCCATCGTTTCGTATTGGATCGGGCTTCTGAAAGCCAGCGCTGAATGGCGTCGGGTCGGGTGTAGAACGCCGATCGTCGCCATGGCCTCGGTGCGTGTGTCGAACAAGGTTCGCCATTGCTTCCTGGCCATCTACCCATATCCGATGACGAGCCTAAACGGTCCAGCTAGAATCCGGCAGCCCAACCGGAATTCAGAGGCCTACCATGGATCACGACCAGCCCCCCGACAAGCACATGGAAGAACGCGAGGCCGAAAAGACGGCCGACCTCGAAGCTTTGGCGGACGCACTTGCCGCGTTCCGGCAGTTGCACCGCGAACTCGATCAATGGGAACGGGTTCACCTCGCGCGCGGCCTCTCGGCGGTATTTTCCGGGAGCTACGGTGCCGGCGCAATCGAAGCGGCGCTCGCGCTGACGCCTGAGATTGAGCGAAGCCCGCACGCGAAACTGCCGACGGACCCATTTTATCAGTGGCTCGATTTGGCGATCTTCGAACGCGCATTGGACGAAATATGGGCCGAACCGGCGCGGCGGTTTCCGCATTTCGGCCCCATCGAGGTGCCATGAGCAAGAAGCCCGCACTGTTTGACCGATGACCGATGATGGGACAATGCGGCTCGCCTCGCCGGCGCATCGTGCGGCCCAGCCGGCACAGATCGAAACGCATTCGCCCTCGAATTCCCCCGCGCCGAAAAACTTGCCGGCGTTCCGCCGGGGAGCCTGGTGCGACGACAAGCGGAGTAACATCGACTACGGCCGTGCAGCCGCTTCACGTCTCGGCCTGGATCGAGCAGCAGACGCGTCATGATCTCGCGTGATCCACTGAAGTAGCATAGCGCGTACTCACGCGCTTTCGAAAAGGGTCGTTGACACGTTCCATACTGCTTTTATCCTGAATAAGAGAGGCCTCTTCGGAGCGTCTAGATCATGGCCATCCGCAAGGTTTTGTTGCCGCTGATCAGCACCGGTGCGGGAGAGGCGGCTTTGTCCACCGCCTGGACAGTCGCGCAGCTCTGGAACGCGCACATGGCCGTGCTACACGTGCAAATGGATCTGGCACCGGCCCCAGCGATGAGCGCGATGTTCCAACGCTTCACTGTTGAGCACACGGTGAAAGTAACGGAAGCTACCGCCGGAGCGGAAAGCGCCACCGCGAGCTTTCTCATATTGACCGGACGGAAGCTGGATATCCTCCCGCAACAGGCGAGGCTCGCCGATCTTACCGTGGTGCGCCATCCTGCCACCCCAGAAGAGGTGTCCTCCTCGGATGTTCTACACGCGGTGCTGTTTGACTCCGGCCGCCCCCTCCTGATTGCACCCCAGGTGGCGCCGACGACGGTCGGCAGGCGGATTTGCCTCGGGTGGAACGGCTCGGCTGAGTCCTCGGCTGCCGTGGAGGCGGCAATGCCTTGGCTGCAGCGCGCGGAAGCGGTGCGCATTCTCTGGGCTGAAGGGTACCAGCGACGTGGCCCGCAGGCACAAGAACTTCAGACCCACTTGGCGATGCATGGCGTGCCGGCTGATCTGAGGATGTTCAAACCAATTGACAACATAGTCGGCGCAGGTCTGCTGGCGGCGGCCAAAGAGTTCAACTGCGACCTGCTGGCCATGGGCGCATATGCCCACTCTCGTCTGCGACAACAGATTCTCGGCGGCGTGACGCGGCACATCCTGGCGCATGCGACTTTGCCTGTGATGATGCATCGATAGGCGGGCACGACGGGGCTTTCTCGGTCGAGATCGCGCCACGGAAAACGCTGTCAACTCTGAGGCAGGTCATGTATTTCCAGAGAGACGTGTCTGCCTTCAAATTCAATGCTTCCAATTTCTCCCACCGCTCGAACGAGTCGGGTTTTGCAGACTGCAATTTCCAACCAGCAATGGGGACAGAACCTCCCGGCACCGGTATGCTGGCCCATCCCATTGGGTTAGGCGGAAAGCCCTTCCCAAAGAAAATTCGCCCCCTGGGTAAGAATGGAATGGCAGGGGGCTTTTTTCGTTCGGCTCGCCCGAAGGCGTCACAAACAGCGCTAGCACCTGAGGTGGACCCCATCGGTTGGACAGAAATCGGGGTGACTTAAGAGAGAGCCCCGCCGTGTTTCCAGTGTCCCTCCCGGTCCTGAGGGGCCGTCAGCCGGCAAGTATAGATCCCATTCTACAGAAGTCAATACATTAATACTTCTTTTCTTTTTGATGTTGTGCCTGTGAGCATGTGGGTAACGCAGCAGCAGCGCGTAGCGATGCGCAGGTGTTATCCACATGCTCACAGGCTTCGCCGACGAACACCGAACGTGGCGTCTGGTAACCCAGAGCCTGATGCGGTCGCTCGTCGTTGTAGAACGACAGCCACCCGCCAATTCCCCGACGCGCCTCGATCACCGAGCCATACGCCTTGGTGAACACCTCTTCGTATTTCAGGCTGCGCCACAGCCGCTCAATGAAGATGTTGTCGAGAAACCGGCCCTTACCATCCATGCTGATCCGCACCCCCGCGGCCTCCAGTTCATCGACGAACCCGGCACTGGTGAACTGCACCCCCTGATCGGTGTTGAAAATCTCCGGCCGCCCATGTGCGGCCAGCGCTTCCTGAACCGCCTCAACGCAGAAGTCCGCCTCCATGGTGATTGACAGACGCCACGACAGAACCCGCCGGCTGAACCAATCCATCAACGCGACCAGGTAAACAAACCCTCGCGCCATCGGAATATAGGTAATGTCCGCGCACCACACTTGGTTCGCCCGCTCGATGCTCAGACCTCGCAGCAGGTAGGGATACACCTTGTGATCCGGATGGCCCTGACTGGTGTTCGGCTTTTGATAGATCGCCTCCAGACCCATCAGCCGCATCAGCCGCCGCACCCGTTTGCGGTTCACCACCAGACCTTCGCGCCGTAGCACCGCAACCATTCGGCGCGATCCGTAGAACGGCGAGGCCAGATACAGCTCGTCTATCCGCCGCATCAGCGCCAGATCGTCGGGGTCAACCGCCACCGGCCGGTAATACAACGTCGAGCGCGCAATCTTGAGCAGCCGGCACTGCGCCACGACCGGCAGAGCCGGGTCATCCCAGTCCACCATCGTCCGCCGCTCTGGCGCACTCATGGTCCAGACCTTTTGCGAAAAAAATCCCGCTCCACCGTCAGCTGGCCGATCTTCTCATATAACGGCGCCATCTGAGCCTCGGCCGCCGCTTCGCCTCCATTGGCCGCGGCCTTGTTCTGCGCGAATAAGGCCGCCGTCCCATCCAGCAACGTCTTCTTCCAGGCATGGATCTGGCTGGCGTGAACGCCGAACCGGCTCGAAAGCTCGGCCACGGTGCCTTCCTCCCGGACCGCGGCAAGAGCGACCTTCGCCTTGAACTCAGGACTGTGCTTCTTCCGTGTATTTGCCATGTCTCACCTCCGGCCAACCCGCCGTTCCAAAGGGAGACTTCTCTCTTAGCCACCTGTCCAGTTTTCGGGGACCACCTCAACCCTCGCGTCTGTCTGCTCCACAAAGGAGTTACATGGGATTTGTGCGGAGCGGGCCAGGTGAGAAGGGGAAGCCGTCGCAGGCTAACTGGGGGGAAACGTAAACCGGCAGCGGCTTCGTCAGTCAGTGGGGGTTTTTTATATTTGGCCGCATTGGCGAAACCCCCAACACGCGCGGCCACTCAATCGCCGGATACTTGGAGGTGACTGGCCCGTTATTCAAGTTGACCACAACCAGCACTGACAACACCGTGAACCAACCGCTGGGGCCACCACCACGCGGAACGGCAAGCCCGCGAGCGGGCCGCACATGTGGACGGTGTAGAGGTGAGTATCCGACGTTACTGTTTTGGCGGCGTTGTTGTTGTTGACGGAGCCGACGAGGTAGTCGCCGGTGGATTTGTCGCCGCTGGCATAGAAGGTTCCATGGGCTGGTTGCGTGGCCAAAATACAGCCGCCACAATCACCACCACGATCACGGCGACAATCGCATACCAAAAACGCTGGTCTCCGAAGAAGTTCATTGCGACCTCCCTTATCTTATCAGGCGCAGGCGCAGATATTAGCGGAGTTCAGTGACGCGTGATCTGACACGCGATAGTGGCGGCTGCAAGACCTCGCATGTGCGTGGTCTTGGCTCAATATCTTGTGTCGGGCGGCCTCCAGATAATGGTTTGGTCGGGAAGTTTTGAACGCCGCGCGTCGCGAACAGACCTGGCGGGCCAGGGAGGTCGATGAGTTCTGTCATCGCCGTTTGGCCTCGTGAGGCGACGAGTTCGCAAACTGGGTGTCATCATTGCAACCGATAGAGAACCCAGCCGGGTCTGGCGCCTTTGAAGCCGACAGCTAGGCCTGAGCTGCGCCAATGGCAAGCGCCAACCAGGCTTCGCAGTGGCCTCCCCACACAGACTTAGTCGCCCTTGGTGCGGCTGGTACTACCGAACAGTACGGCGACCGGAATGTAACGGAAGTATCCGGTCCGGCTGGTGCGCCGATCCAGGTCCACGCTATCGAGGACTCGACGCCGGCTGTTCGGTTGCTATTGCAGCAGGCGCTTGAGGCGAGCGCGCCGAAGGTAATTGAGGTGGCGTCGGCCGACGAGGACACCGCGACGGATCGGTTTCCGAAGGATCGCGGCGGCCGGCCGCTGGTGCCGTAAGGAGGCGCCGCCGCCCCGGCGTAACCCGGACGTCCCCGCACACCCAGAACTGAATGCTTCCAACTTGCGCGTGCCGGGGCGATCGCGTCCCTTGACCCATCCCCACCGAGCGCGCACGTTCTTTTCATTAGGCGCATCTCAGCGGAACGGCTTTGCAAGCAGTTCCGGCAACGTGACCAGCAAAGCATTTGACAAGATCGCTGAGGGTCTTAACGAGGCACTGGCGATCGCACGTGGAACTGCAGCACCGGCGCGGCTGCACGTCCCCGCCGAAATGGACGTGCGCGCCATCCGTGTCAAGACCGGCATGGCTCAAGAGCAATTTGCGTCGGCGTTTGGTTTTACGGTTCATCAGGTTCGTCAGTGGGAACAGGGGCGACACAGGCCGCTTGGTGCGATGCGGGCCTACCTGATGGTGATCGACAGGAAATCACGAAGGCGTTCTGGCAATGCTTCGTGACGCGTCTGAGACGCAGCGGGCAGCCTAGCCAGCTGACCTGTTGCTGAGGCTGGGGGCTTGGGCAGATGACACGAACGCTCCTGGCCATACTAGCGGGCCGCCTGAAAGGAGGGGCCGGCCAATGAATGACACGACGTACCAGATCTTCCAGGACGGGGAGACCTACAAGGTCCGGATCACCCGCCTCGGTCACTTCATCCAAGAGGCAGATGGCTTCACGTCTTGCCTGGATGCTGCATCGTGGGTTGCCCAAGCCGAGCGTTTAGGGGCGGTTAGAGCCGAGCAGCAGAAGCCGACATCTTCGCCATATCTGCGGGTGGTTTGATGCCGAAGGCCGCCGAATGAACGGATGCAGGCGCTGGGTATCGCTGCCGTTCTCGGCGCTCTTGGAGTTACTGACACGCCTCACAGACTGATGTCTCGACGCATTCCCGTCCGGGGGTGGTGACGGCACCCACAGCTGGTCCGTCAAACGGCGGAGCTTCATCCAACGGGCACGCCTCGGGCAGCGCCAGACCGCACAGGGGGCATTTGTCCGATACGCGGGGGCATGTGGTATCCATCTCTGCTTTCTCCTCTAAGCCCCGTCCCGCCGCTTGATGCCCATCCGCTCGAACAACGCCGCGATCCGCGCCTGGGCCTCCGGATCATGTTCCGGCAGCTTCCACGCCCTACCCCGAGGCGGGTGCTGCACGATCCTGGGGTCTTTGATCGTGGCAGGCTGGGCGGGCTTCGACCCGGCCAAAAACGGACGGGACGCCCGCACCCCCAGAATTCGCATGCTTCCAATTCTCCGCCGCTCCGACACGCGGCGGCTTGACCCCGATGACGACGGCGAGCAGCGTGGGCGACGGGGGGCTCGAAGAAGGCCCCAACGGGGAGACTCCCCATGCGCTCGCAAAACGTGGGGGCCTTTTCCTCGTCGGCAGTCCCTTGTTCCTTGTCGGCAGTCCCTGTCAACGCAACGCCAAAATGTCCCCTATTTCCGCAACGCCACGATGTCCCCTTTTGAGTGGTCAATGCGTGGCTGCGATCATGCCGGGCCGGCTTTCCGGTTCGGTTGAGGCGCCGCTTTCCCGTCCCGGCCTGGAACATCGGAGGCCATGGGGCGGAACGACAGGGGAAGAGAGGAGCGGAGCCCCCCGGAGCCACGCACAGCGCGTCTTTCAGCGCGAGCATGATGGCGAGCACCGGACCTTCTTCGCAGTGAGCACCGTGGCACACTCATCACCTGTCGGAAGTCCGCATCTCCGGACATCTACGCCGCAAGCACAGCGGCATCCTCGATAGGAGGAAATCATTACGCAATTTAAGCGGCAACTACCTTGACGCTCACCGATCCGCGCCGTCTTCAATCACGCGCGCCGTCTTCAATCACGAGGGAGAACTGTCGGCCGCTATCGAGTTGCGCCGGCGGTTCCCGGGGATCACCGACATCGCGAAGGCGCGGGCGCACGCTCGGAGCATCGCCGGGTGGGCGCCGCTGCCAGGTACAGCCCCGCCCGGTGACGCGGCTGCACCCCCGCAAGGACAGCTAGCCAGCTTCATTTCCGCCGGCGACGTGAGCTTCATCGACCGGCGAGCGCAGGCGGATAAGGATATTCGGGCGAGGCGCCCCCTGCCCCGAGGCTGGATAACGAGACGATTCATCGCGTCGGCTGCAGCCCGGTAGCCAAACCCAGCGGCGAAATCGATGCGGCCGATCGCCGGCCGCCCTTAGGGGTCACCAGACGATTTGTTTAAAACCGCACGCTTAGTGAGGCGGGTCGCCCTCGCCTGATCAATGTCAACTGTTTCCATGGACGTACATGTAGGCGCTGCCATCTACGGCGCCAAAGGAAACTGATAGACGCCCGTTTGCCATGTCCGCCTGACTAAAGCCAGCCAATGTCAATGATGCAGTTGGTTTGCCCGCCGAGGTCGCGTGCAGTGTCAGACCGGTGTAACCAGGGGCCCCTTGGCCATCGAGCCATGTGAGGTTGAAGTCTTGTGGCGTGACCCCCCAGATCGTCGCAGCGTCCCCCGCATGGAAACCAACGACCGTGCTCCATATGTCAGCCGAAGCAGAGCGATCGTCCACGAAGAACGTGTCCGTTCCGTTGCCGCCGGTGAGGAAATTCGAGCCAGTACCGCCATCGATGACATTGGTGCCGCTACTACACGCAATCGCGTCGTTGCCTGCCCCGCCTTTGATAAACCAGCCAGGGGTC
Source organism: uncultured Pseudomonadota bacterium (assembly GCA_963832865.1). Classification (GTDB taxonomy): domain Bacteria; phylum Pseudomonadota; class Alphaproteobacteria; order Acetobacterales; family Acetobacteraceae; genus Rhodopila. The sequence goes on from CAWHWH010000052.1 coordinate 7,321, forward strand.
GTACAAGCAATGTTCAGACTGTCGGCGGTGGGGGAAATGAATTCGCTGGTCAGGCCAGCGACCGGACCGGAATACGCGGTTGGTTGAGCCGTGCTACCTAGATGGGTGACAGTATCGGTGACGGTCAGGCCAGTCGGCACAACAGGGGTCACAGGGGCGGGCGTCACAGGGATCGTAGGGGTCGGAGCAGGAGTTGGGGTGCCGGTGGTAAATCCGGTTTTGGTGAAGGTTTCTGTTAAACCGGCTGGAACCGGGTTGGGCGAGAGGATCGCCATTTGCTCATGAGCGATACTGGCGCCCCCTTGGGCATAGTCTGCCGCGAGATAGTCTTCATTGACCCCACTGACCAAAATACCGGTCGAGTTGAACCCAATGACGTTCCAAGTCTCGGTATCGCCGATGACTGAGTTGAGCGTGGTTACCGAGATTGTGTCGTTGGCATTGCTCACAGCCGTGATTTTGTATTGGAAAACTCCGGCGAGCGTCGGGAAAGCGGATTGTCCCGTAGTGGTCACCGTGACCGATGAGACGGTGCCCCCGAGCGTGGTTGCTGGACTTGGAGCGGTATAAACCTCCGATTGCGTACTTATCCCGCTATATTGGTTGTAAACCGTGTTGAGAAGATCATCGAGATTACCCAGCGATGCCATCGACCGTATTCCCCTCCAATGTGCAGACTTGCCATAAAATGCTAAAGGGTGTCAAATCGTCTTAAATGCGCTAATTTTTCGCCCAATACGATGCTGGGCTTACGCCCGCGATAGACGCCCCGAGCCTTGGCCTGCGCGATACCTTCAAGCTGGGCGCTCGCGCGCCGCAGATTCGTTTCGAACTCAGCAAACACACCCAGCATATCGAGGAAGGCCTTGTCGGCGGCTCTACCAGCGTTTGGGAGTTGACGGCGACGGGACCCTCGGGCCACCTCTTGCCGTCGAAGCCGAAACGTATGCACTGGCGGACCTACGACGCGATATGCGAACGGCTTGAAATTGAGGAAGCTGGTCTGGACCTAAACCTCATACTCGCGATGGCGAAGCTGGTGCGGCGGTTGAGTTGATCCCACCATCCGTGCCTTAAAGTTGCCGCCTATTTCACTCCGAAAAGAGTAAGTATTTTGTAACGTATTCACCGAATTTCGTTGTTGCAACCATCGTATCGCTGATCGATGAGCTAACCGTGTATCCTCTGATAGTATCACTCCCTTGTCTTCTGAACCGTATCGTAAAATGACCACTCTGGAAATCGAGAAGAAGGATTGGGAAGACCCCCGCATCATTGGTCGATTGCTGAACGCCGCCATCATCAAGCGTTGTGTGAAGCCGGCCAAGGGAGTCAAATTCATCGGACAGAAATTCCGCTTGGTCAATCGGCACCTTGCGAATAGAGCTTGGCTTACCCGCCTTGATAAAGTTGCTCGCCAACATCAGTTGTAATGCTGAAGGACATGATATTTTTTGGACGACTGGCATCTACTCGAAGCAGAACGGACACCAACTCCGGGGCAGGAAAATTCGTGATGTATGCTGCTAACGAGCAGTTTCGAATGTCTGGTGAACTACTATAATCCCTGAACGCATATTGCACCTGTTTAGGCTCGATGTCTTCCGCAACCCAAGCGAACAACAAGGTTGATAGTGTCGAATCTGACGCGCAGGCCCTGAACGAGGCTACGACGTGTGTGGCGTTCATTGTCCGGAGTTGCCGTCGTTTTTCCTGGATAAGACGGACTGATCTGACGGATTTGGCGCGGACTCGGTTCAGCGCAGCGCGCGACGCCGAAGTGGTTGGTGGCGTCGCGAAGGCGACCGATCTCAGCGGGCAGACGATCTACCGAACGGGATCGTGCAAAAGCGAAGGCTGGGCTAGCGACCTGGAGTCTGTGATCGCCTCCAAATTCTCCCCGGCCGGGCGTCATCATGAACTTCACATATGTGTTTCGTTCATCCGGACGCTCTCACAATTGTGTATCCGCACTTACCAGACAGCCAAATATAAAAAAGCCTAACGAGAAAAAATAACTCCCGGATCCGGCCGTTGGCCGTGTTGTTGCCTACAACTTGCAGTAGTAGCTACACAACCAAATAAGGGAGCAACCGATGAAAAGCCTACTCTTCGCGTCCGCAGCATTTTCCTTGTGTACTGGTGCAGCCTATGCATGGTCAACCGTTGACAAGACCACATTTACATTGGTGCCTAACGCGGCGTTCCTTAAATGCCTCGCGGCGGATGGCACCACGCCCCCTGTCGCGAAAGTCGTGGTCAGGCGCGGCAATCTTAACGACACCCTTGCTATCCATGTCACTGGACTGAAACCAAATCTGCAATTCGATCTATTTACTGTGCAGCGCAGTCCCTTCCTTGCCGATGGAATGAAAGACCCCGACTTTCCGACAAATTCGGGCTCGCGTGGTATCAAAGTGATCTCGATGCTAACGAAGATGGAACCGCAGATATCAAAGTGCCTTTGCGCTCTATCTTTCTGGATCAGATTTTCGGATTCGATGGCGACAAAAATCCGGACGGAACTGTTATATTACGACCGGTCAACACCTATCATGTCGGGTTCTGGTTCAACAATCCAGAGGATGCGGCGCCATGCGGTTTCGACGTGACCAAGCCCACACCATTCAATGGTGAGCACAAAGCCGGGCCGCTCGCGATGATTTCGATACCTGTCGCCGCAACGAACCTTGGCCCGCTTTGCGTCTCGCCCGAGGAAGGCACGCCTTGCAACCCTCCGCAATGATCCGAGGCACCAATCAGGTGTCGTAGTTGCAATAAACCCCGAGTGATCTTGCTACTATAGATAGATGGCTCGAATTGCTCGGCGCTTTCTGGCCCTGGATTGAAGCCAGCTGATCCCCGGCATCGACGCGTGGCCCGCCAAGCAGACCCGAGAAAAGCCCCCTGCGGTCCGGATCAGGGGGACAGTTCCTCCGTGGGGCTTTCTACAGAACCCTCCCGTGAGGCTGCGCGCCGCAGGACGAAGGGGTCAAGTCAACAAGTTGTCGCGGCGGCCATCGCGATCCTCACGTGCGGCCGTGCCGACGCCAAGGGTGTGAAGTTCGGCCGCAAGCCGGAGCTAACGCCCCATTCAGCAGGAGGAGGCCCCGAAGCGGGTCGCTGCCGACGAGCCACAGCTCAGCATTCGAGCGCAGCTACAACGGCTTAGGTCGGCGCGCTGCAGATGCAACGCTTGACCTTTCCCATTGCTGGAGACGCAATCCCCCATCGGATTGTCACTCTCGTTAGATCAAACGGGAATCAGCCCACCCTGGGACGGTGGGGTCGCGGTATGCACAAATCCGATCTGGTTCATCGTCACGTTGGGATCGCCGATGAAGTCGAGGCTGCCGAGCATGGTGCCGCCATGGCCGTCCGGCTGCAAGGTGGTAACGGTAGGATCTACACCTTGACCGGCCGGTCGGATCGTTTTGAAAATCATAGATCTTGACCTGCGCCTCATCCAGTTCGCTGAACTGCAGGGTGGTCCCAACGCCCCAATCATAAATCGTTTGGCTGCCGCCGCCCCAATAGCTGGCGAAGTCGTCGTGGCCATAGATGAAGGTAAGGTCACCGCCGCTACGAAACAGTTGAAAATTATCGCCATTCGACAGCAGCACGAAATCGTCATTGCCGCCTTGATGGCCATGACTACTGGATGGATCGACCATCAACTCATCACTGGTAATGCCGGTCGGCGTGGTGCGCACCTGCGACGTCAACAAATTGATAGCCGCGCTGGTGAGATCGGAAAGGGCAACCATCGGACGAACGACGAACCTCGCTGACATGAACTAGCGGTAGATTATGTGCCCCGACGGGCGTGTCAAGCAGGTGTCCAATACCCAGGTTTTATTAATATCCCCACAGACGTAGGCGGTCTCGGAGTATTGGTTTGAGAGCTTTTTGGACTATACCGTGTGTGTAAAGACCCGGATTACCTAGAGCGTGACGACACTCATCTTTGCCGTTCCTGAGCTATCACGGTAACAAGCCCTGTGGGGGGAGACTGCTCCGGTCCCCTCCTGGGGCGGCCGAACTTCTTTCCCACGGCCCTGGCGCGTGCCCGCCCAGAAAGTGTGGGCTCGATCAGCAAATCACGCTTGAACTGCGCTACAGCCGCGATGAGGCCCATGGTCATCTTACCGGCCGGGCTTGTCAGATCAACACCACCCAGCGCCAGGCAGTGAACACGGACACCCATCTCGTCAAGCCGCTTGACCGTCGTCTGAACATCGATGGAGTTGCGCCCCAGGCGTTCCAGCTTCTCAGTGATCGCTTCTCGACATGGAAGCCAGCGGCGCGAGCAAATTACGAAAAAGTAGACAATCTCTGGCATCGTCGCCCTACAATGGGGCAGAGCTCAGCAGAAGGAGCCAGATCCGAACGGGGAGGGAAAGCCATGGCCATAGCCGATATTCCATGGTGGAGGGAACCGACCAAAGACCAATGGTACGCGTGGTGGGCAGCCTGGCTGGGCTGGACCTTGGACGCCTTCGATTTCACCGTGTTTCTGCTGATTATGGTGCCGATCGCGCAGGAATTCCACGTGCCGCTGGCCGCTGTGGCGTTCGTGCTGACCATCACCTTGTGGATGCGGCTCGTCGGCGCCGTCGCCGCCGGCTGGCTCGCCGATCGGGTCGGGCGCAAGACCCCGCTGATGATTTCGATCGCCTGGTACTCGGTTGCGAACTTCATCGCCGGCTTTTCTCCTACCCTCTGGTTTCTGCTGCTGTTCCGCGCGCTGCTTGGCATCGGCATGGGAGCGGAATGGCCGGTCGGCGCCGCACTGGTGATGGAGAACTGGCCCCAGCGCTCGCGCGGCCTCATGAGCGGTATCCTCCAGGCCTCGGGCAACCTCGGCTTCCTGCTGTCGAGCATCGTTTACGGGCTGCTTTTCAACTGGATCGGCTGGCGCGGCATGTTGTGGCTCGGCATCCTGCCCGCGCTGTCGATCATCTACATCCGCTATTACGTCAACGAGCCGCCGGTCTGGCTGGAGAACCGGCGACTGCAGCGGGCCACCAACCGCGAGGTCAGAGCCCCGCTGTTCGCCATCTTCAGGCGCGGCATGATCGGCAACACGATGACCGCATGCTGGTTTATGGCATCCGCCTTCATCACCTATTATTCGATCAATTCGTTGTTCGCCTCGTATATGCAGACCGATCTCAACCTGAGCCCGGGACTGATCGCGACGCCGATCGCCCTTGCGAACCTGGTGGCCTTTCTCGCCAGCAGCAGCTGGGGCTGGATGTCTGACCGGTTCGGCCGTCGCTGGGCGATGATCATCCCGGCGTTGTTCGCCATCCCGCTCGCCCCGCTCTACCTGTTCAGCGGCAGTTTCACCGTTATCGTCGTCGCCTTCGTGCTGCAGGGCGCAGCCGGCAGCGGCGGCATGTTCGGCCAAATCCCTGCTTACCTGAACGAGCGTTTCCCAACCGAGGTTCGCGCGACGGGGACCGCCTTCTGCTACCATCAGGGCGCCATCTGGGGTGGCTTCTGCGCACCCGTGCTGGCTTACTTTGCAACCACTTGGCATCTGGGCCTGGCCATCCCGATGATGGTCGGAACCACGGTGGGTGCAGCCAGCTTTATCTTCGCACTGCTTGTCAGCCCGGAGACCAAAGGCACGGACATGGTGGCGGATCTCGTGGTCGGATAGCGCGCTGCCGAATTGTCGGTGCCTGAAAGACCCTTTGATCCCGCTGGCGCAACGGCCGCAATCTTGGTAAATAACTAAAGAACCAAGTTTGTTTCGAGTAGCCAAGGAGTTTGGATTGTCAAAGTGGGGCGGTGCCCGTCCGGGCGGCGGCAGACCAAGGGGACATTCTTATGTTGCGTTGACAGCCGCCGTGCGTGTCGGCGCGCGGATGAGTTGGAAGCATCCGAATTCGGGAGGTGCGGGCATTCGTGTCAACTCAGGCGTCGGTAGAGTCCACACCCGCCGCCTCGCTCGCGGCTGTCGCCTCAACCTCGATCACCGGGGGTGCATTCGCTCGCTTGATACGCTTCGCCAGGTCAAGCGCCGCGCCAACGTCGAAGACCAAATTTTCCGGCGGCGGAGTGGCAGTCACGTCCTTTACCACCATGGCGTTCAATTTCGGATGGACGTATGGCGCCAACGCCACCGCTCTGGCGAATTGCTCGGGGGAGACCAACTCGCCATTTGGTAACGGTCGGTAAAGCATCGCCGCCGTCATTATGTCTAGCGGCGAGATATTCGCCGCTAAGAGCGCGGAGCAATGTTCAGCCTGCACCCGATGGATTGTGCTTTTCGCCTCTCTTAGCAGCGGAAGGGGTTCACGAAGCTGCTGGACAAGCTCGACGAAGACGACGGGTTGATCGTAACCAAGATGGATCGCCTTGGTCGCAACGCCATCGACGTGAAGAGCACCATCGACCGGCTCACCGGTATGCTCGTTCGCGTTCACTGTCTTCAGTTGGGTGGCGCTGACCTTACATCTGCTGCGGGCAAGATGATCATGGGCATGCTGAACACGTTCGCCGAGTTTGAGCGCGACCTGCTCATCGAAAGAACCCAATCAGGCATGGCGCGCGCTAAGGCGGCGGGCAAGCAACTGGGTCGCCAGCCTGTTTTGACGCCGACGCAGCGCGAACCGGTGCGTGCCAAGATCGCCGCTGGTGAAAGTGTTTCTGCGGTGGCACGCTGCTTGAAGACATCGCGTATGACGGTTGCACGGGCGAGAGACGGAGCAATGGCATGAGCGGTCCAACGCTGGGTTCCATGGACGAGTCACCGGCGGTGACCTGTTTGCGCCATTACGGCAGCCTGGAAGCCGCGATCGAGGCCCTAAAGGCTGTCTCTGGTCGGGTTGCTTTAGATGAACCTGGTAAGCTGTCTGAGGTGGCCAGCCTCAAGGCCAAGGTTGCGCGCCTGACTGAGGAAAACAAGGTGCTGAGGGAGCAGGCCTACAAGCGGTGACTGGGTTCAGTCCTCTTCCGCCCGTTGATCCCCATCCGCGACAAGAACGCGACAGCCCGCGCCTTCGCTTCCGAATCGCTCCCGGAGGGCCGAATACATAGTGCCTCTTAAGCGTGGCCTTCCGTCTTCTCTGGTGGCAAGGGGTTCCTATCCCCCCGGGACCCCTTGTGCCTTCAGTGGCAGCCTCCTTTTGGCGAGCGGGACAGGCGATCGAGCTTCCAGACCACGACGGTGTCACCCTCGCGCAGCTGATCGAGGAGGCGGTGAAGTTAGCCCCGGATCGTGCAGCACACACCACGGGGCAGGGCGTGGAAGCTGCCGCCGGACGACAAGCGGGAGCTTGATGGCGGCGGTGGAGACGCGGAACATGCGAACTCGGGACGACCCTCGCCGCCGGACCGGCTTAGGACTACACGAATGGCGCGCCTACGGGAGGAAAACAAAATGACCCCGCGCATCGCGATTTTAGCAGTGATCGGAACAGCCGCGCTGGCACTAGGCGGGATGATATGGGATGATGAGCGGATCAAGAAGCACAACCTAGAGCACCCCACGGCAGCCGTCTTGGCGTCCCCGCTACTTTCCAGCGCTGCCGCTGCTGCCGGCGAGGATCCTCGCCTTTTGGTGCTACTTAAAACTCAACCGCCTGAGCTAAATAGAATGCAGTTTCTTGTAATTCCGTTTGCCGTGACCAACACGTCACCAACATTTATGAAAGTTGTTTGGGTTGAGTGCGCAGCTCTTGACAACGAGACCCTGATCGACGCGAGCGGAGAGGAACTTCCAAATATAAAGCAGAACGAAACAGCGTATGGCTATGTGTTATTCACGAAGACGAAAGATCTCAAGCTGCATTTCAAGTGCCGCATTTCCCAGGTGCGCGACTAATCTGCTGCCCATTTTCGCGGCTCTAGCGGCCCGGTCTGGCTGCCAATCGCCGGGCGGGCGTGCTGCCTCGGGCGGTGGTGTTCAGGTGGCGGACGGTTCTACGCACGGCCACCTCACTCAGAAATATGTTCCGGACATTGCACCATGCCGGGCGTGTGCTGCAGGATCCGGGGCACTCTGATCGTGGCGGCCTGGGCCGGCCTCACGGAGCGCTTACGGGGGCGGGTGGTGACGATGGTCATGGGGGTTATTTATGCCCGTGGGTGCGGCGACGGCAACCGGTGGCGCGCGACGTGACAGCGGGGTTCGGAGCGCCTATCAGGCCGCCGCATGATGGTCAAACAGCCACCACATCCTAAGCCGGATGAACCGGAACCAAAGAGGCTGTAGCATTGCCCTTCGACGCCTCGATAATCGAGGGTGCCATGGCAAGCGCACTGATAGAACGCTACGACGACCGGATTTCCGGGGTGCTGTCCTGTTACGACCGGGTTGTTGTAACCGGGACGCTTCCCACTGTGTGCTACGCCGACGGGATGACCCGGTTCCTCTACGCGAGGCAGATCCGTATTTTCGGCTACCCGGAATTTGCCGTGACACTCCGCGACAAGGTGCGCGAGGCGGCGGCATCGCTGGCCGCCGAAGCCGGGGTCGCAATCGAGCATGTCGCCAAGAGCCGCGTCCGCAAGGAGGCGATCGTTGCCAGGGTGTTGGCGCGGCGTGGCGATCATCCCGGCCTGGTGCATGTCATCTCGGCGATGGAGGCCTGCGACGCCTACAAGCCATGGCACGACAAGCAGACGCACAAGACCTTTCTGCTTCCGGACAGCGGCAAGTGCCTGCACTATTACTTCTACTTCATGGACGCCGAGCTCGGCTTGGTCTATCTGCGGGTTCCCACTTGGTCGCCGTTCCGCCTGCAATTCTACTGCAACGGCCATAGCTGGCTGGCGCGGCGACTGGCAGCGGAAGGCATTGGCTTCACACTGGCTGACAACGCCTTCGCGCGGATCGACGACTGGCAACGTGCCCAGGAACTGGCTGACGCGTTCTCGCCGGACCGGCTGCACCGCGTGCTCGACCGGTATGCCGGACAATGCTGTCCGGTGCTCGAGGTGTTCGGGCAGACCTACCACTGGAGCCTGATGCAAGTGGAATACGCCACGGATCTGGTGTTCCGTTCTGTCGCCACGCTCGGGCCGCTCTATGAACAGCTCACCCGGCAATCGGTGCTGAGTGTGAAGGCCGAACAGATCGCCACCTTTCTCGGCCGCCAGATCACTCCGCAACTGGCGCAGGAGCTTGGCTCGCAGTTCTCCACCCGGATCGAGGGGACCTGCATCAAGCATCGCTTCGGCGATGCCTCGATCAAGATGTACGACAAGTTCGGCCAGATACTTCGCATCGAGACCACCACCAACGACGTGTCCTTTTTCAAGCACCACCGGAAGGTGGAACACCGGCAAGGCCCGCCCACGCGCGAGCGCGCCCCTGTCAAGAAAAGCATCTACAGCCTGATTGACCTGCGCGAGATACTGTTCAGCTGTAACCGCCGCTACCTGGCACATCTGTCTGCCCTCGACGACTTCTCCGTCGGGGTGCGTGCGCTCGACCGGCTCACCAAGCCGCGCTGGGTCAAGGACAAAACCGTCAAGGGGATCAACTTCTTTGATCCTGTCGACAACGCGCTGCTGCACGCCTTGCAGGACCCGCGGGTCAACATCGCCGGGATCCGGCGCGCCGACCTGATGCCGCTGCTTGATCATATCTCCCCGCCTCGGCTCTCACGCCAGCTTCGAAGGATGCGCGACATCGGCGTGATCAAGCGGGTGGCCGGAACCTACCGGTCCTGTCACCCGACTTGGACGAAGTGCCACAGCAGCGCTTTGCCACCTGATCCAGAGCGTTCTCATTCCGGCTCTGATCTGATGGGATTTTTGGTGCAGAAAGTGTCACGAGTTGGTTGATAAGGGACTAAGGCCTATTTCGACGCCGCTAAAGATTATCAAGTGGCGGCGGATCATCTGATGCTTGGCGTAAGGAGGCTGACAACCTTTGATCCAGTTTATTTTCTTTATGCCCATGCGATAGAACTTGCGCTGAAATCGTGTCTGCTCGCGCATGATATCGCCTGGAAGCATCTAATTCGGGACGAGCCCGCGCGGGAGCACGCCATCTATAAGTTCTATCAGGAATGCCAGGACAACGAATTCGTAGGTACTAACGATGCCGATCGCGGGATGATCAATCTCGTCATATTTCTGGGCAACGCAAACGAGCATCACGAATATCGATATCCGCCGGGTAAAGGTCCTCGCCACGGTTCTCCCTCTCTGGAGTGGACAAAAGACGCAGTGGCGCGGATTATCGCCGAGGTAGAACCTCATGTAGCAGCGTGGATGATGGCTAATCCGTCACTGCCAGTGCCGAAGAGATCGAGGTTATCTTTCGGCAAGCCAACCTTTTCCCCAAATCCCAACCCGCCGACCCGCCCAGGCCCGTGATCGAAAGCCCTACCCCGCCGGCTTCTTGACGAAGATATCCGCCAGCTCCGGCAAGTGCACACCATACGGTTCGGAGATCCTTGCGGCCAGGCGCCTGGGGCAATCGTGGGAGAACAGGCGCAGCAGCTCGGGGACCGGCATGTCGGGGCCGTGCTCCTGCATCAGGCGGCCGACGCTGGCCTTGCCGTGGCGCGGACAGAAGTTACAGCTGATGTGGATGGAGGCCAGGTGCTGGGCGACCTCGCCGAGCAGGATGGCGCCCTGGACGGGCATCACGGCCTGCCTCCCGCGCCGCACCTATCGTCATCACGGATCACAAATATCCCCACATCGGGTTGCCGAACGGCGTTATTCCCCGCCCCGCGCATAGATCTAATGCTGCGCCGCACTATTATCATTCCGGTGCGCAACCTCTATGTCGTGAACGTCGAGGGCGGAGATTTCGCCCGACGAGATAGATGGAGAATTGCGATGAAGGTCATGATTCTTGCTGCTGTTGCAGCAATTAGCCTGGGCGTCGGGGGTGCGTATGCTCAGGGCGCACCGGCGCGCTACCAGGGTGCCTCTGCGTATGCTCAGGGCGCACCGGCGGGCTACCAGGGTGCCCCCCACTATGGTTCAGCTAACGGCTGATTTAGGCCGCACGACAGAGGCCGGGGAGACTTCCCCCGGCCTTTTTGGTGTCCTCAATGTTCTTGAGATGTTCTCTTGGGTCGGCTACTATTCCGAGCATGCCCGACACACCGCACCTTCGCCCCGCCACCGCAGACGAGATCGCCGACACTTTGTCGTTTGCACTGCGTTACCAGGGCCGCAAGCGGGTGCACCATGCCGACGATATGATGGCGCGGATTACCGCTGAGCGGCTCATCCAACATCTGACGGCGTCGGGCTTCGTGGTGATGAAGGGGCCGCCTCGTGCGGCGCCGACGTCTGGAGCAATGCCGCCGGGTCAGGGGCCTGACACTGCCTAAGGAAAATCCGATTGCCGAAGCGGCCGGTGAGTTGAGGAAGAAGTCGCCCGACCCTATCTCACGCCACCCGGCGGCAGGCCGATGCTGTCCCAATAGAGCATTGTCGCAGAAATGCCCGATTTGCACGTGATGTCAATGGCTTACTGCCAGGCCACCTTCGCTAGCAGAGCCATCTCCGCTTACCGGTTCGAGAATTTGTAGATAATACCAGCGACCACCAACAGTATTGCGCCGAATGAGAAGGCCGGCCCACCCAGCCAGTTGTAGTCAAACATCAAGCAATACCCGGAATCGGATATAGGGGCGTTGGGGTGCGTTGGGCAGGTGACGAGCCAAAGCAAGATCGCCAGAATTACCAGTCCAATGCCGGCGCAACCCGCAATGATCGCAACGCCTGTCAGCGACATCCTCATGACTTTTGGCTCCTCCAGCGTGGGCCGCAGCGTTGCTCCGTGATACCGGGGAAGCGTCTGCGCAGCTCTACGGCAGCAGATAGCTCCCCGGGTCTCGTGGCAAGCGATATCCCCTGCCCTTCACAGGGGGCGAGTTCTGACCTTAGTGAGGCGCGGACTATGAGCCGCGTCGGGATGCTGCGGGCTCGGTAGGGATGGGTCAAGGGATCGGCGGGGTGGGGCGTAACGTTGAGGCTGAGACGAAAGCCTGTGAGATCAGGCTGCGTGCCGAGCGACGTATCGGGCAACTGTGGTCAGAGGTCGCAGCGTGCTACCTCTGACTTAAGGCCGCTTGCCGACCTTGGCATCAGCCACACGCAATCGTCCCGTCCCTTGACCCATCTCCGCCGAGCGCGCAGTGTACGCAGCGGTTATTCAAATCTACCCAGGATGAAAATTCGCCCCCTGGGCCACCAACCGGGGGGCTTTTTTCGTTCTGCCCGGCAGCGTGCCTTGCTGGCCCGCATTCCCCTTGGTCCCTGCCCTTCGTTCCACCAGCTCCGCCGCGCGGTCGATTAGGTGGCCATGTCGTAAGCTGTTGATAACAATAGAAGATAAGGCTTTTGACGTCTCGATCGGTGCTGCGATTGATCCAGCGCAATGCGCCACCCTGCGTTTTGGTTGTCGTCTAGGACTCAACTCGCCGGAGCGAGGGACTTGGCGCAACGCCCAGAGCACGCTCCCGGCGAGACCGCACCGGCAGCCGGGACATACGAGCAGCTCAATATCTTCGGCCGGCCAACCGGCATCCGGGTCAACGTGGCGCATGGGCATCCGCTACCCTCGGCGCCGCTGGGTCACAACTGGACGCTGGCTGAGGATGACACGACCGAGTGCTGAGGTTAGAGTGTTTCTCGGTCGTCGTAGCAACAGATGGCGCGGCGGAACGGCGATTGCCTATGAGCTTTAATACTCGCGCGGATGCCGAGGAGACCGTCTTGCTGATGCCTAGGTCGGCAAGGGGTTGTGCCGTCTCTGGCGGTCGCAGCGGGCTACCGCCAGCAAGTTGTCCATGTGTCCCTTCGCCATTTCCCGTTCCTTTTAGCAACTGCCCTATTCTGCCAATCCGTAGCTACGGCCGCTGACTTTGATCTGGTGCCCAGTCCGGCCACACGCGCTGCACCGCAATCGCAGTTCGATCAGCGGCACATCGCCCTGCCCCGCCGTGACGATCGCCGCCAGGTCGAGTTCCTGCCACCGGTCGCAATGTGGACATACCGCATGCACCGTGTGAACGCCGGCATAATCCTTGGGAGTTGGCAGATCGCCCATCAGCGCCGCAGTCCCGGGTTGCCTATGAACGGCCCGGCCCATACATACGACCCACCATGACCATCGTCACCACCCGCCCCCGTAAGCGCGCCGTGAGGCCGGCCCAGGCCGCCACGATCAAAGTGCCCCGGATCGTGCAGCATACGCCGAAGGGCAGGGCGTGGAGGCTGCCGCCGGACGATCCGGAAGCGAAGGCGCGGGCTGTCGCGTTCTTGAGCGGATGGGGATCCGGCCAAGGGAAGGGATCTAGAGGAGAAAGCAGAGATGGATACCACATGCCCCCGCGTATCGGACAAATGCCCCCTGTGCGGTCTGGCGCTGCCCGAGGCGTGCCCGTTGGATGAAGCTCCGCCGTTTGACGGACCAGCTGTGGGTGCCGTCACCACCCCCGGACGGGAACGCGTCGAGACATCAGTCTGTGAGGTGTGTCAGTAACTGCAAGAGCGCCGAGAACGGCAGCGATACCCAGCGAGCTCATCATCGCCAACTTCTGGCAGTTACGGCGCCGAGCCGGGGGACAATCCCGGACATCACCATCCCTTGCGTTCATGCATCGATCGGTTATGCCGCGCTCGCATTTCGTGGGATAGTAGGAGCGTGCGACGGTGCGCGCGGGATGTCGGGACGTTGGCCGGGCAAGCGGCGGATGGATTAGCTAGTTGCTCCTCACGACCGGCGTCCTGCTAATCACAACCGGTTGCCTGGTTCCTTGCGGTGCGGCTATTTGGTGTTGCGGTGCGGCTATGTGGTGGTGTTGCGGCTTTCGGTAAGGGCGCTTTATTGACGCCGCTGCCGCATGAGGGGTGACTCCGACCGCTACACCGCCCGCAGGTCCGCCGCCGCCTGCTGTGGTTCCCCCACTAGGAGAAGCAGCAGCCATCAACGATGAAACTGGCGCCCCCGCCAGGGCGAGCGCCAAGGCAAAAGCCCACGTCCTGTTCACCATTACACTTCATCCTTGAGCCGCGCACTGGCGCGACAACAAGGCTTCAACGCCTGGGGAGTGGGTTGGTGGCTATCACCTTCAATTCTTCACACTGACCCGTCCACACCCGGTTCGGCCCCGATGCGGCGATGCCGCGTTCTTCGCCAGGATGATCCGGCCGAGGTCCTAAGCGGCCGACAATCCATCATCCAACCCTTCCACGGCATCTTCGAGCACCACGTGATTGCCGCATCGGACAACCCGCCCTCGCGAGCGGCCGCCAGTATGGCCAGGAGCGTTCGCGTCATCTTGGGATTTAAATTCACGCTGAGCCCCCAGCCTTAGCACTCGGCCCGGTCGTCGTCAGCCAGCGTCCAGTTGTGACCAACCGGGGCCGAGGGCAGCGGATGGCCATGCTCCACATTCACGCGTATCCCTGTCGGTCGCCCGAAGATATTGAGCTGCTCGTATGTCCCGGCTACCGGGGCGGCCTCGCCCGGAGCGTGGTCCGGTCGTTGCGCGATCATGTAGCCTCGCCGTTTATGCCGCCACCGGTGGTGGGGCAGCTTGGTCGTCGGCTGTACTGTCGAGCAGGGGCGGCCCTTTCTCCCCAGTGTAACTACGCCAGATGATGACGTCGAGATTGCGACGGCCTGAGCCGCTCGCCGGCCTCGGGGCTTGGGGACAATTTGACCCACGGATAGCGGGTAAATGCTGACTTGCCACATCCCGCCATGTCGGACGGCCGTCAGATTATAGCCCCGATACTCTTCATCAATCATTTTTCCACCTTCCCGACCGAGGTCGTAGGTCGCTGATCGCAGGGCACGCCGACGGTCATTTCTTGCCACCCCGGGTGATCGAGCCCGATCGCCGCCAGGGCATCTCGCTGGCGTTCAAGCGTCTGACGGCCCAGAAGGCTTGGCTTATTGCGGTAGGCCGGCCATTACAAAAGCGGCCGACTTACCTCCGGCGCCTGCGGTTCGAGCAGTTCCGGCCCGTTGCTCTTGACGTTGCCGACCCGCTTGGCGACCGGCCAGAACCGCAGCACGTCTTCCGGCGCGGTGCGCAGCAGGGCGGGGACGTCGCCCTCGACCTCGCCAAGCCATGTCGGCCAGTCGGCCTTCTCGATGATGACCGGCATGCGGGGCTGGATCATGGCAAGTTGCAGATTGGCCTCGGTGGTGATCGTGGCGAATGTCCTCAGCGTCTCGTCGGCGGGCGACTCCCACTCTTCCCAAATCCCTCCGAAGGCGACCGGATCGCCGTCCAGGCGGGCGACGGCGAACGGCACCTTGCCTTCCGGGCCGTCCATCCATTCGTAATAGGCCGTGGCCGGCGCAAGGCAGCGGCGCTTCTGAAACGCCGCCTTGAACATGCCCGATCTGGCGATCGTCTCCGACCGGGCGTTGATCGGCTTCCGGGCCGCCTTCAGATCGTTGGTGAAGTAAGGGATGAGGCCCCATTTCATGACATCGAGATGGCGCTCGCCGTTCGCAGCGAGCCGCACCACGGGCGCGCTGTCGGTGGGCGCCAGGTTCCAGGTCGGTTGCAGATTCGGCAACGGGTTCACCGTTCCGAATAGGCGGGCGATGGCTTCCGGGGGAAGATAACTGGCGTAACGGCCGCACATGGGGCAAATGTGGGATGGCCGAACCGGCATGTTAGGGGTGATACAAAGCCACAGCGACTCATGGCCACGTCCTTATCCTGTAGGCTCCCATCTACGGATTAACGCTGGTGTGGCTACCCAATCCACCGAACACGAAAAGAACAACGAGGATAATCACCAGCAATCCCAGGATTCCTCCGAGGCCGCCTCCCCCGTAATACCCCTGGCGATGGCCATAGAAGCCCCCGCCACCAAATAGCAGGATGAGCACTACGACAATCAAAATGAGCGACATTGGCCTGATCCTCCCCTGACAACGAGGATTATCACGGGCCGTCCGGCCTCGCCACCCGATGGGGCGGGCGGCATGACTGAGTAGGCGTTCTTGCGGAAGCAGGGCGGCCCGGTCATCGAGGCCACGATGGAAGAGGCGACGGCCGCCGAAAAGTAGTAGCCGTCGGGCTTAACTCCGATCCCGGCGGCGGGCGGGGTTCCTAGAGAGCCCCTGGGAAGGTAACTCGCCCACTGCTTGAATCACCCGGGGGCCTTTCCGCCCGGATCTTGTGCGCGTCGCCTCGGCGAATCCCGGTCTTTGCTGAGGCTGTTTTCCTGATTGCCCAGTGGCCGCCGCATTACCGGGTGATTTACCTACGCCGCCAGCAACATCACTTTTGTTCTCATAGCCCGGCGCGGTGCTCTTCATGGCACTGCCGCCATTTTTAAAATCAACCGACTTATCGCTCCCGGAGGCGGAGCTGGGACCCGTGGATTTTCCAGTGTCGCTCTGCGCTACGGCGCCAGCTAAGGGGAACGCCGCCAGAGCTGCTGCCAGTAGCATCGAGCGTGAGATCGAAATCATCGCCGCATCCTTTCCTTTTCCAAACCTGGCTGCCCGCTCATGCGGCGCCGACTACCGAACGGGCGAGCCTCTAAGCGGTTGTAGATTCCGCAATGCGGCACACGCAGAATCGACGTGCTGCGTCTCCTTAACGCAAAGGTCATCAGCCGCATTGTCAGACGGCAAGCCGCCGTTTGTCGGATCGGCGGTGACGCGCTCGACGAGCGAACTTGCATGACGGACTCCTTTCCGCGTTCGGCTTCACTGTGAAAACGGTGACATCAGGAATGGAGTGGCGGGGCCGGTTCTTGTGTGCTGATCTCATCGACATCTGTGGGATGCCGCCAGTCAGGATTGGAATAACCTCTTCCCACCACGAAGGGTGATGCCATTGAAGCGTCGGGACCTAGTCATGAATTTCCCGATGGCCTCGGTAAAGACCGCATAGGCCGAAGCATCGTCAGTCATCCATCAGGGCGGGGACGTGGAGATAAATCCACGCCGGTCGATCCCCTGGCACCTGGTCCCGCTTCTCGTGGACCTTTCGACACTGTCTTTGCAGAGAGATCGGCACCGGATATGACCGTCACTTCAACGCTTACCGGTGTTCTGTTCAACCTTGACCGAGAAGATGGAAGGTCGTTTCCCTTGATACAGACTCCCCAGCGATTTCGACCTCACAGCGGTTGGTGACTAGAAGGCTGGCAATCTCGGCTTCCGTAAACATCAGCTCTGCATTGTCGACGCGTCATAAATCGCAGCCGCAGTCGCTCATATCCTGTGGTCCGGCCTTCAGTCGCCAGCGTGAATAAAGCGTTTGCCAAACATTCCCGTCGATGTAATGCCAGACTATTCGGCGACACCGATGGAACTGGATGCTTTGCGAGCCAAGCGCGATCACCGTTAAGCATCCAGGGATCGGGATCAGGCCTTGGAGTACCCGCTTATGGCGCGAATTCTACCAAGTATAACGAGGAAAAAGCGAGCAAGGTTCGACTCGATGGCCGGACGGTCTTCTCCGAAGCGCGTCTCAAGGTCGTCAAGCTCCTTCGACAAAGCTTCTGGAACGGTCAGGCGCTCGATCCATCCTATGCTGCGTGCGCACATCGGTCATCGTTTCAGTTATACGCTGATCCGCTACCCCCTCATCGAGGCTGAGTTCCCACGCCGCCCAATGATGGAGTCGTCGTGCGCGCGCTGGCATGGCAGAAAGCGAAGCGAAGCGAAGGCGCGCTCGCCGGCGGCGGCGATCGTGGTGGGCAGAGGGGTCCGCGTGGCGATGAGGACCAGTTCGTTTCATACAGGCAAATCGCCCTCCGCCGCGACAAGAACGTCCTGGAGTTCAAACTTCTTCCAGCCATCACTTGTTCGGACGCCGTCATCGTTTGTGTGCACGCAGCTCTCGTCCCGCGCAACAAACTCTCCCCCACCGTCATACTCCCTCGTGGCTCCAACTCTCGGGCACCCGGCACCGTAGCTGTGAACTTGGCCTTAAGGACGTGGGCAGCTCCAGGTATCCTGAATATCGTCTCGAAACTTGCCATCTTTACTTCTCCCATATTTTGCTTAGGGGGCGAGCGGCACCATATGCGCCGCATGCGCGCTGGTGGCGATAGCCAACGGTCGATGGCGGCGGGGGAGCTGCTGGTTCATCGGCGCAGCCTCAAGATGCTGCCGGGCTGAACGCCGCGGGATTTGTGGGCGCGTTGGTATTAAAAAGGACAGGGAGAAGGAGGCGGATCATGGATGACGCTTCTACGAAGCGGTCGGCCTGCGGGACAACGGCGACGTTTACGCGGTCGAGGTTCTGGGCCTTCAAACCCAATCCTTCGCGGCCGATCGGCGCAGCAGTGGGCCGACAGGTGGAAAGCGACCGTCAATCTCTATCGCGTTCCCTTCGTCAGCCACGGGAAGCAATGGCGTCCTGAGCAAATGAAACTGGTGCAGCGGTTCTTGCCGACGCGCTACTTAAACCAGCGGGGTGTCGCATGAATTCCAATCTGGTCGTTGTCCAAAACCGCAAAGTGGCCGGGTTATCGGGGCCGGGGTGCCCGCGCTGGTCGCGGTGTCGGGCAAAGAGGTCTTTTGCGTTACCGGGTTAAGTCCCCCTTTTCTATATCCCATAAGTCCTTTACCGGCGGCGACGCGCTTGCCAGCCGTGCGCGAGCCACCATGCTTTTGGGATGTTCGTCGTCACCGAGGCCGATGCCGATGCGATTCGCGCCGTCTTCAACCAGGAAGGCGAGCTTCGGCCGCTATCGAGTTGCGTCGGCGGTTTCCGGGAGTCACCGACAACGCAAGGCGCGGGAATGCGCCCGGAGCATCGCCGGATGGACGCCGCTGCCAGTCCAGCCGCGCCCGTGACCCAGCTGCGTCCTCGCAAGGACGTCTAGGCCGGTCCCGTCCTGTTCCTCTGTTGGTCCGATCCACCTCGTGCGCGGGCGCCCCGTCAAGAAGGTCGCGAAAGGCGGCAGCGCCGCGTTCTGTAACTTGCCGGCTTTCCCCACCGGCTACTGTGGTCGCCGCTCGCCCAAGCGATGCTTGGCAATGGTCTCCGGCTCCTCGTCACCTAGCTGAGTCTCCTCGGAGCGGGCACTCGGAGCGGGCACGCCCCTCGACGCGCAATAGTTCGTCTAGTTTGGCATAAGAATTGCCAGGGTGTCCCGATCAGCCACGTTCCGACGGTGGCGACCGACTGCCAATCGAAGCTCTTCGGACTGAACGCAAGCCATATTGCAACGTAGCTGATAAGGACCACGAACGCGGCGGGGTGAGCCGTCACACCCCTCAACCGGTGAGTGTAGGCGCGAATGACGAAGGCTAACCTGAAGTCTGCTGTCTACGCCTCGCCGGACGCCGTGACCATCATAACGACCGTTCCTGCAAGCGCCCGAAGCCCGCCCAGGCCAGCTGGCGATCGGAGTACCGGGATCGTCCAGCGCCACGGGGCGCCCGCACGACTGGGCCTTCGTCTGGCCTCATCGCTGTGCGTCAGCTTCTACGCGCAGGTCTATCTTCCGCGTGCCCGGGGGCCGAGTCCGCTCCGGCCAGTTATCGCCGCTACCCTGCCCCCCTTTCGAACTAGGCGCGTGCTAGCGTCTCCAGGAAAGCTATGAGAAGATCCCGCCGATCGATCGCTGCATCGGCCTTGGTCGGGCGGTCACGTTTGCTGCTCCGAGGGTCATCTTCCGGGCTATGCGGCGGATGACCTATTACCCGACCGACGCGGTTGAGGCTTTTCGTAAGGCGATGCTCGCTCGCGACCACGCTGCGTTAGATATGCTATGCGCCTTCCAGTTAAGCTTTGGCCACGCCAATGGAACTATCCAGCGAGGAAGAGTTCATTAGCGCCGCCACCAGCGGGAAATTCATTTGAAATACTTTTGAATTTGCCAACGCGCGGAGCACGGTTGAGGTCCCAATGCGCTCTCCCGCTTCACCCTAAACGGAGACGTGGACATCGACGGCAAGGTTAGGTCTGCGAGCATTGGCGTGATGATGGTATGGCAAAAGCAGGGGGACGACTGGAGGCTCCTGGCAGGGCAAGGGTTCAAGCCCGAGGCATAGGATCTCCACGCACATTC
>CAWHWH010000053.1:0-92436 GCA_963832865.1 uncultured Pseudomonadota bacterium
AATTACCATTTCGGCAGCTGTTGCCAATCTTCGACGGCGCTTGGCTTCCATAATCGGGAACGCGGCCATACTTCCCGCTATTACGTTCGGACACCCCGGGTCCGGTCGAATGGTTTTGGTTTTCACCGACTGCGGGGTTGTTGGATGGCTGATAGTGGCCCTTAGAATAGTCATCTATGTCGCGCTTGCTTTTCTCGGTCTCGCGGGCTGCCTGATCGAGCAGACCCGCATAGCCAAGGTCGAAGCGCTGCTCACCCCATGCATTGGCGCTGACCGCGGAAAACACTGCTGCGATGACAAAATACCTTCCAATCATTTTTCGGCGCTCCGATGCGAGCGATTAATTGCTGAGGGCGTTTGGCGATGGGAATCCCGTAATCTGCTCAGCTACGACCACTGGCGCACTCAAGATATTACCACTTAGAAGGCATTCTCCGTGAACAACGCTTTACAAGTGAGGGCCGACCTCACTCATTATTGATTGGATATTTGAGTAGTTGTTAGGGCTATTGCAGCCCGATAGGAAAAAACCCACCGAAGCGGGAGCGCCAGCGACCTAGGGGCTGCACATGCGACCTCTCATCGTAGCAGGTTTGGTAGTGAGCCTTCTATGGGAAGGCGCACCGATTCATGCTCAGTCGCGAGAATGCCTAGCTGCAAATCAGCAATGTCAGGACGCTCAGCAGAGCTACCGCCGCTGTCTTGGCGCAAATAGTTTGAGTGGCGTCGCCGTATGCTCATCAGTGAGACGCGCCACCGATGCATCGTGTGATCAGGAGCAAATCAACAAGATATGCGGCCATGACAGGGGATCTTCCTCCACGGCATGTAATGGCGATCCATTGGCGCGAAATAGTCCGGCCCAATGCAAACTTGGCGGAATGCATTATAATACCGCCACATGCGAATGCTATTGATGCCATCATTCCCTCACGCGCTACCCTTGTTATCCAATAGGATGGCCGCCCTCATCTTGCTCCCGCCTCTGCTCGGCAGTGCCTGCTTAGCTAGTGTCCGTCCATAAACGGGGGTTTTTCGTGGAAGACGTTCTTCGGTAGGCCCCGTGCGGCTGTCCGACCGGTTCCAGTGGCGGCAATTTCCGCCTTGGCGGCGGGGTAGGTGCAATTGCAACCTTTGCGTGTACCGCTGGGCAAGTGGCGGGCAGCGGCGTTCGGCGTGCCCAATGCGAGCGGCGGTTAGGTCGTGGCCACGGCTAGTCGCGCACAGAGAGCCAAGTTGTAAGAGCGACAACCGAGGACCAAACGTATGAGGTGAAGTGTGCCAGCCCGCGCCAAGGGCAGCGCTGCCAGGCCAATCGCCCGCTTCAAACAGGAGATGTTGGCCTCGATGCCGGCGCGGAAATTGCGCAGCTTGCGATACACCCAGCGGCTTTTGACCATGGCTTCGATGCCAAGGTGGCCCTTCTTGTGGAAGGCGACATCGCTCACGCCAAGCGCCTTGGCCTGGGCGTCGTCGCCACGCTGGCGGCACGCCGCCGTCGCCGCGATCTGGCGTGGCGGCTGGCCGTGAGACGCAATGTGGCGCTCCAGCATGGGCAAAAAGCGCTCGGCATCGGCCGGATTGCCGGTCTCGACGACGACGTCGAGGATCAGGCCGCTGCGACCGGTCGCCAGATTGATCTTGTGGCCGTATTGCACCTCGCGGCCGCCTTTGACGATGATGTCAGCGTGCGGCTCGAACAGGCTGACCACTTTTTCGCTGGCTGGCACCGCTCGCCGTCGAACACCCGGCGCCTGGTCTGCGTCATGACGCGCTCGATCAAGGCCAGGTAATGGCTGACCTCGCGGCACCAATCCGCGGCGGTCGGTCCAGCGCATGCCGCCAGCACCACGAGCGCTCGCTCAAGCGCCAGCTTGGTGGCGCGCGTCTCGCAGCGCGATCAGCTCGCGATACAGCTTGGCCTTTCGCTCCTTGCCGCGGCTGTGCTGGATGGCGTGCGCACGCTTTTGGCCAACCGGCGGTGATCACGCCAGCTGATCGCGGCGCGGCCGGCCAACGCACACGCCTGTTCCAGCAACCGCGTCATCACCCGCACCGCATCCCAGAGCAACGAGCTGTCGCTGGGCTCATGCATCAGCGCTTCAGTGACCGTGCTATCGATGAAAACCATCGTCGCCGGCTCGAGCCTGGTTTGCCGGGCGTTGCGCACCACCGCCTGATTGATCGCTTCCCCAAGCTGGCCGCGGTGATCGCGCTGATGGTCTTCTGCAGCACCGCCTTCTTCGGCGTCCAGCCCATTGGCAGCCGTGCGAAGGCGCGAAACGATGCTGAATCTCCAGGTGAAACGCCAGTTCCTCGTAGCTCAGCTGGCGGTATTGCTTCAGCAGCGCGCAGCGCAGCACGGCTTCCGCCGGCAGACCACGCCGGCCGGTCTCGCGCACCCCGTCGCGGCGCAAATCGTTGCTGACTAGGCGTAGCAATGGACGATGCTGATCGAGCCACTGCGAGATCTGCTTCAACTCGCGACCGATCTCGTGTGTGGCGAAGATATCGAATAAGACTGGCTGTGGATGATGCGTTCCTGACGCATGATCGGGCTCCGGCGGTGGGGTATCGATTCGGCTGCAGTGGTGTGCTGCCGAACATAATCGAAGCCGCCGGGCTGAACTCGCGATATCGCGAAGCAGCTGGATTTAGACGATTACGTTTATCGGACGGACACTAGCTTAGCTAACCCCGCTTGGGCTGAGCAGATTTGGCTTCGGTGTGACACAGTCCTCCATTTTGAGGGTGGAAACACGGGAAGTCATCATACGCATGTGTGGGATATCGATTTGGTTAGCAAACGGGTGATGCAATACTCCGAGGCTTCTCGGTCGCGTGGATTACCTGGGCATGGCCTTCGACGGCTACAATCTGACTTGGAATTCTATCAATTCAATCGACCCGAAGATCGTCACCACCTACCGTGTAGGGCGTAGCAATGGAGCCTATACGGAAGTAAGTCGAAACACTACTAGTGGTCAGCTTATAGACTACTCTGACGGACTATGCGCTAGAATATCGCCCCAGCCGCTGAACAAGCCGGTTTTCTAGTGAGAGCCATTGCAACCGCGAAATTCAAGATATCTGTATCAAAATCAGGGCGCTGATATGATTGCCCTTTTTTGATGCAAATTTCTGATGCACAATAAGAGCATGATTTACGGCTATGCCCGCGTTTCTACCGACGCCCAAGACCTCGGCAATCAGGTAGCCCAGCTCAAGGGCGCCAAGTGCGCCGTCATCTTCGCGAGAAGATCAGCGGCGCGACTGCCGACCGCCCCCAGCTTAAGAAACTCATCGCGAAACTCAGCCTCGGCGACGTGGTAATCATCCCAGCGGTTGACCGCCTTTCGCGGGACACGACCGACTTACTGGTGATCGCGCGCGACATGCAACGCGCCGGAGCGGGCTTACGATCCTCGGCCGAGACCGGTTGTAGATACCACGTCCGATTTTGCCGAGCTGGTTCTTGCTATGCTCGGGGTTGCCGCCAAGCTCGAACGCCGCCGCATCATGGAACGCACGGCGCGCGGGCGCGCCGACGCCAAGGCCAAGGGCGTTGTGTTCGGACGGAAGCCGATACTCGCGCCCCATCGAGCAGCGCGAGGCCCGCAAGCGGATCGACGCGGGCGAAACACAACGCAGTGTCGCGCGGAGCTATGACGTCAGTCAGGCGACAATTTCGAGGTTGACGGCATGAGCAATGATGATGCACCCGCTCACGTTGACGTGGAGGCAATTCGTCGGGAACTTGCCGCAGAGTCACGTATTTTTAAGGCGATAGGACGCTTCATCTACCAGTTTTCCCAACTCGAATTTACGATGAAGGCTTTTCTAGCCGCTCAAATCGGGATCAAGGAAGAACACTTCGACGCAGTGACGGCACCATACGACTTTCACATCCTAAGCGTTGTTACACAGACAATTTCTTTGATGAGGTTTCCAGACCAGAAAAAGAGCATCGACGACCTGTTTAACAGATGCCGAGAACTCGACATCGACCGGAACCGCGTTGCGCACGGCATGTGGTCGGGGAAGATGAGTGGCGGCCTGGTAGCGCGACACGTCGCGCGATCGTCGCTTAAAGCCAGCTATTATTTTGAGAACCCGGATGACTTGGAAAAGCTAGCCGATACAGCTCAGCGTTGATGGCCGAATTTCTGTTCGTGTTGGGTATTCCTCCGGACGCGAAAGGGGCGGCGACCGGAGTCACCAATACGACCGGTGACTTTGCATAAAATCGGTTAAGCGGTTCCGGCTCAGCTTTCATTGGAAAAGGGCAGAGGTTTCAATGGCCCTCGGCTTTGCCGAGGAGCGCCCGGCGGGTAATCCCACCCACCGCCCGCTGACGCCGGGCGCTTTTGTGTCCGCTTTTGCTATCGCCACTGTCTGCTATCCGCGCCCCCAAAGGTTCCGATCCTATTTAGGCGGCAACTTCTCTGACACAGAGGGCTTCTTCGGCAATACGCGCCCTTGCGATAGCCGTGGCATCACTCAGCGCGATCTGTTGCAGCCGGTCGCTCGAATTAGCACGTGAAAATCCGGTTTATCGGCTGCTCGTTATGGTCGCTTTTGCCTTCGTTATGAACAGCTCGCAATTAGGATCAAGAATGCATTCGTGCCTGAACGACAGCGGAGATCCATCGCCTTGCGATGTAAGCCAGGAAGCCGTCTCCCGGCTGACCGCGGCACACGGTCCTCGGCGCCCCCGACAAAGCCGCCCCAACCGCCGCGCGGCCGAAACACGCCGTCCCGCCGCCTGCTCGACACCACACCGCTCGATCCCGACCCCTCTCCCTTCGACCATGACGACCCATAGGCGCCAGCGAAAAAATTCAGGCGCTGCTCGCCGCGCCGAAAGGGGTCATGACGGCTTAAACGCCAGATGCGCTCGGCGGATCGGCGAGACTGCTGGCCGGCGGCTGCCAACGGCGGGACCAAATTGCGCGCCAACTGATCCAACACCGGGGCATCCGTCGCGACGGTCGGCAGAATGTTCTGCTGCACTGTGTCGCCGCCAGCCCGCGGATGGTAGGCAGCATCTCGGCTGCGATCCATTTCCTGCGCTTCCTCCCTTCAGGCCCCATGCGCTGATCAGCGGATGCAAACCGACCCCCCGTGATCTCATACGACGACCGCAACTAGAACTTCGCTGGTCCCAGGAGCGGAGACGCATCACTACGAACCCTCTATGATTCACGTTATGTTCTCGACATCACCCGCAACCATCGCTAGAACAAACGCACAACTGCACACCGGACCTACCCCATGGCTCTCCGACCCAACTCGTTTCTTGAAACGATCATCGCTTTCCTGCTGCCATACTTCTCCGCAGCCTCCAGGGACAAGCACGAAGCCCGGTCCGAGATCATCGACACCCTGACCTCCTACGAGACCCGCACCAGAGCGGAAATGCTGCAAGCCGCTCACATCATCGCCCTCGGCATGACCACCCTCGACGTCCTCGCCGAGGCCAAAACCGCCGAGATGTCGCAATCGATGCGCCTCCGCTACCGCAGTTGCGCCAACAGCCTCAATCGCTCCACCCTGCAGACCGAAAAGGCGCTCGACCAGCGTCTCGGCGACGAACTTCCAGCCGCCCCCGCCGAGATGCAGGAGCCCGTGGACGACATGCGGGAGGCCGAGATAATGGCCGCCATTCAGCAATACAAAGCGAAGATCGACAGCCAGCGCCCCCGTGCCCACCCCGCCACCGGCCCACATCCTGCAACAAACGACCCGCGGGACCAGGCGTGGGACCCCGAACTCTGGGCCACCGCAATGATCAACTCGTTGCAGCACCCCGGCGCTCCGGTCCAACCCTCCGCATAGCGCACGATCGCGCTGGGCGGAAGAGCTTGCGAGTCTCGAAACTCAGTCTCGCTTCGGTGCGTCCGCGACCGGACCCCAACTTGCCGATGAGATTCGCCGCTCGGGCCGACCGGTTACTCTGGCCGTTGGCGAGCATGTGCGAGCGCCGCGGCTCTACCGCGGTAAGGATATCCAGTGGTGGATGGACGTAGCTGGTGTGCACGACCAGCGTTACGACGAGGTCGATGACATCGCCCGGGCGCGGCGGGTGCCGTCGCTTCAGTTGGCCGGATCGCCGGACCGCAAGACCCTGGACCTCAACGCGCTGACCGGCATCGGCGTGACACGAGTTGGCCGGATCGCTGGCATCTTCGACGGCAAGGCGCAGTTCTCAGGTTCGCTGCATAATAATTGCGCAATGGCCGACCTCAAGATGAACCGCCTGCTGGACACAATCGACGATTGGGCGACCGAGAATGGCCTGGACGGCGAGGTCGATGCGCCGCACCGCCTTGCCCCTACCGAGGTAGAACGCGCGCCGCCCCTCACCATGGATCTCACCACCGGCGAGATCAGGACGATCGTTTGGGCCACCGGCTACCGCCCGGACTATTCATGGCTCCATGTGCCGGTTCTCGATCGCAAGGGCCAGGTCCGTCACGACGGTGGGGTCACCGGGCATCCAGGCATGTACCTAATGGGGATGCAGTTTCTGCGCCGCCGCAAGTCTGCCCTGATCGACGCCGCCGGCGACGATGCGTGCGATCTCAGCGTCCATCTGGCGTCGTACCTAAGGCAAAATTCCGCCCCCTTATAGCAAAGCATGCCGGCATAGTCCGGTTGGGGTGAAAACGGTATCGCGCAAGATTCAAGCCCATCGTAAGATTGCGCAGTGTCTGGGCACGAATGGGAGGGAATACATGACCGAGTGTTGCAAACCGGAGCGCTGCGGTCCAGGCTATGCCTCCCCAGTGGACGCGATTAAGGCGCCCCGGGAATTACTGCTGTATACGGTCGCCCTTTACATTGGCACCGGCATCCAGAAGCCCGACTACTTGGCGACGATCGACGCGGACCCCAACAGCCCGACCTACAGCCAGGTCATCAGCCGGCTGGAAATGCCGGGCATCGGCGACGAGTTGCACCACACGGGGTGGAATGCATGTTCGTCGTGCCATGGTGACACTACCAAGGAACGGCGCTATCTGATTGTTCCTGGCGTCCGCAGCTCCAACATCCACGTTGTCGACTGCGCTACCGACCCAAAAAAGCCAAGTCTGCACAAGGTGATTCGGGGCAGCGAGATCAAGGCAAAGACCAACCTGTCCGCGCCGCACACGGTACATTGTCTCGGCTCGGACATTATCATCTCAATGCTCGGCGACGCGAAGGGTGACGCGCCCGGCGGTTTCCTGCATCTGGATCAGGATTTCAACATTGTCGGTCGCTGGGAAAATGATCTGGGCAAAATGAAGTTCAATTACGACTTCTGGTACCAACCACGTCACAACGTCATGGTGTCCAGTGAGTGGGCGGCGCCAAACACCTTCATGCCGGGCTTCGATCTTGAGGAGGTCGGCCACCTCAAATACGGCCGCGAAATCCACTTCTGGGACTTTGCGAAGAAAAGCGTCGTGAACACGGTCTATCTGGGTGAGGACGGCCTGGTCCCGCTGGAGGTGCGCTTCCACCACAACCCGGACAGTAGCCACGGCTTTGTGGGTGCCGCGCTTTCCTCAAATATCATCCACTGGTACAAAAAGGACGGAGAGTGGGTCGTCGAAAAGATCATCGACATCGAGAACCGGCGCCATCCAGACTGGCCGATTCCAGTGCCCGGACTCATCAGCGTGATCCTGCTGTCGATGGATGACCGCTTTCTCTACCTGTCAAATTGGCTACACGGTGACCTGCGCCAGTATGACGTTTCCGATCCGTCCAACCCAATTCTTACCGGCCAGGTCTGGATGGGCGGCTTGCTGGGCGAAGCGCCGCAGGTGAATGGTCGGAAGATCACCGGCGGACCGCAGATGATCCAGCTCTCGCTCGATGGGAAACGGCTCTATGTGACGACCTCCTTATTCTCGACTTGGGACAACCAGTTCTACCCGGAGATCCGCGAGAACGGCGGCTGCATGCTGATGGTTGACTGTGACGCGGAGAATGGTGGGATGTCGATCAACAAGGATTTCTTTGTTGATTTTGGCAAGGAGCCGAACGGCCCTGCACGCTGCCACGAGACGCGCTATCCGGGCGGTGACTGTACCTCAGACATATGGACGTAGGAGCGTGGACACCGTCAATATAACGCTGGCAAACAAGGGCGGGCATATCTTTGCGGTTGATCGGCATAAACCGCTGCTCGATAGCCTGGAAGCGCACGGCGTCTCGCTGCCGTATGGCTGCCGCTATGGGGGCTGTATCTCCTGCGCTGCCAAGCTGTTGTCTGGCGCGGTCGACCAGTGCGCCGGTGTCGCATTGAACGGTCGGCAGCTGGCGGATGGCTACGTGCTGCTTTGCATAGCGCGACCCAAAGCCGATTGCACATTCGATATCGGCGTTGAAAGTCATGACAAACTCTATCGAAATCCGTTCCATTACCCGCTCGGGCCGGACGAATTGAAGCCTAACCTGCGCAGGGACCCATGATCCATGGAGGGCTCGCCATGAACCACGACAAAGCTTACCCAGCAGAGTATCTGGCTGGAATTCTCAAGGAAGTGAAGACCATCGCGATGGTCGGCGCCAGCCCGGACCCGACGAAGTTTAGCTACGGGGTCCTGCGGGTTCTTCACGAAACCGGCTATGACATGATCCCAGTAAACCCTAAGCAAGCCGGAGGCGAGATCCGTGGCCTGCGGGTCTACCCATCGCTGAGCGCGATCGACCGGCCGGTGGATATGGTGGAGATATTCCGTACCTCGAAGGAGGCCTATGCCGTCACCGAGGAGGCAATAAAGATCGGCGCCAAGGTCATCTGGATGCAGATCGGCGTCCGCAATGACGAGGCCGCGCGGCTGGCTGAGGCGGCCGACCTGAAGGTGGTGATGAACCGTTGCCCGAAGATCGAGTTGTTTCGGCCGTTCTGGAAACCCCGGCTTGACCTCCCGATCTGATTTGAGGCCTGCTTACAGGCGGGTCACCGTCAGGCCGAACGCGTCGCCGTAGAAGGCGATCGCGGTGGCCAGTTCGGGCACGTCGATGTCGACCAGCAAGCCGTGGATGGGCGAAACAAGCCCGGCCATTGCGGGTCAGAAAATGTCTATGGGTCCGGCGCGTAAATCTGATGCAGAATTGCCGAGAGATGACCGGTGGCCCCACCCACCCGGCCGCCGCCGATCGCAGTAGGATGGGCGCTATTGCTGTCAGGTTTGGGCGTGGCCCCCGGCGCAAGCCGGGGTCGGGTGCTATGCGCTATTCGCACCGAGCCACGCGAACAGGCGGTGTCTCGGCCCACGCGGGGTGGGTCAAGGCCGAGGCACGGCCGCGTCAGAAATCGTTTCCGTCCACGCGCGCGCGGGAGGTGATAAGTGGCGTCAGCCGGACACGCGCAAGATCGGATGGTGGCTGCACCGCAGCGAGCCGCCGAGCGCCGTCACCGCATCGTAGTCGATTGCAAAGGTCTGAATGCCGTGGGCCTCGAGCGCCCTCCTGATGCGGATCTGCTGGGAGGCGATCACCAGCCGCTGTGCGTCCAGAACGCACACGTTGCAGCCCACCTGCTCCGCTTCCTCGGGGGTGACCTCGATCCAATCCACCGCCTGCAGCGACTCCGGTAGCGGATCGACAAAGGCCGCGCGGTCGAGCAGCCCGAGCCCTGGTGCGACCAGGGACATCGCGCAGTCCAGATGCAGCGTCCTCGGCGTCAGCCGGATCTCATGCACCGCGTATTCAGGCCCGAGCGTCCGGCGCAGCCAGTCGATCCCCGGACGGTTCGACGCATTACCCGAACAGCCGACGTAGATTTCCGATCCATTGAGCAGGATGTCACCGCCGGCGAGAAACTTACTCTTGTTGTCGAGCGCGGCGGGTATCGGGTTGGACTTCGGCGCCGCAATCCAGAGAAAATCCCGCTCCGTATAAAGCCGGTCAAGCAGAACGCTGAAGCCCAGCACCTCCCGGCGGCGCCAGATCATCTGCATGTTCAGCTCGATAACGCGATTACCGATCACCACGATGCCGTCTCGGGGGAAAAGCTGAGCGCCCTCCGCCTCCGGCGTCAGATAGGTTGAGGCAGGGGGCGCGAGCGCCTCGACCCGGTGGACGGTCACGCCGAGGTCCGCCAAAAGCACGGCGAACGCCTCCACCTGCCGTTCCATCGCGATCGCGAGATCCGGGTCGACGTGGATGAGCCGGCGTCCGCCATGGGTCCGGCACATCGCCTCGAAACTGGGAGGCATCCAGTTCATATCGATGGTGAACCGGGGCACGACGAAGTCGTTCCGGGGCATAACCCCCACCACGACCTCTTCAAGCCTTCCCCATTCGTGATCGCAGCGCACTGTTTTGTCGGCGTCCATGGCTTCTACCTTCTCTTGCACCGGAGAGCGCAAGCGAACCGCCACTTTTTTGTGGCACGCCTCCAGCAGCGGCAGCGGTGACGGCCGCCGTGACCAACTCCGCGTCCCCATTCACCTCGCGCTGGCGGCGTGGATCGTACCCTCCCGGCGCATCGGCTCCTCGTTCCAGTCGCTCACTCTGCCCAATCGTCAGACGAAATCGAGCCATCCCGGTCAGGCTTGACAGCCGCGGCGTTCCCGGTCCGTGCTGCGAACCGTGCTATCCTGCCCGGTCTATCTCGTTGACCCCCAATAGAGGAGCTGCCGCCTGATGACCATCCGAGATACCCCTTCGTCAGATGACGTTCACGGCTTCGCGTTCCGCATCAGCCGCCTTCTTGACTTGACCACAGGGGTCGGGGTGATGGCATGGGGTGCATGGAGCTTGGCGTTGACCGTCGCCATGGCCGCATGGGACGACTACGGCGCGAAGTTGGCGGCCATTGCGGCCGGCAACGCCTTCAATCAAGGCGTCCTGCAAAGCGCAATTCTTATCGCTCTCGGCGCGGTGATTCTCGAACTCCGCCGAATCGGAAACGCGTTGGACGGCGGCGGCCGAAGGTGAGCCTTTGACCGGCCGGCGCCGCGCAATAACGGCTCGATGGCGATATTCAGGGTTAACATCTCCTTCAGCAGCTCGCGCACGGGATTGTCGAACAGGTCGATCTGATCGTGCCAAAGCCGGAGCTTTTCAATGAGTGGACCGGGTTATCTATCAACCTTGCCCTGCTAGACGAGCTGGCGGTCATGGTCGAGCACGCAAACAGCGGTTTTGTGCAGAGAGATGTCGAGGCCAACAACCTTACGCATGGTTCGCTCCGTTCCATTGTGGTCGGTTGCGAGCCTAGCGGGGAAAGTGGCCGGCGACCGATTACCCCATCTCACGCGATCCAGTGGCGGGATGCGGCACAAGAGCCGACTTGTCATGTCTCGACATTATGCGGTGTTCAGCGCGAGCAGGGCGACGCCACAACAAGCGGGATCGGGCCGACCGCTTGGGTAATCTTCCCTAAATGCATCGCCTTCTTGTCACGACCACCCGAAGGATCAGGTAATTTCCATGATGCTTTACCGCCGCGCCTTTGAGAAGGAGAGACACGTGAGGATGCTCGTCACGATCGGTGTCTGCGGAGCCATCCTTGGTGCCGCATCTGCCTGCACTTCGTGCAAGACGCCAGCGAACGCCGGCATCCGCGCTGGCTCTAACACTGTCGGTTTCGGGAATCGCGCCGGCGCCCCCAACTACTATTGTCAGCCCGGGGTATGTAAGAGAACAGGCTGGAACGATCCGGATTATCGCGTTTGTCCTGGCGGGTTCGGTTCCCAAACCGCGGCGGGCGCAGCGGCAAATTAGAAACTCAACGGCGTCCTGCCGAGTGGCACCACAGCGCGCGTTGGTTGCTGGGAAGGATCGAGCCCTGTTTGTGACGGAACCAATTGCCCTGCGCCCACAGCGGTTTCCATAGTCGGGATTTATACGATCTTGCTCTGATGACATCGGGGATATCGTTCCGACCGCGCGACACATGTTGACGATGGTAGCGGGCCGACGGCGTTCGCGCTGGGCGCACCGACGGTGGTTGTTGTCTTGACGCCGAAGTAGTGCTGGGGCTGGACTGACTGCGCGCGCCGCGAATGTTGGGCCGCACCTCGACCTTCTTGGCCGTCGCGACGCGCCTGAAGCCGGTGATCCAAGAACGCCGGTCGCTTTGAGACAAGCAACGATTGATCAGGGAGAGGAGAGTTCGATGCAATCGAACACAGAAAGGTTGTCCACCTTCACATCGAATCGAAAGCACGTGTGGTGGCTACTGCTGACAATACTACTCGTTATGGTTGCACTGCCCGCCCGTGCTGTTGAGCGTTGGCAAACGCTGCCGCCAACGCCTGCGCCGATCCCCTCGAAGCACAGCGGCCGCGTCAGTGCGAACGGCATCAGCATCTATTACGCCATGTACGGGCAAGGCTCGCCGGTAATTTTGCTCCACGGCGGCCTGGTGAACTCGGATTGGTGGGGCAATCAGATACCGGCTCTGGCGACGCATCACACAGTCATCGTGATGGATAGTCGCGGCCACGGTCGCAGCACCCGAGATGCCCAACCATACAGCTAAGATCTCATGGCGGACGATGTGGTGGCACTGCTTGATGCGCTGAAGCTGCCTAAGACCGACGTTGTCGGCTGGAGCGATGGTGCAATCATTGGCATTGATTTGGCAATCCGCCACCCAGACCGCGTTGGCAAAATCGTTGCCTTCGGCGCGAACACCACGACATCGGGCATGAGGGACGATTCGGATAAGAATCCAACCTTCCTCAGCGCCCTCGATCGAGCTGAAAAGCAGTACCCAATCTACTCGGCAACGCCCAAGGAATATCAGGCCTTCTTCGATCAGATCTCCAAAATTTGGGCAGACCAGCCGAATTGGACCGATGCGCAGCTCAAAACAATAACCGCCCCAGTTCTGGTCATGGACGGCGACCATGATGAATTCGTCAAACTCGAGCACACGAACTACATGGCGACCACCATTCCTGGGGCGGGACTGATGATCTTGCCCAACACGAGCCATTTTGCGGCTTTGCAAGACCCGGCGATGTTCAACTACGCGATCCTACACTTTCTTGGTAACGAGTAGATAACGCACTGTAGAGCGTTGTAGCGTTGCGTGTCGGGGCGCTTGTGCGCACCGGGTCTTGATTGCGTGCGCCGCGCTGCTCGCGTTGTAGCGGTCGCTCCGCGACGGCGAGTGCACCTGTGCAAGGCGCTGCGGGGCCTCCCATATGAATTTATCTGCCGGGCCTGGACCGAAGAACCAGGACGGTTCAGGCTTGATCCGCCACATCCAACTCCAGGACTGAACACCAGCAGGATCATAGAATACCAGTCATTGAGGTTAGGCCGGAGATACGTCATGCCGTTGTTACGCTTTGCCCTTATCGTCGCCGTCTCAGCTTTCGTTTCGATCTTCGCCCCCAGTCCCACGGCCCTTGCCGACGATCCGAGCGCAGCCGCGGGGGATGACAACACACCGGGCGTTAGGACGCTGACGGTCATCGCGGTGGCGAGCGAGACCGAGCGCGGGGTGGGCGACACCCCTCCGACTGGCCTGAGCAAGGGCGACACGTTCGTCAGCAACGCTCCGATCCACGACCTCTCAGGCGCGGTCGTCGGCTCCTACCACGTCGCCTGTACAATCACCGACGAGGAGGACAACGACGGGAACGCGTGGTCCATCTGCTCGACGACCGCGAGCATTGAGGGCAGCGGCACGCTCGTTGCGTCAGGGCTCACGCAACTCCTGCAGGTAGCGACATCACCCGGCGGTTTCGGCGTGGCGCCGCCGACGGCTGAATTTGCGTTGGTCGGCGGGACGGGTTCCTACGCCGGCGCCCGCGGCGTAGTCACGGAGACGCGCGACACCTCGGGTCGCAAGCTGGTCTACCGATTCCAACGCAGAACGTCATCCCAGTGAGTCCTGACGAGCTTCTCGCCAAAACGGCTTGCGGTAAACGGCTCCAGCGCGGGCGATGCGCTTGCCCTTCAGGAGCATGGGGCGACGCTGCACGAGATTGGGACGCGGCAGGCGAAGCAATTCCAATCAGGTGTGCAAAGCCAAAAGCCTGATCGCTGGCCCCACTCCTGACAAGGCCCCAGCGAAAAAACCCAGGCGCTGCTCGCCGCGCCGAAAGCGGCCATGACGGCATAAACGCCAGATGCGCTCGGCGGATCGGCGAGATTCTGCGCTGGCCGGCGGCTGCCAACGGCGGACCAAATTGGACATTAACTGATCCAACACCGGGGCATCCGCCCGCGACGGTCGGCCGAATGTTCTGCCGGACCGCGTCGCCGCCTGCCCACCGATGTTGGGCAGCGCCTCTGCTCTGATTCATTTCCTGCGCGTCTTCCCTTTAGATCAGGGACCGAAAGGTGGCCTGACCGGCCGGCACTTCCTCATCCATCTGCGCAATGGCGGCATCGACCGCGTCATCGATCTTCGCGATCGCTTTGCTCAGAGCGTCGTGCTGCCCCAGATACAATTCGAGCATGAAGCGATGATGCTCCGTCAGCCGCCCATGCAGCGCATCGTACAAGACCTTGGGTGACGCCTTGATCCGCCGGTCGGCCAGTGCTGCCAGTTTGTGCGGGTTTCTGACGCCCGCGATCATCGCCTCAATCATCCGCCGGCCGCTGACACCAAGGACATCACTGATCACCGAGTCCAGCTTGATGTTGGCCTCTTCGAGCGTTTTCTGGATCCGCTGGATATGGCTGGTCTGCTCGCGGCTCAGTTGCTTGCGTGCACGCAACAACGAGCGGAGTTGCTGGATCGCCTCGTCCGGAACGAAGCTCGCCCGGATCAGCCCGCAAGCTACCAAATCGCCGATCCATGTCGCATCGTTCACGTCGGTCTTGCGGCCGGGAACATTCTTGATGTGCGCCGCATTGGCCACGATCAGCTCGAATGTGCCATCACTGAGGATGTTCCAGACTGGCTTCCAGTAGACCCCGGTCGCCTCCATCGCCACGTGGGTGCAACCGCCAACCAGTCCAGCAACGCCTGAAGGCTGGCCGTCGAGGTCTCGAAGGTCCGGCACTCGCGCTTGATCTTTCCTGCCGACATGAGCCGCACACAGGCAACGATCATCGCTTTGTGGACGTCCAGGCCGGCCACCCTCTCATGCATGACTTCCATTCATCCATCCTCTCCATAGCAGGACCGCCGGCGTGGGACCTCACGAAGATGAACTCTAGGAAGCGTGCTCTGGGAGTGCTGCCACTCCTTGGCTCCAGTGGGGGTGATCGAGACTGAGGTGGTCCCCGAAAACTGGACAGGTGGCTAAGAGAGAAGTCTCCCTTTGGAACGGCGGGTTGGCCGGAGGTGAGACATGGCAAATACACGGAAGAAGCACAGTCCTGAGTTCAAGGCGAAGGTCGCTCTTGCCGCGGTCCGGGAGGAAGGCACCGTGGCCGAGCTTTCGAGCCGGTTCGGCGTTCACGCCAGCCAGATCCATGCCTGGAAGAAGACGTTGCTGGATGGGACGGCGGCCTTATTCGCGCAGAACAAGGCCGCGGCCAATGGAGGCGAAGCGGCGGCCGAGGCTCAGATGGCGCCGTTATATGAGAAGATCGGCCAGCTGACGGTGGAGCGGGATTTTTTTCGCAAAAGGTCTGGACCATGAGTGCGCCAGAGCGGCGGACGATGGTGGACTGGGATGACCCGGCTCTGCCGGTCGTGGCGCAGTGCCGGCTGCTCAAGATTGCGCGCTCGACGTTGTATTACCGGCCGGTGGCGGTTGACCCCGACGATCTGGCGCTGATGCGGCGGATAGACGAGCTGTATCTGGCCTCGCCGTTCTACGGATCGCGCCGAATGGTTGCGGTGCTACGGCGCGAAGGTCTGGTGGTGAACCGCAAACGGGTGCGGCGGCTGATGCGGCTGATGGGTCTGGAGGCGATCTATCAAAAGCCGAACACCAGTCAGGGCCATCCGGATCACAAGGTGTATCCCTACCTGCTGCGAGGTCTGAGCATCGAGCGGGCGAACCAAGTGTGGTGCGCGGACATTACCTATATTCCGATGGCGCGAGGGTTTGTTTACCTGGTCGCGGTGATGGATTGGTTCAGCCGGCGGGTTCTGTCGTGGCGTCTGTCAATCACCATGGAGGCGGACTTCTGCGTTGAGGCGGTTCAGGAAGCGCTGGCCGCACATGGGCGGCCGGAGATTTTCAACACCGATCAGGGGGTGCAGTTCACCAGTGCCGGGTTCGTCGATGAACTGGAGGCCGCGGGGGTGCGGATCAGCATGGATGGTAAGGGCCGGTTTCTCGACAACATCTTCATTGAGCGGCTGTGGCGCAGCCTGAAATACGAAGAGGTGTTCACCAAGGCGTATGGCTCGGTGATCGAGGCGCGTCGGGGAATTGGCGGGTGGCTGTCGTTCTACAACGACGAGCGACCGCATCAGGCTCTGGGTTACCAGACGC
Source organism: uncultured Pseudomonadota bacterium (assembly GCA_963832865.1). GTDB lineage: Bacteria > Pseudomonadota > Alphaproteobacteria > Acetobacterales > Acetobacteraceae > Rhodopila. Next base: position 16,365 of record CAWHWH010000053.1, read on the forward strand.
CACGTTCGGTGTTCGTCGGCGAAGCCTGTGAGCATGTGGATAACACCTGCGCATCGCTACGCGCTGCTGCTGCGTTACCCACATGCTCACAGGCACAACATCAAAAAGAAAAAGAAGTATTAATGTATTGACTTCTGTAGAATGGGATCTATACTTGCCGGCTGACGGCCCCTCAGGACCGGGAGGGACACTGGAAACACGGCGGGGCTCTCTCTTAAGTCACCCCGATTTCTGTCCAACCGATGGGGTCCACCTCAGACGCCCCGGGTCCAACTAACTAACGGGCTCTTCCGCACCATAGAAAAATCGACCTCGGTGCCAACGGCTCAGAGACAATATCGTCGGCATTGCCGCCGCCCAGTTTCATCCAGGGTGGGTCGGCTGAAGGCCGGTGGCGAACTAACTAATACTCACGTCATCGATTTTGGCGCCTTTAAGAAGGAGCGACACGTGAGGAGTTCGTCACGATCGATGTCTGCGCACTCATCCTCGGCACCGCACCCTCTTCCAAGCGAACGGACGGATGACCGCGCCAGCAGCCCGCCCTGACTGTGACCGATCACCACCATCCGGCCGCGAGCGCGGGATCCGCCTGCACGCCGCCGAGGGATCTCACGGCGTCCCTCCAGCGAGTGGCGTAGCACGTTGGCCGAAATCGGGATCGGGTTGCCGGTGTTGTAGGTGAAGAACCAGAACTCGTAGTGGTCGCGGTTTTCTTTTGTCTTCCAGTGCCGAGGTGATGCCCCCGATCTATTAATCGAAGATATCCCAGACTAGTCGAAGATATCCCAGACGGAGCGCGTGCCTGCTATCACGCCATCCCCAAACCGAACCGGGTCGCGCTACCACGGGATGGCGGAGCGCCAGATATGTTCGGTTTCCCGGAAACGCTGAGCTAGTCTATCGTCGCGCGACGCTAGGTGATCCGCCTTACGGCAACCGCGGATCGGCAATCTTGAGAAGTTGCTTCCCAAAATTCTCGCCAGTGAAAAGACGCATCAAGGATCGGCGCATTTTCAAGTCCAATCGCCACATCCTCTCTCGCCTCAGCAAGGCGTGAGGCGTAATCAAGGACAATGAATCCGTCCGTGCGTCCGTGCGGACGATGAGGTTGGCGCCGTTTGCCGGACCCGGCGGTGGTACGGCGTCGTTGTAGAGGGCAATTGCGCCGGACACCCCGATCCTCGCTTTGAGGTCGATGCGCGCGAGCACTCCCTTCAACACCTTCCCGCCAACATTGTCGAAGAAGACATCGATCCCATTGGGACAAAGCGCTGAAAGCCGTTCCCCGACATTTTCGCTCGTAATCGACGGCGCCGTCGAACCCCGCCTCTTCAACAAGCCACTCACATTTGGCAGCACCCGGCAGTAACCGATGACAGGGCGCCCCTTGATCTTGGCGATCTGACCGGCAACCGATCCCGTACTGCCGGCCGCACCCGAAACAACAACCGTCTCACCCGCCCTTACGTGGCCGACCTGAATTATTCCGAGATACGCCGCCGGACCGGTGATGCCGAACAGGCTCAGCGCGAGATTAGGCGGCACGCCGAGCGGCAACCTGCGCATTTCCATGAAGCCCTTGCCATCGGTCGCGTCGTAATCCTGCCACCCAAAGACCAAAGCACGAGGTCCGCCGGCTTGAAATCGGGATGTGACTCGATCACTTGCCCGACCCCGACGGCGCGCATCACATCGCCTAGCGGACCCATTGGAACGTAAGCGTCGCGCGCCATCCACCCGCGCTGCGTTGTCGTCGAACGACAGCCATAGGTTCGGCACCAGCCCATCCGCGGGCCGCGGAATAGGTCCCTCGCTCAGGCGAAATTCGCTCCCGGTCGGCGCGGCAGTGGGTCGGCTATTGCCGGTTTCTACCCTCGCTCATCGCATTTCTCCCTCATAGGTCCATACGTCGTTTGCACCTTTCCCGCTCCGCTCTGGGAAGGCTGGTGTGCAGGCGTCACGGTCATGGCTACGGCGCGTGTGACGCGGCATAGCCGGCGAGCGCGACCATATCTTCCTCGTTTAGCGACACAACCACCGGCTGCATCAGCGCGGTCCAAGCACCGTGGCGGCTCCCATGCTGGATGTCGTAAAGTTGTCGGAACAGATAGCTCGGTGAACGTCCGGCAAGCGCTGGCACCGGTCCGACGCCTTTCAAATCTGTACCGTGACAGATCCCGCACGCAACCGTCTTGCCGGCGCCGCCAGTCGTGGCCAACCAAGCCCCCCTCGAAAGGCTGCCCGGCGGCACGTACGCTACAAACCCGGAACGGGAATCGCGTAGTTCCGTGCGCGGCACGTCCTCGGGCATCTCGATCACACGATTTCCGATCGGCTCGCTTTCACCGGTTCCGTCCGGAACCAGCATAAACCCGAGAACGCGGGTCTTCGGCACCGTCGCGGCTTCCACCACCCTGATCCACGGGCGTGGCTGAAGGGATGAAAAATATTCCGCGGCGACTTTCAAATCGGCGTCGGAAACACTGGCCGCGGTGGCGATCATCAGCTTCGGCGGCAGGCTCAAAAGCGAACTCTGTCTCGCCCCACTCCGGAAATGCGCTACCTGCTGGATGATATATTCGGCGGGAAGTCCGGCGAGGCTGGCATTTTCCGGCCGCCCGAGCCCATTCGGCAGATGGCAGAACGCGCAGGCCATCGCGCTCGGTTTACTGCCATGCGCGACTGGGTCGGGCATTGGTGGATGGTCGTCGGGATACCAGTCCGGCGCGTTGAACAGGTCGCGAAGCTGGGTCAGCGTGAAGCTGACCGTGCTGCCGGGCAGGTGTTGCAGCGAACCGTCGTCGGGCACCGGCTTCGAACCTGGGGGATTCACGGCAAAAGCCCAGGCAGGTGGCTCGGCACCATAACCTCGCGCGCTCGGCGCCACCAGTGCAGCAATAGCCAGCGCGGCGATAACCGTTTTCATCGCTTCCACCCCTAAGTCTCGTATTTGGCTACTTGATCCGTCCCATTTCTCGCAGCTTCTCAACGACATTCCCCATCAGACCGAAATACGGCTTTGCTTTTGAAAGATCGCGGATCTGGCTAAGGGAATCTCGCACCATCTCGATCGTCACCGGTTCGGCCGGATCGAACTGAGCGCCCTCGGTGACGAAGTATTGAACCCGAGCATAGCCGCCCGCGGTGGCGGCGATGATTTCGCCGTTCTGGTCGCACTCCTCGCTGCACAGCCAGGCGACCGCTGGAGAAACCAGTTCCGGCTTCATCCAGGGCGCGATGTCGGGCGGCAGCAGCGATTCGGTCATGCGCGTATAAGCGGATGGAGAAATCGCATTGCAGCGAATATTGTATTTGGCGCCCTCGTGCCGCAACACATTGATCAGGCCGTTCACCGCCATCTTGGCCGCGCCGTAGTTGGCCTGGCCGAAATTGCCCACGGTGCCGGAACCGGACGTGGTAACCACAATCCGGCCATAGGCCTGCTTGCGCATGATCGGCCACGCCGCCTTGACGCAGTAGACGGTGCCAAAATGATGCACCTGGTTGACGAACTCGTAATCCGCCAGGTCCATGTTGTTGAACGCCTTGTCGCGCAGCACGCCGGCGTTGCAAACCAGAATGTCCAGCCGCCCCCAAGTATCGACAGCCGTATCGATGATGCTTTGCGCGGCCTCCGCCTCGGCGACCGAGGCATAGCTGGCCACCGCCTCACCGCCGGCGGCCTTGATTTCCGCGACGACCTGATCCGCCGCCGTATGAGCTCCGCCGGTCCCGTCAAGCGCCCCGCCCGGATCGTTCACCACCACGTTGGCGCCGCGCGAGGCCAGCAGCAGCGCGTGCTGACGCCCCAACCCCGCGCCGGCCCCGGTGACGACAGCGACCCGGCCATCAAAACGAACATCCATCTAAATCATTCTCCCCTAGAGCGTGATCGCACGAGGCTGACCCAATCGGAAGGCGTGAATTACGCTGATCGAACGCCGAAGTGTGGTTCGACCCCAAACGATCATGGTCTAAGCGCATTCCGCACGAAAGTTCCCCCCGAGGCGATAGCACGTCGTCCCGCCGACAACATTGGGAAATAGATGTGCCAGATGTGGATCATTTCGGGCCAGATTTGCAGATCGACAAGTACGTCCGCCGCCCCGGCTTTTCGTGCCAGCGCCATGGAATCGTCTAACAACGTTTCGGCCGCACCGACCTGGATCAGCAAGGCGGGCAACCCACGCAGATCCCCATATATCGGCGCGGCATGCGGATGCCGCGGATCAGCGCCGCCGAGGTACCACTGCGCCATCATCCGAATGGTGTCCCTCTGCACCGTTGGATCCGCCTCCGACCGATCGGTGAACGATTCGCCCAGCGCCTCCATGTCCACCCATGGCGAGATGCACCACCCGCAGCCCGGCAACGGCAATCCTGCCTCGCGGATCGCCAGCAACGAGCCGATCGCCAACCCGCCGCCGGCGCTGTCGCCAGCCAAGGCGATGCGGTTCGGCGTGAGACCGCTCGCCAGCAGATAGCGATAGGCGGCGACTGTGTCTTCCACCGGTGCGGGGAAAGGATGCTCCGGCGCCAGGCGGTAATCGATCGCCAATGTGCGGGTGCCGGACGCTCGGCCTATCTCCGCCACCAAATGCCGGTGGCTGTCCAGCGAGCAGATGACGTAGCCGCCGCCGTGCAGATACAGAATGGCGCTGGACGGGTCGGCATCAGGCGTCGAGGTCCATTCCGCCCGCACACCGTTCGCGACGACTGGCTGCACGGACACGTCCGGCGGCAACGGAAACGCCTTGGCCCGCGCATCGGCATCCAGACGCATCTGCGCGATCTCCGACGCCCGCGGCCTCGCGGCAATGATGGCTCTGAGTTCAGTCATTTCTAGGTCGGCCATGGGTTATCCTTTCAGTTCGTCGGCGATAGACAGAATGTCACGGGTGCGGACGACTCGCGTGTCCCACACCCGGTCGAACTCGGCAATCAATGCCTTGATGGCGGCGCTGTCACCGATCGCCCGCACCGCTTCGACGGAGTCGAATCGATAAAAGGCAGTGTGCACCGAAGGATCGTTCGTGCTCCAGCCGCGCATCGCCGACCGCGCGTTGAACGCTTTCACCGCATCGGGCAGATGCTCCGTCCGATACCAATGGTCGAATGCCGCCCGGTCCTCCGGATCAGCAACGACTGCGCGGACGACGAGATAGGCCGTCATTTCGCCACCGCGTATTTGCCGGTCAATTGCTGCGTCGGGCCTTCTTCACCCTTCCGCTGGCGATCCAGCCGCGTCTCCCGCGACCACGTGCGCTTGAGGTCGTCACGGATGTCGAAGCGTAACCGTCCAAGCCCCTCGGTCTCCAGTTCCACCACGTCACCATCCATGAAGCTGGACAGGCCGCGATGGTTCGTGCCGGTCGCCAGGATATCGCCGGGTTCGAGTGTATGGATGGATGTCACCCATTCGATGCACCGAGCAACGTTGTGCGCCATGTCGTCGGTGTTGAACGACTGCTTCAGCTCGCCATTCACCCACAGCTTGATCGGCAGCTTCTGCGGGTCGGCGATCTCGTCCTTGGTGACCAGATACGGACCGATCGGTGCGAAGGTATCGCGCGACTTCATCTGGAAAAATACATTGCCGGCCGGCGGCAGGCCGCGGGCGGAACCGTCGATGAAGTTGATGTAGCCGAAGACATGGTCCATCGCCTGAGCCGCCGAGACGTGCGAGGCGCGCTTGCCGATAACCACGGCCATCTCGGCCTCGCCCTCGAAGATCGTTGCCGGCACGTCGGGCAGCACCATGGTGTCACCCGGCCCGATGATTGCTGTTGCCGCCTTGTGGAACGCATTGAGCGGCGCAGGCTTCGACAGAGTGCCGTTTTCCATGTAGTTTACCGCCATGCAGACGATGTTGCCCGGCTTGGGCAACGGCGGCCGGATACGGACGTTTGCCAGCTTTGTGCCCGCACCAGTGGCCGCGGCTTCCAACCCGCCGCAATAATCACCGAAACGGGCGATCAGGCTGCTGATCAGGTCACCCGGTCCGACATGGGGTATATCCCTCACCACGGCCGAGACATCATGAATGGCGTCGCCCTTGACCACGCCCAACCTGTAGTCGTCAAAAAAAGCCAGCTTCATCGCGGTTCCTCCCACGGGATTGCTTGTTGTCGCTTCAGGCTACCGCATGATCGCGCTGAGCGGAACGTCAACCAGGAAGGGCTCGGGTAAACGGACAACGTGCTTCGACCCCTCCAGTTCGGCGAGCTGGCCTACGCCTCATGCAAATCCTTGGTGTCGAAGCTTCGGTGAACCAGCCGTAGACCGGGGCGAGCAGTTCATACGCGTCCTGACGTTTGTCTTGGCTCTGCCACAGTCCCGCGAGGCTGGTCGACGTGCGCAGCTCGCAGGATTTCGCCTGCTGGCGGCGTGCCCAGCCGAGCGAGGCGCGAAAGTTCCGTTCGGCACCCACAAAAGCTGCTGCCAGTCTAAAAGGCCGTGTTCGACGGGTCCGCTTTCGCGCTTCAGGCGCCGAGGGTAAGGAGGCACATCATGAGCCGAGGAGCTTCGACGCAGCGGTCCAGGTTTTATGCTGCGGCGATCTGCATGTTGCTGTGGTTTTGGCCTGCTTTTGGGGTCTGGGCTGATCGGCAAAGCGTTCGGCAAGGTTATGCCTCGCCGGAGGAGGCCGCGGCTGCTTTGGTCTCGGCGGCGCGATCGCATGATCAGGCTACGTTGAGCGAGATCTTCGGGACAGGTAGCGAAAAGCTGCTGTCGTCTGGCGACCGATGCGGACGAGGAGCAGCAACGTCGCGTAGCCGAAGCCTACGACAGGAAGCATACACTTGTGCCTGAGGGTCCGGAGCGTATGGAGCTTCGTATCGGCAACATTCGCAGAACCGCAGCCTCCATTCCATCCGCGAATCCCCAGCCCGGCAACATACCCGGCAGGTCCCATCCCAATCGTCATGATCCCCCAGATCTCTGGACGGTCCCTTCTTGCCACCCGATTGACTGATGATCGGTCGTCGTCGGGGTTCGGCGCGGGTGATCAACTCGATGCTGGGTCTGCCACCGCTCTTGAATGTACTGTGCGAGCGCTCGCCGTTTCAGCATCCGGCTCAGTGACAAGGGCGGCTCTGTCCATGACCCAAGATCAGCGTATTCGGGTCCGCCCGCCCCATCTGGGGCTGACGCGACGCTTACCTACTCGCTTCGGAGGCCTCGGAGCAAATCGACTCCGCTCCTGCTTGGCGGTAGGCTTGCAGGCAATGGTCCAACACTTGGAAGGGAACTGAGAGCAATGCCTACTCGCCCCTTCGGGCTCGCCGTGTTTGTGGTAGCCTGCTTTGGTTCCGCCGGTCCTGGCGTGGCTCAATCATTCGATGGCTCTTACGTCGGGGAAAGATCGCTGACCAAAGGCGACCCTTCCGCCTGCGTGGCTAAGGACCCCGTTTCCGTCACTATTGATGGCGGGACGCTGACTTTCATCAACAGCTCGGCGAAAAAATACACCATAAGTTTCTCCCCGCACTCGGACGGATCGTTCGTGCAGCTATCGGCCAATATTGGCGGAGCTGTTGTGGATATACGCGGCCGGATCACCGGGGGCGTGCTGGATTCCGATGTCACGAGTGCCTACTGCGTGTATCACTGGCATTTAGAGAAAAGATGACTGGCATAATTTTCAAACTGACGCACGGCCCCCGAAGAGATGGGCTCCTTCGAGGTGAGCGTGATAGAGACTGGCCCCTTTGAGATCTGCGTCCGTAAGGATGGCTCCTTCGAGATAGGCCCCCGAGGTAGGTTCGTCCGAGATGCACTCCTTCGAGGAGTGGCCCTTTCGAGATGTGCGGCAGCAAGGGTTTTGTTGCCACCCCCTCGAGAAGCGCGGTCGGCTCGTGTCAAAACTGCACCTCTAATACCAAGTCGCGATGACCCCGACTCTCTGGGGGTTCTCAAGGCCCGGTGATTTCGATTCGTGTCCAGATATGCGAATCGGTTGACTGGGATATTGGATCGGCGCGTCGCTGGGTCTCACGCGAACCAATCATACTAGTGGGGAACTGCGGGCGCTGTTCGAGCTGTGATTCGGCCCTTTGGTCGCGGGTGATTGTCAAACTCCTATTTCATTACTTTTGTTTTGCTCGGATCGGCTGCTCGTTATGCAGCGCTTCGCCAAGTCCAATGTCGTCGCCATGCCGGGGTCAAGGTCCTTTCCGAGGTCTGCGCCTCATGAGTGTTCGGGGGTGGGTGCCTCAACGGGGGGTGCCTTCAGCCAAATCACCGAGGTCACCGTCACCGCCGTCCCGGCAGGGACATCTCCGGTGCAGCAAAGTCCGCTGGCCGGATCTTGATCGATGTGGTTTAGGCGGCGGCTTTCCGCGCTCCCCACTCGAAGCTCGTGCCGTCGGTCCAGATGCAATGGAGGATAACGGCGATTTTGCGGGCAACGGCCACCTTGGCCTTCTTGGCACCGACCCTCTTCATCTGCCGGATACCCCAAGCTTTCAGGGCCGACCGGCGCTGGGTTCGATGAAGCAACACACTTGCCGCCTCGAACAGGTAGTCCGCAGCAATCGGTCGCCCCACTTGGATATCCGTCCGGGCCGTTAAGCGGCAGGCAAACTTGGCCGTCACGGCAGACGCTCGGGCTGTCGGAGACTATGCCAACCAGCGAAACAGCACCCGATAGCACGAAGGGGCACCAGTGAGCATGCCGGGCGTCGACGCAGGGTGAAGGTGGCGGACGTCCGACTGTGCCACAGCCGGATGCTGTTCGTCCGCGCCTATCCGCGCGAGACGCAGGAGATTTTGCTGAATACTTTCCTGGACATTCAGGATGAGCTGCGCGAGCAAGTACTGTTGCGGCCGGGACTGTCTATCGGTGGGGCTTGGGAGCACGCTGATGTGAGTCGATGGCTTGCCACCGGAGCGTCGCTGAACTGCGCTCGACAGCGAAGCTGGCTGTGGACACAAAGTGCGATACGGCAGCTGTCTGGCGGTAGCGGGTAGTTCATCATCGATCGGCCGCGAGGCCGTCCAGAAGGTGAGGTTAGTCAGGCCGCCCGCGTTCTGTGACTAGACAACTCGTCCCGAAGGCACAGAGAGTCCGACCGTCGCCGGCTACGCGGAGTGTGCCCTGCTGTCATCTCCTGCCCGTGCGCACGGCCCGGTTATCTAGGCGGGAGGTTGCGATCGGCGGACGGGGCGCTGCGGCCGAATGAGTCGCCAAGCAGAGCTGTGGTCTAGCGCTAGGTGAACCGACGCCGCAGCACGGAGCGCTGACGCGCCGTGCCTCGCCCGTTCCGCAAGGGTAACCGAGGGCGACGCGTGGTTTGAGTGCTGTGCCTCGCGTGAGGATTCTGCTATGGTGGCATCCTGCACGCCACGCAAGGCACTCAGCGGCGCCCAGTAGGACACGCTGGTTACAAACGGATGCGGGCGATGGTCGTCATTCCATTCGCGCCCGGGGGGATCGGCCGATGAAGCCACTTGCGGAATTCACAAAGACCACGCTTGTCGGCGGCTTGCTCATCATTCTGCCGATCTACGTCGCCGTGCTGCTACTGTTGAAGGCCGTCAGGGGACTGCTCGGGCTACTCGACCCGGTCGCGTCCCAGATCCCGACCGAGCGATTCCGCGGCCTCGCCGCCATTCTGCTGCTCGTGGTGATTTGCTTTGTCGTGGGCATAATCGTGCGTACCAGGCCTGGCCTCAGGGCGAAGAATGCGGTCGAGCAAGCGGTGTTCGAAAAAATGCCCGGCTACACCTTTCTCCGTGGCCTCGCCAAGCGGCTGACGGGCAACAGCGAGGAACAGACGCTGCAGCCGGCGCTGGTCGAGATCGAGGAGGCCCTCGTGCCTGCGTTTATCGTCGAGGAGTTGGAAAACGGCTCATACACCGTCCTCGTGCCGTCGGCGCCGACACCGATGGCAGGGAGTATCTACATACTGCCGCCCGAACGCGTGCATCCGGTCGCCATCTCGTTCACCACGGCCATCAGCGTGTTCTCAAAATGGGGCACCGGTGCAGGCGAGTTCGTGCGCGCTATGAAGACCGTCCCAGCGGTCCAGCCGCGCCCGCAGCCCTCGGGCTCTCTTCAATATGCTGCCTCGCCCGACGGACCGCCCTCTTCGTTGTAGCGCTGTCGTGAAGAACCTGGCTCATAGCGCGTCCTTCCACTTGTGTGAGAAAACTGCACGATCAAAGTCAGCGATCAGACACCTAGATGGCTGGGCGGACGGCTGCAGGAGCCGCACTTGGAATCCGCGGATAGGGAAAGCCTCTGCCCATGCCACTGCGACAAGCGCTCAATTGCTCCTCGATCTCCATTAAACAGCCGAGCCCCTGATGACCGTTGAGATCACCTATCGCTTCACCCGCCAGCCAAGCGGTGTGCGGGACGTTCCAGGAAATCCCGACGACGCCGTGCGGCGGCTGAACGCGGGAAATCGGTCCTTCTCCGAGCTCGTCAAGCAAAGCGGCCAGGGCCACGTTGCGCGATCGACTGTCGAGTTCGATTCTCGGCTGCTCGGTCACGACGGGGATGGGCGCCGGATAGTGCCGCAGGAGCCATTTGCCGCGATGCTCGGCTGTTCCGACGCGCGGGTGCCGATCGAGCTGGTGTTCAACGAGGGACCGAACGAGCTGTTCGTCGTGCGTGTCGCCGGCAACAGTCTCGGGACCGACGTGCTGGGAAGCTTCCACTACGCGATCAGTCACCTGCGGAAGAGCCTACGTCTGCTTGTAGTGCTGGGCCACAGCGGGTGCGGCGCGCTGACGGCCGCGGTAGATGCGTTCCTCGATCCGGGCAGCTATCTGGAGATCGCCATAAACGAGCAGCTTCGTAGCATTGTTGATCGGCACCTGATCGCAGTGCAGGCCTCAGCGCGGGCACTGGCGCGGGCTTACGGCAGCGATGTGATGGCTCGACCCGGGTACCGGGAGGCTCTCATCGAGACAGCAATCGCGTTGAATGCGGCTCTGGCGGCGCATACGCTGCAGGCAAAATTACATGGCAGAGGTCTTCGGATGTTGAAGGCGGTGTACGGAGTGTTTCTGCTGGATACGCACACGATCTGGGCTCCTGAAGCCAGCTCAGGCGGACTTGGCGATCCACCCGTGGATTTGGCCGGGTTCCGTAAATTCGCGGACACCCTGCTAGGGTCGGAGCGGGTCGCGTCGCTGCTGGCGACCGGATGAGCCGGTCCCTGCCACGACGAGTGCGGCGCCGAACCGCTCATCCGCTATCTGTCGGCGCAGGCGGGTCGTGTCAGATTTCGCGCCAAGAGGTATAATTTGATCTGCGGGATGACGCCGATCCGTAAGGCGACCCTGCAAAATGCTGAGCAGCGTCCGGGCAGCTCCCAATCGCGCACCGCTTCGCAACCGAATACAATGCCGCGGATGAGGTCACGCAGGCTCAGCTTGTCCCAGCTCAGAACTTTTTCCAGATCGCCACGGCGTCCGCGGAAGGCGAACAATTGCCCGCTGAACGGGTCCTGATCGAGATGCTGCTGCACCAGAGCTGCCAGTCCCTCAAAGCCTTTGCGCATGTCGGTCACACCAGCCGCCAACCACACCCGCACGCCGGGGGGCGGCGCGATCAGGCGGCCGACACCGGACGCTTACCCGAAGCAGCAGTAGTTTCATGATGCTCTGGCGAATAGGCACAGGCCCAACGCTCTTTGAATGGCTGTGCCCTGACATGCCAGATTATATCTCGCTGACTCATTCCGCTGGATGATCTAGCCTGATCGCCTCCTGTACGGGCACTTCAACAGGGCGTGCCGAGGACCGCAGTCGTTCGCGGATCGACTGGAAAGTCACATAAAGCGCCGGTATCGCGAAGATACCGATAAATGACGCCGTGAGCATACCGCCGAACACCGGCGAGCCGACATTGCGTCTGGCCAGGCGCGATGGACCCTCGGCGATGACTAACGGCAGCAACCCCAGGATGAACGCGAAGGATGTCATCATCACCGGACGGAAGCGCTGCCGCGCACCCTCGGTGGCTGCGGCCAGCAGAGGCATGCCCTCGGCCCGTCGCTCCTTGGCAAATTCCACAATCAGAATACCGTTTTTGGCAGCCAGACCGATCAGCACCACCATGCCAATCTGCGCATAGAGATCAAGCGTTAACCCCGCCATCACCATTGCCACAAAAGAACCAACAATTCCGACCGTGACCGATAGCAGCACGGGAACGGGAATGGTCCAACTCTCATATAGCGCGACGAGAAATAGATAAGCGAACAACACCGCGAAGCCAAGGATGATTGCGGTCTTACCTTCGGCACGCTTTTCCTGGAAAGAGACATCGGTCCACAAGCCGCGATATCCGCGCGGTAAGGTGCTGGCCGCAACCTGCTCCATCGCTGCAAGCGCCTGACCTGATGAGACGCCAGGAGCCGGGCTGCCCTGAATCGTCACGGCAACTTGGTTGTTATAGCGGATCAGCGCCTGGGGTCCGATCACCGGGCGGACTTCGACCAGGCTCCGCAGGGGAATCATCTGGTCGTCCGCGCTACGGACATTGATCCGGTAAATGTCATCGATCGAAGACCGATCCTGAGATTCCGCCTGGACCTGCACCTGCCATGTGCGCCCGAACAAATTCATGTCGTTGACATAGTATCCACCCAGCGAAGCCTGCAGCGCCTGAAAAATATCGGAAAGATTCACTTTCAGAATCTGAGCTTTGTCGCGGTCGATGCTGAGGTAGATCGAGGGCGTCGCGGCGGAGAACGTGCTGTACACCCGGCTGAGCTTGGGATCTTGGTTGGCCGCCACCAATAGTCCGCGCAAGACTTGCGCAAGCGATTGCGGACTGCCGCCACCAGTGTCTTGCAGCACGTAGCTAAATCCGCCCCCAGTTCCGAGGCCGATGATCGGCGGTGGCGCAATGGGCACGGCGCGGCCGCCCCGAACCTGACGGAATTTTGGTCCCAGCCGAGTAATCATCGCCTGCGCTGATTGAGAGGGGTCAGCACGGTCTTCAAAAGGCTTCAGAGAGACAATAAAGAAAGCAGCATTCGGCTGCGAGTAGTTGTCGATGAAGTTCAGTCCGATGGTGGCGGAATAGTCCGCGATGGCTGGCTCCTGCTTCAGAATCGCCTCAATCTGTTCGACGACATCCGTCGTCCGGCCGACCGAGGCACCGTCGGGCAGTTGCACGATGACAAAGAACGCACCCTGGTCGTCTTCCGGCAGAAAGCCGGTCGGGGTGATCTTTCCCAACGCCCAGACGCCGACCATCGATCCGGCCACAAGGACCAGGCCAATAATTGAAAAACGTACCAGACGTGCAACGATGGCGCCGTAGCCGTCGCGCACCCAGTCGATCCCGCGCATCAGTGCACCGATTGGTCCGCGGCGCGGCCCGTGATGCGGCCGTAGAAGGATCGCGCACATTGCCGGCGAGAGCGTGAGGGCATTGATCGCTGAGAGGAACATCGAAACGGCGACGGTGACGGCGAACTGCCGGAACAACTCGCCCGAGATCCCTGGGATGAACGCTACCGGAACGAACACCGAGAGCAACACCAGCGTGATGCCGATAATCGGCGCGAAAATTTGCCCCATCGCCATCTTGGTCGCTTCGGCAGGCGACAGTTCGGGATGGTGCTCCATCACCTGCTCAACCGCCTCGACCACCACGATCGCGTCATCCACCACGATACCAATCGCGAGCACAACCGCAAGAAGCGAGACGGTGTTGGCGGAATAGCCGATTGCATTCAGCACCATAAACGTGCCGATCAGGCTAACCGGGACAGCAATCGTTGGGATCAGCGTGGCACGCAAGTTTCCCAGGAAAATATAGACGACGAGCACGACAAGAACGAACGCCTCGATCAGGGTTTTCTGCACCTCATGGATCGTGGCGGTGACAAACGTCGTCGGGTCATATGTGACCTTCCAGGCCAGGTCATCGGGAAAGCCGAGGGCTGCAGCGGCCATGGCCTGTTTGACACCTCCGAGCGCGGTGAGGGCATTTGCGCCGGGCGCCTGATAGACCGCCATCAACGCCGCCGGGGCTCCGTTTAGCCGGGTCGAGCGATCAAGATTGGCCGCACCTAGTTCCAGGCGCGCGACGTCACCCAGGCGAAGGACGGAGCCGTCTGGATTAGTCCGAATCACGATCTTCTCGAATTCGGCGGTCGACGCCAGGCGTCCCTTGGTCTGCACGTTGAGCTGCAATTGCTGATCGTTGGCGACCGGCCGGGCGCCAATCCGGCCAACCGGGGCCTGCACGTTCTGGGAGTTGATCGCGCTGATGATGTCGGCCGAGGTCAGGCCAAGCCCGGTAAGTCGATCGGTGCGTATCCAAGCCCGCATCGAATAATCCTGCGGACCGAACAGCGTTGCGTCACCGACGCCTGGTGTACTCTTGATCTGATCGAGCAGGTTGATGGTTGCGTAGTTCGAAATGTAAAGCTCATCATGCGTTTGTTTAGGAGAATACAGCGAGATGACCCCAAGAAGCGCGGAAGATTGCTTCTTTACCGTCACGCCTTGTTTCCGCACGTCCTCCGGCAGCTTCGACAGAGCCACCTGAACGCGGTTGTTGACATTGACCGTATTGATGTCGGGGTCGGTGCCTAGCTCGAACGAGGCCTTCAGCGAGTAGCTGCCGTCGTTGCCGCTGACGCTCTTCATGTAGATCATCTTGTCGACGCCGACAATCTGGCTTTCGATCGGCTGTGCGACTGTCGCCTCTACCACGGCTGCTGAGGCGCCAGGGTAGAGCGTGGTCACCGATACTTGTGGTGGTACGATGTCGGGATATTGCGCAATCGGGATTACAAAGAGAGAGAGCAGTCCCGCGATGGTGGTGACAATAGCGATGACGGTCGCGAGCCGCGGCCGGTCGATGAAGATGGCCGAGAACATATCTTAGCCCCCTGTACTCGGCGACGGGGCCGGACTGGCAACAACTGCCACTCCAGGGCGAAGACTCTCCATGCCCTGCACCACCACCTGCTCACCGCCCTTAAGTCCATCGTCGACGATCGCAAAGGACCCTGACTCACCTCCCAGCTTCACGCGCGCGACCGCGGCCTTGCCGTCCACGACAAGGAAAACGTAGGTTCCCTGCTGATCCACAACCAGCGCCGACTGTGGTACCAGTACCTTTTCTTCTGGCTTGTCGGCTTCGACTGAAACACGGACCAACTGCCCATCGATGAGCGCACCGTTTGGATTGGGCAAGGTCGCGCGTACCAGAACCGTGTCTGTCGCTCGGTCCACCGTAACATCGACGAAGTTTATCCGCCCCGTCTGGTCATAAGTCGAACCATCGGAGAAGCGGATACGCACACCAAGCGCCTCCTTCCGCGCCTTGCGTCCCTCCTGCTCCTGCACTTTCAAAAATTCACGCTGGCTGACCGGAAACGTCACATACATCGGATCATGGCTGACAATCGTGGTCAGTACGCCACTGTCTGGTCCAACGACATTCCCTTTGGTGAGTTTGGAACGGCCGATCTGGCCGCTGATCGGGGCCACGATATCGGTGTAACCGAGGTTTACCGTTGCAGTCTTCAGGTCGGCATCCGCAACGACCACCTGGCCTTGCGCGCCCTTCTCCGCCGCTAGCCGCTCATCCAACTGTGCCAGCGGAGCGGCGGAGGTCTTCGTTAATTCCTCGGTACGCGCTCGCTGCGCAGTGGCGTTGGCGTATTTCCCCTGCGCCTCTAATAGCGCCCCACGGGCCTGTTGCACAGCAGCATCGAAAGTCTCGCGCTCGATACGGTAAAGGACATCCCCTTCCTTTACGAAATCACCATCCTTGAACAGGATCTCTTGCAGGAATCCTGTCACGCGGGCTCGGATATCCACTCGCTCCATGGCCTCCACCCGTCCGACGAATTCGGTTGCCTTCGTGATCGGTCGGAGTTCGGCCGCTACCGTTCCCACAGGGATCGCGGTCGGCTGTTGTGCCCATCCTTGGGTTGACCCGAAGATTATGCACAACATGGAGGCGGCATAGATGGAAAGGAGGCGCATTCTGTTTTCCTGCGTATTATCTGATATAGAGCAGCGATCCTGACGGCTGATCAGATACACTCATTGTGCCTGTTATGCCCCCGGCGTAGCGGGTCGAGATTTGCCGAACAATCGTCGACAAATCACGACAGACCTGTCGAAGTACAGAGAAAGAGGCATCTGTCGCCTTCAATCAGGGGTGCGCTTTTCTCCTGCACTTCGACCGCTGTATGCAGTTGGAGCGGCGGGGTCATTTGCGCTCGAAACAATAGTTCGGTCTTTAAAGGATCGCGCAGCGGCATCAGATCCTGCCCCCTTTCCCAGGACAGCGTCTTCCGCGTAAGGAGCTCGTAGCTCGGCGACAGCCGAACGATATCTGGGCTTGCGGCCTTGAAAGCTCGCCCTCCCGGCTCAAGCTTAGCATTGACAGTAAATGGCGCCGCCTCGATCTGTTCCACGTCCACATGCCCTCCCTAGGCTACATACCGGTCGTTTGAATTTGGGCGCCTAAAAGGTGTGTTGATCTAGATCCATCACGGCAGACACGATGCGTGCGGGGGTCCGTCGCGGGGGCCAGGGGTATCCTTGGAGCAAGGATCGATACCGTGCAAGACCCGGAGCGAGGTATCACGCGACCTTCTGCATCGCGTTGAATGCCGAGGGCGGAGGACCGTGAGGTTCTCCGGGTCTGGCTTTGGCAATGACCTGCGAATCATGGGATCGATGATACACCTCTTTAGGTGTACGCTCAATCCGGTCGGGCGACGCAACAAGAAAACATCGTTAAGTGTACGCTCAATCCGGTCGGGCGACGCTACGGGAAAACATCGAAGCGAGAACCGACCGCTTTCCGCCACTGCTATGATCGGCCAGCAAGCGTCGCTGCGCCGAAAAGGCCGCACTTGGCAATCGAGGTGACCATGAGCGGGCTAACGGAGACCGTACTCAAGTCGCCGATCTTCAGCACTTCGGCGGCAATCTGTCGCGTGGGATCAGCCGTTTTGATTTTGTAGATGCCGCCGCCATTCCCTGTCGGAGGGAGGCGGTTTCCTTCGTGAGGCAGATCCAGTATCCGGCAAGGTCACTAATTAACAACGAATATGCGATGAATCGACCGAACGACTGCGCCACCCTCGGCGGAGCGCCCCGCCTCAAAAAATCGGTGATGACCGGGTGATCGATGCTCGCGCATCGGTTTGAGCGAGCAAGATCCGTACGATGGCGATGTTCTCTGCAACACGTTGGCTTCCATTAACCGCTGGCGGGGCGCTCACGGTCTGGGTTGTGTGCCGACGATCTTCCCAGATGCGCGGGCTAACGATCGGTGACAGGGTGTTCGACGCCGACGGGCGGGTCATCAAGCCGCAGGCGATCATAGAGGTGGGCGTGAGCACAGCGAAATGGGGGGAGCCATGAAGGAGTCAGCTGAACTGAGACGGCGCTTTCTTGCGGCACTTTGGAAGGAACTGCGCGTGGTGTGGCCAATCGTGTCGGGTCTGGTCGGCGCCCAGTTGGTGCTGGGCATGCTGGTCGGTTTTTTTGAGGGGTGGCGGATGAGCGATGCGGCATATTTCACCTTCGTCACCGGGCTAACCATCGGGTTTGGGGATCTGGTCCCGGTGCGCTTCACCACCCGCCTAATTACTGTAGTGATTGGATTCAGTGGAATCCTTCTGACCGGCCTGGTCGCGGCGGTCGGCGTTCGCGCTCTCCAGGAAGCTACTACTCGCGATGCTGAGTGACGACCGATCCTCCCCCGCGTAGCGATCGTCATCACGATCCAGGCCAACGGGTACGATGAGGCCGGAACGCCTAGCCTGATCGTCCTCAAGAAATCAGCACGAGTTTTGGGTGCGTTGCCACTCACCTGTGATCGGTCGAGCAACACCTCGAAAGGAACACCGGCAGCCACCTGGGCAGCGCGGGACGCGCTGGCGGTAGATCCGAGCATCCCGCCCACACACATTGGTTCGAACGTTCCGCAGGACACGAGGAAAGACACAGAGCAAACAGCGCGGCCAACCCGAGACCATGGTGGATAACGTGCTGACCTCACTCATCCGTCCGTGCCCGAGCGGCGCAACAAGTTCGTGTGGATCACGGACGACCGACAACATAGTGAGTCTCAGCAACTCGGCTGCATGACATCGGATCAGGCTCGGAGCTCGCTCTCAAGAGACCTGCCGCGGGCGATACCTTCGATTTTGCCATCAAGCCCCTCAGCACGCAACAAATCGCGCACCTGCCCGTGCGCGCCGGTGATGGTCAGTTTGATCCCACGATCCTTAAGGTTTTCGGACAACTCGGCCAGCATTCGTGCCCCGGCGAGATCCATCGCCGGAGAGGCGGATAGATCGCAGACTACGGTTCGAATCCTGGTGGGACGCGCAACTTCCAGTTGCTCGAGGATGCGCGCCTGAACAGAATCCGCGTTCAAGTAGAGTAAGGACGCTTCCGGACGGCAGGCAAGCACGCCGGCTAGCGGCTCGTTGTCTTTATGGCGGTGTAAGTCGGAGTATTGATCCGTGCCAGGAATACGCCCTAGAACAGCCACATGAGGAGTTGACGACCACGCTAGCAGAAGCAGGATCGAGATCAAGGCTGCCAGCAGGATGCCCGGCAGGATACCGAGCAGCAAGACCCCGATAAAAGCCGCCGTGGCATTGAGAAAATCCATTCGGCTCGAGCGTCGCATGCGTGCGATGCCAGGGAGATCAATAAGACCGGCCACGGCCGTCAGCACGACCGCCGCCAGGACCGCTTTAGGCAGGTCGGCCAACAGCGTGGTGAAGAACATCAGACACAAAGCAAGCGTCAGAGATGCGAAAACGAGGGACATGCGGGACCGCGCGCCCGCTCCTTCGTTTACCGCGGTCTGCGATAACCCCCCTGCCACCGGATAGCCGCCCACCGCCGCCGTCGCGAAATTAGCCGCGGCCAGACCCAGCAGCTCGCGCCGCGTGTCGATCGTCTCGTGGTGTTTCGTTGCGAATGCGCGTGCCGCCGCCACTCCCTCAATATAGGCAAGCAGCATGCATCCCGTGGCGAGCGCGACGATCCCGTCCTGTTCGCGTAACGGCGCCGAAGGCATCGCGGGCAATGGCAGTCCAGGTGGGATGACGCCGGTGACCGTGACCTTGAAACGAGTGAGCCCAAACAGCGCCACCGTAACGATCGACAGTGCGACGACCCCGAGAGCGACCGGCCGTCCTGGCAGCCACCGCTCACCACACCATAGCAGCGCCAGCGCCGCCATGCCGATCGCAAGTGTCACTAGGTTTGTTGCGCTGAGCTGCCCGGCCAGGACAAAAATCCGCTCCGGAACGCTGTGGCCGCCTCCGGTGACACCGAAAAGCGCCGGCAATTGCGTAATCGCAATGGTCAGTCCGGCGCCCGCCTTGAATCCGATCAAAACGCTGTCGCTGATCAGCTTGACCAAGACGCTGAGCCGGAACGCCCAGGCGATCAAGCACAACACTCCGACGCCGGCGGCTGCGGCGGTCGCAATCTCAGCGTAGTGCTCACTGTTATCGCCGGCCATATTGCCCACCGTCGCTGCGATCATCAGCGAAATCGCTGACGTCGGGCCAATCGCTAGATACCGCGATGAGCCAGCTAACGCGTAGCCGAGGCCACCCATCAGATAGCCATAGACTCCCACCTGCGGTGGCAGTCCGGCTAGCGTTGCGTAGGCCAGCGAGACAGGAATGGCATAAGCAGCCAGTGTGATCCCGGCTACCAAATCGGAGGGCAGCCAATCGACCGGATAACCGAACAGGCGTGGCGTGGTTAGCACTCTGATTTCCTCAGAGGTGCTCGCCGATCGGTCTCCATCGCACCAACTTACCCGAGCCGCCGAACTGCGTCCGACGCCACCCATCCAAACCAGCCAAATGACGAAATGCTATCATCACATAGTCATCCGGTGACGTCCATGGCCCGCGTCGACAACCGTCGCTTTCGATCGCCCCATCAGCATCCTGCCTTGAGCCGGCGTAACACCGCGGGTTGCGTATCGTGAAGCATGGTGCATATTCTCTCCCAGCCCAGCAATTCCTGCAAGTTACTCTGTCAGTCTTCTGATCGCCCAGTATCGTGGCCGCCACAAGCAATGATTGATGTACATCAACGCGCACGGGTGCTACCGCGACTATTCAAAGGGGCAAGGTACGGGTCGAGCTGTGGGGAGCAGACTACGTCCGGTCCGACGAAACGGAACAGGATCAAGGAAGGAAGGTGTCATGCCGATAGCATCCGGCCAAGTTCTTTCGGTGGACGCGCTTTTCGCAGAGCGCGACGCTCAGCGGCGTCATGACAGGGAACACCTGGAACAAATGCAGCGGCGCAAGGAGGAGGAACTTGCTGAGTTCAGGACGCGCCTGAATAATTTTCGACTGACCGACGAAATTATTGAATCGGGCCTGAACCGGATCAAACGTGCATTCGAGCGCGGTGAGGCCGAACTAATGATTGCATCATTCCCGAGCACCTTTTGCACCGATGACGGCCGGGCGATCATCAACGCCGGCGCGCCGCCGATTAACAAGCCAACAGAGGAAGAGGCGGCCAGGCAGGCAGAGGAGCCCGACTGGCTGCTGACCCTTCCGGCCGGGGTCCATCAGGTTTATGACTACTGGAAGCAAAACCTGAAACCCGGTGGCTTCGGCTTCTCGGTTCGGATCATCAATTACCCTGATGGAAAGCCGGGCGATGTCGGCCTGTTCTTCACATGGCCGAAGAGCGGTTTGGAGTCGTGATCCCAAAAGGGAGCCTTTTGGTGGCAGTGCGGAATCTTGGGAGAACACAATGGGTGCAACGAAAAACGCCAAGCGGGCGGAGAACGACAAGATATCTGAAGCGCCCGACGGCAAGCTGAAGGGGAAGGAATATCTGAGCGAACTGGCTAGGCTGCACGGCGAGCTGGTCAAGCTGCAGCAATGGGTGGTGCACAAGGGCCTCAAGGTCTGCATCGTGTTCGAAGGGCGCGACGGCGCGGGAAAGGGCGGTGTGATCAAGGCGATCACCGAACGTGTCAGTCCGCGCGTGTTTCGTGTCGTCGCCCTCCCGGCGCCAACCGAGCGCGAGAAGTCGCAGATGTACATCCAGCGATATATCTCGCATCTGCCCGCCGCCGGCGAAATCGTGATATTTGACCGAAGCTACTACAATCGTGCCGGCGTTGAGCGGGTTATGGGGTTCTGTTCCGAGGAGCAGGTGAAGCGATTCCTCGAGTTGACCCCGTCCGTGGAGAAGGCCTTCATCGAGTCCGGTATCATACTACTGAAATACTGGTTGGAGGTCAGCGAGGAGGAGCAGACGCGTCGGTTGGAATCCCGCATCGATGACGGGCGCAAGATCTGGAAGCTGTCGCCGATGGATCTGAAGTCCTATAGTCGGTGGTACGACTACTCCCGGGCGCGCGACGACATGTTCAAGGCGACCGACACGCCTTGGGCGCCCTGGTATGTCGTTCGCTCAGACGACAAGAAACGGGCACGGCTGAACACCATAACCCATTTGCTCGCCCATATTCCTTACGAAGAACTTCCGCGGGAGAAGGTGAAGCTGCCGGACCGGCAGAAGGCGCACGGTTACAGAGACCCGGACTACCCCTTTAAGTTCGTGCCGGAAATGACGCGACCTGCCGCCTGAGCCTGCGAGGTGGCTTGACGTGGTAAGCGACGGAAACCTGAGATGAACGGAATAGGCGATCCCCGCTCGCCGCATTGACCTTCTTGGCGGACGGAACTGCCGCCAGCCGCCGTCGCGTCCTCATTCGGGCGGAAGGCTAGGCTTGGCTGGGACGGTCAATCGCCCCGCTCCTTTTCGGTGCCATATCTCGACGGTTCTCGACGAGATACGACGGTTTGGTACGACCTGGTTCAGGTCGCGCAACATGTTCGGCTGGCACTGGTGGCTTGGGCGACACGATTGCCGTGGAAGTCAACTTGACAATATCCGGAACGGGCAATTCTGTTGGCATCATCGCGAGTGGAGTCATCTTGGTGCGATCTTGCCGCTAAGATCAGTCCGAAAATTGCTGGAGTGACGGCTGCCCCAGGTTAAGTTGACAATGCCGCTGGTGGGCTTTTGTCACGATACGACCGCGGCGCGGTGTATCATGCCGCATATTATTTTTGTTATAGCAATAAATCACCAGTTCCCTGGAACCGAGCGGCGTCCTCCTGTAGGTGTGAAACCCATGATTAGAGACTTGGGTACGAGTTGACCGTCGGCGACCGCCTGCAAATAGCAGCAGCCGGCCTGAAGGCTGCACGTACCACTTTGAAGCGGCAGCAATGACGGCTGGCAAAATTGCGGGCTCGTTCGGCATGACCCTCGCCCTCTTCATCTCGGGATGCGCCTCGATTGGTCCTTCCACGATCCCGCACGACCGGCTCGACTACATCACCTCCGTAGGAGAGTCCTGGAAAGAACAAACGTTGCTCAACATCGTGCGGCTACGCTACGGTGATGCGCCAAGCTTCGTCGATGTGTCGTCGGTCATCAGCGGGTATACATTTCAGGGGCAGCTGTCAGCAGGCGCGTCCATAAGTTCCAACCTGACCAACACCATTCCGTCAAACCTGGTAACGTTGGGAGGGGGAGCGACCTACATCGATCGTCCGACAATCACCTATACGCCATTGTCGGGTGACAAGTTCGCCAGGAGTTTGCTCCGGCCGCTGCCGCCTGGTGAGGTCTTTGAACTGATCCAGGCCGGATATCCGGCAGACGCCGTGCTGCTTATAACGACCCGCGCAGTCAACGGCATCTACAACCGATCGGGGATCGGGGCGCGGGCCCGCGAGGCGGATCCCGAGTTCTATCCGATACTGGATGCGTTGCGGCGCCTTCAGCTTTCAGGGGCAGTCAGTATCCGGCTCGACAAGCGTGGTTCGGAGGAAATCGGCAGGCTGATCCTCTCCAGTAAGCGGGCAACGGAGGTCAGCCAGGACCTGCAATTCGTCCGAACCTCACTCGGCGTCACTCCGGACCGGGATGGCGAGATTACCGTCGGCTTTGGGCTGTTGCCGCGCAGCCCCAACGAGCTTGCCTTGCTCACACGTTCGATGTCCGAGATTTTACTGGAGGTCGCTGTCGGGATCGAGGTACCCCCGGAACATGTCTTACAAGGCCGCACGGCTGCGGCAACCCGCCTGGCCGGCGCGGAGAACCCTCGGGACCGTCCCCTGATCCGCATCCTGTCGTCAGCGTCCCCGCCCCCCGACAGTTACGCTGCTGTCCGTTATCGCGGCACCTGGTACTGGATCTCGGACGATGATCTGGCCTCCAAGCGTGTATTCACATTCCTAATGATTTTCTTCTCGCTGGCCGAAACAGGCGTTACGCCACAGGCGCCCGTGCTAACGGTTCCGGCGAACTGACCCTCGGCTTGGTTTGAGTGGCATTGCCACGGTAACTGGGCTGACAGACGCGCTAGTGTGGGAGGACGGCGGGTTGCCAACTTAAAGTATTCGTCTCGGTCAAGCCCATTCGGGCGTCCATTTGCGGCCGTCTCGTACAGCGCGTTGGTGAGGATGAGGATTTTTTTGCATAGCGACGATGGCGACCTTCGCGGGCTTTTCCCGCAGGCCCCGCCGGGTAAGTTCAATTGCCTTCGCCGCCTACGGCCGAATTTGCAGCCCTGGCCTTTGATGGAACAAAGACGGTGCAGCGCGTTCGCGGCGATTTCTCTGGCGTCAGAGCGCCGCATTAGACGGCGATGGCTTGTCGGACCCCACCATCCAGGCGTTCAACAGCGTGTAGGCGACCGCGAACATTCCTCCCAACGAGGCAGGCATGAAGCACCTGTTCACACAATTCTCGTTTCCCGGCAGCATTCCCAACCATGTTGCGCCGGAAACACCCGAACTCGATCCATGAATGCGGTGGGTTGGGCTACGCTGTCTCGCACACCGACAGCGTGGCATTCAACAATCCCGGTCTGGTTGTGGCTTGTGTCGTTGGCGACGGCGAAGCGCGGACACGGACCACTTGCGACCAGGGCATTCCAACAAGTGTCTGAACCAGCGACGGATGGCGTTGTTCTGCCGACCCTTCTGAACGGCCACAAAAGTGCCAATCCCTACGTTCTGGTCTCGAGGAGCTTGATGGTTACGCCCGGTATTTCCTCGAAGGGAGCGACCCGGAAAAAGATGCACGAAATATTGGCCGCCACGTTGGACGGCGTCTTGGACAATTGATACGTTTAAACAACAAAGACCAAGTCGAAGGATCAGATAATACATTGCGATCTAGTCTTACTGCGTCACCCGTTCTGCCCGACTGCGGGTCTGACGGATGGTCCCGCAGCAGGGGCAGCGCGGTAGGACAAGAACCAGAGTGCTCGCGAGACGAATACGCAAGGTCGCTATGGAATTCTTCTGCCAGGTCTCGGCGGGAAGCTCCAGAGCCACCAACGATGGCTCGGCGGAACGGTGCGGCGAGCATATCAGCAAGGTTTGGCGTCGACATTGGGCATCATGCGGACGGCATCGTGGCATAGGCGGTGGTCGCGCCGACGAGCGATATTGCCGAGGGCGCGCTCGCAGGCACGTAACGGAGGTGTGACTGCCGGCGCGGCGGTTGATCTCGACGCCGGCGCCAATGTTCCGGTTGAAGGCATGCAGCATTCGATCGCGCTGCCGCCGGTGAGCGTGGAAGTCCGCCGATCGCAACCTCCCGCCCAGAGAACCAGGGCCGTGCGCATGGGAAAAAGAAGAGGGCGCGGATCAAGCCATCATTTGATGATAGCAGGGCACACCCGCGCAGCCGGCAACGGGAGGACTCTCTGTGTCTTCGCGACGAGTCGTCTGTTGCAGAGCGCATCGCTGCGCGCTTACACTATTGGCCAGATGACCGGACAGGCCGATCATCTTGATGATGTCGGTAACAGCATCCGGTGCGTGTCAGGATCACCCGCGCTCGCGAAATCGGTTTGGACTGCGGTGACCGAGTTCATGGCTGCGCAGGGCTGTATCGGGGCCTCTACGACCGCGGAACATCCGACTTTTTGGCGATCCGGGAGGCAAGAATGCGAAGACTACTGCTGACCTCCGTTCTCGCGGCCACCGTCGCCGCACCGGTCCTTGCGGACGAAGCTCCGAAGAAGGGGAGCGACGCAGACGATGCGTTCGTCACAGGGATCCGGAAACTCGGCGTGATGTCCGGCGAGGCGTTCGCCTGTTCTAACGAAGCGGATCAACCGCAGGTCGGAGAGGCCGCGATCGACCTGGCGACGCAAGTGAGCCTGCATTTCGGACTGAAGGTCGCGTTCATCTATAGCGGCGCATTCGGCTACGGGATTGGGCATGACTTCGACCACAAGAACTGCGCGCAGGCGATCGCGGACTTCAAGGCGCTCCAAGCCAAGTATCTGGAGCGGTGAGATGAGCCGAAAATCCGTACTGGTGCTTGCGGCCGTCTCGACGTTCGCGACGGTATTGTGGTTCACCGGCAACGCCATGGCCTTACCGGGAGCCCCGCTCGCCTCTTCCGGCGTCCCGCAGATCGTCGGGGCGGCTGCTCCACATGAAGGGTCCGGCGTGATCCTCGTGCAGAATCGTGCGCGCGCCGGCGGTCAGCGGGGCGGGGGCGGCGGCGGTCAGCGGGCGGCCGGCGGCGGTAACCGCGGCAACTTTAACAGCAACAACTTTCACCGGGACGTATCGAACAGCCGAAACACGAACGTCACCGCGAACCGGAACGTGAACGCTAACCGGAATGTCAACGTCAACCGGAACGTCGCTGTCGTCGGCGGCGGCGGCGGCTGCTGCTACGGCGACTACAACAGCGGACCGAGCTGGGGCGGCGTTGCGGCGGGTGTTGCGGTGGGCGCCGTCGTCGGTGCCGCCGCGAGTTCCGCTTCGCAAAGCAGCACCTATGCGGCGCCCCCGCCGACCTATCCGCCGGGCTACGTGGCACCGCCGCCGTACTAGTCCGTCAGGTCGTTCGGAAGGTTCTTGACGAGACGACGGATTTCCGTTGGGCGTAGCGCGCAGCCGCTGCCACGACAAAGATCCGGATGAACCCGGCGTTTAGGGCATCGGCCAGGAACTACTGTGCAGGGACAGGCTTAGGTACCGCGACTGTGCCTCCCATGACGCATCAGCGTCACTAGATAGGCGATCAGTAAGAATGCCAATGCGTGCGCGGCGACAATTGCGGCTCCGTAACTCGCCGGCTCGGCGGTCATGTCCATCAACGCGCCGGTGTGCGCATTCATTGTCCGGACCCGACCCTCGGCGGTGATGAACACTGACTTCATCGCTTCGGTCAGCCAGTAGCCGCTGACCGCTACCTTGGCCACCGCTGTGGCAAGGGGCGGGAGCTTCGGCACCAGGACTCCGGCCAAGATCAATTGCGGAACCAAGGCCAGAGGAACGATCGTGGTCGCCTGGTCTCGCGTGTTGGCGAACGCGGAGATCACCAACCCCATGGCTGTACCCGCCATCGCACCGATCGTCAGGAGCATGAACTGTTGCAGCCGATCACCCGGGATGCCATCCGCCAGCGCGGCCACAAGCAAATAGACAACGGCAAGTTGCAACACGGTGAACGCGGAAGACACGAGGTATTTCGCACCGACGAACGCCGCAGTGGACAGATTGATGTCATGTTCACGCCGGTAAATAGCAAGTTCGCCGACGATATCTTTCGATGCGGCATTACAGCCGAGCCAGATCGCGCTCAAGCCAAGCAGCAAAAGAAGAGCGTTCTCCGCGTTCACACGCTCCTGCCCCTCCCCAAAGTTACCGAAGGCATAGCCCATCAGCCCGCCAATGAGCACGCTTTGAGCCGCAGCCATCACCAACGTGCGACGATCGGACAGCAACAAGGTTGTGTTTCGATGTAGTAAAATGGCCGTTTGGCGGACGACGCGCAGCAGTGTAAAGAAGCTAGGATCTTGGGGGTACAACGCTGGGTGCCGCGTGTTGTCGTGAGATTCGGTGGCGGTTGGCAGATCGATTGTTGCGCCAACTGTTGCTTCGAACCTTTCACGCCAGCACTCGGCACCAACCTCGTCCATGCGGTCAAACACCTCTCCCAGCCGGCGCACCGCGAAGAACCCCAGCGCCTCAGACGGGGCACCAACGAAGGTTAGGTGGCCGCCGCGGCCCATGCAGATGACTTTGTCACAGAACTCCGTTACATTCGCCAAGGTGTGCGTGACCACTATAATGGTTACGCCGTCATCGGTCAGGCGTCGAAGCAGTCGCATGATCTGCCAATCGGTGCTCTCATCCAGCCCGCTGGTAACCTCATCGAGCAGCAGCAGACTGGGGCGGTTGAGAATCTCGCTGGCTAGTATGGCGCACTTCCTTTGCCCTCCGCTGAGCGCGCCAACGCGTTGATCAAGCTGATCGAGCAGATCAACACTGCGCGCAGCGGCGTCCACTGCTGCGTGACGCTGCTCGACCGTGGTATCTGGCGGCAACCGAAGCTGCGCCGTATAGTCGAGCGCCTGGCGCAGCGTTAGCTGCTCGTGGAGCACGTCCTGCTGCGGCACAAAGGCGATATCCTGTTTCAAGGCCTGAAAATTGGCGTGCAGGTCACAGGTGTTGAGCAGCGCTGTCCCTTCGCTCGGGACCGTACGGCCGGCCATGATGTTTACCAACGTGGACTTGCCTGCGCCGTTGGCACCGATGATGGCGACAAATTCGGACGGGAGGATGTCAAGGTTGGCGCCGTGCAGGATACGTGTTGGCAAGCCGCCGGCCCGTCTGCGGCGCACGTCGTAGCTGACGCCCCGGACCTTCAGTTCGACATTGCCAACTCGCCCCATCCTGGTGAGCGCGCTGCCATCAAACGTCAGTTGAAAGGGGCCGATATCGATGCGGTCGCCCTTTACCAGAGGACGAGCACCGCGCAAGCGAGCGCCGTTGACATAGGTACCGTTGGTGCCTCCGAGGTCGCGCACCACAATGGTGCCATCCACTATCTCAAACGCCGCGTGACGGAGCGAGACATTCGGATGATCGAGGACGACCTGCCCCGGCATCGCCTGACGGCCAACGGTCAGATTGTGGTCGAGGGGCACCCGGTCTCGCGCGGTGGCAACCTCGTCCTCATCGGTTGGCATGATCCTGGCCTGATCGATGTTGAGCATGCGTCTACTGGCCTGCCCACGCTGAGGTCCGTGACTGCTTCCCACCATCTTTCTGGCTCCCTGACCTGGTAGCGTTACTGGCACTTCAGCCGATCAATGGTCCCCTTCGTTGGTCAGCGCTCGGAAGCTTAACGGTCTGTCATTGGTAGCGGCGGCACTTGGATGGAGGTTCGGAGCGCACTTCCTCGTCAGGACCCGGCCAAGCGCCGGGCAGGGCTGACAATAACACGGTTGCGGACCCGGGGATGCATTCCAAACGTGCAAACGGCTAATCCAAATCCCTGGCGCCTGTTCGGCATGACGAAGGCCACACGACCTCCTGCCAACCGGAACATGGCGCCGCGGCGGGAGGCGAAGGTCCCGCGCTGGCATCCGGAGATCGCAAAGCACAGAGCGCCACCTTAAAGCACAGAGCGCCACCTTGGGGTGCTGATCTCTGGGCTGCCGCCGTTCTTCGGCGAGGACCTGAGAGCGGCCATGGAGCCGATCAATTCGCCCGAGATTGGCGGCCTTGTCAGGCACGTTCAGGGCTGTGCTGGCCAAGCGGCGGCGCCTCCTGCCGGGCCGCGGCGTTCTCCGAGTGGAAGACGACCCCTTTCGGCACACAGCCCTTCCCATTGAGGCACCCTAGCTGCCACCCGGCTTTCGCCATTCTGGTTCCGTCGTGTCATCACGGGCGATCGCGTCCTGAACTGAATGTCCCCCAGAAAGCCCAGACAGCTAGTATCAACGGCGACTGGTAGAATCCATTTCCGGCTCCGAGTAGAAACGGTCTATCGTATCCGCATCCAGCTTTCCAAAGATCTGGATCAGTGTGGCGATAAGGCCAGTCCATCCGGTTTGATGGCTGGCACCGATGCCGGCTCCATTGTCGCCATGGAAGTACTCGTAGAACAGCAGATGATCCTTCCAATGGGGATCCCGCTGGAATTGCTCTGCACCTCCGAAGACCGCACGACGGCCGTGTTCGTCACGCAAAAAGATGCGGCTCAATCTTGCCGAAATGTCTTCGGCAACCTCGAAGAGGTTCTTTTGGATGCCCGAACCGGTTGGACATTCGACTTTGAAGCCATCGCCGTAATAAGCGAAGTAATGCAGCAACGCCCGGATGATCAGAGTGTTGACCGGCATCCAGATGGGTCCGCGCCAGTTTGAGTTGCCGCCAAACATCCCAGTGTCCGATTCAGCGGGAAGATAGCCCACCCCGTATTCCTGACCGCCCGTTGAAAACGTATACGGATGGTCGGCATGGTAGCGCGACAGGGACCGAATGCCGTAGGGGCTGAGGAACTCATTTTCGTCCAGCATTCGGGTCAGGACGCGCCGTAACCGGTGCTCGTTCACAAGCGCAACGAGGCCACGGTCGGCGACGCCGAAATGCCCCGGTCCGGTGACGTGGATAGAGTCGCGAAGCCCCGGCATCCGCTCCAGCAGATCGTACATATGGGCGGTGAGCCTGGGCACGCGCTCCCGCTGCCACTTCTCGACGGACGTTGCGGCGCAAATCGGGAGCAGGCCAACCATCGAACGGACCTTGAGACGCCTGGAGCTTCCATCAGGCAGCCGCAGTACGTCGTAGTAGAACCCGTCTTCCTCATCCCACATGCCATCGGTGCCGACACCGTTCATCGCATGGGCGATAAAGAGGAACTCCATCCCGAAGTTCGCGGCGAGTTTCTCATATGTCGGGTCATGCCCTGCCAGCTCGAAAGCTATTTCCAGCATGTTCTGGCAGAACAGCGCGACCCAGGCGGTACCATCGGACTGTTCCAAATGGCCCCCCGTCGGCAGCGGAGCACTGCGGTCGAAAACCCCGATATTGTCTAATCCAAGGAATCCGCCTTCGAACAAGTTCTTGCCGAAGCGGTCCTTGCGGTTGACCCACCAACCGAAATTCGTCGTCAACTTGCCGAAGACCTCCTTCAGAAAGTTTATGTCGGTTGTCCCTCTGAGCGCCTGCTCCATTCGATAGGTGAAGATCGAAGCCCAGGCCTGAACCGGTGGATTCACGTCACTGAAATTCCATTCGTAGGCCGGTATCTGCCCTGCAGGGTTCAAATACACCTGGTCCAGCAGCAACCCGAGCTGATCTTTAGCGAAATCAATGTCGATGGTGGACAGAGCGACCGCTTGGAACGCCAGGTCCCACGCCGCAAACCACGGGTACTCCCATTTGTCCGGCATTGAGATGACATGATCCGCCACAAGATGAAACCATTCGCGATTTCGGATCTGCGGTCCCGATCGCTGCGTCGGGTCCCAATGGTGCTCCTGCAGCCATTTATTCACATCATAGATGAAGCATTGCTTGCTCCAGATCATCCCGGCCAGTGCCTGCCGCACAACACTTGCGGCATCGTCGGTGACCCGGGCAGGCGTAATTGCCCGATAGAATGCATCGGCTTCCTGCCGGCGCTTCTCAAAGAGATTGTTGAATTCAGGTCCGAATGGCGCGGCGGACGGCGCTTCGGTCAGCCTTAGGCGCACCACGGACTCTGCGCCTGCGTCCAGATGAAGGTGGTAATCCACCGCAACCTTCGTTCCCGTCAAATCCGGACTAACAGCCTCCTGCCGTCCCAGGACGACATAGTCGTTGATTCCGTCCTTGACGTATGGCGCCGCGTTGCGCGCACCAAAAAGACGTTCGTTGTTGGTCTCGTTTTCAGTGAAAAGCAGCTGCGGGTTGCCATCGGCATAGAGCGAGACATCCCCCGTGTCAGAGCTCGAAGCAGAGAGCGTGACGCAGCCGTGGGATTCAGGCCCTTTCCGAAGCCTGGGCTTTTGCTGCTCAGAATCCCATGTCCAGGTGTTCCGGAACCACAATGTCGGCAACAGGCGCAACGAAGCGGCCTCAGGGCTCCGGTTGCAAACGGTGATGCGGATCAGGATATCGCCTGGTTCGGCCTTCCCGTACTCAACGAACACGTCAAAATAGCGGTCATCCTTGAACACGCCGGTGTCCATTAACTCATATTCAGGATCATGGCGGCCACGATGGCCGTTGGTCTCAACGAGATCGTTATATGGAAATGGACCCTGTGGGTACTTGTACAGATACTTCATGTAGGAGTGTGTCGGAGTAGCATCGAGATAGTAATAGTACTCCTTCACGTCCTCGCCGTGGTTTCCTTCACTGTTAGTGAGCCCAAACAGGCGTTCCTTGAGGATCGGGTCCTTCTCGTTCCAAAGCGCGACGGAAAAGCACAGTCTCTGATGCTCGTCGCTGAATCCGGCCAAGCCGTCTTCACCCCAGCGATAGGCGCGCGAACGGGCTTGCTCGTGTGAGAAGTATCCCCATGCATCTCCGTTGTCGCTGTAATCCTCGCGCACCGTGCCCCACTGGCGCTCGCTCAGATAGGGCCCCCATTTCTTCCATGGCACCCCCCGGGTGCGCGCCTCATCCAGGCGTTTGTGCTCAATAGTGTCCGCTTGTTGGCGATTTAGGGCGGGGTCCATGTTTTCCTCCCGGACGAGAACGTGGGATATGCAGAGCCCAACCGGAGCGACATCAGACTTTTGGCGGCAGAAGTCTAACGATCTTGCCGGCTCGGCGCAGAGCACTCCCGACATCATCAATATCTACGTTCGGGAATTCTCTTTACACCTTTGAGGAGCCTATGCAATTCCGGCAAATCCGCGGCGTATGACAGAAGCCAACGTAAGTTGCGGCATCCGGGTTGGCCGGCCCGGAGTGGCCAGGTATCCGTCCCGGATGATGACGCCCCAAAACCCGCTTTATGTTGGCTATCGCTACCCCGCCGGGGTCGTCGACCACGCTTCCGGTTCCCGTTAAGCCTTCGCATGGTAGAGAAGATGCTGACTGCTCGCGGAATCTTCGTCACATACGAGACGATCCGCCAGTGGGACATGAAGTTCGGGCCCGATCGCCAACCGTATCCGTCGGCGAGTCCCACACCGGTGCTACCTCGACGGTTATCACCTGGGCCACGGTCATCGGCGTGGCCATAGCGCATGATCACGCCTGGCTGCTTTGGAGCGCAAACACATTGATTTGCCAAGCAACTTGGTCAATGTAGAGGCCATGATCGATCAATTCGCTACCTGCACGACGGTATGTCTCGGGCCCCATCAGATCCGTGAGTATTACTTCCTCGTCGCGGAGTTCGGGAAAGGGGAGGAGGAGATAGCACTGACCCTGCCTGCCGGCGTAATTCACGACCACAACGTAGCGGTCTCGGTTCTTGCCGACCCAGGCGTAGGCGACGAAGCTGTCGGAGCTTCCGTTGCCCGGCCACGCCGGCAATGGCTCGAGTTGGGACCAAGCGCCGTCTCGAAAGGCGCTCGTGTCCTTCAGCACCGATAGGAGCTTGGCATAGAATTCGGCGATTTCTGTGTTGGTTGGCTCAACCGGGGCGCGACAAAGATGAGCAGGGACGCGGACCCGCCAGCCCTCAAACTGGCCTTGATGGAAGAAGCGTAGGCCCGGCGCAAGGAACGTAATGGCCGCGGCTGCACGGTACTGCAGCCAGGGGAAAACGGCTGTGGCCCGAGGTTCGTCATGGTTTTCGAGGAAGCGAGCCAGCTTATCCTGATAGTCGAGACCGGCGTTCAGGTGTCCTCGGACGGATCGGGCGGCATCAGAATGTAGCCGATCGTATAGCCTCTTATCATAACAATAGTCGAAACCTTGCTGCTGCAGTGTCCATTCGAGGTCCCAATAGACTTCGGCCATGAAGGTGAAGCCTGGATGCGCCTCGCGCACCACCGCCGTTGCCGTGGGCCAGAACGCCTCTGGGGTCACGCCCCAGGTACGCTGAAAGACTTCCGGCAGTACCAGCATCGCCATGTCACAGCGAACACCATCACACTTGCCAGCTATACTAACCAACTCATCAATTTGCGCCTTCTGCAGCGCGGGATTAGCGTAGTTGAGCTGCAGCGTGTCGGGCCAACCAGGGTAATTGGGGTCGCGGCCGAGTGCCAGGATCAGCGCCCCGAGCCGCATGTAGTTCTGCGGCGCAGAACGAAGCAGTTGCTCGTTGCCTCGCATGTAACGGTCCGGATGCGTCCTCACCCATGGATGATCAGGGGCGGTATGGTTCGGCACGAAATCCAGCATCAGCTTGATGCCCCGGCGCGCCAGCCCCGCACGAAACTGCGCCAGCGCCACGTCGCCCCCGAGTTCCTCGCTGACTGTGTAACCTGTGATCGCGAAACCTGAGCCGCAGATATCGTCTTCGGTGAGGTCGGGAAGTACGGCGTTAAACTCGGCGCGCCATTCTGAATTTCTTCGCGATACCGCTCGGCCAGCCGCCCCAGTCTGCCAAACGCTCAGCAACCAGATCCAGTCAAAACCCCGTTGCGCGAAACTGTCAATTGTGGCGTCGTCGATCTCGGCGAGAGTTAGTCGCTTGCCGGCCTCTTGAGACAGGCGTCGGAGCCAGACTGGTGTGTTAATCTGAAAGAGCGACGGGTAACGCGGCGCGGCAGTCATGGACGTGCTCCCCCTGTTGACGCTGAGTTGCTGTCGAATCCCTAGCCGCGGACCCCACTTCGTTCACCCACGTAAAGCTCGGCGATCCCCCCGGGCGGGTACATCCACCGGCCAAAAGATCAGCTTCGCCACGCCTTCGGCGCACCGGCTGGTGGCTGGCGCCGAAACCAGCGCCATTGTCGCCATGAAAAGTACTCGGTAGAATAGTAGGCAATCCCCGCCAGTGAAAGGCTTCCAACGAAGCGGATCAATCGCGTCCGTAGTGGCCGACCGGTCTCATCCCGAGGGCGCGGTGCCGTGCTTTCGGCGATTCCCCGCAAGAGCATCGGTCTCGCGTCAGCATCCCGATGTCATTCCGAAACTCGAATCTAGCCGGCGTGGACAAAGCTGATCCACTGGCGCTAGCACTCCTGTGGGTCGACGGGTCAGCCGACCTCGGGGGCTCTAATGCGCTGGAATCAACGGTATCGGCTCAATAGCTATTTCCGCTCGGCGCTCTGGATCGTTCCGTTCATCGCACTGGTGCTTGAGAATGTCGCCATCCGCCTCGTGTTCCAGCTGCACGAGCGACTCGGATGGATGCCCCGTTGGTTTGGCGCGACACCGGCCGGGACGTCGGAAGCCCTGAACACCGTCGAGACGCTCTCGATTTCATTCATCGTCTTCAGCTTCGGATCGCTTTTGGTCGCGATCCAGGTCGCGAGCGGGCAGCTCTCGCCGCGGATCATCGCAACCACGCTGCTGCGAAACAACGTCATCCGCTTCACCGTCGGCTTGTTTACCTTCACCATGCTGTTCTCCGTCGGCACCGGCGCTCGGCTCGATAGCTCGGTGACCCACCCGGCGATCGCTATCTCGTGGGGGCTGGGCGTCGCCTCCATCGCGGCATTCCTATTCCTGATCGACTACACGGCGCGGTTGCTGCGGCCCGTCAGCATTCTCTCGCGGATCGGGGAACAAGGGGTCAAGGTCGTCGAGAGCGTCTTTCCGGACTTGGTCGAGGCGCCCCGGTCGCCGCAGACACCCGCCGTCCTGGGCGCCGTGAAACGCGTCGTCGAACATCGCGGCAGATCCGCCATCGTGCTCGCAGCCAACGTTGACGCGCTCGTCGCGCTCGCGCGCGGCGCTGCGGGTGTCATCGCGTTCGTCCCGCGCGTAGGTGACTTCGTGGCCACCGGCAAGCCGCTGTACTGTCTCTACGGCAACGCCGCGCAGATCGACGATCGTAAACTGCGCGCTCAAGTGGCATTCGGCCCGGAGCGCACGATAGAACAGGACGCGACCTTCGCGTTCCGGGTGATCGTCGACATCGGCATCAAGGCGCTTTCGCCGGCTATCAACGACCCCACGACCGCGGTCATGGCGATCGATCAGCTCGATCGACTACTCGGTCTCGTCGGACGTCGGCACCTGCATGAAGACGCCCGGCTCGACGCCAACGGCGCGCTGCGTCTGATTTTTCAGACGCCAGAATGGGACGACTTCGTGCAGCTCGCGGTCAGCGAGATTCGCCTATACGGCGCGGGAAACTTTCAGGTGTCGCGGCGGCTGCGTGCAATGATTGAAAACCTGCTCGAGAGCCTGCCGGAAGATCGCCGCCCCGCCTTGCGTCGCGAACTCGATCTGCTCGACCGCGCTCTCCCGAAACTGCACGAATTTGCCGAAGATCTGGACCTTGCCAGGAAGGCGGATTTTCAGGGGCTCGGTGGTTCATCGAAACGATAGCACGCGGGGTGTTTGACCGCCGGCGTTTGCTTCGTAGCCAACGGACACCGAACGCGGTTTGGCCTCATCGTTTTGAATATGTATCAAAACGATTTCGCCGCGGTGACCTCTGCACCGTTCCTACATCGTCGATCAGCGGAAAGACCCGCCATGCCCCGAATGCCCGAATGAGGTCGAGGCCGACGGAACCTTCGGTAGCCCTTGGCGGTTGGCCCCGATCACATCGGTCGGATACCATTTTTGCCACAGCCTTGAGTTCAGCCAGCACTTCATCGACGGACACTTCAACATCGGCAAAGGCATCCCACGGACCGGGAGACGTCTGCTCGCCGGACGGCCGTTTCTTGAAACGCATCTTTGGGGATGTGGTCTCGGCAAATCGGCATTGTGATTGTGTTCGTGTAGCATCAGAGTGCTCGAATCAGTGAGGGACGAGCATCCTATGATCCCTTCATCGGCCGAGTGCACCAACACTCCATACCAGCACAGGCCAGCCGACACATTGACCCAAATCGATAAAAAATGCAGAATTGTCAGCGCAGAGGGGGAAACGCTATGACCAAGCTGATCGTCATGCTCATTGTGGCTGGTGGCGGGGGGCCAATCGTCATCCAAGGCTGGAATAGCATGCCCGCGTGCGAGGCGGCAAAGAGTGTCGTTGAGGCCTTCTACAAGGGAAGGCATGGCAAGACCATTTACGCCGGGATAGAAACTAAGTGTGTAGAGTTCGCGAATAATCCGTAACGAAGAGACGGCTCCATTGTTGGTTCTGTCGCAAATTTCCAGTCTGGCCGAGTCCTATTCCGATCGTTGCATGGAACGGCTCCTCGGAATGGCGTTAGATCGCGTGATCGAGGTTGTTGGCGGCACCCGGGGGCCGCGTTTCTCTTAATGGCAATCCCGGGACTCTAGCTTTTTCAGTCGCTCGAGTTTCCCTTATTCGCGATAGAATTCCCCAAGTTGCGATAAAATGCCCATATCAGTGGCAATCCCGCCGATGTTCCAACATCGCCTTCGCGGGGTACTGACCGGCCGTTTCCCGACCGATAGGGTCGGGGAGACACTAGTGACCCGTCACCCTAAAGTCCCAGCACCGACCGCGTATGCCGCGCAATCATGCGCTCCTCATCCGTCGGGATCACCCACACGTCGATGCGCGAGGCGTCGGCGCTGATGCGGTCTTTGCCGATGGCGTTGCGAGCTTCGTCCGGCACGACGCCAAGCCACGCGCAGCCGCGCATAACCTCCAGCCGCGTGGCGGCGTCGTTCTCGCCGATTCCCGCCGTGAAGACGATGCCGTCTATCCCGCCCATGGCGGCGGCGAGCGACCCCGTCTCGCGCACGATACGGTGGACAAACAGTTCGATTGCCTCCTTCGCGCCGGCCACATCCGATGCGCGAAGCGTTCGCATGTCGGACGAGACGCCGCCCGACACGCCCAGCAATCCTGACTTCCGGTAGATCAGGTCCTCAAGGCCACGGGCGTCCATGCCCTCGGTGTCCATCAGGTAGATCAACACGCCGGGATCGATGGCGCCGCAGCGCGTGCCCATCATCAGCCCGTCCACCGCCGTGAATCCCATCGTGCTTGCAACACTCCGCCCCTTCTGGATGGCGCACGCGCTGGCGCCATTGCCAAGATGGGCGACGACGACCCGGCTGGTGGCGATCCCGGGCGCCACCTCGGGTAAGCGGCTGGCAATGTATTCATAGGACAGGCCGTGGAAGCCGTAGCGTCGCACACCCTGGTCATAGTATCGCCGCGGCAGCCCGAACGCCTGCACCACGTGCGCCTGCGTCCGGTGGAATGCGGTATCGAAACACGCCACCTGCGGCAAATGCGGCGCGTGCGCGGCGATGGCGCGGATCGGCGCCAGGTTGTGCGGCTGGTGCAGCGGGGCCAGCGGCACCAGCGTGTCGAGTTCCGCCAGCACTGTATCATCCACCCGCACGGGGGTAGCGAAGTGCATGCCGCCATGCACGACGCGGTGACCGACAGCCGCGATCTTCTCGCGGCCCACCAGGCCGACAATGACCTGCACCAGTTCCAGCGTCGCCGCCTCGTGGTTCAGGCCGTCGGCCGGCCATGTTTGCTCGGCCACAGTTTTACCCGCCGCGTCGTGCACCTTCAACGCTGGGGCGACGCCGATCGCCTCCACCTGGCCGCGAAACTGGACCGGCCCATCCTCCAGCCCATGGATGGCGAACTTGATACTGGAGGAGCCAGCGTTGAGGACAGCGATGCAGTCGTTCATAGCTTCCTCACGCGATGATATTGGCGCCACCGTCAACATAGACCGTTCCGCCTGTGATCCGATATGCGAACGGCGTCGCCAGGTAGGCGCAGGTGAAACCGACGTCCATGATGTCGACGAGTTCTCCGATCGGCGCTTTCGCCGCGGCCTCGTTCAGCAGCAACTCGAAATCCTTCAGTCCGGACGCGGCCCGGGTCTTCAGCGGCCCCGGCGAGATCGCGTGCACGCGGATCTGCTGCGGCCCCAGTTCGTAGGCGAGATAGCGACACGACGCTTCCAGTGCTGCCTTCACCGGGCCCATCACGTTGTAGTTCGTCACCACGCGGTTGGCGCCGTAGTAGCTCATGGCGAACATGACGCCACCGTCGGTCATCAGTGGCGCCGCCAGCTTCGCCATACGGACGAAGGAGTGGCAGGAGATATCCATAGCCTTGGCGAACCCGTCGGCGGAGCAGTTCAGCAGCCCGCCTTGCAGGTCGTCCTTCGGCGCGAAGGCGATCGAGTGTACCAGAATGTCCAGCTTACCCCATTGCGCCTTGATCGTATCGAATACCGCCT
The DNA here is from genome assembly GCA_963832865.1 of uncultured Pseudomonadota bacterium. GTDB lineage: Bacteria > Pseudomonadota > Alphaproteobacteria > Acetobacterales > Acetobacteraceae > Rhodopila. The sequence goes on from CAWHWH010000053.1 coordinate 54,427, forward strand.
CAAGCTGTCCGGGCACCGAAACGTCCAGCGGCGCCGTGATGCTGGCGCCGAGTTCCCGCGCCAGCGGTTCGACATACGGCCGCGCACGGTCGTTCAGCCAGGTGACGGCAAGGTCGGCGCCAACCGTGGCAAAAGCCTTAGCACAGCCATAGGCGATCGACTGGTCGTTGGCGACGCCGACGACCAGCGCCTTTTGGCCGGTCAGCACCGGCCGGATCGTACCGCTCATGTCAGTCTCCTGCGATCGCGGTTGTCTTGCGCCTTGCGTCGGCCACCAGCGCTGCAACCGCACACGACGCGAGCCGCGTCAGAAGCGAATCCGCTCGGCTGGTCAGGATGATCGGCACGCGCGCACCAAGGACAATACCCGCCGCGTCGGCGCTGGCGAGGAACGACAGGCTCTTGGCTAGCATGTTGCCGGCCTCCAGGTCCGGAACTACCAGCACGTTGGCACGGCCGGCAACTTTCGAGACGATGCCCTTGATCGCCGCCGCGTCGCCACTGATGGCGTTATCGAGCGCCAGCGGGCCGTCGAGCAGGCCGCCAGTGATCTGCCCGCGCTCCGCCATCTTACAAAGCGCCGCCGCCTCGACGGTGGAGGGGACTTTCGACGTCACAGTCTCCATCGCACTCAGGATCGCGACACGCACCTCAGGCACTCCCATGGCATGCGCGAGGTCGATCGCGTTCTGGATAATGTCAACCTTGTCGTCGAGCGAGGGCGCGATGTTCACCGCGGCGTCGGTGATAATCAGCGCATCCGGATGGTTCGGCACGTCCATTATGAAGCAGTGGCTGATGCGCCGCGCGGTGCGGATCCCGGACTTGGATACCACGGCGCCCATCAGTTCGTCGGTATGCAGGCTGCCCTTCATCAGCGCCTCTGCCGCGCCGCTACGAACCTGCTCGACCGCCTTGGCAGCCGAATCGTGACTGTGCTCAGAATTGATGATCGGCATTCCACTGATGTCGAGGTTCCACCGTGCCGCGACCTCCTGGATGCGCGACTTGGGACCGACCAGGATCGGCGTTATCAGGCCGAGCTTCGCTGCCTCAATGGCGCTTTCCAAAGAGATTTGGTCACAGGGATGGGCGATCGCAGTCCTGACCGGCGGCAACTTTCGCGCGGTCTCGATCAGCCGTTCGTATTTTACGTGCTTTGCGCCGGGCTGGCTCTCGATCCGATCGTCATCCATCGCTTTTCGCCTTCTTTTCTGGAACGGGCTTGCCGTGGACGACCTTCGGCGTGACCGCCAGAGCGGCTGCTGAGGCCCGCCGCGACGACTGCTCCCCATCAGATGGGTTCGGTTCCGCGGCAGGCCCGCCAGCGCTGAATAACGCGTCAATCTCGCCAAGCCGGCGGGTCGCCTCCTCCGACTGCCGGCCGCTCGCAGCCAGCACGCGGCGTATGTCAGCCAGCGCTTGGCGTCGCGTCGCCGGATCGGCCGGTAGCAAATTAGGCAGTGCCCGCACTGCGCGATCCGAGTCCATTGTCAGCAACAGGAACTGGTCGCAAAACAGGGCCTTCAATTGCGGCTGGCTGAGTCTCAGGCCAGCAGGCCTCGCGTCGCGCACCGCCTTCGCCACGCTGTACCCACGCTCGTCAATGCTGTTCTCCGGCAACCGGATGTAGATCAGCGCACGGATGATCGCCTCGGCAAGGCCACCCGCCTCAAACTGCAATTCCAGTTCCGCCCGCAACCGGGCCTCGTTCGCCTCCCGCAACACGTCGTGATCGGTGTGCCTGAGCGTCCCGGCGGCATCCGGGCCAAAGCCCATCAGCGCCTGGAGCCAAGGTGACCCGTAGCTGCTGAGGAACATTTGCTCCTCCATCGTGTCGCGCGCAGCGGCTGCGGCATCGAGGGAGCTGGTGATCCACTCCGATGCCATATGCTCCATCGCTAGCAGCGGGTTGTCCGTCGGGACCGGTTTGCGGTTGGCGCGGATCGTCTCGGCTAGGGTCTTCACCGCCTGCATGGCCGGGTTCTGATCCGACAGCAGGCTGAACTTCAGGCGTGCGGGATGCAGCGCGCGCATCGTCTCCGCTGTTTGCTCCGTCGTTGTCGCCCGCACGAGCGGCGCAAGCGTTGTGCGGTAAAGCGCGAGATTGGCCTCCGACACGCGTGCGGCGGTGGCGAAACGAAGCTGGTCCTCGGGTTCGTTGTTGCCCAGCGCCCTGATGTCGGCCAGGGCGCGTCGTTCCAGGCGGAACAGGTAACGGCCGTTGATCAACTCGGGATGTTCCGTGTCCTCACCGATGTCGGTGATCACCGCCTCATAAAGACCCGGTGGTGCCAGGTCGATCAGGTCCATCGCGCTCGCGAATTCCTGGTGCTCGCGCGTCGCCACCTTGGCGGAGACGAAGATGCCGAGGTGGCCGATGCTCTGATGCATCGTATAGACAATCGTCTGTCGGTTGGCGACGATCTCGCGGTCTTCGTCATACAAATCGGTGATCCAACCCAAAGCCTGCTGCGGCGGCGTGATGTCATCGCCCCAGGAGCAAAAGACGATAATCGGCGAGCGGATGTTGCGCAGGTCTACGCGCACGCCATCATCGGTGAGTAGCGCGCCGGACGTCAGCTTGTTGCCGACAAACAGGTTGTCGGCGATCCACTGCATCTCTCCCGCGTTGAGCAACACCGGGCTGCCCCACCACGTCTCGAACTCCAGGAAGCGGGCGGCTTCCGTATCGACCTTGGAATAGACGTTGTAAGGCTTTTTCCATAGCGTGTTCGCTGGGTTCATCGATTCGAAGTTCCGCACGAGGTCTGCACCATCGAAGATGCCGTTGCCGAGGTCGCCGGCTAGCGCCGTCATCCACGTGCCGCCCATTACGCCGCCCAGGTAGCGCAGCGGGTTTTTACCGCGCACGCCGGCCCAATACGACAGCGGCGCGCCAGCCAGCATGATCGGTCCGCACAGGTCCGGGTTCGTGGCCGCCATAATCATCAGTTGCCAGCCTGCCTGACAGTTGCCGATCAGCACGGGTTTGCCTTCAGCGTCGGGGTGCCGATCCGCGACCGTCTGCACGAACAACGCTTCGGCTCGGCAAACATCCTCGATCGTCTGGCCAGGCATCGGGGCCGGCAGGAAGCCGACGAAATAGCACGGATGGCCCGCCGCCAGCGCCACGCCGATCTCGCTGTCATGCTTCATGCCGCCAATGCCTGGGCCATGGCCGGCCCGAGGGTCGACCACAATGAACGGGCGTTTCTCCGCCTCGATGTGTGCACCCTCGGGCGGGACGATGCGCACCAGCGCATAGTTCACCGGCCGGTCGAGCGTGCGGCCATCGACCAGCAGTTCAGCTTGGTAGTGCAATACGTTGGGTGCCGGCCTTGCATTGTGATCCCGCGCGATATTGCCGCGCTGGCGCAGCACGTCGAGATACAGGACAGACCGCTGGAAGGCATCGATCCAATAGTCTGCCACGGGGCCGAGGCCGCTCCAGCGAAGTGGGGCGCCGGAATCGAGGGCTTGATCCGTCATGTGAGACGTCCTCTCGGAGATTCGGAAGAAACGGGTCCAGGTCGAAATACGCTAACAGCGTTTCGCTCGACCGGGAACCTCCCTGTGACGGATAAAGGGACTCTCGCGCGTTGATCAACTGCGTGAAAGGGGTTGCATCGCAATTCACTTAGCGTGGCGTCTCGCATGGCAGAGCTCAACGGACCGGCTAAAGGTCAAGATGAAGATTAGGTGACAGTCGCTTCACACGCAAAACTAGACAGGCACCGAGCCGATGCCCTCACGGACCGGCGGTTTCCGGGATCTGGCGCGATTTCCGTGCTAGCCCGACTTTCGCAACTCGACCTGGGTTATGGAAATTTTGCTCCCTCGGGGTAGCAGTGAGGCCAGGAGTATCGCCGATCAGGCGGCGGGAACGGAGTAAAACCGGGTGCGGTGCCGACCAACGCCCTTGCGAAACGGCCCGCGGCTTTGAAAGGCTGGCGTTATGTTTCTACGCCACAAGCTTCGCCGCAAGGACGGCAAGGAGCACGGTTATTGGAACATGTGTCGAGAACCGCCGGGTCTCTGGCGGCCGGACGGTGCAGCGGCACGTGCTGTAGCTGGGCGAGATCAACGACAGCCAGCGCGCTGCATGGTGCCAGACGATCGAGGCGTTCGACGAGAGGGAGCAGGCCGGCAGGCAGGTCGCGCTGTTCCGCGAGGATCGCGCGCCGCCACTGTTGGATTGCGATGTGGTGCACGTCCGGCTCAGCGGCCTGCGGCTGCGCCGGCCTCGGCAATGGGGCGGATGTTGGCTGGCGTGCCATTTGTGGGAGCACTTGAGCTGGATGAGTTCTGGGCGCCGCGACTGCCCCCGTCACGACAGGGCACGCGCTGGCTGGGGCACGCGCTGGCTGAACGTGCTGAAGACGCTGGTCACTTACCGATTGATCGATCCCGGCAGCGAATGGCGGCTGCACCGGCAATGGTATGAACAAAGCGCGATGGGCGATCTGCTGGGCGAGGACTTCGACCTGGTGCAGAAGGACAATCTGTATCGCTGCCTCGACAAGCTGCTGGCGCACAAGACGGAACTGTTCAGTTTTCTGCAGCAGCGTTGGAAGACCCTGTTCGAGGCCAAATTTGAAGCCCTGCTCTGCGCCTTGACCAGCACGTATTTCGAATGCGATCCGCCCGAGGCCGGCAAGCGGCGCCATGGCCACAGCCGGGACAAACGATCCGACTGCGTCCAGGTGGTCATCGCCTTGATCGTGACGCCGGATGGCCTGCCGCTGGCCCACGAGGTAATGCCCGGCAACACCTCGGACAAAACGACGCTGCGCGACTTCCTGCAACGGATCGAAGCCCAGTATGGCAAGGCGGAACGCACCTGGATCATGGACCGCGGCATTCCGACCGAGGCGGTGCTGGCCGAGATGCGGGCGGCGGAGACACCAACGCATTACCTTGTCGGCACCCCGCGTGGGCGACTCAGCCAAATGGAGCGGGACTTCCTGACCAAGCCATGGGCGCAGGTGCGTGACGCGGTACAGGTCGAGCTGGTTGAGCAGGACGGCGAACTTTACATCCTGGCGCGCAGCGGTGCCCGCCGCGACAAGGAACCGGCGATGTGGCGGCGGCGGGTGAAGAAGCTGGGGAAGCCGCTGCATAAACTGCGCCAGCAGAAGCTGACCCGTGACCAATTGCTGACCAAGCTGGGTGCCGCCCGAAAAGAGGCTGGGCCGGCGGCCTGGCGGATCATCGAGCTGAGGTTGCCCGAGAAGGACCAGATCGTCACGCCAGAAACGTTTGGCTTTCGCTTGCACTGGCCCTATCGCCCTCGCTCGTGGACGAGTTGAAGGCGTATCGCGTGAAGCAGGCAGCGGAGCGACTGGCGCTAGATATGGGGCGTGATCCGTCTTCACTGGTGTTCGCCCGGATTGATGGAGATCCGATCCAGCCAGACAGCGTGACCAAGATGTTCGCCCGGATCGCCGAGCGCGCCAAGATCCGGCCGATCAGCTTCAACGGATTGCGACATACACGCGACGGATCTCTTGCGCGCCGGCGTGCATCCGAAGATAGCTTCGGAACGCCTTGGCCATGCCTCTATCGCTATTACAATGGACACCTATAGCCATGCGATTCCAGGCTTGCAGGAAGATGCGGCTCAGCGTATCGACGCGGCGCTCAGAAGCGCCCTTCCTAAGAACTAGGGTGGCAAACGGGTGGCAACCTGCCCAGTTTTGGCCGGCCCTGACTAGAAAATGCCTCAGTTTTCAAGCTCCGTGCCGGGTTAGCACAGTGGTAGTGCAGCGGTTTTGTAAACCGAAGGTCGGGGGTTCAAATCCCTCACCCGGCACCATCGTAAACCATTGACTGGAAGCCATTTTTTGTGAAAATTGATCTTGTCGCAAAAGCGGCTTCCGACCCCGATAAGACATTGACCGGACAGCCCCGGGACTACCTGGATGCGATCGACACCTGAATCCGCCGATCGACAGTTGGCTCGCCTCGTACAATGTGGGTTGTGCCGCCTAAGTGACTCCGGAGGACGGGCTGGAAGTAAGGGCACCCATCCGCACCAACGTGGTTTCGCAGCGCGACGATTGTAAAGCCTTAACTAGAATCATGTTGATCTAGCACCTGTTCCGGTTATATGTTATACAATGTGATCACGTATTTGTGAGTTTTTGATTGCCTCACGAAATCGTGAGGCACTATGCAGTGTTCGTTCACTGTGAAGGGAAAATCGATGACCTACTCAAACACTGTTTCAGGCCTTGACAATACTGACGACCTCCCACGTCCCGCGGCGGCAATTGTCCGCGATCCTTCAGCGTCCGTTCTGCCGCGTCCTGTTTCTACCCAACCCGACATCGCCGACAGCGGGCGCATCAGCTTCGGTTACGGCTGCCGTCTTCTTCGCAGCAAGTAAGAACCCGCGTTATCAGCCGGGCGCCCGCCCTCGAATGGCGCCCGGCGCGATTGCATCCGTGCTGACTTTAATCCGGAGTCGTGACGGCCATGAAAAACTCTGACGCGCGGCTGCGGTTTCATCGTTTGATCGGCAGCGCCCGTCTGCCGCAGCGGGCCGACCGGGCCGCCGCAGGAACCCTGCCAACGCGAGCCTATCGTTACTGTGAAGCAGTGACAACTGCTGCCGGCTATGGCTGGTGGGTATTCCCACCCATGGATATGCAATTGATCTGGGACGGGCACGACATCTTTTGGTATTTCGACGGAGCGTCCGACTGGATACCCTTGTCGCCATCGGTACAGTTCCCCGATTTCTCGAGGGCCTTCGACGAGGCCGCTCCCAGTTCGTTGCGTGGCTGCGCTCCGCCGTTTCTCACCACCTCGCTGGAATCAGGCATCGTGCAAATCTGGACCGGACTGATGGTGCGCACGGCCCCAGAATGGAGCGTGCTGGTGCGTCCGCCGGCGAATCTGCCAGCCTCGGGCGGCTACAGTCTCTATGAAGGCATCGTCGAGACGGATTGGTGGTTCGGTCCGCTTTTCACCAACGTCCGTCTCACCCGAACCCACAAGCCGGTGCATCTGCGGGCTGATTTTCCATTGCTGCAGGTCCAGCCGCTGCCGCGGGAGGCCTATGCCGAGACAGACTCTCAACGCGACCGCCATCGTGCCAGACATGGCCGGCATGAGCGACGAGGATTGGAGCGCGTATCGGACGACAATCGTGATGCCGACAGAGAACCCCTGATCGTCCGTTCGGTGCCTACGCAGTCGCCGCCAGGAAGCGCCGCCAGCGTGAATGCCCTTTCAGCGGTAGGACAGCGGGTCGCCGCGATATCCGCGACGGTCACGGTCGATTGACCTCAAGGTCTGGATCGCTCGGGTATCCCGGCTAGGCGCAACCCCTCCGCGAACCGGTCCCGATCTTCCTGCCTCAGGAAGGGTGACCGCGCGAGAGCAACGCCGATTGAGAAACCGGGCTCCAACGCCATTAGCGCCTTGCGGACCGAAGTAGCCTCCTGGCGTGCACCAAGGTGACCGAGCGCGGCCAGCAGAGCTCTGTGAGGTGGACGAAAATCCTGGATTGAGGTCGCGGGCCCGTCGGCCCACGCGGGCGGCGGCTTCGTCCTGACCGGTGAGAAGGAACGCGATTCCCGAGGGCCGAGTCGAAGAAGAAACTATGCGGATCGAAGGGCGAGAGCTCGCTGGGCGTGCTGGATGCGGCGAATTGCCTCGCTATGCTGTCCCAAATAGCTGTGAGCCAGGCCGGAATAGCACCACGCAATGGCCAAGTTCGGGTTCAGGTCGATGGCGCGTTCAAGCAACCACAGCGCAGCCTCGGCGTCTTTGCGAAGGAAGGCCCGGACCTGGCCCGCCACAGCAAATCCACGAGCATCGCCCGGATCAAGAATTACCGCTTGTTGCGACAGGGAATCGGCACGCTCTGCCGCCAACGCGATGTCCGTCGCCCATCCCTGGCCAGAGAGAAAGAGATACCAATGGGCAAGCCACGCGTTGCACACGGCGCTTGACGGATCCAGTGCCAGGGACCGCTCCAGCAAAGCACCGGCTTCGCGAAACCCTGCCTCATCCACGCAGTAGGTTGCAGGGATGGCGCGCAGAATCAGACTGTATGCCGTCGGATCGACTTGCCGCCGGGATGCGGCCGCTTGCCCCTCCCACACCACGAGTTCAGGCGCAACCTGCGCTGCGGTTTCCGACGCTATTTTGTCCTGCAGGTTCAGCACGTCCGGCATCAGACCGTCGAACCGGCGCCCCCAGCTTATCTCGCCCGCACCGCGCATGTTAATCAGTCGCAATAAAACCCGAATGTCGTTGCCCTTCTTGCGAAAACTGCCATCAACCAGGAAATCCAGATCAAGCTGCTGCCAGCGTTCGGTCTGCCGGTCTGGCTCATCAGCCAGCGCGGCGATCGACGCCGGTGCGACACAGACAATCGGGCGGAAACGGGAAAACGCGGTGCTGATCTCGTTGGCCAATCCCAAGGAAAATGCATTGTCGGTGCCCGATCCGATCGTTCTGAACGGCATGACACCGAGCCGGATCGCATTGGCGCGCAGCGAAGTCGGCGCCTGCTTTGGCGTTGTCAATTCCCTGACCTTGACTTTGGGCGGCCCTAGCAGCGACGCAGTAATGCGCGCATCCGCCAAAAGCTCTTCCGTTTCGGTCGAAAACGTATCACTTGTAAGGACTGCGCCCACCACGCTTACGAGGTCGGACGGCTGATAGGGTTTCAGCAGAAATTCGAATCGTTTGTCGCCGCCTCGTGCGTCCTTCGACAGGCAGGACGTAACCAGCACCCGGAGATCGGGTCGCACTTGGCGGGCGCTGCGGGCCAGCTCAATTCCACTCACGTTGCCGGGAAGGTCTGCCTCGGTCAGCAGGAGATGGATGGCCAAGTCCGACACGAGGTGCGCCAAGGCACCGGAACCATTTGCCGCCGCAAGAGGCCCATAGCCGGCGCGAGCCAATGTTTCGCACGTCGTATTGCGCAGGTCGGGATCAGGTTCGACGACAAGCACAATCTGGCTCTGCCCAACAGGCGCCGGATCGTTCGATTGGGGCGGCGGAGCGGCCTCTCGCCGCCTGTCACGCGGCAGGAAAAGCGACACAGTCGTGCCACTGCCGAGTTCACTCTCCAGATCCACCCAACCGCCGGATTGACCGGCAAATCCATAGACTTGTGAGAGACCAAGTCCGCTGCCCTGTCCAAGTGGCTTGGTAGTAAAAAACGGCTCGAAAACCTTATCCTGCAGATTTGGTGAGATCCCGCATCCGGTATCCGTGACATCTATCCGCACGTAATTGCCGGCCGCCCGCGACGGCGTACCGACTTGGCCTCGGCGAACCGTGTGATTGTGGCAATGGATCGTGATATTCCCGCCGTGCGGCATCGCATCGCGAGCGTTCAGCACCAGGTTGAGAATGGCCGATTCCAGCTGCCCCGGATCGACATGGCACTTCCAGAGTTCAGGTTGCGTCTGCAGCCGAATGCGCACGGCTTCTCCCGCAGCCTGTGCAAGCAATTCAGTCGTTGCAGAAATGATTTGATAGACCGAGATGGTTTCCGGCCGCAGCATCTGTTTGCGTGAATACGCCAGTAACTGGGCCGCGAGGCGACCGCCGCGCTCGGCCGCTCGTTCGATCATTTCGGCACGCCGGATAGCCTCAGCGTCGCCGCGCGCCTCCGCATTCACGCGCAGCGCGGCCGCATTGCCGAGGACGACAGTCAGCAGATTGTTGAAATCGTGCGCGACACCGCCGGTAAGCCGCCCCAGCGACTCCATCTTCTGTGCCTGATAGAGGGGATCCTGAGGTTCGTCCCCGGTTGAACGGCGTTCGTAGCTGTTCGAGGCGGTGGTCCGCGAACGGAGACCTCCGCCCGCCAGAAACGCAGAAGCGGATGCGATGACTGGCATCGAACGAACGGAGCGGATTGTGTGGCGGAAAGAACGCCAAAGCGCGGCGCCCCCGCGTACGTCGAGCATTCTTCGAGGCCACGATGTCTCATGAACAAAAAATCATAGATGGGCGCGCATAGAATAGCAAATTACGTGCATAAACCGAATGCAGAATGTCGCGGAGGCAAACCAGGCACTGGCCGCCAACCACCGAGCCGACCGTTACGAAACCGGCATCGTCACATTCAGCAACTGCCGCAGCCGAGCGGCGCCTGATGGGCCTTTGACCGCCTCCCGCCAACTTGCCTCCGCGACACGCTGGTGCGCGGCGATCGCCTCATCCGCGCCGGTGATCATAGCGACACCGGTCTGCGCGGCAGGATGTGTATCCGTCCGGAACGGATTGATCGCGAGGCTCACACGATCCCGGGCGCGTAAAATCTTGAAGGATGAACTCGGGGGCGACCCGGCAAGCAGGCCGAATTGAAGGCCCATCGGTTCGGTTTCCATAAGCGTGGCGATGTTGTCCACCTCGGCCATCGCAATGTCGCGGCAGATCCGCCGCACACGATCCGAGACATGCCCGCCGCCAACAATCCCAACCTCGATCAGCCGTTGCACCGCCGGCAGCGACACCATTGCGATGATGCTGGGTCGCCGCATCGCGTACATGCGTTTTCTTGCTGCCAAGATGCCCAGGACCTGTTCCGCCATGCTGCGCATCGCCATGCGCTCACCGCCCCCTTGATCGGCGGCTTCCTCGAACGCCTCTGCCAGCGCGTTGTCATAAGCATCTGATGTAGTGAGATAACACAGCGGCCCCGCCAACTGTAGGACCTGGTCGGCGGTTTCCTCTATCTGACGGGTGCGTTCGAAATAGCCAATCGGCCGGTTGTAGTACTCGACCCCGATCCCCAGCAGCGAAAGCGGTGAGATTTTCAGCAGTTCAGCTAGCCGCTTGATCGTATCGAGCTTGATGACCTCGCCTTTTTCATAGCGATACAGGGCCGCGCGGGACACACCCAGGCGAGCGGCAATTTCCTCCGCTCGAAGACCCAACTCCAAACGATAAGCCCGAAGCTGCTGGCCGATCTCGGTGAAACGCATCGACATAGAGCCTGTCCCCAACGCAACTCATGCGAGTAAACAACTGAAAGGCCACTACTATTCCGAAAATCACCGTCTACGTTACCCGGATAAACGCGATCTCCGGGGAACTGTTCGTCTCAGAATCGCCGTGGCTGATGCAGTTTATGGCGTGCGGGCTCTAAAACTCAATCTCTTTTCAGATGCTGCAACTCGTTCCGTGCCTCAGCGATTATTTTGCTTCCCGTATGCTATGCGCCGCCAAGCCCTCGATCGCCAGCACTAGGGCCGAGTGATCCAACTCTGCCCCGCCATGCGCGATGCAGGACGAGAACATCTGCTGCGCGATCGCGGTGTTCGGCAGCGACAGGCTGAGTGCCTTGGCCGACGACAGCGCCAGATTCAGGTCCTTCTGATGTAACTTGATCTTGAAGCCGGGATTGAACGTGCCGTTGAGCATGCGTTCGGCGTGCACTTCCAGGATGCGGGACGACGCGAAGCCCCCCATCAGCGCCTGGCGGACCTTGGCCGGATCGGCCCCGGCCTTCGAGGCGAACACCAGTGCCTCCGACACGGCCTGGATATTCAAGGCGACGATGATCTGGTTCGCCACCTTGCAGATCTGGCCGGCGCCGGGTTCGGATCCCACATGCGTGATATTCTTGCCCATTAATTCAAACAGGGGTTTCGCGCGTGCGAAGGCGGCATCGGGACCGCCTACCATGATCGTCAGCGTCCCCTGTTTGGCGCCGACCTCGCCGCCGGAAACCGGCGCATCGAGATATTCGCAGCCCTTGTCCTTGATTCGCTTGGCATAGTCTTTCGTCTCGATTGGGCTGATCGAGGACATGTCGATGACCAGCGCGCCTCTCCGTAGCCCATCAGCAGCGCCGTTCTCGCCGAACAGGACAGCCTCGACGTCGGGGGTGTCGGGGACCATCAGGATCAGCACCTCGGACCCCGCTGCCACCGCTTTTGGTGTCGCGACAACCGTGGCGGCGGAGCGGATTTCGTCCGTTAGGCTGGACCGGTCGGGGACGATTAGTTCATGGCCGGCACTCTTTAGGTTCAGCGCCATCGGGCGGCCCATGATGCCGAGGCCGATAAATCCGATCTTCATGTCGTTGCTCCTGTCAGCGATAATTTACTTCTGACCCGACCGAGCATAGTCGGGTCCGTTGCGTCGTGGCTTGGCGTTTGCCAAGTGGCCTGGCCTGGTTACCGGCGACTTCTGGCGTTTCTTTCGGGCAAGCGTGAGGTTGGCTGGGCAAATCTCTCGAACCCGGCATGACGGGGCCGATGGATGGTCACAGGCACTCAAACGCCGAATTGCTCGCGCCAGTTCAATCCCGCGAGGGTGTCCCCAGCGGGCCGGTATTCGCACCCGACCCAGCCCTGGTAACCGAGCTCGTCCATTCGGCGGAATACGTATGACCAGCCGATTTCCCCGGTCCCCGGCTCGTTACGGGCCGGCACATCGGCGATCTGCATGTGCGCGATCAGCGGCATGAACTGCTCCATGCGCTTGGTGATGTCACCCTCGGTCACCTGGACATGATACACGTCGAACTGAAGGCCGAGCCGATCGCGCCCGATTGCCTCGACGATCGCAGCGCCCTGCGCCTGGGTGTTCAAAAAATATCCTGGCATGTCGCGATGGTTGATGGGTTCGATCACTAGCCTCACCCCGGCTGGCTTCGCCTGTTCAGCCGCCCAGGCGAGGTTGGCGGCATAAACCGCCGCCGCCGTGGTCGGCGACACGCCGGGCGGCACGATTCCGGCCATGCAATGTGTCTGGCGGCAATCCAGCGCAGCCGCGTAATCGAGCGCCTTCTTTACCGATTCGTGGAATTCCGCCTGGCGGCCGGGGATGCTGGCGGTTCCCCGCTCCCCATTTGCCCAATCGCCCGGCGGCATGTTGAATAGAACTTGAGTGAGGCCCTCGCCACTTAGACGCTCACGCAACGCCGTGGCTGGGAAGTCGTAGGGAAACAGGAACTCGACCCCCTCAAATCCGGCGCTTCGGGCAGCGGCGAAGCGATCAAGGAACGGCAATTCGTTGAACATCATGGACAGGTTGGCTGCTAGGCGCGGCATGACGGACCTCCTTCTCCCTATTGCATTGCCGGTCGGTGTCCGGCCGCGGGCACTGGACGCCCTCTTGTATGCCCGTCCGAAACTCGTAACGACTGGCATGGGCCGGTGCCCATGGGCAGCGGCTGAGGCGGAAGCTACAGGCGAGCGACGAACTTGGCTAGAGCATCCGGCCGGGTGGACGCTTGATGCGGGTGAATCGTGCAATCAATCAACAAGCTAACCCAGTGTCGTGCACGCACACTTGCCGCATCCGTCACCGAACGTAGGATGCGGACGTAACCGATCAGCAGGCCACTGAAAATAAAATAGCTAGCGGCCCGATCTCAACGCTCACCATCCGGGCGCCGGCTGCCACGAAAACATGTGCGAGCAATCGCGGATGGAGAAGCATGATCGCTGAACGTATCCTGATGGGCCTGCTGCTGGGGGGCGTCGCGATCGGCTGCGTCCTGGTTTTGTATCCGTTCCTATCGGCGCTGCTTTGGGCCGGGATTCTGGTCTACACCACCTGGCCGGTGTTCGAGTGGCTGCGCGTCCATCTTCACCTGCGCCGGATGTGGGCCGCCGTGCTGATGGTGACGTTGACCGCCGTGGTCCTGGTGCTGCCCATCGGTGTCGCAGCACCCGGCAGCGCCGACGACGTTACGCATTTGCGGCATGCCATCATGGACGGACTAAGGGCCGGACTACCGGACTCGCCACTGTGGGTGTTCGACATCCCGCTGGTGGGCAATACCATCGGCGATCTATGGAACCGCTGGGCGGCCGACATCAGCGTGATGCTGGAAGCGCTGCGTCCTTACTTCGGCATTGTCCTTGAGGATGGATTGAGCCTGCTGTTGGGTATCGCCAACGGCGTGCTGATGTTTCTGCTGGCGCTGTTCGTTGCGTTTTTTTTCTATGTTTATGGCGACCCGATCGCCGCCCGGATGCGTCTGCTTCTTCACCGTATCGCCGGGATGCAGGCCGACCGGCTGATCCTGGTCACCGGCGCAACTGTACGAGGCGTGGTTTATGGCATCCTCGGAACAGCGGTGGTGCAGGGTATCCTGACAGCAATTGGCCTGTGGATTTCAGGTGTCCCACGGCCGGTACTTTTGGGCAGCATCGCGGGCCTGTTGGCCGTGCTGCCGATTGGTGCGCCACTGGTGTGGATACCGGCGTCGATTTGGCTGTTGGGCAGCGGCCACCTCGGCTGGGGTATCTTTCTGGCGATCTACGGCGTCGGCGCGATCTCCGGCTCCGACAGCTTGATCCGGCCTTGGTTCATCGCTCGGGGGGCGCAGTTGCCGTTCCTGTTAACCGTACTGGGCGTATTAGGTGGCGCGCTAGCATTCGGACTGCTGGGAATTTTCCTCGGGCCCGTGTTGCTTGGGATCGGATACACGCTGGTCAACGAGTGGGCGCGCGGGGCCGACCCCAGCGAGGCAGCAGCGGAAAACTGAGCCAGGCCACCGGTGTCGCTAGGCCGGGACGGCCGAAGCCTCCTACGACGGCAGCACGACCATCGTCGCTGCTTCGAGGTCGAAGCTGCCATCGTCCTCGATCGCGAAATGCGCCCGCACCGCATCCGGAGATGAACCCTGCAGGCTCCGGATCGCCTCGGCATGAAGCTTCGGGGTCCGCGTCCGCGCGATCCAGACCGGGAATTCCATCCGCAGCGTGCGGATCGTGATGCTTTCGAGCGAGAAGCCGGACCGCGATAGCGCCGAGACCCATTCCGCCGTGCTGTAATTTCGCACGTGCGACGGATCACGCAGCAGTTCGACAGCCTGCAAATGGGTATCGAGAGTCCGATCCGCCGGCGCAATGCTGTCGACGAATACCGCCCGACCGGTTATTTTGATGACGCGCCGAGCCTCCCGCAGGCCGGCCTCCATGGCTTGCCAGTGGTGCGCTGTGAAGCGGCACAGCACGACGTCGAAGGAGCCGCTCTCGAACGGGAGTTTCTCGGCGGCGGCCTGGCGGACGACAACGTTCGTCAGACCCCGCTCTGCCGCCGTCCGGGCGACTTCATCAAGCATGCTTTGGGTTATGTCGCAGGCGACCACCTGGGCCACCAACGGCGCGGCGCGGTAACTGACGTGGCCGCCACCACACCCCAGATCCAGCACTCGGGCGGCCTCACGGGTCGCACCTAGTCCGCGCAGTTCAGCTTCGATCTGGTCGAGGTCCGCGCCGGCGCTGTGCACGGCGCTGGTGACATACGCTCGGGCGCGAGGTGAATAGTGGGCGGCAGCGAAATTCGGCTGTGACATGGGGCCGTTCCTCCAGAGCGATCGTGTTTGAACCCGCGTCAACGTCTATGGATCGTCGTGACGAAGCCGGCCGAAGGGATTGAGGGCCGCTTGCCGGTAGCGATGCATACAGGTGACGGGGCGATCTCGAAAGCTGCACTCGTTCCAACTTCGGGAATTTTAACGCGGAGAAGGAACGAGAGCCTCGGAGGGCGCCTGTGCTCAACCATAAATTCGGCGAGCTTTAGAAGCCTGTACCCAACAACGTCACCGATGTGATTGGTTAGCGTTGGACGGTGCCATCAAGCCTTGAGTAACCTGCGGGGGCCGCACACGAAGCCCCGCGTTTCAACGCCAGCCGCCCGAGCCGTTCAACCCGTCAGCTCCAGCACCATTGACGTTGCATGCGCGCGGCCATACTCGTCTGTCGCCCGCACCGAGACACGATGCGTTCCGGTGCCCAAGTCCCCCGGCAAACCGCCCTGCCAAATGTGGCTCGACTTGCCCGCCTCCACCCACGATTTCTTGGTGTCCCGGTTGCGGTCGTAGACCTCCGACCACGAACGGATCCAATCGTTCCACTTTCGCAAGTCCTCGGTATGGCCGGCCACCGATCGAGACCTCGACCTTCGACCGCGGACCGCCGTCGAAGAAATTCACCACCAGCCGGGTCGAGGCCACCCGATCGACACTGATCGGTCCCGTCAGCAGCGCACCCGTGTGGTAGTCGCGGATCACGTCATGGTCTACGCCATGAAGCTGGCTGTCGAGCATCACCCGCATCTGCCCGCGCGCCGGGTCGTGGGCCGGCACCAATGTCGTGGTGTAGCCTTCCCCGTCCACCGACAGAATGTGGAATCCGTTGGGCGCGCCATCCGATTGAAGCGCCATCGGGATCCCGCGGGCATCGAACGGCCCCGACCACCAACTTCCGGACACTGCCGCCAGAATGTGATGATGATGCACGCCCCCCGGCTGACCATCGGCCGCGTAGCCATCGGCCGCGCCAAAATACCAGTGCTCATTGGTATGGGTATGTCCGCAAAAGCTGACCGTGTTCGCATGAGTGCCGATCGCGGCCAGGAAATCCTTCATGTCGACAGTGTTGTTGGCCGCATCCGTCGCCGCAAGCGTCTTCAGGGGAATATGGAAGCTGATCACCACCAGGCTGTCGCGTGGCACGTTCGCCAGCACGTTGCGCACAAAGCCCAACTGCCGCTCGCCGAAATAGCCGCGATATTTCCCGGACCCATTCGGCCTCGCTGGATCGGTGCCGAGGTAATCGACATTGTCCAGCAGGAGGAATGTCGCTCTGCCATATTGGAACGCATGCCACCGGGCACCGAACACCCGCTTGAAGGTCTCGGCCGCGATGCGTGTTGTCCGGCGCCTCGAGGTTCATGTCGTGGTTGCCGCGACAGTTGAACCAGGGCAGCCCGATGGTGCCCACGATGCGGTTGTATCGCGGATAGTACGACAGATCGTCAAACATGATGTCGCCGTGAGTGATGCCGAACGCCGCCGCCGAAGCATTGACGATGGATACCACGTCATCGCGAATATAACCGACTTCATTCAGGCTTTCCGGCTGAGGATCGGTGAACAGCACCGCATCGAACTGAGCCGTTTCTTGCCTCCGGCGCAGCGCGAAGTCGATGCTCGCCGGCAGCGGCCCGGTCGGCGCCAAGCCGGCGAAGCGAAACCCAAGGTCCGGCGAGCCGTCGGGTGCGTGCACGTAAGCGAAGTGCGGTAGGTTGGTGGCCGGATCGACCGGGAGCGCCCACCCCGCGGGTTTGATCACGAACACCGAATCGCCATCACCCACCGGCAGCGACCAGCTTCCGTCGGCACCGGTCTTCACCACCTCCAGCCCGTTCGACACCATAACGCCGGGGACGCCATGCGGGGACTGCTGTCAGCATCGAACACCGTCCCTCGCGCTGTCGCTGTCGTTCCCTGGGCCCGCGCCGGAGCGGCGGTCAACGCCAGGACGGCGGCTCCAGCCATCACGTCGCGGCGGGTAGGCATCGGCATCTCCTGCGCCATCGTCGGCGTCCTCCCTCAAGTCTTTCGTGGCGGGCGGCGACTAACACGTCGATAGCTGATTAGTCACCTCAGCGGCGCCCTCGTCAGTTGCTAGTCGAGCTGATCGATACCCCATGGGCGCTCCCCGACATCGTCCCTAGGGAGTGGATATAATTCAAGCAGACCGTGCGAAAACCGACCCTGAAGGGATTCCGGCGCGGTCGCACCGAATAGGATCGCGCCATGACCTCCCTTTGCTTCTGGTAACGGGTCAGACCTGATCGCTCATTGCAGTCTGAAATTTTGATGACAATCGGCCCACCACCGATCAGCCGGATGAACGGAAGCGTCATCACTTCGTTTGAACAGAGTCAGGTTCTTGCGTCCTGTGGCTACTGGGGACGTCTGTCAGGGAGGTCCTATGAAGCGTGAAATGCCGCCGAACGTCTCATTCCTTTCAGGTCGGGACACTGCGCCAGCATACTGGATGTATAACATCTTGTGGGTTCCATTGATCGAAGGGCACCAGACCGCAGGTAGCTTCTCGGTCATTGAGCAGTGGATGCGAAAAGATTCTGGGGCCCTTGTGCCGCACGTTCATAATTTTTGTGATGAATGGTTTTACATGATTGAAGGTGCGATAGATTTTACAGTTTCTGGCGAGCGTGTGCCTGCCAGGTCGGGCGAAAACGTATGGGTCGCTCGCGGAACAGTTCATTCATTCGTCGTAACCAGCGACGTCTGCCATGTCCTTAACGGCTACACGCCGGGTGGCTTTGAACAGGTGATCAAGCATCTTGCTCGGCCGGCGGATCGACGCGAGTTGCCACCGGAGACATTGCCACCCCCGGATGAAAGAACGTTACAGCTGATTTTCAATAATTACTGGACGTGCGAAGCCGGCGCCGGCTGGGAGCAGACAAATGATGATCCAAGAATGTGAAATGTAAGGTCCGCTTAAGGCCGATTGCGATAAAACACGCAGGGCCGGAGCCTCACCACCCCGGGGAGACCTGCTTTTACACGGTCTTCAGGGTTTGCATCCGATTTTGGGTTCGTTCGGAAACTTGCCGACGCGAGCCTGGTAAGCGCGTGCGCTCGCTGAGCTACAGGCGGCGATCGCTTTCTGGCAGAGACAACGGTGACCCTCGAACCTTGCGATGGAAAAAGGATCTAGTCAAAAAAACCGCCGCCGTGAGCAGAGGGCACCAACTGTCGGTTTCTCTCCAGTGACGGGACACTGGGCTCAACCGTTCGTGAACGCGCCGAGAAAATTGGTGAATGAAACGCTTATCGATACATCCAGCGCTCGCACGTGGTGCCACCAGCCAAACGGGATGAACAGCGCCTCACCGGGATTGAGGTCGAAGACAAATTTGTCGGCGTAACGATAAAGCGGATGGCGGACGAAGTCCGGCTGCTCGCAATCGACCTCGCCGAAAACGCCGACGCGATTATATACCAGTGCTTTCTGCGCCGCGGGAATCATCGTCACTCGCTTCCGGCCGTGGACCTGTGCCAGGATGATGTCCGCCGTGTCATGATGCAGCGGCGTCACCGTGCCGCCCGGGCCAAACCAGAAGAAAACGAAACCATCCCGCCGGTTATCCAGATAGTCCGGAAAGATTACAATATCGTCGTACAGACGCTTGGCGCTCTCTGTCCGCATGAACTCGTTCTGTGCAACGAGGTAAAAGTCATTCGTCTGGCCCGCGTTTTTGATTTTTGTCACGTAGTCGCCGAAGCGCATGGTGGTGCGCCGGTCGTCGGAGCGGACTTCATAGTGGGCGTCCGAGTTACGTCCTGCCATCACCTGAACCATTTCGTCGCCGCAGATCTGATCCAGGTAATCAGGGTTCCACCTAGTCATCGCCGCCCAGTCCTTCATTCCCCCGACAAGGATGACCGGCCGGTTCCCGTCCCGGTAACGGGCGAAAAATTCCTCCCTTGACAGGGACTGACGGCGTTCGATCATTGTCATACTCGCATGAAAGCAGCCGGCCAACCTGGTTTTTGACCATCAGCGGGCTTGCTAGCTCGACGATGCGTGAGAAGGCAAGCTTGATCCGGGTCCGGCGCCTCGATTTACCGATCCCACAGCACAAGGACATACGCGGGGTGGGATGTTTGTGCGGCCGAGACACGCGTGCGCCTCGCCACGGGACCCTACCTGGGCGCGGCCCCGATCAGTCGCAGCCGCAGGTAGCGCGAGATCGTGTCGATCGTGGCAACGGAGATCAGGATCAGAACGATGATATATGCCACCTGATCCCAGGCATTAATCTGAATCCGCTCCGCCAGCCGCAGCCCGATGCCGCCGGCGCCGACTAGGCCCAGAATTGTCGCCTCGCGGGAATTGGACTCGATGGAATAAAGTGCCTGACTGATCATTACTGGCTCGACCTGCGGCAGCACGGCGAAGCGCAGCCGGCCGACGAAGCCAGCCCCGACCGCGACGATGCCCTCAACCTGGTTGCGGTCAATGTTCTCCACCGCTTCGGCGAAAAGTTTTGCCAATACACCGGTTTCAGCAACTGCGATGGCCATAATGCCGGCGATCGGACCCAGGCCCATCGCTCGGACGAAAACGAGCGCCCAGATCAACTGGTCCAGCCCGCGCAAACCATCGAACAGCCGCCGAGTGCAGAAACGAAACACCCGTTGCGGGATAACGTTGCGGGCGCCGAGGAAGCCCAGCGGCACAGCAAACACCATCGCCAGCATCGTCCCTACATACGCCATCGCGACCGTCTCCAGCATCGAGCGCCAGAGTCCGGCGTGATCCCATTCCGCGATGCCCGTCCAGTTCAGCATCAGCCGCACGATCACCCAAACCTTCGGCAGACTGGTGAAGATACGGCCGAGATCGAACACCCACATCAAATACAACAGATAGCCGAATACGCCGGCCACCAGCAGCCAGCGTGGCCAACCGCTGCCGCGGAACGCCTCGGGATAGCGTGCGCGTTCGGCGCCGATGTCCAGCGTCGCGCCACTCATGAGGCTGGGATAGCAAAGGAGGGGGATCCGATGAAGCGATGGCGGATTCGTTCCGATGCCAGGTCGATGGCGACGACGATCAGCAGGATCAGGATGACGATCGCGCTGACCTCCTCATAGATGTTGAAGCTGATCACGCGCTTCAGCTCCTGCCCGATACCGCCGGCACCAACGAAGCCGATGATGGTGGAGGAGCGGACGTTGATCTCGAACCGCAACAGCCCATAGCTAAGGAAACCGGGCATAACCTGCGGCACGACGCCGAGCCTCATCTGCGCCAGCCAGGAACCGCCGACCGATCGGATACCCTCGACCGGGCGCAGGTCGGCATTTTCGTTCAATTCACAGAACAGCTTTCCCAACGCGCCGGTGGTATGCGCGGCAATTGCAACGATGCCGGCCAGGGGGCCGATGCCGAAGGGCCAGACCAGGATGAAGGCGAGTACGATCTGAGGGATGGTACGCATCAGTTCCAGCAGGCGGCGGGTGACGATGACGATCACGCGACTACCGACGAAGGTGCGGGTCGCCGGAAAGGCCAGTGCGAAAGCGGCGGCAAAGCCCAGCGCCGTGGCAAGGATCGCCATCTGAATGGTCTGCCACAACAGCGAAACATAGACATTGATCCGATAGAACCAGTAAGCGATGGACTGTGGTTCCTTCACCCCGCCGAACAGATGTGGCAACGCCAGAACAGCCACCGGGCCGGCGCGGGGATTCGGTTCGATGGAAAACAATTTGCCGAAATACTCGCCGATGCGGGGGAAGCCCACGGCGACCTTTTCCGGGGAGAAGCCGGTCCACCCGGCGGCGATGACGAACAGCAGGACGGCGGCGGCGAAGGTCAGCCAGGACTCGGTCTGACGAAACCGGCGCAGCGCACCGAAACGCTGCTGAAACAGCCGGTAGGAAGGGTCGCCCGTGGGGTCGTCTGCGGGATCCGCGGCAGGATCAGGCGCGGTCATCGGGTGCCGCGTCGCTCGGCTTCGCGCAGTGCGATAATGTCTTGGTAGAGATCGATCGTGGCCGGTTGATAGCCCACGCCAGATCCTTGTTCTACCTGCGCATAGATATCCTTATGCGACTTCGGGAGGTCGAGCATGAACTCGGTGAACGCCGTCTTCAGGCCGGCGGGCAGAGCGGACCGCATAGCCCACGGGCCGTTCGGTATCTTACCGGATTTCCAGATGATCGCGACGTCGGACATTTTCAGCATGCCGTGGTCCACCATGCCGCGCAGTGCGCCTCGGCTATAGCCCTCATCGATATCGCCCTGACCAGAGGTCCAGGTGACGCAGGCATCGTATTGCTTGTGCAGGACGGCGATGATGCCCTGCTCATGGCCGCCGGCGAAACCGGTGTGGGAGAAATAAGCGCCGTCGGTCAGGTCGATGCCGGCGGCTTTAAGCGACGCGCTCGGGATCAGGTAGCCGGAGGTGGAATTCGGATCGGCCCAGGCCAAGGAATGTCCCCTCATCTGCTCGAGCGACGTGATACCGGAATCCTTCCGCGTGATCATTACGGAGATGTAGAAGATCGAGCCGTCCTTCTCCTGCGGCACGACGATCGGATCGATGCACTTGCAATCCAGCCAGGCGCCGGCAAAGGACGACGGGCCAAACTCCGCGAGATCGAGTTGGCCGGCGGCCATGGCCTGCATCACGCCGGCATAGTCGGCGGCTGGATACAATGTTATTGGAATACCGAATTTCTCCTGCAGCAGGTGCTGGAACCCGTCGTACCGTGCCAGGTGGGTGGAGGTATTCTCTCCGCCCAACAGACCGATCCGGAGTTCCTTGACCTGCTGCTTCCAATCCTGGGCGTAGGCCGCCAGCGATGGGGTCAGCGCGAACGCGACGAGCGCTAGGCGAACGATGATGCGGCAGATCATGGCGGAGGTCACTCCCGGTCCGATACTAGCCCGCCAGGGCGGCGAGCAAGCCTTGGGAAAGACTAGTGGCGGTGGCGCGCTCGTCCAGGGGTTCCTCGTCTGCCTGGCGATATATCTCGCGCGCCACGGGTCGGTCAGGGCTTCGGGCGCGCCAGTCGAAAACAATCCGGCCGGTCGACATATCGATAATCCGGCGGCAGCAGGCGCGGGCTGTGTCCAGCTTATTCAGGTTGGTCAGGACGGTGCGCAGACGGAAATCCTCACCAACGACGCCCCAACACCATCGACGGCGGCGTATACCGAACGTGCCGCTCGATCCAGCGACGCGTCGGGCGGCAGCATGACCGCTGCGTTGGTTGGGCAGAGCCAGATTTCCGCCGTGGCGGCGTCAATCAGTTCAACGCAACGGCTGTTTGTTCGGGGGCCTCCGGCACCTCGTCCGGGGGCGCGACTCGGACGGCGGGCAAAATAATGTAATCCCGCGCCGCTGGATGGCGCGACCGCCGCGGCCCTAAGCAGCCTGCCGGCGCACGCAATGACCTGATCCGGCTCCTGACGTGGAAGCGCCGCCGGGACAACCGTGGCGGCGTCACCATGTATAGGGTCGAATTTTCGACCGAACACAACCCCTAGCGGTCGGTACGGAGGGTTATCCACATTATTTTGTGCGAGCGCTCTCGATTCAAGTTGACCACCCATCGGCCAACGGATAGGTCGGGAGTGTGACAACACCCGAGACAAAACCGCTGATCCGACTACGTGGCCGCTCCATCATGGCGCTGGTTCTGGCGCCGGAGGTGCCGCTGGAAAACTGGCTCGGTGCCCTTGATGCGCAGATGGAACGGTCTCCCAATTTCTTCGACGCACGCCCTGTCGTGGTCGATCTGGGGTCCATTCCGCGGGAGCAATCTGGCGTGGCGCAATTCCTCCATCTTCTGGAACAGCGCGGCATCCGCATAATCGGCACCGAGGGTGCGCACCCGGCCTGGGACGGTATCGAGGCATGGGGCCGGCCTCTGCCGGCTTCCGCCAAGCCTCCCCGCGAGATCGAGGCGCCGGAGAAAAAACCGGTCAAAACTACGCCGCTCGCCGAACCTATTCTGCCCAGCGGCGACGTAAACACGCTGCTGATCGACCAGCCGGTTCGCTCCGGCCAGTCCGTGGTGTTCGAGCGGGGCGACATCACCGTGCTGGGTTCCGTCGCATCCGGCGCCGAAGTCATGGCTGGCGGGTCCGTCCACATCTACGGAACGTTACGCGGAAGAGCCATTGCCGGCCTGTCCGGATATCCCGGCGCACGGATTTTCTGCAGCAAGTTGCAAGCGGAACTACTGGCGATCGACGGCGTGTACCAAACCGCAGACGACATGCCGGCCAAGTTGCTAGGCAAGTCGGTGAGCGCCTGGCTGGACGGCGAACAGATGAAAATCTCAGTCCTAGATTAAGGGGAACGCAGATGGGTAAGGTGCTGGTGGTGACGTCCGGCAAGGGCGGGGTTGGTAAGACAACCTCCACCGCCGCTCTCGGTGCTGCGCTCGCGCGCAGCGGCGAGAATGTCGTGGTGATCGATTTCGACGTAGGATTGAGGAACCTCGACCTCGTGATGGGGGCGGAACGCCGCGTTGTGTTCGATCTGATCAACGTGGTTCAGGGCGACGCCAAGCTGGCGCAGGCACTGATCCGCGACAAGCGGATCGACACGCTGTCGTTGCTGCCTGCGTCCCAGACCCGCGACAAGGATGCGTTGACCCTCGAGGGCGTCGACAAGGTGATTGCCGACCTTCGAGAGAAATTCGACTGGGTGATCTGCGACAGCCCCGCCGGCATCGAGCGCGGCGCCCAACTGGCGATGCGCAACGCCGATCTGGCGGTGGTCGTGACCAACCCGGAAGTTTCATCCGTTCGCGACTCGGACCGCATTATCGGCATGCTCGATTCGAAGACACTGCGAGCGGAAAAAGGTGAGCGGATCGACAAGCATTTGTTAGTCACAAGGTACGATGCCGGCCGAGCGGCCCGCAACGAGATGCTGAAGGTTGATGACGTGCTGGAGATCCTGTCGATCCCGCTTCTGGGAATCATTCCGGAAAGCGAGGAAGTTCTCAAGGCCTCCAACCTCGGTTCGCCAGTGACGCTGAATAATCCGAACAGCGCACCGGCACGAGCCTACTTCGATGCAGCGCGCCGGCTGAAGGGCGATGTGGTCGATGTGGTCGTTCCGCTGCAGCGGCCCGGCCTCATGGGCCGGTTGTTTGGCCGGAGGGTGGCATGAACTTGCTAGAGTTATTCCGCAAGAAGACCACTGCCCCGGTGGCCAGGGACCGGTTACAGGTGCTGCTGGCGCATGAGCGCAGCGTGATCGGGAAATCCGATCTGCTGGCGACGCTGCAGGAAGAAATCCTGGCGGTGATCGCAAGGCATGTCACTGTCGATCGGGATGCGGTGCAAATCAAGCTGGACCGCGGGGCATCATTTTCGACGTTAGAGATCGATGTGGAAGTTCCGCTCGACGTTACGAAACTCGCCCAGGCACCCGCAAAGGCGGGAGCCACAGCTTCCGCCTGAACCGTTATCGCCGTGGCCAGCCTCTTGCCGACCACGGCGATCGCGTCGTTTCTGTCCGTTGCCCCATATTAGCTGCCGCACCGGGCGGCTAATATGGGGAGCAGGTTACCCTTGGTTTTGATCGCCCACGGTGACGCCGACGAACATCGGCTGGCCGTCGCGGATCACCCGCAGCGCCAACGCATGCTCACTGCCGCTCAACGCGTTGCGCATCGCCTTAGCAGCCTCGGCCGGAGAGGTGACCGCGTGGTTGCCGACGCCGACGATGACGTCACCGGACTGTAGGCCTGCTGCCTCGGCTGGTGAGCCGGGTTGCACGTTCTCCACGACCGCACCCTTCGTCCCGTCGGGCACGTTAAGCTGCTCGCGCATATCCGGCGATAGCGGCGCCAGGGCCAAGCCGACCTGAGCGTGGTGCGCCTCGCTGCCATGGTTATCATTACTGGCAGTCTGTTCGTTCGGCAGCGTGCCGACCTTCACAGTAATGTCCTTGGTCTGACCGTCGTGCAGGACGCCCAAATGGGCCTCGTTGCCCGGCTGGATGTTAGAGACATCCACCGCCAGCTCCTTCGGGTTGGTGACCTTCGTGCCGTTCACCGACTGAATCACGTCACCAGGTTGCAGACCGGCTTCCGCCGCCGGGCTATCAGGCTGCACACCGGCCAGCAGCGCGCCAGCATTCGCCTTCAGATGCATCGCCTGAGCCGTGCCGGGGTCGATCTGCTGAGCCTCAACGCCAACATAGCCGCGGACCACCTTGCCGTCCTTTTGCAGCTCCGCCGAGACGGTGCGGATCACATCGGACGGGATGGCGAAGCCGATGCCGACCGAGCCGCCGGTCGGCGACAGGATCGCGGTGTTCATGCCGATGACCTTGCCATCCTGGGTGAACAGCGGACCACCGGAGTTGCCCTGATTGATCGGCGCATCGACCTGAATGAACTGGTCATAAGGACCGGCACCGATATCGCGGCTGACCGCCGACACGATACCGGCAGTGACCGTGCTGCTAAGCCCGAACGGGTTGCCCATCGCGACCACCCACTCGCCAGGCTTCACATCGCGGGAGTTACCGAGCTGAATGAACGGCAGCGGATGGCCGGCACTAACCTTAAGCACGGCGATGTCGGTGCGAGGATCGGTCCCGATCACCTTCGCCGGCAGGACCGTGCCGTCATCGAGCGTGACGCTCAGCGTTTTCGCGCTTTTCACCACGTGGTTGTTGGTAACGACAATTCCGTCCGCGCTGATGATGAAGCCCGAGCCACGCGCTTCGACCGCGTGCTCACGCTGCTGCGGCATATTCGGGATCATCTGGTTGAACGGGAACGGAAGTTGCGGCATCTGACCGCCCTGCTGCTCGTCCTCCAGCGATGCCGGGGTCGCTTGCAGCTTATTGGTGACGGAGACGACCGCTGGCTTGACCTGGGTCACCAGGTTGGTGAAGTCCGGCAGTGTGTGCGGCTGCAACTGGGTGTCGGGCGGGTTGACCGGGGTGGGATTGTCGGCCCAAGCGTTATGGCCGAGGGCGTAGCCGCCCAGACTGGTGCCCGCCAACAATGCCGTGGCGATCGCTGCTCGGCGGAATGGGCGGTGTTGGGGTGAAGGGCGTTGAGGTTGCAAACTCATGTGGGCATCTCCTGTTCCCGAAACTCGAATATTAGGCGGGGTCGATGCGACACTGACCGGGTCAGGACCGCCAAGACGACAGCGCGAACATGAGGGTACTGAGGTGACCGTTCCCTAGGCGGAGCGATTAAACTCGTGTCATAAGAGCCACACCGGCAAAAAATTTTGTCGAATGGCGGAGTTTTCATCTGCGGGACCTAGCCGGACCAAGGCTTTACCAGCAACCACCTACGCGCGGACGAAAGGAGTGTCCGTGAGACTCGTCACCTCATATCAGGTCAGGGCGCGACCTGCTCGGCGCCTAAAGAGTCGCCACGACTGCGGCGGAAGACCAGCAGCGCGGCCGCCGCCGCGATTTGCGCGAACAGGCAGGCCACCAGGAAGATGCGCGTCGGCGCGACACCGATCGCCAACAGATAGCCGCCCAAAATCGGCCCCACGCGTTCTGTCGGTAATCGTCGTGCCGCACCGGCCGGCGGTCCTAACCGCCAAACTCCTGTCCACGATCGCTTCCTGCCAAGGGACGTCGTACGCTGGGTATCGGCGTCGGCTGGTGGCCGGCAGGAATTTGAGGCAACTGGCGCAGCTCCGTTCGATGATCGCAAGCACGTCACCGATGAGTGGATGGACGTATGCAAAGAACTTTGGACCGCCGACTTGCCCAAATTCTCCGGAAAATATGTCAAATTCGTACGATGTGGTCTTCACGCCGAAGCCGGTGCAGAATCGGATTCCGATTTGGGTCGGGGGAGAAAGCGGGCCTGCCTTACGGCGCACCGTCAACATGCGCCGCTTCCGCGTGGAGTGCTTGCCAGGCTTTGATTTCGATCACCCGCCGGGAAGCTGGATTGCGCCTACGGAACACGACTTGAAGCGGCCTTAATCTCATCCAGATTCTCGAGGACGATTTGACGGCCGGCGGCGATCGCCTTTTCGTGGGCATTCCAGTCAAAAAGCCCGATGTTGCCCATCTCGGGCTTGAGCACGACGTCGCCATCGCGTCGTAGCCGGGACGCGGCCGTGTCGCTTCCTATTGTACCCACTCGCCACAGCAGCTCCCAGATGTTCGGCAGACCCATTTCGCCATCGAAGCGCGCCTGGCCTTCCAGCGAGGTGCCGACGTCCACGGCGATCGCCGATGCCACACCAAAGTCCCGGATGACGTCGGTCGGCATGTTGTTGAGGACGCCGCCATCCACATAGACCGCGTTCTGTTCGACAATCGGGGGACAAATTCCGGGCACGGCCGATGTAGCTCGGAGCCACGTCACCAGCCGCCCCGTTCGGTGGACGGCCGAGATGCCCTCGGTCAGGTTCGTCGAGACGCAGAACAGCGGTATCGGCGAATCTTCGATGGCGATGTCTCCGAAGCAGTGGCCGAGCGTCCTCAAAAAGGCCCGCTCGGAATATAATGCTGTCCGCGGGACCGCAAAATCCGAAAAGCGACGGCGATTGAACGCGGCTGCAAGGGTTCGTACAGTTGCCGCAAGGTCCCACTCCTGCGCGCATACCGCCGCCACAATGCCGCCGATGCTGGTTCCTCCCACGGCATCTATTTGAATGTCATGCGCCCTCAGTGCGTCAATAACGCCGACATGAGCCAGAGCTTTGGCTCCCCCGCCCGATAGAACCAAACCTAAACCGCGGCCTGCGATCAAGCGGCTTGCGCGTTCGATATCTCGGGGTGAGCGAATGTGATGATGCCCGGCCGGATTTACCGACTTCAGCCATTCAGTGGTTCTCGCCGGCACGATCGCGTCTTGCCAAAGCAGCATCAAGGACAGCGGCGTGTTGTTCGGGAGGTCCATGCGGACCATAGCCACCGAGGGACAGTCCACGGGCTCAGCTTCACCCTGTGCCAAAACCACAACGCGGTCGGATTGGCGCAGGCAAAACCTGGTCCACGGCGTCGGGCCGCTTTCGCCCTGGAACAGCACGAAATCGAAGCATCTTTCGATTTCGGAGAACCATGTCGAGGTTCGTCCCGACGTCTGCTCCGGCGATAGAACGGTGACCGTCCCGAAGGCCTCCAGATTAAGGGCGACCTGTTCGATGATCGGTCTGATGTCGATCGAACTATCGGCCGGGACAAAGCAAAACGTGCGAACCTTAGTCGGCGCCAAGGATGGCGGCTCGGGGCGTCGCAGGCGCTGAATGACGCTGGAACAGATGGTCAGCAAAACGCCCGGAACGCGCGCGGTCACCGCCTGTAGGTCCGGTTTAGACACGCGCAAAAGCTCGCTGTTGCGCAGCGCCCTGATGGTGACCGTCCGCGCTTCGCCGGTAATGAACCCGATGTCGCCGATAACATCGCCGACGCCAAACCGATCGAGCAGGACATCCTGATCGTTGGCCGCTGACCGATAGGCGGCAAGTAGTCCAGCGACGACGATGTAGACCGCCTCGGGCTCCTCGCCTTCCAGGATCAAGGGGCCACCGCCGGGCACCGACATGACCGAGGAGATCGCCGCCAGCGCCTCAATGGACACGGCATCCGCGAACGGAAAAGCCCGGCGCAAATAATCTGCTCGGTCAAACGGTGCCGGATCCCCGACGCCGAGGCCCCAGCGAGAAAACCACCCCTCCGGAGGGCGCGCGAAAAGCCTAAGATTATCCCACAGGCGGATGATCCCGTCCGGCATAGAAGACCCTGGCTAACTTATATTGTTAAAGCGGCGGCTTCGTCTCGATCATTCTGGCCAGAAGAGTATGGAGGATCAAAATGAGTCCGCCGCCCCAATAGTTCGTTACCGACGGGTACAACTGTCTGATCCGTGGTCAAAACACGGTGCCTGTGGCTTGCTTATACGATCAGTGGCCAAGCATCCAAGGACGCTGACCGGGTTGCGTTCTGGTGACGCCAGGCGTGTCGGCCCGCAGCGCCGCACCAGAGCAGCAGCCGCATCCTGAAGGGTGGCGCGAGCCCCGAGCAGGTGCATTGGCACTACGCTCGTTGGTGGCAAAGGCGGCGCGACGAGCCGGGTCCATGCCCGACATCGCCGGCGCCACCAGAAGGACACGAGGCGCCTCCGCACCGCACTCCTCACAGGGGTGCGGTGCGTCGAACTCCGCCATCGGCCGCAGCATGGTGAACGGTCCGCAGTCGGGGCAGAGGTAATCGTAAACCGGCATGCTAAAGATCCGGAGCGAGCGGCATATCCACGCCGCCCTTGATACCGCCGGACGGGCCATCGGCACCGGGATTGATGTCGAAATCGAAGATCTCGGTCGGCAGCCACAGTGTCGCGCAGGAATTGGGTATATCGACCACCCCGCTGATATGTCCCTGCACCGGTGCGGTCCCTAGGATCGAGTACGCCTGCGCTCTGCTGTAGCCGAATTTGGTCATGTATTCGATCGCGTTGAGGCACGCCTGCTGATACGCCACGTTGACGTCGAGATAGTACTGCTTACCGGCGTCGTCGACCGAGATTCCTTCAAAAATCAGATAATCACTATAAACCGGCTTGATCACGCTCGGTTTGAAGATCGGGTTCTTGATCCCGTATTTTGCCATGCCGCCCTTGATCAGCTCGACCTTCAGATGGATCCACCCCGGCATTTCGATCGCGCCGCAAAAGGTGATTTCGCCGTCGCCCTGGCTGAAATGCAGATCGCCCATGGAAAGCCCAGCACCCGGCACGTAGACCGGGAAAAACACCCGAGCCCCACGCGACAAATCCTTGATGTCGCAGTTGCCGCCATGCTCCCGAGGCGGAACCGTTCGAGCGCCGGTCGCCGCGGCGGCGGCCTTCGCGTCGCCCTTCAGGCGGCCCATATGCGCGGTCGACGGGAACGGCGCATTGGCTAAAGGCGGCACCCGCTCCGGGTTGGTGGCGATCAGGCCGGTCTCCCGCTTATTCCAGGTGTCCAGCAACTTGGCATCCGGCAGACATCCGATCAGCCCAGGGTGAATGAGCCCAGCGAAGTTCACGCCCGGCACATGGCGTGACGAGGTGAACATGCCGTGGAAATCCCAAATGGATTTCTGCGCCTGCGGGAAGTAATCGGTCAGGAAGCCGCCGCCGTTCTTCTTCGAAAAGAAGCCGTTGAACCCCCAGGCGTTGTGCGGGAACGCGCCGATATCCAGGAAATCCACCACCAGAAGATCGCCCGGTTCCGCGCCCTCGACACCAACCGGGCCGCTGAGAAAATGGACGATGCTCAGGTCGATGTCGCGGACGTCCGCAGCCGAATTGTCGTTCTTGATGAAGCCGCCGGTCCAGTCATAACACTCGATGATGAAGTCTTGCCCCGGCTTCACGGTAGCCACCATCGGAATATCCGGGTGCCACCGATTATGGATCATATCGTTTTCATAAGCGGACGCCGACAAATCAACCTTGATAAGAGTTTCCGGCATGATTCCTCCATTACATTCAGAGTGGCAATAAAACGTCGTCACACCGCGAGGTAGCGGGCGACTTTCTCTTGATCGATGTCGGCCCGTGCGTCCTCATGGACGATAGTCCCGCCTTCGAGCACAAGCACCCGATCGGCGATGTCGATCGCGAAGCTAAGCAACTGTTCGGACGCAACGATACTCAGTCCACGCTCATCGCGAATGCGCTTAAGCGTGCGGCCGAGTTCAAGAATGATTGAGGGCTGGATGCCCTCGGTCGGCTCGTCCAGCAACAGCACTTTCGGGTTGGTCGCCAGCGCGCGCGCGATCGCGAGTTGCTGCTGCTGACCACCCGAGAGATTCCCGCCGCGGCGTGCCCGCATCTCCTCCAGAACCGGGAACAACTTGTAAAGATCAGGTGGAACCTGCTTGCCCGAATGGACGAACAGGCCGGTCTCGATGTTCTCTTCCACGGTCATGGTCGAGAAGATCATCCGCCCCTGCGGCACGAAGGCAAGCCCCTTGGCGACACGCGCGTAGCTCTTCAACGGCGCCAGATCGGTGCCATCGAGCATGATGCTGCCGGCCCACACCGGGACCATGCCGATCAGCGACTTCATGAGCGTGGTCTTGCCCATGCCATTGCGACCGACGAAGACGACGATCTCGCCTGGCGCCACGTTGAAATCGATACCGTGGAGCGCCTCGCTCTGGCCGTAGCCCGCGCGCAGGCCCGATACGTTCAGCATGTGCCCTGCCCCTCAGTGGCCAAGATAAACCTCCACCACTTTCGGATCGGCCTTCACATGCGCCACCGAACCTTCCGAAAGCACCCGGCCACGGTCGAGCACCGTCACCTTGTGCGCGATCTCCTCGACGAACCCCATATCGTGCTCGATAACCAACACAGGCCGATGCTGGATCACCTGGTGCAGCAGTTACCAGCATGCCCGGCGTTGGAACCCGTTTCTGCGTGCGCCTGATGTTGCCGGAGGCACGGGGTCGTCATCTTGCCCCCGCCCCAGAACGGCGGCTATTGGGGTATCAGGGTGCGCGATTGACCGTGCTGATCGCGGATGACGACCCTGTGCATCGCGGTCTGATGGAAGACCTGCTGTCGCCGTTGGGTTTCGTGCTGTTTTCCGCAGCGACTGGCGCAGACTGTATCGAAGTAGCCTTGCAGTGCCAGCCCGACCTTCTGTTGCTGGATATCTCGATGCCGGGCCTCGACGGCTGGACGGTGGCCGAGCGTTTGCGGCGGATGGGCGTTGACTGGCTGAAGATCATTGTGATTTCGGCGAACGCAGCAGAGCTACGCCGCCCCCCGGGACGACCAGCTACCATGACGATTTCATGGTCAAGCCGGTTGGACTTTCCGACCTGATGGCCCGGATCGGCACTTCGCTGGCGATCGAGTGGCACACCCAGGCGCCCGAGCACTCTCCGCCGCACGAGGCGTTGCCCGAGATCAAGCTTAACCATCAGCAGACCGGAGAGCTGCGGCAGCTTTTGTCGATCGGTTATGTGCGCGGCATCCATGCGCTACTGAATTCGATCGAGGAGCAGGAACCGGAAAAGGCGCCGCGCGTCGCCCTCCTGCGACAGTTTGTCGCGAACTTCCAACTCGAACAGTTCCGTGAAGCGCTCGGTCCGGAGATAGAGGCGGAGTGAATAAACCGCGCGCCATTGTTCTGGTGGTTGACGACAGTCCTGGCACATTAGGCATGCTGAACTGAACGAAACCTTGGAAACCGCCGGCTTCACCGTGTTGGTCGCTCATACCGGGCAGGTAGCGCTCGACCTGGTGGATCGGGTGACGCCCGATATCGTGCTGATGGACGCGCTGATGCCGGGGCTGGATGGCTTCGAGACCTGCCGACGTATGAAGCAAAAGCCCGCCCTCACGGCGGTGCCAATCGTATTCATGACCGGGCTGACCGAGACCGAGCACGTGATCCGTGGGCTGGAGGCGGGCGGGATCGATTACGTAACCAAGCCCGTGTCACCGAACGAGGTGGTTGCACGGGTTGGGGTGCATCTCGCAAGTGCTCGGCTGACCCGCAGCGCACATTTGGCACTGGATACGGCAGGTCGATTCCTTGTGGCGGTAAATCGTGAGGGGCACGTGCTATGGACGACGCCGCAGGCGTCATTGCTGATTCAGAAGGCGGGCGGAGCCGCCCTGGAGACGCTCCCGCGGCCGGTCCAGGCTTGGCTACGCGCCTGTGTGGAGGGGCAGCCTGGCCCGCGCGCGGCCACTACCACGATGAAACTGAATGGTGACAGCGAGAGCTTGCAACTGTCCTTTATCGGCCAAGTTGGGCCCGACGAATTGCTGCTGCGCGTTGTGGCGTTGCGGACCGATGACGAGGAGGTTTTGCTGCGCAGCCGCCTTGCCGTGACGTCGCGCGAAGCCGAGGTGCTGCTTTGGCTGAGCCGCGGCAAGTCCAATCGGGACATCGCCGCCATCCTCGGCCTGAGCCCGAGAACTGTGAACAAGCACCTCGAGCAGATGTTCGAAAAGCTAGGCGTCGAAAACCGCGCTTCCGCGACAGCTCTGGCGGTCAGAATCCTGCAAGGATCTTGAACCCAAGTCGGGCCGGTGGGTGACCGAGCGCGAAGCTGGTGATTCTTCACAACGCACAACCCAAGTTTTAACGGTTAGTCCTTCCAATACGCGACGGCGCGCTTTTGAAACATGTCCCGAAATTGCACAGTGGAACGTTCCTGAACCTCCCCGGTGCCCCAATCGAGAATGACGCCATACTGCCGCACAACGTCCAGACGGTCGAGATCGCCGGCCTTGTAGCGCCGGGCGACGTTATCCGGCGGTGTAGCGAGCCAACCACGCCGCTGCGCGCGAATGTGCGCACGTTCCCGCTCCGTGGCGGCGTGATCGATGGCGTACTCCGCGAGATCTTCGTCGATGACATGCAGCACCACCCCATAATCCGTTCGGGCGCGCGCGAGGGAGACATAATCGTCCGCGACATCCTCCCGCACCAGCGCAGGGTCGCGCTCCAGCGGATCACCGTAACCGCCGCCGCCCGCGGTGGGGCGCGAAAAGACGTCCCCGGCGCTCAGGGGCAGGTCGGAAAAAACCGAACCGAGCCACAAATCCTGATCCGATCCGGCGCGCCTCAGGCTCAAGCCGTGCGGCATCGACGGCAGACCGCCGTTGATCCCCCAAACGATGGCCCGTTCGCGGTCGCAGATGTAGGAAATCACCGTGCGGTCGGCATCACCCAACGTGGTGGTCTTGCGCACGCCGGCGCCGCCACGCCATTTGCCCGGCCCTGGCGAATCCGTGAGAACCTGGTACTCGTTGGTCAGTATCGGAGAAACCCGCTCCTGGCCTTCAACCGGCTGCGATTGCAAGCCGGTACCGAAGCAAGCCGTGGTGACGTTGCAGCCGTCGCGGCCGTTGCGCCCGCCCCAGCCGCCGGGAAGCCAGTCGTAGAACATGAAGATCGGCTTCGCATCACCGCGCAGATCACGCCCTCCGGTCAGCAAATACTCGAGGTTGAACGCGCAGGCGATCGCCCGCTCGGGCATGATCTTCGACCAGATTTCGTAGATCGAATTCATGATCTTCTCGAACGGCATCAAGAACCCGGTCACCGCGATCGGCCAGCGCGCATTGACCACGGTATCCTCCGGCGCAATCACCTCGATCGGCCTGTAGAAGCCCGAGTTCAGCGGCAGGTCAGGGAAAAACGTCTTCATGCCCGCCACCACCGCCGAGAACGTGGTGCCGAAACCCGAGTTGTACAACGAGCCGATGCACGGATGGCTGCCGGTGAAATCGTAGATCGCGCGATCTCCTGCGATCGTCAGCTTGACCTTGATCGGTATCATCCCTTCCTCGCCCGCCGGATCGCGGTCGATGAAATCCTGCGTTTCCCACGAACCGTCGGGAAGTGCCGCAAGCCGCTGCCGCAGCGCGCGTTCGACATAATCCTGCACGTCGGCAAAGCCGCTCATCACGGTCTGCTTGCCGTATTTCCCCACAAGGCGAAGGATCTCCCGCTCGGCCACGCGGGTTGCTTCGGCCTGCGACTGCATATCGCCGATAATCGAGGCCGGATCGCGAGTATTCGCCGCGATCAGATGCGCGACGTCGCGGCGGAAGGTGCCTCCATCCCACAACCGCACCGGGGTGATGCGGATGCCCTCACGGAACATCTCCTTGGCCGCCACGTCGAACGAGCCCGGCACGCTGCCGCCGACATCGGACCAGTGGCCGTTGGACTGCGAGAACGCGATCGGCGCATCATCAACAAAGATCGGCCGAATAAGCCGCACGTCGGGAAAATGCGTGCCACCGGCATAGGGATCATTGATGGCATAGACATCGCCCGGCTTCATATCACCTTCGAAGAAACGAATGACCTCCTTGCATGTATAGTGCAAGGTACCGACATGAACCGCGATATCGGCATTGCCCTGCGCGATCGAGTCTCCGTTGACGTCGTTCAACGCATTCGAAAAATCCCGATTGTAGATAACAAACGAATAGCACGTCCGCAGTATCTGCTCGGCCATCTGATCGACAGTCGTGATGAACGAATTCTTCAACACCTCGAAAGTAACCGGATCGAGGGCGAAATCCTGCTGCACGGCCATCTTCAGCCACCCATACGCATGACGATGTTGAGGAATCGGTCCACCTTGGCGCTGACCCCCGGCGGGATGACCGTCGTCGAATCAAGCTGCTCGACGATTGCCGGCCCCTCGAGCGCCGCGCCGGCCGGCAGATCGTCGCGGCGATAGACCGGCGTTTCAGCCGCGCCATGGCCATCGAACCAAACCGTGCGGTGCTGCGACGGCGCCGGCATACGACCGTTTTCAGGGTGCTCGCGAAACGCCGCCTTCGGCACGATCCCGACCGCGCGCAGATTGAGTCGATAGATGTCCACCGGCGCATCGTCGCGGCGAAAGTTGTACTCACGCTCATGCTGGACATGGAACCCGCCGACCAGATCAGCGATCGGCCCCACCGGCTGCCCGGCCGGAACCGCGAGCGAGCGCCACTGCCCCCGATACATCATGTCGATGCTGCGCTCCATCACGACGTCGAGGTCGCTCACGCCCTCATGGTGCATCCGTTCCCACGCTTCCTTTTCGAGCGCGCCGAATTCGGTCTCGATCACCGCGGGGTCGGCGTCGGCGGCCGGCATGATGTAGCTGGCCGCGAGATCATGCTGCACGTCGACCAGCAGACATCCCAGCGCCGAGGTCACCCCTGGGCTGGGCGGCACGATCACGGTCGGTATCGATAGCTCGCGCGCGAGCGCCGCCCCGTGCAGCGGCCCGGCGCCCCCGAACGCCACCAGCGCGAAGTCACGCGGATCATGGCCGCGGCTGATGGAAATCAGCCTCACAGCGTCCGCCATGTTGGCATTGGCAACTTTCAGGATCGCCTGCGCGGCTTCATGCAACTCCATCCCCAGTGGGGCCGCGACATCGCGCTGAACCGCCGCTTCCGCCAGCGCCGGATCGAGCCGCACGCTGCCACCCGCCAGTCCATGCGCAAGCCGGCCGAGCACCACATGCGCATCGGTGTTGGTTGGCGCCGAGTTGCCGCGGCCATAGCACGCGGGCCCCGGATCGGCTCCGGCCGATTGCGGCCCGTTGTGCAGCGACCCGGCGTCGTCGATCCAGGCCAGTGACCCGCCGCCCGCGCCGATCGTAAGCACCTCGATCGACGGAAAGCGGATCGGGTAGCCGAACTCGATGAACCAGTCCTTGGTGACGCGCGACCGCCCCTCCCAGGCCAGCGAGACGTCACAACTGGTGCCGCCCATATCGAGACCGATCGAGTTGGCATAGCCGCACTGCATCGCGATATGGCGGCTGGCGATCGCACCCGCGGCGATGCCGGATCCGGCGAGGCGCGCGGCAAAGTTGCGTGGCGCCCTTCGCCGTCATCACCCCGCCGCCGCTGTGCAGCAGCAGAAGGTCGCTGCGATAGCCGCCCTCGGCCAGCCGGTCGCCGAGACGCGCGGTATACTGGCCCACGACCGGGGCCAGCACAGCGTTCACCACGGTGGTAGAGAACCGCTCGTGTTCAAAAATCTCCGGCAGCACGTCGGCGCTGGCGGTGATCGGGATGCCCGGCAGTTCCTCCTCCAGGATGGCTTTCATCCGCCGTTCGTTGGCGCCGTTCATGAAGGCGTTCATAAAGCAGACCGCGACCGCCGCGACGCCGCGCTTGCGCAAGATGCGGGCGACATCCCGGGCGCCCGCTTCGTCGAGCGGCATCACAACGCGCCCCTCGGCGTCCACCCGCTCGGTTACCGTAAGCCGGTCGCGGCGAGGGATGTATGGTCGGGCCACGTCCTTGTAGGTGTCCCAGAGATCTTCCTTGTTGGCGCGGCGGATTTCGATCACGTCGCGAAATCCCTCGGTGCAGACCATCGCCGCACGCGGCAGGCGGCGGGTGATCAGCGCGTTGGTCGCGACCGTGGTACCGTGGGAGAACAGCGTCACGTCGCTCAGATCGACATGTTCCTGTGCGAGACCCGCGAAAAGCCCCTCGATCGGATCTTTGCTGGACGCGGTCTTGGCGACACGCATCACCCCCGTGGTCTCGTCGAGCAGACAGAAGTCAGTGAACGTGCCACCGATATCGACGGCTATACGCAGGCCCATCTTGCCTATCCCATGCTGTCACGCGCTCGTTGGCTAGATGAAGCCACGACTTCGACGTCGAGTTTGCACGCCGATCGACCGGGTGGCAACGCCTCGCGGAGCCCCGGGATGGCGGTCTTTTGGAAGCAACCCCGCCCGCCCGTTCTGTTGGCGAGGCTGGAAATCCAGTCCTCGCTCCGGTTTAAGCTGGCTCACCGAAGGCTTCAATACCAAGGAATTGCGGGACGCAAAGTTACTTCTCGCCGAACTGGTGTAGCGGCCGGTAGTTTAATCAAAAATGGTGGACAGGTCTACGCGTCAGCGTGAGATCAGGACGGCATCTTGGCAAATTGGGTCCGCTCTCCTGCAGCGTGTACCCATGGCTGAGCGCTACTGCAAAACAGCTCCATCGTCGGCTTGTAGGCAGTCGGGTCATCCAAACTTCCGGCCAGGAAGATTGTAATACCGGGAAACGCATCGGCCTCGGCGATCACGCCCGAACCGCAGTTCGGACAAAAGCGGCGGCGGACCGCTCGGCCGGCGTCACTGATTTCATCGTAGGTCTTCAGGTCTCCCAGCACGCTGACCGAGGAAGTCGGAAAGCCTATCGTTGTTTCGAATGCAGAGCCGGTAAAGCGCTGGCAATTGCGG